>DASYVJ010000111.1:0-14981 GCA_035937155.1 Candidatus Dormiibacterota bacterium | reverse complement strand
GCCGCTTGGAGCGAGGGCGCCTCGACGATGCTGTAGCCCGACGCGCGCTGGCCGATCGGGCCTTTGGCGACGATGCCTCCTGGCTTGATCTTGCTGACCGCTCCGGAAAACGCATGGCCTCCGTCGACGATCGCCTGGCCGAGCTTCGCGTACCAGTTGGCCCACTGCTTCATGACACGCGCCTGCGCGGCCGCGCCCTCAGGCATTCCGCCGCCGTAATAGAACAGCACGTACTTGACAGGTTTCTTGCTCATGTTTCCAGCCTTCGCTATTTCACCTGGTTGGACGCGCCGGCGCAAGGCTCGAACGCAGTCTTGCTATCAACGCGAGGGCGGATGCAAGACGCTCGCGGTTTGCTGGATCGTTCAGCCAGCGACTCTGTCCCGAAGGATGAGGCAGCGGGACCATCACCGGCCTGTCGCCGAACCGGTTGCCGACGCGGTCCTCCAGCCAGCCGGGGCCGAGGAATCGCGTGATCGCCAGCTGACCGACGAGAATCAGCACCTTTGGCTTCAAGAGACGCAGCTCGGCGTCGAGCCAGTGGGCGCAGTTGGCCACCGCTGCGGGTGGCGGCTTCAGGTCGCCGGATCCGGTGCGGTTGCGGCCCGGGAAGCAGCGCATGAGGGACGCAATGTAGGTGAGGCGCCGGAACTCCTCCGGGCTTTCGAATCCCGCGCGCACCATCCACCGGTCGAGCTCCTTACCCGCGCGGCCCGAAAACGGCCGGCGTGACTCGCGCTCAACGGGACCGGGCGCCTGGCCGACAAGAAAGAAGGGCGCGCCCCACTGCCCCTCGAAAGTCGGGTTCGCCTCGGGAATGATGCCCTCCTCTACGCACACGTGACATGCGCGGCACGCAGACTGGAGGGCAAGCAGCGCGGGGCGCCCTTTCATGAATTTCGAAAATTAGCAGGCAGCCCATAGGGCAGGTTGCCGGTACCGGTAACATGCCGTGACGATGGCCGTCTCCTCTCAGCGGGTGCTCGAAGTGCTGGGACACATCCAGGACCCCGACCTGGGTCGCGACGTGGTGACCCTCGGTATGATCAAAGAGCTCGAGGTCAGCCCTGAGGGCAAGGTCAGCTTCACGTTCGAGCTCACGACTCCCGCCTGCCCGGTGCGTGATCGCTTCAAGTCCCAGGCGCAAGACCTGGTGGGCGACATCCCCGGCGTGACCGGCGTCGACGTTCGCATGACCGCCAATGTCCGGCAGTCCTTCATGCGGCCGAAACCATCGGAGATCCTGCCCGGCGTGAAGCAGACGATCGCCGTGGCGTCAGGTAAGGGCGGCGTAGGCAAGTCGACCGTCGCCGTCAACCTCGCAGCGGCGCTGCGCAAGAGCGGTGCGACGGTCGGCCTTCTCGACGCGGACATCTATGGACCGTCCGTGCCCGCCATGACCGGCTCCAAGCAGGTGCCCGAGCAGGTCAACGGCCGTCTGCTTCCCATCGAGGCGCACGGGCTGAAGCTGATGTCCTTCGGGCACATCTATCCCGGCGAGCAGCCCACCATCTATCGCGGCCCGATGGTCGGCAAGGCCATCGAAGCGATGATGGTCCAGGTCGATTGGGGTCAGCTGGACTACCTCGTGATCGACCTGCCGCCCGGTACCGGCGATGCCTCGCTGACACTGGCGCAGGCCGTCCCACTGACAGGGGTCGCCATTGTCTGCACGCCGCAAGACGTTGCCACTGACATCGCGATCAAAGCGCTCCAGATGTTCAGGAAGCTGAACGTCACGCCGCTCGGGCTGATCGAGAACATGAGCTGGTACATCTGTCCAAGCTGCGGACACCGCCACGAGATCTTCAGCCACGGTGGAGCGGAAGCAGCCGCGAAACGCCTCGGCGTTCCCTTCCTCGGTGCGATCCCGCTCGAGGAGGGCATCCGAGCCGACGCGGACAGTGGCACCCCGGTTGTGATCTCGCGGCCCGACTCGCCCGGCGCCAAGGCTTTCGAACACATCGCCTCACAGGTCGCTGCGCGTACGTCGATCCAATCGTTCCGCCAGCTGCCGGTCATCAACGTCCACTAGGCGCGGACCACGCAAGACCCCGATCCGTTTCCGGTCAACGTCGACGTTGATCGTGCGCGCCAGGCAATGGAGATCACGTGGGAAGACGGCCGGCACAGCACGTACTCCGGCGAGCAGCTGCGATGGGCGTGTCCCTGCGCTGAATGTCGCGGCGAAGCGGGTGCACCAGGGCGACTCGCGAGGGTCAAGACTCTGAGCCCTGAAGAGCTGCTCATCAGGGACGTCACGCTCGTCGGTCAGTACGCCCTGCAGATCGCATTTGAAAGTGGCCACGCGACCGGCATCTACACGTTCCCGTATCTCCGCGGGCTCCGGACCTAGGTCCCCTGAGTCTGAGATAATCCCCGGCGGCCCGTTGTCGATATCCACGTCTCTGCCACCTATCGAGCCAGCATCTCCGCCGGCCCCGCCTTATCGGCGAAGCCCACGTCCTCGGCTTCGTTTTTCTCGTCGTGGCTGGATCGCCGCCGGACTCGTGGTCGTCGTCTTGCTCACTGCCGCCGGGGCATTTCTCGCTTACGAGAACACGCTACCGACAACCCTGGCGACCAACTTCACGAACGGTCAGAAAGATGTGCCGACCGACGGCCGCATTCTGCTCACTTTCAGCCGTGCCGTAGACATCGCGGCGGTGCAGAGCGCGTTTTCGATCAGCCCGAATGCCGAAGGCACCATAACGGCGGTGAACGGTCAAGCCCAGTACGCATGGTCGGCCAAGAAAGGGCTCAATGAGCTGACGGCCTACACCGTGACGATGAAGCCCATGTTCGACGTGGGTCATCACCGGGTTCAGGGCAACACGTGGACATTCACGACGCTGATCGTTCCGCACGTCACGTCCATCACAGCCGCCGCAGACACCACTCCGCTGACCGATGGCACGGAGATCGACGCGGGGGCAACGCTGAAGCTCAACTTCAACGACGCCATGGAGCCGGCGACGATCAAGGTGACGCTAGGCGCGCAGGTTGCCGATCTCAAATGGGCAATCGACCACAAGAGCGCAACCTTGTCGACAGCAGGACTTCCGTTCGGACCGCTTCAGGTGCAGCTTGCGGCCGGCGGCCGTGACCAGACGGGCCACCTGGTCCCAGGCACTTTCACCTTCAAGACCGGAATCTACTATCACGACCGCGAGCACACGACCGCGCTGAGGTACCCGGCCCTCATCCAGATCCCAAACGACGAGTTCGCACGTGACCAGAACGGCCTCCAGGCCGCCGACGTGATCTTCGAGTACCTGGCCGAAGGAGGCATCACGCGCCTGACTGCGATCTACAACAACGCGCCCGACCTGATCGGTCCGATGCGTTCGGCGCGATTCATATCTCTCAAGATCGGCCGCCATTACAAGGGACTGCTTTTCCAGTCAGGCGAGTCGCAGGCGACCCGTGCGCGCGCCGCGCAGGACCCGACGCCGCAGTTCTTCGACACCATCGGGTTTCAGTTCCGCGCCGGGCCACCGCGGTACGCGCCTGACAACCTGATGATCAGAGGTCCATCAGTCAAGGCGGCCGAGGACAACTACTTCTCCGGCATCCCGACATTCACGATTCCCAAGGCCAGGCCGGCACTCGCCGGTGGTTCCTCCGCGACGACGATCAACGTCGACGAGCACTATTCGGTCTACACGTACGACCCGGTCGTCGGCACATATCAGAAGAGCGAGGAAGCGCACCCGTACGTGGATGCGAGCTTGGGAAAACCGTTGCGGATCGAGATGCTGATCGTCCTGCACACCAGGGAGTGGCTGCTCGATGTCGGCGACGGCCACGGCGCCCACATTCACGACTACGAGCTCGACACCAGCGGTCGGATCGAAGTGTTTTACAAGGGCGCCCAGTACGCCGGGTTCTGGACCTCGACCGACAGCCACGGACCGCTCAGCTTCACCCTCGACAGCGGCCAGGCGATGAGCTTGCCACCAGGCCTTGTCTGGATCGATGTAACCAGCTAGACGCGCGACCTAGGCTCGGGCGGGGTCCTTGAGCGACGTCACGTACATCGATGCGGCCACCGCGGCAGTCGTTCCATCGCCGACCGCGGTCGCGATCTGCTTGGTCAGCTGCGAGCGGACATCGCCGACGGCCCAGACGCCTTCGACAGACGTCTGCATGTTGCGGTCGGTGACGATGTAGCCGGCCTCGTCGTGATTGACATGCACTTTGAACAACCCGGAGTTCGGCACGAAACCGACGAAGATGAAAACGCCACCGACTGGAAGCTTCACCAGCTTGCCGTGCTGCTCGTAGGTCACCAACTTCACCTTGTCGGCCCCAGCGATCTCTTTCACCTGCCCGTCGAAGATGAACTCGATCTTCGGGTTGGCCTTCGCCCGATCGATCAGGATCGGCTGCGCGCGCAGCTCGCTGCGGCGGTGGATGATGTAAACCTTCGACGCGTACCGGGTGAGGAATTCGCCCTCTTCCACCGCTGCGTCGCCCCCGCCGACGACCGCCAGCTCCTGGCCCTTGAAAAAGGCACCATCGCAGACGGCGCAGTAGCTGACGCCCCTCCCCCAGAACTCCTTCTCGCCGGGCACCTCCAGGTACCGCGGAAGGCCGCCGGCGGCCATGATCAGCGCAGGGGCACGGAGCTCCTCGCCTGACTCCAGGCGGATCACCTTGGTCTTGCCCTCGACGTCTATCCCCTCCACGGGCTCGAAATCACGCACCTTGACGCCGAACCTGCGAGCGTGCTCGCCCATCTTGGTGGCGAGCTCGGAGCCCAGGATCGACTCAAAGCCCGGGTAGTCCTCGATCAGCTCGGTGTTCAGGAGCTGCCCCCCTAAGGGGCCGCGGTCGAGCACCACCGTCTTCAGGTCCATCCGGGCGGTGTACAGGGCGGCCGCCAGCCCGGCGGGACCTCCCCCCACGATGATCACGTCGTAGTCGCTCACTGCACTAATTGGAATGGCGCCGGGAGCGGCTCGTATTCCCCCCGCCTAGCCGTGCTTGAACTGGGCGCCGTAGCCGCCGCGCGGGGTGTGGCAGGCGATGTTGTCGAACGGGCACCCGATGGAGCAGGCGCCACACTCGATGCAATTGCCAAAGCTGACCAGGGTTTTCTTCTGCTCCTCATTCCATTCATATACCCCGGCCGGGCAGAAGTGCGTGCAGTACTTGCCCTCGCACTTGGTGGCACAGACGGTCTGGTCGACGATCTCGATGTGGGGATGCCCCGTGTCCTCGTTGTACTTGACGGTAAAGAGCTTGTCGGTGAGGGCCTTCATTTCAGGCGGCTCCGAAGCGTTCCCAGACCCGGCACATCAGGCGGACGGTGTTGATGTAGTCCGCGGCGTGGATGTTCTCGTTTGGGGCATGAATCCGGTTGTCCGGGCGGCCGACCCCCACCGGCAGCACGGTCGGGATTCCCAGGTCGGCGACTACCGGATGCATCGGGCCGGTGGCAGGCATGAAGGGCCAGAGTATGGGCTCGCCGTGCAGCTCCCGAACGCACTCGATGACGGTCTTCCCGACTGCCGACTCGGGATCTGAGCGTGCCGGCTTCTCGCCGTCGCTCCACACGATTTCCACCTTCTCGAAGCCGTGCAAGTCGAGGTGCTTGCGCAGCTGAGCCAGAACATCGGCCGGGTCCTGGTTGGGAATCAGCCTGAAGTCCAGCTTGGCGGTCGCTTCGGCGGGCAGGACGGTTTTCGAACCTGGGCCCTGGTAGCCGGTCGTGACGCCGGCGATGTTACAGGTTGGCATGAAGAGGAGCTGCTCGATGACCTCCTCCGACTTGGGAACCCGGAGGAGCCGCTCGAAGCCCACCAGCTGCCGTCGCTTCTCGACCTCCGGATCGATTTTGGCCATCATGCGGCGGTCGGCCTCGGAAGGCTTGACGACCTTGTCGTAGAACCCGTCGATCCCGATGTTCATCTCCTGGTCGCGCAGGCTCGCCAGCGCGCCGATCATGTACATCGCGGCCGACGGATAGATGGACGCAAAACCCGAGTGCTGGTCAAAAGCGAGCATCTTCACGCGCAGCTGCACGTACAGCAACCCGCGACAGCCAAACTGGATAGTCGGCCTCCCGGCATCGTCAAACGAGGTGCCGGATTCCCACAGGCATCCGTCCGCGGCAAGCTTGGTGGCGTGGTCGTGCGCGATCTTCTCGAAGGTCTTGGACCCGATCTCCTCTTCGCCCTCGACCAGGAACCGCAGCGTCACTGGCAGGTCGCCCAGGCCTTTCAACGTCTCGAGGGCATGGATCCGGGCCATCACGTCCGCCTTGTCGTCGGCAACCCCGCGAGCGAAGATGCGCCCATCCTTCTCAACCGGTTCGAACGGAGGTGAGTCCCACAGCTCGATCGGGTCCACCGGCTGGACGTCGTAGTGCTGGTACAGCAGCAGCTTGCGCCGCCCTGCGCCCGGAACCTCCGCATACAGCGCCGGCATCCCGCCGGCGTCGAGCGTCTCCACCCGGTCGGTGAACCGAGAAAGGCGATCCGCAATCCATTCACGCGCCGGTTCCACCGCCTCCCGCCCGTGGTTGGAGATGCTCGGGAAGGAGCACAGCTCCTTTAGCTCATCGACAAAGCGGCTCGAGTTCTTCTCGATGTACGCGTCGACCGCGCTGGTCGAGATCACGGTGCCATTGTTTCACCCGCGTAACCTTGGTGTGTGAAATCCCCTGTTGGCGAGGCGGCCGAGGAGTTCCACTTTTCGCCGCGGCCCAATCGTGCGGCCGAGATCAACTGGCATCCATGGTCGGCGAGCGCTTTCGAAGAAGCCAAGCAGTCCGGCCGGCCGATCCTGCTCTCGATCTCTGCCGTGTGGTGCCACTGGTGTCACGTGATGGACGAGACGACATACTCGCACCCCGGAATCATCGATCTCATCAACCGCGACTACGTGCCCATTCGGGTCGACAACGACGTCAGGCCCGACATCAACCAGCGCTACAACATGGGAGGCTGGCCCTCGACCGCATTCCTGACTTCCTCAGGCGACATCCTCACCGGCGCGACCTACATGCCGCCGGACCAGATGGCAGACGCGCTCACAAAGGTCGCCGGCTACTACAGGACCAACCAACCCGAGATCGCGAGCCGGGCGCTCGAGGCCCGCAAACGCGCCGGCTCGGCCGCCGCCCGGAGCGCGGGATCCCTCGATGACGGAATTGTCGATTCGATCCTCGACGCTGTTACCGCCGCCTACGATCCCGAGTACGGCGGGTTTGGCAATGCGCCCAAGTTCCCTCAAACCGACGCGATCCTTTTGCTGCTGGAACAGTCGCAGGTGAGGTCCAACCCAGAGCTTCGTCAGATGGCTATCCATACCCTCGAGCAGATGGCCGGAGGCGGGACGTACGACCACGTCGAAGGCGGCTTTTTCCGCTACTCGACGACGCAGGACTGGAGCGTCCCGCATTTCGAGAAGATGCTTGAGGACCACGCCGGCCTCATCAGTTCCCTTGCTCTGGCAGGCATGGACTCGGTGCTCGACACCACGACCGGCTATCTCGACCGCGTGCTTCGCGACGCGAAGACCGGGCTGTATGCCGGCAGTCAGGACGCCGACGAGCACTACTACTCAATGGATGCGGAAGAGCGCGCGCAACGGCCCGCCCCGTATGTCGACCGGCGTGCTTACACCTCGTGGAACGCGGCGCTGGCCGTTGCTTACCTCGATGCGTGGCGGCGCTTCGACCGGCCGGCGCTGCGCGAGCACGCAACTAAATTGCTCGAGCGCCTTTTCCGTGACGCCTACCGGCCGGGCGAAGGCATGCACCACACTGAAGGGGTCGGGGGCCAGCTGGCCGACCAGGTCTGGAGCCTGTGGGCCGCGCTACGGGCCTGCCAGGCGGGACTCGGCGACAAATGGATGCCGGCGGCGCTGGACCTGGCCGCACACATCGACGCGCGATACGCGGATCCCAACGCCGGCGGCTACTTCGACCATGCCGGCGTCGACGGGCTCGGGCGCCTGGCCGACCCGATCAAGCCGCTTGTTGAAAACTCGATCGCCGCCATGGCGCTCGCGGAGCTGGGCGTGCTGGCCGGCGATCCGAACGCACCATATCTGGCCCGCGCGCGCAGCGCCCTCGAATCGGTGGCTGCGCTACCGCGTCAGTACGGACTCATGGCGGCGGTCTTTGCTCGCGCCCTCGACCGTACGCGTCGTCAAATCAAAGTGACGACGAGCAACTCCGCTCTTGCGCGGGCTGCCGCGCAGGCACATCCGTACGCCGTCATCGATTCCTCTGGCGACAATCGCGCCGTCGTCTGCGTCGGAACCATATGCTTGGCGCCCGTGTCGACCCCAGAAGCCGTTGCCGAAGCGGTCAAGGAAGCCTCGAACTCCTTTGCCTGAAAGCCGGCGGCACTTCTCCCGCCGGGTCAACAAGGCGCTCGACGATCCGGACCTGCAGGGCGCACTGATCAACGCCATGACCGGGCTGCGAGCCAAGCGCGAGAAGGCCTTTGAGGGCTTCGACCTCGAGCAAGGGCGCGCCGAGCTCAAGCGGCGGCGACTGGCCAACCTGGATCGTCTGCCCGAGCTCGTCGAGCAGTTCACTGAGCGGCTCGAGGCGGTTGGCGGCAAGGTCCACTTCGCCAAGGACGCCGCCGAGGCGCGCGACATCATCGCCCAGATCTGCTGGAACGCCGGAAGCCAGCGAACTGACGGCGCCCGCATGATCGTGACCAAGGTCAAGTCGATGGCAACCGAGGAGATCGAGCTCAACCCGCACCTGGAAGCTTTGGGCATGGAGGTCGTCGAGACCGACCTCGGCGAGCGGATGGTGCAGCTGACGCACACGCGTCCGTCTCACCTGATCGCTCCCGCGATTCACCTGACCAAGGAGGACGCGGCCAACGTTTTCGGTACCGAGCCGACCGTCGAAGCGATTCAGCTGCACGCGCGAAATTCGCTGCGACAGAAGTTCATCGATGCCACGGTTGGCATCAGCGGGGCCAACATGGCAATTGCCGAGACAGGGACCATCGTCCTCGTCACCAACGAAGGCAATGCCGACCTGACGACAACCCTCCCGCCGGTGCACATCGCACTGTTCGGCATCGACAAAGTTGTGGCCACGCTCGAGGACGCCGTGGCGGTGCTGCGCATGCTGCCGCGAAGCGGCACCGGTCAGCTCATGACCAGCTACGTCAACTGGATCACGGGTCCCTCGCGATCAGCAGACATCGAGCAGTCGCTCGCCATCGGCGTCCATGGACCGCGCGAGATGCACTGCGTGATCATCGACAACGGGCGCGAAGAGATGCGCGCCGACCCGATATTCCGCGACGCGCTGACGTGCATCCGCTGCGGCGCGTGCTCCAACGCATGTCCTCCCTTCATGGCGGTGGGCGGCCACCAGTTCGGCCACATCTACACCGGCCCGATCGGACTGGTCGTCACCCCGTTCCACCATGGCCTCGACGAGGTGGACCTGCCCAACACCCTCTGCACCCAGTGCAATGCCTGCCAGGAGATCTGTCCGGTCGACATCCCGCTGCCGCGCCAGATCCTCGAACATCGCAAGAAAGGCCGCAAATCCTTGCGCAAGAAGGCCGTTCTGGGCGTGTGGAAGCGACCTGAGCTCGCCGACCGCTTGCTGCGCGCCGGAGCGCCTTACAGCGGGCTGGTCCCCGGCACCCCCAGGTTGGCTCGCGTCCCGTATCGGGACCGGGTAGCGCCGAGCGAGGTCGACGGCGAGCCGCTCACGATCTTTGCCTCTTGCATGGTCGACCGAGTGCAGCCGGCCGCGGCGGTAGCGCTCGAGAGGATCGCCACGGCAGCGGGCTTCAGGGTTGGGTTTCCCAAGGGTCAATGGTGCTGCGGCCTCATCTCGGCGAATGCCGGAGATTTCCACACAGGGGCAACCCTCCACTCGAGCCTGGCCACCAGCCTTGGAGATTCCAAGGGGTTGATCGTGACGCCGTCGGCTTCCTGCTTCGGGGCGTTCACCATCGACGCCCCGGACTGGGGCGCCTCGGTCCGGGAGGACGTTCGATCACGCATGCGGGACTCCACCCGGTTCGTCCTCGACCTGCTCACCCGCAAACCTGGGCTCGTCGACCCCGACCAGATGAGCTTGAAGATCGCGTACCACGACTCCTGCCAGAGCCTGCGGCAGCTGGGTCTCAAGAGCGAGCCGCGCCGGCTCCTCGAGCTGGCCGGCTACGACGTTGTCGACATTCCGGACATCGCGAACTGCTGCGGCTTCGGGGGCACCTTCAGCCTCGAGTGGCCCCGCGTCGCGGGGCGCCTCGCGCAGTGGAAGCTGGACGCGATCGCCAAGACCGGATGCACAGTGGTCGCATCGGACAACCCTGGCTGTCTCATGCACATCGAGGCGGCGGCGCGCCAGCGACACGTCAATTTGCGAGTCGCCCACGTCCTGGAGCTCGTTGCGGAGCACTTGCGCGAGCCTGGTCGGTACGCTTAACCGCTCGTGAAGATCAGCCTGGTCACTACGCCCGGCGCCCAGCTTGCCGTGGACGCCCTGGCGGTCGCCGTCGGCACGGGGCAGCGCCTGGCAGGCGACGCCCTCGAGCTTGACCGGACCCTGGGCGGCGTTCTATCCGAGATGATCACGAGCGCCGAGTTCCGGGGCCGCATCCACGAGGTGCTACCGGTCCCCACGCACGGCAAGTCGGGACCGCGCCGCGTGATCCTCTACGGAGTCGGGGCCATCCAGGACCTGGACGGCCAGCGGCTTCGGTCTGCGCTCCACGAGCTGATCCGCGCTTCGCGGACGTATGGCTACAAGAGGATCGGCCTGGTACGTGCCGAGCCTCCGCTCGCAATGGACTCCTTGAAAGCAGTGGTTGAAGGGTGCGTGATGGGAACGTTCGAACGCCGCTCGCGACAGACGGGCGCCCAGCCCGAGCGACGCGAGATCGAGGAGCTCGTGCTGAGCGGCTTCGGAATCGGTCGGGAGCACGAGGTCGTCGCCGCGCAGGAAAACGGCGAGGCGACTAACCGAGCGCGCGAATGGCAGAACGCGCCACCCAACGAGCTCACTCCGGATGCGCTGGCGCAGGAGGCGAAACGCATCGCGCACCGGCACGGACTCGAGATCGAGGTGCTGGGGCCCGCCGAGCTCCGCACCGGGGGCTACAACCTTCTGCTGGGTGTTGCTGCAGGGTCGGCCCAGCCGCCGCGCCTGATTCGCGTGCGCCACCGCGGCAACCAGCAGCCCGGCCTTCCGTTCCAGACTGGGGCCCCGGTGCTGGCCCTGATCGGCAAAGGCATCACGTTCGACTCGGGCGGCATCTCGATCAAGCCCGCTGAAAACATGAGCCGGATGAAGTCCGACATGGCGGGTGCCGCGGCCGTGCTGTCTGCCATCGACGTCATCGCTGCACGCAAGCTGCCGATCGACGTGATGGCGGTCATCGCCGCGACCGAGAACATGGTCGGCCCCTCTGCTCAGCGACCTGGCGACGTGCTGGTCAGCGCGGATGGAAAGACGGTCGAGATCGTCAACACCGATGCCGAGGGACGGCTGGTGCTGGCGGACGCCCTGACGCACGCGCTGCGCAATGGGGCGACACACATCCTCGATCTGGCCACGCTGACCGGCGCCGCGAAAATCGCCATCGGGCATGCCGCTTCAGCCGCGGTCAGCAACGACGACACTTTCTGGGCCCTGGTCCAAAAAGCGGCCATCGATGCCGGCGATCGCGTCTGGCGGCTGCCGATGTTCGCCGATTACCGGATCCTGCTGCGCAGTCAGATCGCAGACTTGCGCAACTCCGAGTACGGGGAGGCGGGCACCATACTGGGAGGCATGTTCATTGGCGAGTTCGCGGGCGGGAAGCCCTGGGCACACCTGGATATAGCGGCCTCGAGCTGGAACACGAACACTGAGCTGACGACTGTGCTTCGCGGCCCAAGTGGGGCCGGAACGAGGCTGTGCATCGCGCTGGCGGAACTCATGTCGGGTGCTGAGCGTTAACCAACCTATGGGCATTCTGGAAACCATTCATTCCCCCGCCGACCTGCGCGCCCTCGACCCGTCGCGCCTCTCCGAGCTGGCTGACGAGGTCCGCGCCTTCCTCGTTGAGCAAACGTCGAAGACCGGAGGCCACCTGTCACCTAACCTCGGAGTCGTAGAGCTCACCTTCGCGCTTCACAGGGTCTTCGACAGCCCGAAGGACGCGATCGTGTGGGACACCGGCCACCAGGCATACGTGCACAAAATCGTGACCGGTCGGTCCAAGGACTTTGCCCGGCTGCGACAGACCGACGGGCTCTCTGGATATCCGTCGCGAAAAGAATCGGAGCACGACCTGGTGGAGAACAGCCATGCCTCAACCTCTCTCAGCTACGCGCTGGGCATCGCTGAAGCACGGCTGCGCAAGCACGTCGGCGGCCACGTGATCGCGGTGATCGGTGACGGCGCATTGACGGGCGGCATGGCCTATGAAGCGCTCAATCAGATCGCCCACCTGCAACCGCCCAACCTGGTGATCGTGATCAACGACAACGGACGGTCTTACGCGCCCACCGTCGGTGGTCTCGCCCGCCACCTGTCGCAGCTCCGGGTGGACCCTCGCTACGAGCGCATCAAAGACGACATCTCGCGATTGCTCCGCGACCTTCCTCTCGTCGGGTCAACCGCAGACCAGGCCGCGTATCGGGTCAAGGAAGGTCTCAAGCAGCTGCTCCAGCCCTCCACCATCTTCGAGAGCCTCGGCATCAAGTACGCGGGTCTGGTGGATGGACATGACGAGTCCGCGCTGGAAGAGGTCCTGTCCCGCGCGAAGAAGCTGCGCGAACCTGTTGTCGTGCACGTCGTCACCGAGAAAGGACACGGTTACGGGCCGGCAGTAGAGGACGAAGTCGACAAGCTGCACGGCGTATCGGCCTTCGATCCATTGACCGGACGTCCCCGGTCGACCGAGCTCACCTACACGGATGTCTTCGGCGAGGCGCTGATGACCGCCGCCGCCCGACGGCCAGAGGTTTGTGCCATCACGGCTGCAATGGCGTCGTCCACCGGTCTTCTCAACTTCGCCAAGGAATTTCCCGACCGGTTCTTCGACGTCGGGATCTGCGAGCAGCACGCAGTGACATTCGCGGCCGGCCTCGCTATGGCCGGCATGCACCCGGTGGTGTGCATCTATTCGACCTTCCTCGCCAGGGCCTTCGACCAGACAATCATGGACGTGGCGCTGCACAAGCTGCCGGTGGTCTTCGTGATCGACCGCGCCGGTGTGACGGGTCCTGACGGCTCGTCACACCACGGCATCTTCGATCTGTCCTACCTGCGGCTCATACCCAACTTAAAGATCGCCGCCCCGGCCGACGCGACAGAGCTGTGCGCGTTGCTGGAGACAGCGCTCGCGTCCGACGGCCCGATCGCGATTCGCTACCCGAAAGGCCCAGTACCGTCAACTCCAGATTTGCCGGTGGAACCGCTGCCCATCGGACGTTGGGAGGAGAAGCGAAAAGGCTCGGACGCGATCATCTTCGCCGTCGGCCGCATGGTCGAGGTGGCGGAGGAGGCGGCTGAGCGGCTCGACATGCAGGGCGTTTCATGTGCCGTCGTGAACGCACGCTGGGTGAAGCCCGTCGACCCCCGCATCACCGACTGGGCGCGCAGCCATCCCGTGATCGTCACGGTCGAGGACAACGTCGGCGCCGGTGGATTTGGCGGCGCGGTGCTCGAGACCCTGGCCCCGCATGGATTGGCCGGGCGGGTCCGGACGCTTGCGCTGCCTGACCAGTTCCTGCCGCAAGGCAGAGCATCGGACATCCTCAAGGACAACGGGCTCGATGCAGCGGGAATCGCCAGGTCGGTGTTCGAAGCGGTGAGGGGAAAGGTAGCGACGGAGCGGGAGCGCAAAGAAACCTAGAGCTTCTTTCTCCCGGAAAAGCCTTCGCCAATACGGTGCCAGTGCTCGACCAGCTCCTCGCCCAGCTTCCAGCACAGCTCGACCAGCTCGCCCTCGCGATACGAGGGAAAGTCGATCAGACCCTCGAGCGGACCCTTCAGCTGAATGCCCATGCCGTTGAGGCTGGCGACCGCTTTGAGCAGCTCGAGCTCGGCACCGCTTGCGGCGTCGTGGGCCTGTTGATAGCGATCGCGGTCCTCAGCGCCGGCCGCGGGCCGCTTGGACTCATACTCGGCGATCCGCGCCTGGTCCTCGAGCTCGGGAAGGAGTGCCGAAAGCTCCGCAATCTGCGCGACGATCCTGCGTACGCGAGGCAGCTCGTTGTTCGCCTCTTCCACGGTGTATGTGCGGAGCCTTTGCACGAGATAAACGATAGCCCGATTGGGGCTATATGCGCCCACACTTCATCACGTGGAATCCGGCGAGGCGAAGCGGCGACTCGCTGAGTCGAAGGTTGCTCGCCTTGCTACGGTCGGCGATGACGGAAGACCTCACATCGTGCCGTTTGTTTTCGCGATAGACGGAGACACCCTTTACTTCGCGGTCGACGCAAAAACAAAAAGGACGACGAACCTTAAGCGCCTGAAGAACATCGCGGCCAATCCCGCGGTCGCCGTTCTCGCGGACCATTACGAGGACGACTGGAGCAAGCTGTGGTGGGTGCGCGCCGACGGCACGGCCCGCGTTGTGAATGACGCTGCTGAGACCCAGCGCGCAATCGACCTGCTGGCGAAGCGGTACGAGCAATATCGGCAAGCGCGACCGGCCGGTCCGGTCGTCGCGATACGCATCGACCGTTTGACTGGATGGTCTGGAGCGTGACCATCAGGTTGCGATGAGGTCCGGCTGGGCCTGCTGCACCTGGTAGATGAAAGGATGGGCAGCGAGCTGCACCGCGCCAAGCGGATAGGGACCGAAAGCACGACCTCCGACCAGTGCGCTCCAGCTGATGTCATAACGGATCGACGCCCCTACGACGTAGCCCGGCCGGCTGTGCGCTTCGTAGGTGTGACTCACCGGCGATCGCTGCGGGTAGGGCGTGCCGAAACCTGACCGGTCGCCGACTCGTCTGGAGTTCCCGTCTCCAAAATC
>DASYVJ010000110.1:0-20603 GCA_035937155.1 Candidatus Dormiibacterota bacterium | reverse complement strand
CATGGGTGCCGGAGGCATGTATGCCGGAGCTGCGGGCGCCGGGGGATTTGTGCTGGTCGAAGCGGCCGGCACGGAGGTGTCAAACGGGGACCGAGTCACGGCCGGCCCTTGTGGAGCCACCGGTGGATTGGTCATATAGGGACTCGGCGTTGGTGGGGTGGTGCTCGCCGGAACTGGAGGCGGCACGACAGGAGGCGGCACCACGGGAAGCGGCACGACTAGCGGAGCCACCGCCGCCGGGGCGGCCGGAGCCGGCTCTGGGACCGAGGTCCTCGGCGGGGCTTCGGACCAGGTCGGTACAGCGTTCGGGCGAGGTTCAGGCGGAGTCGGTGTGGGCGCGGGAGCCGCCGGCGCAGGAGCGCCCGTATAGGTCGGGGCGGGGATGGCCGGATAGGTCTGCATCTCCCGAGGCGGGGCGTCGTACGAGACCGGAGCTCTGACCGGCGTCTCGTCGCGCGGGGCTGCCGGCACGAAAGGCGCCGGAGGAGCGGGCGCCGGCGGTGCCACCGCTTCCTTGGGCAGGAAGCTGTCGAGAGCTGGAGTCTCGCGTCCACCGGCGCGAACCGCGAGCTCGGACTGTGCTGCCGCCATGCGGTCTGGCGCGAGCAGGGCTGCCGCCATCTCGCGCAGGGCGCCCTGAGCGCGATCCGCGGCCGGGCCCATGGCGCCACTGGCCATGGAGCGCATCGTCACCACCAGACCGGGAGGGACGTTGGGCGGCGCCGGCGCTCCGGCGGGGTCGACTCCGAACGCGGCGCAAACGGCCATGCCGCACGAGCGGACGTCAGCCCGCAGGTCGCTCTGCGACGGCGCGCCGCGAACCGCCGCGGCCGGATGGCCCGCGAGCCTCACATCGCCATTGCCCGTGACGCGGATCGCGGTCGCGGCGAAGCCTCCCATCGCGATGCCGGCTTCGTGCAGGGCCGCGACGCCGGACAGCACCGCGGCGCCGAGTGCGGCAGCGGCGGGCGGCGTGAGCGGACCGCGAGACAGCAGGGTCGAGAGCGGCGTGCCCTCATTTGGCTCGACCGCGACCCAGATGCCGTTCGGATCGGTGCCCCATGCGAGAACGGGGGAGAGGGCTGGATGCCGGTGCTCCGCGAGCCGCTGCAGGCGGGGAATCGCCGCGGCTGCCTCTGCAGGAGGGATAGGGATCTCGTGGACTACGGCGGGCTTGCCGTTCTTGAGCACGACCTTCCAACCCGCGCCTGCGCCAGGCACGAGTTCGATCAGCTTCGGTTTCGGTTCGCTCTCCGGCATTACGGGTGCATGGTACCCTTGCAGACCGTGGCATATGTGATCGTCCAGCCGTGTGTTGGAGTCAAGGACGCCTCATGCGTAGAGGTATGTCCCGTGGACTGCATTCACACTGACGACGCAGCAACGATGTATTACATCGACCCTGACGAGTGCATCGACTGCGGCGCGTGCGTGGACCCTTGTCCGGTCGACGCGATCTTTCCCGAGGACGAGGTTCCGGAGCAGTGGCGCGATTTCACCAAGATCAACGCCGATTACTTCAAAAACCGGCAGTAATTCCTGAGTGGCGCGGCACGCGGTAACCCTGGTCCCAGGCGACGGCGTCGGGCCAGAGATCTGTGATGCGACGGTGCGGGTGCTCGAGGCCACCGGTGTCGAGTTCGATTGGGACGTCCAGCAGGCCGGCGCAGCCGCCATTGCCGAATTCGGGACGCCGCTTCCCGAGCATGTACTCGCTTCGATTCGCAAAAACAAGGTTGCTCTCAAAGGTCCTATAACGACGCCGATAGGCAGTGGGTTTCGCAGCGTCAACGTGGCGCTGCGCCAGGAGCTCGACCTCTACGCCCTGGTCCGCCCGGTCAAGGCGTACAAGGGAGCGCGCAATCTCCGCGATGACCTCGACTTCGTCATCGTGCGAGAGAACACGGAGGACATCTACGCCGGGCTCGAGTTCGAGCTCGGCACGCCCGACTGCGACCACCTGATCACCGAGATCTCGGGATTGCTCAAGAAGAAGATTCGCCCGGACAGCGGGCTGTCGATCAAGCCGATTTCCGTGAGCGGAACAGAGCGGATCGTGCGGTTCGCCTTCGACTACGCGCGAAAGAACAAGCGGCGCAAGGTCACCGCCGTGCACAAGGCGAACATCATGAAACACACCGACGGGCTCTTCCTTGCCGTCGCACGGCAGGTCGCGGAGAAGAATCCCGACATCGAGTTCGAGGACAGGATCGTGGACAACATGTGCATGCAGCTCGTGCTCAGGCCGAAGGAGTACGACGTCCTCTGCTGCCCGAACCTATACGGCGACATCATCTCCGACCTCGGCGCCGGCATGATCGGCGGGCTTGGGCTCGCTCCGGGCGCCAACATCGGAACCAATGGAGCCGTCTTTGAAGCGACGCACGGTAGCGCGCCGAAGTACACGGGCCAGAACAAGGTGAACCCAATGGCGGTGATGCTGTCGGGTGTCCTGATGCTGCGCCACCTCGAGGAGGAGGCTGCCGCCAACGCGATGGAGGGCGCGATCGCGAACGTCATCGCCCTCGGCCAGAACGTGACGTACGACCTGAAGGAGAAGCGCGGTGATCCGACCGCGGTCGGCACGAGCCAGGTCGCCGACGCAGTCATCGCGCAGCTGAAAGCGGGGGCTTGAAAACCCCACGAAGTCAGAGCCTTCGGCGTGACTTCGCGGGGACCCCTTAAGAGCGAGGCTCCAGAGAGCGTTCTGCGGCTCCGCCGGCTGTGGGAGGAGCATGTCCACCGGCCTTTCCCTGGAACCGGCAGCGACCCGCGACTCCAGGAGGTCGCGCTGTATTCGTCCTGGCTGGGCAGCATCGTCGAGGTGGCATTGCGCCAGGGCGCCCTCGATCCCAACCACGCGGTGATGCTCAAAACGCGCCGCACGGAAGGCAACCAGGTCCTGTTCCGGGCCGGCGGGGAGCTAGGCGAGCCGGTCCGCTCGTACGTAGCCCGCCTGATCGCAATCGAAGACCTGCTGACAGAATTGCCAACGAGATGAGAAGACGCGCTTCCCCCTGTGGGGGGAAGCCGGCGCGAAGCGCCGGTTGGGGGGGCCGAGCCTCAGGCATTGCTGTGCTCCTGATACTGGCGGCCTGCAACAACGCCAGTGGACCCGTGACAGGTACCACCGCGGCATCGGATATCCGCGCCCTCGTCGCGGCGCCCGACGTCGCCGACCAGCCCTCCTTCGCCGTCCGCACCGGCCGGGCGCCCGCCCTCAGCCTGCAGGAGCTCTTCCACCCGTCCTTCAACGTGCCGGTCGACCCGACCAAGATCCGAACGCTCCTCGTCACCGGCGACATCATCCCCGCGCGCGGCGTCAACTACTTCGCGACGGTCAAGCACGACTTCCTGTGGCCGTTCCGACCCACCGCCGACTACACGAAGAATGCCGACATCACCTACATCAGCCTCGAGTCGCCGCTGTTCGCCGGCTGCCCGGTGAGCCCGGCCGCGAGCTTCACGTTCTGCGGCGACGCCCGCTTCATCGACGGCCTGACCCTGATGGGCGCGGATGTGGCGAACCTCGCGAACAACCACCTCACGAACTACGGCGCGGAAGGGGTCACCGCGACCGACAACCTGCTGCAACAGCACGGCATCCAGAGCTCAGGGCTCGGTCCGGTCGCCGTGATCGACGTGCGCGGCATCAAATTCGGCTTCATCGGTTTCAACGGCGTCGGTCGTGCGATCGACCAGGTGGGCCTGAAGGCCGGCATCGCCCGGGCGCGCCAGCTGGCCGACATCGTCGTGGTGCAGTTTCACTGGGGCAAGGAGTACGAGCGGCAGCCGATGGCCGATCGTGGAGTGCCGACGCCTGACGATCCTGTGGCCATCGGCCATGAATCCATCGACTGGGGCGCCGACATCGTCATCGGCAATCATCCGCATTGGTACCAGGGCGTGGAGGTGTACCACGGCAAGCTCATCACTTACGCTCACGGGAATTTCGTCTTCGACCAGATGTGGTCAGAGGAAACGCGTGAGGGTGTCATCGGGACCTACACGTTCTATGGAACGCAGCTCGTCGCCGCGTCGTGGAAAGCTGTGCGCAGCTACGACTACGGGCAACCGGTTTTCATGAACCAGAAGGACAACGCGACCGCCGTTCAGACCATGGAAGCGGCGAGCGACCAGCTTGCAGCTCGCCTGCACGAACCGACTACCTCACCGGTGCCGGTGATGCCGCCCGCACCGGCCTATGCCCCAGAACACCCTCCGGCCAGTTAGAATCGCAACCGGCAATTCACTTAGGGGGTTCCCACCGTCGCAGCCTACGTCCCAGATACAGGGAGCTCGCGGACGCGCGGCCGGTCTCGCCGGCGTCGCGATCGCGTCACTTTCGCTTTAGCGGTCGGCCTGATACTTGCGGCCGCCCTGACGACCGGCTTCATCGCCGTGAATCGACATGCTGCCGCACCGGTCAAGTTCACGCTCCAACGCGCCAGGGCTCCCGCAGCGGCGAGCTTCGATCGCTTCAACTTCTCGAACTTCTGGCTCGCGACGCACCCGCAGCCTGATCTCGCGATTCACGGCCAGGCCGCATACCTCGTCGACCTGGACACGCGGATGGTGATATGGCAGCGAGATCCCGACACGATGCGTGCGCCGGCCAGCCTCACGAAGCTGATCACGGCCATGGTCGCTGTCGATGACGCCGGTTCGCTCGACCGCATGGTCGAGGTGATGCCCGCGGCGACCCAGGTCGAGCCGAGCCTGATGGGGCTTTCGCCCGGCGAGCACCTTACGGTGCGGCAGTTGCTCGACGGGCTGTTCCTCGATTCCGGCAACGATGCAGCCGAGGCGCTTGCTCAGGGCATCGTCCCGCGGGATCGCTTCATCCGCCAGATGAATCAGAAGGCGGGGATCATCGGGTTGACGGGCAGCCACTTCACCAACCCGAGCGGCCTCGACGCGCCCGGTCACGGGATGACGGCGCACGACCTGGTTCACGTGGCCGCATACCTGGACAAGTACTACCCGGACCTCGCGGCGATCGCGGCGACGAAGGACGTGTCCATCGCCGCCACCGCGGAGCACAAGGCTTTTTACCCGCACAACCTCAACCGCCTCCTGTGGAGCTACCCGGGTGCGACGGGCTTGAAGACGGGCCTCACCGGCAATGCGGGCGGGTGCATGCTCGCCACGGCGACCCGGGACGGCCACCACCTCGCCGTCGTCGTGCTCAACGGCACCGGGCATTCGACCGAGGACGCCGCGCTGCTGCTCAACTACGGCTTCAGCGTTCGGACCGACGGGTCGTTTGGGCCGTGGCCGACCCACTCGGCGGCCTGAACCCGACCAACTAGACTTCGGACGTCGTGGTTCGCCTTACCGGATTGACCGCGCTCGAGGTGCTGGATTCTCGCGGCAATCCGACCATCGCGGTCACCGCGCACACCGACAAGGGGAGCGGCCGCGCGATCGTGCCCTCGGGTGCATCAACGGGCGTCCATGAAGCCGTGGAGTTGCGCGATGGTGACCCGAAGCGCTACGGCGGTAAGGGCGTGACCAAAGCCGTCGGTAACGTCATCGGAGAGATAGCGACCCGGCTGCGCGGCTTTGACGTCCTTGACCAGAAAGGCCTCGATGCGGCTCTCATCGCTCTGGACGGGACACCCAACAAAGGACGGCTGGGCGCCAACGCCATCCTCGGCACATCGCTCGCGGCGGCTCACGCGGCCGCGCAGGCGAATGGCGTTCCGCTGTACCGCTACCTCGGCGCGGGCGCGACGACCTTGCCGCTGCCGATGGCGAACATCCTCAACGGCGGAGCGCACGCGGACACCTCCGTCGACCTGCAGGAGTTCATGGTCTGCCCTGTCGGCGCGCCGACATTCGCAGAAGCCATCCGCGCGGTGGCAGAGGTGTACCAAGCGCTGAAGAAGGTTCTGAAAACGCAGGGACTCGCCACGGCGGTGGGGGATGAGGGTGGATTCGCTCCGAACTTGAGCTCCAACGAGGACGCCCTCAAGCTCATCGTCGAGGGGATCAAGCAGTCCGGCTACGAGCCGGGACGCGACGTCGCGATCGCGCTCGACCCTGCCGCAAGCGAGTTCTATCAGGACGGCAAATACATGCTGAAGGGCGAGGACCGGACCCTCGACGCGGCCGCCCTAGTCGGCCTCTATTCGGAATGGACGGCCCGCTATCCCATCGTCTCGATCGAAGACGGCATGGCCGAGGACGACTGGGACGGCTGGCGCGTGCTGACCGAGACGCTTGGCGGCAAAGTCCAGCTGGTCGGCGACGACCTGTTCGTCACCAACGTCACGCGGCTGAAGCAGGGCATCGAAAGAGGCGTGGCCAACTCCTTGCTGGTGAAGGTGAACCAGATCGGCACCCTGACCGAGACGCTTGACGCGATCGACCTGGCCCGCCAGGCGGGCTACAGCTCGGTCATCTCTCACCGCTCCGGTGAAACCGAGGACACGACAATCGCCGACCTCACCGTCGCCACTGGTGCGGGCATGATCAAGACGGGGGCGCCTGCCCGCTCCGAGCGGGTGGCCAAGTACAACCGGCTGCTCTTCATCGAGGCGGAGCTCGGCGAGTCGGCCGTCTACGCGGGCCGCAGCAACTTGCGATGAAACCTCCCTCGCGCGCCGTGCATGCCGGCCGCGAACTGGGAGCCCGCAGCCCACTGGCGCCTGACCTCAGCCCGGCCGCGGTGCATGTCTACACCGACCTGGACGACTACGACGCCGTGGCGAGGGGCGAGCGTCCCGGACACTTTTACGGCCGGAACTCGAACAGCAACCGCGACATGCTGGAGAGAGCTGTCGCCGAGCTCGAGGGAGCAGAAGCCGGCCTCGCGACCGGTTCAGGCATGGCCGCCCTACACGCCACGATGCTTGCGCTGGCCCCTCGCCCGGCGACGATCGTCGCGACGCGTGAGCTCTACGGGGGCACGATGGCGCTCCTCCGGCAGGACTTCGAACCCGCCGGCTACGAGATCCACTTCGTCGACCTGGCCGACCTCGATGCTGTGCGCCGCGCACTCGATGGCGCGGGACTGGTGCTTGCCGAGACGATCACGAACCCGCTGTGCGGTGTGCCCGATCTGGAGGCCATCGCGACCATGGCGCGCGAACACGGCGTGCCATTCCTGGTCGACAACACCTTTGCTTCTCCGATCCTGTGCCGGCCACTAGATCTCGGCGCGACAGCCGTGATGCACAGCGTCACCAAGTACATCGGTGGGCATTCCGACCTGGTGGCCGGGGTGGCGGTCGGGAGCGCGCCGGCGATCGGTGCCGCGCGAGCTCGCTCCGTGCGGACCGGCACGACGCTTGCCCCTTTCGACGCGTGGCTCGCACTTCGCGGATTGCGGACGCTCGATGTGCGGATGCGAAGACACACCGACAACTCGATCGCGGTGGCGCGCGCGATGCAGCAAATGCCGGGCGTCGCGCGCGTGCACCATCCGCTGCTCGAGAGCTCGCCATCGTTCGCAGTGGCGACGCGGCTGATGCCGGAGGGAGCGGGCGGGATGATGGGATTCGACCTCGAAGGTGGGCGGGCCGCGGTGCAGCGCATGATGTCGCGCTTCAAGCTGGTTGTCTTTGCCGCGAGCCTTGGTGGAGTCGAGACCACAATCTCCTATCCGGAGATCACGTCGCACCGCGGGCTGACGCCACAGGAGCGAGCGGAGCTGGGTGTTACCCCGGGAACGGTGCGACTGTCGGTCGGGATCGAGGACGCCGGCGACATCATCGCGGACTTCGGGCAAGCGCTGGCCTCCTGAGACCTGGTGGCTGCCTACACGGCTCTGCAGCTGTTTGAGGTGCTGGTCGCGGGCGCCATCGTGCTCTTCGGGGTGCTGACGAAGTCTCCGATCCTCACCCTGCTCGGAGCGGGCTACTTGATCGGCAAGGCGCTGCTGAACATCCTGGCCCTCGAAGGTGGCAGCGTGTACCGCCGCTCGCTTATCGGCTACGCGATCGCAGGGATCTTCGTGATAGGTGGGGCCATCCTGGTCCACTTCTCCGGCTGACCGGCTTTCTATCCTTTTGAACATGGCGCAGCGGACAGGAATCGCGGGGATCACGCAGCTGATCGGCAACACGCCGCTGCTCCGCGTTCGAATGTTCGAGAAGGAGTTCCCCCGCATCGAGGTGTACGCGAAGGCTGAGTGGTTCAACCCGGGAGGCTCGGTGAAGGACCGCGCAGCGCTGTTCATGATCGAGGACGGAGAGCGGAGCGGGGCGCTGACTCGCGACAAGAGGATCATCGATTCGACCTCAGGCAACACAGGGATCGCATACGCGATGGTCGCCGCGGCCAAGGGTTTTCGCGTGAAGCTCGTGATGCCCAGCAACGTGAGCGCAGAGCGCAAGGCTCTGATCACTGCCTACGGCGCAGAGGTGGTCTACAGCGACGCGGGCGAGGGATCCGATGGCGCCATCCGTCTGGTGCGCGAGCTGGTGGCCGCGGATCCGGACAGCTATTTCTATCCGGACCAATATTCGAATCCCGCCAACGTGAGAGCGCATTACGAAGGCACGGCAGTGGAGATCCTGCAGCAGACGGCCGGACGCGTCACCCACTTCATCGCCGGCCTCGGCACCACGGGCACGTTCGTGGGCACGTCGCGCCGGCTCAAGGAGCATGACCCATCAATCCGGACCATCGCGGTCCAGCCGGAGGACTCGTTTCACGGGCTCGAGGGGCTGAAGCACATACCGACGGCGATCGTGCCGAAGATCTGGGATCCGGGTCTCGCAGACGAGATATGGGGGTGCCCGACGGAGCCCGCGTATGACCTGGCGCGCACCGTCGCGCGAACCGAAGGGCTTCTCGTCGGCCACTCGAGCGGTGCTGCTCTCTGGGCGGCGCGCCGCCTGGCCGAGACTATCGAGGAAGGGGTGGTCGTCACGGTCTTCCCAGACTCCGGCGACCGCTATCTTTCGACTGGTCTGTACGGACGCAAATGAAGATCGCCAAATGAAGATCGTGAAGAGCGCGCTGGACGACATCCGCGCTCATGGCGCCGAGGGTTACCCGCACGAGATCTGCGGCATCATGCTCGGCCCGCGGGGCGAGGGCCACGTCACCGAGGTGAGGCGCGCGCGCAACATCATCGTCGAGCGTGCTCGCGATCGCTACGAGATCGATCCGCGCGACCACATCCGCATCCAGCGCGAGGCGGACGCAGAGGGACTAGACGTCGTCGGCTACTACCACAGCCACCCCGATCACCCGGCGCAGGCGTCGCGCTTCGACACTGAACGAGCGTGGGCGGGATACACCTACCTGATTGTTTCAATCGAGAACGGCAAGCCGGTCGACGCCAACACCTTCGTGGCGGACAACGACGGCGGCCCGTTCCGGCCGGAGCCGCTGGTGGTGGCCTGACCGCTAATCAGGCACCCGGCGGTCGTCGCGTCAAGTGGCTCAACCGCAACGTCGTCGGCATCGGGATCGCGGACCTCTTTGCAGACGCCAACTACGAGATGGTCTTCGCGGTACTGCCTCTGTTCATCACGGTGGGTCTGGGTGCGCCCGCCTATGCGGTGGGCGTGGTCGAAGGCATCGGCGACGGCTCATCGGCCGTGGTCAAGCTCTGGAGCGGTTGGTACAGCGACCACATCTCGTGGCGCAAACGGCTGGCGGTGGGTGGCTACGGTGCGACGGTCGCCGGGCTGAGCCTGCTGGTCTTCATCACCACCTGGCCGCTGGTGATCGCCGCTCGCTCGCTGGCCTGGATGGGTCGGGGGCTTCGGCAACCGATTCGCTCCGCAATGCTGGCCGCCTCGGTCGACAAGCAAGACCTCGGCAAGGCATTCGGCTTCCACGAGGCGCTGGACACGGCGGGAGCGCTAGTCGGGCCCGCCGTGGCGTTCGTGCTGCTGTCCACCGGTCACGGTTTCCGGACCATCTTCCTGTGGGCGTTCGTGCCCGGCGTCTTCTGCGTCGCGCTGTTCGCGCTGCTGACCCGGGATCCAAGGCGCAGCCGCCCCGAGCCCGTATCGCTGAGGGTGCCGATGCCTCCGGGCTTCTGGCGCCTGATGCTGCCGGTCGCCATCTTCGGCCTCGGCAACTTCGCCACCGCGTTCTTCACGCTACGCGCGGTCGACCTGATGCAGCCGGAGCTGAGTCACACCGCGGCGCTGGCGGCCGCGGTCGGCTTTTACCTCGCGCACAACGCGGTTGGCGCCGCCGTTTCGTTTCCGGCCGGATGGCTGGCGGACAAAGTCGGCAAGGCGCCAGTGCTCGCTGCGGCGTATCTGTCGTTTTCAGCTGCGTGCGTGGTCGGTCTGGTCGGGCACGGCTGGCTCGCCCTCGCGCTCATGGCGCTGCTTGTGGGGGCTCAGAACCCGGTGGTGAGCGGGGTGGAGGGCTCGCTCACCAGCTCGCTGGTCGAAGAGCGCCGCCTGGGCACGGCTTTCGGCTTCCTGAACGGGATCAACGGAGCGGCCGACCTGGCCGCGAGCGTGATAGCGGGCTTGCTGTGGACGTTCGCAACCCCGGCTGCCGCGCTCGGATTTGGCGCTGTCCTGTGCGGATCGGCCGCAGCCCTGCTGTGGGCGCGCGCCCCCGTCAGCCGTTGATCAGGTATTTGTGGACCATCCATCCTTGACCCTGGAGGTGCCACCAGAGCCGTTCGATCGGACCCAGTGATTGGTCTGATTCCGAGACGAGCGTTGGCCCGCCATCGATTGTCACCTTAGATCCGAAAGCAATGCATCCGACTATCGCGCCGGAGCGACCCGCGGTCTGCCGAATATTCACACAGCCGGTATCGCCCATGAATCCGGCGACAGCGCCGGTTGCCCCTACGGATGGGAACACAGGAGAGTGGGGCTTGCAGACGGTATCGTCCCAGTGCCACCCGGTGTCATATTTCGATACGTAAACCGCACAAGGGCGGAGGTCCGAGTTGGAGCCCGCAGTCCCGAGGAAGTACGTGGAGTCAGTTCCTGGGTACTGATCGCCCAAGGTCACGCAGGCGCGGTTCGCTGGGCACGCCGATTGGACATACCTTCCCGCAGTCGCGACCTGAAAGAAGTAGATGGCTGCGTCTTTTGCCGACGCGAACTGTGCCGGCGCCGGTGCCAGCCTAACTGGCTGGGAAGCGTTGGTTGGGATCTCCGGGAACGAGCCCTGCGCGTACCAGTCGGTGACCCCCACCCCGGAGGTGACCTGTCCAGCCTGGACGGTTACGGGTATCAATGAATGGTCGGTGCATGTGTTCTCGAGTCCACATGTCACGGCGTTCGTGTAAGCCCCACCAAAAGGCCCATGTGCCGAGGCATAGCGAGTGTCCGAGGCCGTTACGACAGCCGGATACCACGTAGCGAGCACGTAATAGCTCCCCGGTGGGAGGCCGAGAATGTGGAATGTTCCCTGGCCGACGACGGTCTGCACCGTGTCGTAACACGTCGCCGCCGTGCGAACCGCAGTGGCGCGGATCGCAGCTGTCGGTATCGCGTAGACGGTCATCGATGGGAGGAATTCGGACGGGTAGGCTAGCTGCCCGGCAATCGTGCCCGTTGCGGAGGCGGGCTGCGCGGCTGGTGTCGAACATTGGCTCGGGGTTGGGCTGGACGCTGTAGGTGATGGTGTACACGCTGCCGCCGCGAAGGCTGCAATGACGATCGCCGCCGTGCCGTGCCGCGCTGTTCTACCGCGCACCCTGCAAGTGAAACGGACCAACCGGCTGGTCGTTACAAGGGTATCGGGACGTCGCAGCGGCGCAAAACCCGTCTAATTGACGTCATGCCCCGCCCAATCGTTGCGATTGTCGGCCGGCCGAACGTCGGCAAGTCGACCCTGTTCAACCGAATCCTCGGCTGGCGCAAGGCGATCGTCGACCCGCAGTCTGGCCTCACGCGCGACCGCCTGTACGGGGTGGCCGAGTGGAGCGGACGGGAGTTCACGGTGGTCGACACGGCGGGGCTCGACCTGGACACTGCCAAAGATCCATCGCAGGAGGCGATCGAGGCACAGACCAAGGTCGCGATCGACCAGGCCCACGTCATTGTCCTCTTGCTCGACGTCCGCGAGGGCCTGACCCCGATCGATCGCGAGATCGCGCAGCTTCTCCGCCGATCCCGCCGGCAGGTCATCGTCGCCGCGAACAAAGCCGACTCACCGAGCGAGCGCCACTTCGCCCACGAGATCCTCGAGCTTGGCTTCGCCGAGCCGTCACTGCTTTCGGCCCAGCACGGCCTTGGGGTGGGGGACTTCCTGGACCGCGTGCTCGAGGAGCTGCCTCCGCCCGAGCTCGAATCGCCTGCCGAAGAGAGGGCCGACCGCCTCGCGATCATGGGCCGGCCCAATGTTGGCAAGTCGTCGCTGCTGAATGCGCTCCTCGGCGACGAGCGTGCGCTGGTCAGCCCAGTGCCGGGCACCACGCGCGATCCAATCGACACGGAGCTGATATTCGACGGCATCCCGGTCGTCCTGATCGACACGGCCGGCATCCGGCGCAAGTCGTCCAGCCGCGACCAGATCGAGCGCTACAGCCTGATGCGCGGTATACATGCCATGGAGCGTGCTGACACCGTGCTCCTGGTCATCGATGCGGAGGCCGGGGTGCTGGCCCAGGATCAGCACGTCGCGGGCTATGCGCTGGAAGCGGGCAAGGGTCTTGTCATCGTGGTCAACAAGATCGACCTCGTCCCGCCCATCGAGCGAAAGCCAGCGCACTGGCGGACCCTGCTGGCCAGGCACTTCAAGTTCGCGCCCTTCGCGCCGATCGTCGCGGTCTCCGCAAAAACGAGAGAGGCGATTGGGGGGATCCTCCCGGCAGCCCTGGAGGTGGTCGGCCAGCGCCGGATCAAGATGCCGCCCAACGAGCTCAACCGGGTCCTGCGCGAGGCGTTCCTGTCACATCCTCCGCCCAGTTACAAGGGACGGCGGCTGAAGCTGGGGTATGCGACGCAGGCGGGCGGCGAGGCGCCGACGGTCGTGCTTTTCGTCAACGACACCGGGCTGCTCCACTTCTCGTACCGGCGGTATCTGGAACATCAGATCCGGAACCGGTTCGGGTTGATTGGTAACCCTCTCAAGCTCGTCCTCAGGGAAGCCGATGCGAAGGGCAGCTCCGCGCCTGAGCGCCGCAAGCTGCGCTCGGCCTCCCAGGCGAGTGCGGAGGCGTTTACCCCATCCAGCAAGCCACGGTCGACGTCGCCACGTGCGGCGGCCAAGGCCGGACCGTCCCGGCAGCGAAGGGAAGTCCGCGCCTCAGCGCCCCGACGAGGTGGCAGCGCTAAAGGTCGCCCACCCCGGCGCGGGGGGAAGTGACGTGCTCTCTCGGCCCTCTCCCTAACCCTGCGCGCAAAGCGGCGATATGGATGGGACTTACTGATCGCTCCCGCTAGCGCGGGAGAGGGGAACGCCGTTTACATTTCGCTAATGTCCTGAGGACATCGGTCTGATGGGATGGTGATGTATTGATCGTATGGGCGCTGTTTTGAGTCCCAGGGTGCTGGTCGTTGACGATGAGGTTCACATCGTCGAGCTGGCTCGGCTCTATCTCACGCGCGAGGGCTATGAGGTCGAAGGCGTGGGCGACGGCGCCCAGGCGATGGCCAGGTTCGGCCAGGTCAAGCCCGACCTGGTGATCCTGGACATCATGCTGCCGGGCGTTGACGGGCTGACGATCTGCAAGGAGATCCGCAAGCTGAGCCAGGTGCCGATCATCATGCTCACCGCGCGCGACGAGGTGACCGATAAGGTGGTTGGCCTCGAGGTCGGGGCGGACGACTACCTCACGAAGCCATTTCATCCGCAGGAGCTGGTTGCCCGCGCCAAAGCCCTGTTGAGGCGGGCCCGCGTCGAACCGGACCAGCCCAAGTTGATTCGCGCCGGCAAGCTCGAGGTGGACCTGGAGCGCCATGAGGTCCGGCTCGGCAAGGCGAAAGTCCAGCTGCGTCCGAAGGAGTTCGATCTCCTGGCGCTGCTCGCGCGCCATCCCGGCCGCGTGTTCCAGCGCAGCGAGCTGCTCGACCTGGTCTGGGGCTATGACTTCCCCGGCTACACGCGAACCGTGGACGTGCACGTGCAGCAGGTCCGCGAGAAGCTGACGGCGGCGAGCATCACCGACCCGAGCATCCAGACGGTCTGGGGCGTGGGGTACAGGCTGGAGCTGGGCGCCAGCTGAATCTCCGAATTCGCCTCCTGGCCGCCGCCGCCGGCATCGTCGCCGTGAGCCTGCTGCTCGGCGGCGCGTTGACCTGGGTGCTGGTGCGCGACCTCGAGTTCCAGGGCGTGCAGGACCAGCTGGACAGGGGCGTGTTGCCGGTGACTGTCCAGGTCAAGTACCAGGAGTGCCTCAACCGACCGGCCCTCCCGACCAATGTGGGCTCGGCGACCTGCCGCCTCGACGCACCCGTCGATTTCGAGGACCGGTTGGCGTCGGCAGTGGTGCCGACGTTGAGTGGCAACCGGCTGTTGCTGCTCGACGCGCAGCGGCGGGTGGTTTTCGACAGCGGCGGCACGGACATGTTCGTCACGGTGATTCCGATCACCCCTTCCCGACGTGTGGCCAACGTCCTCGAGGCGCGGACGACGCTTGGCGGGCAGGCCTATTTCGCCGCCGCGGTCAAGATCGCACCCTCTCGCAGCCCGATCGGGGCGTCGTATGTCGTGCTTGCGCAGCCGCAGGCGCTGGTCGCTTCGGCAGCCGCAGGCGACCTGGCGGGGCGGTTGCTCGAAGCGGGCGGCGCCGCGCTTGTGGTCGCCATGCTGCTCGTCCTGCTGGTCAGCCGGTCGCTCACGCGGGCGCTCACCCAGCTCGCCGGCGCGGCCGAGGACATCGCCGCCGGGAACTACTCACGCCGCGTCGGGATCCGCGGGCAGGACGAGATCGGCATGCTCGGCGCCGCGTTCAACCGGATGGCGGAAGCCGTCGAGCGCGCGCGCAAGACCCAGCGCGATTTTCTCGCCAACGTTTCGCACGAGCTGAAGACGCCGCTGACAAGCCTGATCGGCTTCAGCCAGGCCCTGCTCGACGGCAGCATGTTGAGCGAGATCGAGCGGACGCGGGCGGCGACGATCATCCACGAGGAGTCGGAGCGCGTGCTGCGAATGGCGCAGGAGCTGCTGGATCTCGCGCGTGTTGAGGCGGGCTCGATTTCGATGCACATCACCGCGGTCGACCTTGCGGGGCAACTTCAGCAGGAGCTCGAGATGGTGCGGCGTCGCGCCGACAAGCGGCGGTTGGAGCTCAACCTCACGGTGCCTCCGGCGATCCCGCCGGTTGCAGCGGACCCGGAGCGCCTGCACCAGATCCTCGACAACCTGCTGGACAACGCGGTCAAGTACGCAGCCGAGGGGACGGCGATCAGGATCTCGGCGCTGTCGAACATCTCGGGCGTTGAGACTGTCGTGGCCAATGCCACCAGCCAACACAAGCCCGACGCCGAGAGGATGTTCGAGCGCTTCTATCGTGCTGATCCGTCGCGTTCGGCCGCCGCGGGAGGCGTCGGCCTCGGCCTGGCGATCTCACGCGAGCTGGCGGCAGCGATGAGGGGCAAGCTGTGGGCGGACTATGACGACGCAGGCAACCTGCGACTGCACCTGCTGCTGCCAGCGGCGGCCAAGCCCGCCCCCGCGGTCGAGCCCGTTCCTATCACGTCGCAATCTGCTTGAGACGTCCCCCCACCCTGGTCTAGCGCGTAGAGGGGACCACCAGCGTTACCGGGTTTTCGATCAGGCGCCTGACCTCGGCCATGAACTGCGCGGCCGTCGCGCCATAGAACACACGGTGATCCACCGACAGGGTCATGCGCATGACCTTGCCCGGCACGATGCGTCCGTCTTCGACAACGGGGACGTCTTTGATCGCGCCCACGGCGAGGATCGCCGCCTCAGGTGGATTGATGATCGCGACGAACTCGTCGACGCCAAACATGCCGAGGTTCGAGATCGAAAACGAAGCGCCGCTCAAGTCACCTTCGCTGGGACGTCCGGAGCGCGCTCGCTCGATCACCTGCCGCGACTCGATGGAGATCTGGATCAGGTCCTTCATGTCGGCGTCATGGACGACGGGGACGAGCAGGCCCATGCCTTGGCTCGGCGCCACCGCCAGGCCGATGTTGATCGCCCGCTTGCGGTTGAAGCGCCCGTCGACCCACGAGGTGTTGACCTCGGGAAACTTGCGCAGGGCGAGCGCACACGCGCGCACCAGCATGTCGGTCATGGTCACCTTGTCAGCGCCGGGGACTGAATCCTTCAGCTGCTGACGCATGCTCACCGCTTCGTCTACGCGAGCCTCGACGGTGACGGTGAACTCAGGGACGGTGGACTTGGCTTCGGTCATGCGCCGCGCGATGGTCGCCTGCATCCGCGAGGGGTCGATGACCTCGACGTCTGGCCCAGCGGCGCGTGGCGCGGGCTCGGGACGCCGGCGTTCGGCCGGCCGTGTGGTGCCCGCGGCGGCGAGCACATCTTCTTTGACGATGCGACCGTCGGGGCCAGTTCCCTTCAACGTGGAGATGTCGAGGCCCATCTCGGCGGCGAGGCGCTTGGCGAGCGGCGAGGCCTTCACCTGCTGTCCGTCGCCATCGCCACTCGGAGCAACTGTCATTGGCGTCACCGCTTTCTCGGCCGCCGGCTCCTTCTCGGCCGCCGGCTCCTTCTCGGCCGCGGGCTCCTTCTCGGCCGCGGGCTCCTGCTCGGCCGCGGGCTCCTGCTCGGCCGCGGGCTCCTTCTCGGCTGCCGGCTCCTGCTCGGCCGCGGGCTCCTGCTCGGCCGCGGGCTCCTTCTCGGCCGCGGGCTCCTGCTCGACCGCCGGCTCCTTCTCGACCGCCGGCTCCTTCTCAGCATCGACTTCGCCAGCCGGTGCCGATTCGGCGATTGGCTCCTTCTCTTCAGCTACGTCGGGTGGCGCATCAGCTTCCTTCGGCTTTGCTGTCGCGGGCGCCTTCGCGGGCTTTGCGGGGGCGGCTTCGGCCGCGTCACCGATCCGCGCGATCGGCGCGCCGATCTTCGCGGGCACGCCCTGTTCGACGAGGATCGAAAGCACGCCGTCGCTTTCGGCTTCGAGATCGAATGTGGCCTTGTCCGACTCGACCTCGGCCAGCACGTCGCCGGTCTTCACCTCATCGCCGGTCTTCTTCTTCCACTCGAGGATGGTGCCCTCCTCCATCGTGTCGGAGAGCTTCGGCATGTTTACGTCACCCATTTAGGTGAGGCCTCCCCTCATTTCTTCCCGAGCACGCTCCGGATGAGCCTCTTGATGTCTTCGCTGGTGGGGATGGACGCCCTCTCGAGCGGCAGGCTGTACGGCATCGGCACCTGGGCGCCCCCGAGGCGCCGCACCGGTGCATCGAGGTAGTCGAAGCATCGCTCTTGCACGCCGGCGGCGATCTCGGCCGTCACGCCGTACGTTGACCAGCCCTCCTCGACGACCACGCAGCGGCCTGTCCGGCGCACCGATTCGACGATCGGTTGCCAGTCGATGGGGCGGATCGAGCGCAGGTCGATGACCTCGACGTCCAGGTCCTCCTCCTCGAGCTGCTTGGCTGCCTCGTTCGCGAGCACCGCCATTCTCGACACGCCGACGACGGTCACATCCGAACCGCTGCGCCGGATCGCTGCCTTGCCAAGAGGCACTGTGTAGTCCCCCGCGGGCACGATCCCGCGCACGTTGTAAAGGCCCATGGATTCGAGGAACATCACCGGGTTGTCGCTGCGAATCGCCGACTTCAGCATGCCCTTCGCATCCTCCGGGGTCGTTGGTGCGACAACGAGCAATCCGGGGATGAGGCCGTACAGCACTTCCAGGCTGTGCGAGTGCTGCGCCGAGAGCTGGTGTCCTGCGCCGCCGGGCATGCGAATCACCATCGGCACCTTGGCCTCGCCGCCGAACATGTAGCGGATCTTCGCTGCGTTGTTGACGATCTGGTCATAAGCGACGAGCGAGAAGTTGATGGTCATCATCTCGACGACGGGTCGCAGCCCGAGCATGGCCGAGCCGATCGCGCAGCCGACGATGACCTCTTCGGCGATGGGTGCGTCGACGACCCGCTGCGAGCCGAATCGATCGAGCAGGCCTTCGGTAACGCGATAGGCGCCGCCGAACTTGCCGATGTCCTCGCCGATCACGTACACGTTCTCGTCGCGCTCCATCTCCTCGTTGAGCGCTTCGCGCAGCGCTACGCGGTAGAGCTTCTCGTCGGTTGCGGCCGGTGTTTTTACCGCCATCAGAGCGGGTCTCCTCGGAGCTCGGGTCGGTTTTCCCACTCACCGGCGTATGCGTAGTTGTAGAGATCCTCCACCCTGGGTTCAGGGCTTTCGTCCGCGAAGCGGATGATCTCCTGGACCTCTGCGTCGATCTCTTGACGAACCTTCTTGAAGTACTCCTCGTCGGCCAGCCCGCTCTGCTCGAGCTCGTGCTCGAACGCGACGATCGGGTCGGCCTTGCGGAATTTCTCCTTGTCCTCTGCGGGGCGGTACTTGTCAGGGTCGACTACCGAGTGGCCCTTGAACCGGTAGCAGAGGGCTTCGATGAATCTCGGCTGCGAGTCGGCGCGAGTCTTCTCGACGATCTCGCTCGTCTTCAGCATCACCTCGCGGAGGTCCATCCCGTCGATCTGGATCGACTCCATGTCGTAGGCACACGCCTTCTTGTAGATGTCCGCGACGGCCGACGCGGCTTCGACCGGCGTGCCCATGCCGTACCGGTTGTTCACGCAGAACCAGACGACAGGCAGGTCGAAGACCTTCGAGAAGTTGAGGGACTCGTGGAACGCGCCGATGTTCGTTGCCCCGTCGCCGAACATGCAGAAGACGACGTCCTTCTCTTTGCGGTATCTCACCGCCCAGCCGCCACCGACAGCTAGCGGCAGGTGGCCGCCGACGATGCCGTAGCCGCCCATGAAGCGGAGCTTGGCATCGAACATGTGCATGGAGCCGCCGCGACCATGCGACGTGCCGGTCTCCTTGCCGAACAGCTCGGCCATCACGGCCTTCGGGTCGATGCCGCGCGCGATGGCGTGCCCATGCTCGCGGTAGCTCGTGAAGATGTAGTCGTTCAGCTTGAGGGCGTGGATCCCGCCGACGACGGTCGCCTCCTCGCCGATGTTCAAGTGGCAGTACCCGCCGATCTTCGCCTTCGTGTACTGCTCCTGCGCGCGCTCCTCGAATCGCCGGATGAGCTGCATCTGGCGTTGCAGGCCGAGCAGGAAATCGCGGTTCTCCCTGTTGAGCTCGAGCGCCTTGGGCGTGATCGCGGTGGGGGGTGGGGGAGCAGAACCATTGACGGGGGACTTAACCTCGCTGCTCGCCGGGGAGGTGGCGTGCAGCGCCGGTGGGGGGGTGGCCGTGGAAGGGCGCTTGTTCGCGATGTGAATCGCCCGGCCCTGGGCGGCGAGCGCCGCCTCGATCAACGATTCGGGCAGCGTCGGGTGCGCGTGGATGGTCAGGTCGATCTGCTCGAGGGTGAGTCCGTTCTGGACCGCCAGCGTCGCCTCGGCGATGAGGTCCGTGGCTCTCGGGCCGATGATGTGCGCCCCGAGCAACTTGCCCGAGCTCGCGTCGGAGATGACTTTCACGAAACCCTCTGATTGTCCCAGCGTGAGCGCACGCCCTGAAGCGGCGAAGGGGAAGCGCCCGATCTTGACGTCGAGGCCTTTCTCCTTCGCGTCCTTCTCACCGAGTCCGACATGAGCGATCTCCGGGTCGGTGTAGATGCAGTTCGGCGCCGCGTGATAGTCCGGAATGCGGTTCCCGTGCCCGGCGATGTTCTCGACGGCGCACACGCCCTCGTAGGACGCGATGTGCGCGAGCATGATGCCACCAATCACATCACCGATCGCCCAGATGCCTTGCGCGCTCGTTCGGAGGTGCTCATCCACCACAACGCGGCCGCGCTCGAGCTTGACGCCGGCCTTCTCGGCCTCCAGTCCCTGCGTGTAAGGCGCGCGGCCGACGGCGAGCAGCACCTGGTCGGCGTCAACCGAGCCGCCCTCGCCGCCGGATGAGAAGCGGACCTGCAGCCCGCCCTTGCTCTTGACGACCTCCTCGACCTTGGCGTCGGTGTGGACCTCGCCGCCGAGGCCCGAGAGGTGCTTGGTGTAAACCGCGACCAGGTCGGCGTCCACCATCGGCAGGACCTGGGGCAGCATCTCGAGGACGGTGACCTTGCTGCCGAGCGCGGCGAACATCGCCGCGAACTCCATGCCGACCACGCCTCCGCCGATGACGGCCAGCCGGGCGGGAATCTCCTTCAGCTCCAGGATCTGGTCGGAGTCGATCGTGTGCTCCGCGCCCTTCAGGGGTATCCGCGCCACCGCCGAGCCAGTGGCGATGATGATGTTCTTGGCCTGGAGTCGATCGCCCGAGACGTCGACCACCCCTTTTCCGCCCAGCACGGCCGCCCCGCGCAGCTGCGTCACGCCGCCCGCCTTCAACAGGCCTTCGACTCCCTTGACCAGCTGATCGACTACGCCTGACTTCCGCTTCTGAGCCGTCGCCCAGTCGAATCCAATTTTGTCCGCGACCACGCCGAACGGTCCGCCGGCCTTGGCCTGCGTGTACAGATCGGCGGACTGCAGCAGGGCCTTGGTTGGGATGCAGCCGCGAACCAGGCACGTACCCCCGAATCGGTCTTTCTCGACGATGGCCGTCTTGGCACCCAGCTGGGCGGC
>DASYVJ010000109.1:0-140973 GCA_035937155.1 Candidatus Dormiibacterota bacterium | reverse complement strand
TTCGCCGATCCCAGCGACTCGAACGCGTCCGCGATGACATGGCTCTCCTTGCGAAACTGCTCCTGCTTCTCCGGCTGCGAGCCGTAGCCCGCGCCGGCGACGACCGCCGAACGAACGCGATCCGGATGGCTCAGCACCAGGTGCAGCGTCGCAAAGGCGCCCATCGACAGACCCACGACATGCGCGGCCTGGATGCCCGCTGCGTCGAGCACCGCGACGGCGTCCTCGACCGCCTGCGCTTGCGAGTAGGCGGAGAGGTCGGTTGGAACATCCGACGGCGGATAGCCGCGCGCCGCGTACGTGATGCATCGACAAGACTTTCCGAAGTGCGCTACCTGTGGCGCCCAGCTTCGATGGTCGCCCGCGAACTCGTGGACGAAGAGGACCGGAAAACCGCGTCCGGTCTCTTCGTAGTGAAGCTCAACGCCGTCCGAACTTCGAGCTCGCTTCAAACGTCCATCAGCGCCTTGCGTTGGGCGCCGTCGATCGGTATGTGGGCGCCATTGATGAATGAGGCTCGTGGTGAGGCCAGGAATGTCACCAGGGAAGCGACTTCCGCCGGTTCGCAGATGCGATGGAACGGTATGGAGGAGAGCGCCAGCTCATGCGCTCGCTTCTGGTCGACCTTCTTGTCACGCGCGAAAGCCTTCTCGAGCCCGTCCCAACGATCCGTGTTGACCGGCCCAGGGTTCACGGTGTTGATGCGGACGCCGTACCGGCCGTACTGTTCGGCCACCGAGGACGCAAAGTTGATGTCGGCGGCGTTGGCCACGCCTGCCGTCATCTCCCAGTAGCTGGGTTTGAGCCCGTCGTTGCCGACTACGAGCACGATCGCGCCCTCACCTCGCTCGCGCATGTGGGGAATGACCGCCCGCACCGAACGCACGTAGCCCATGAACTTCAAGTTCAGGCTCGAGAACCAATGCTCCTCGGTCAGCTCCTCGAGCAAACCGCCCGGCGAGCTGCCTGCGCATGCCACCAGGATGTCGATGTGGCCGAATCGTTCCAGGGTGGCGGCCACGCAGCGCTCGACGTCCTCTGCCTTGCTCATGTCGCCCGCCATCGGCACTATGGCGCGCTTGGTCTTCGCCTCGATCTCGCGAGCGGCGCGCTCCAATGGCTCAGCCGTGCGCGCGGTGATGACCACGTCGGCGCCCTCCGACGCGAGCTGCTCAGCTACAGCGCGGCCGATGCCCTTGCTGGCACCCGTGACAAACGCGACCTTGTTGGTCAGTTGAAAATCCATCAGCTTTCACTCTCCACATCGCGCATTGACGAGTCGTCGATGATCCTCGCCAGGATCGGGCTCGGACGAAATCCGTTGCACGGATTGAGGTCCTGCGGGCACGCGGAGATCGCGGCGACGATGCCGTCGACCAGGGCGCGCAGCACTATCTTGTCCCCGGGCTTGCTCGTCGGCACCTGGTTGCCGAATGTTCGGTCGGGGTGAATGGGCGCGTTCTGGAAGATGTTGATGACGTCGGGGATCTGCCACTCCTCGTAGTTCCAGGGAGCCAGGGCCTCGGTGAAGTTGCTGCGGCAGCTGCGATGCTCCTCGACGCCATAGTCGAGCTTGTATCGGCGGGCGTCGCACATTGAGGTGATCAGGTCATGCATGCCTACGTCGTCGCTGACCACCTCGTACATGTCGCGCCGCCAGTTGGTCTGCAGGCGATCATGCACATTGAGATTCAGCCGCAGTGTTGTCGATCGAGTGTGCGTCGCGGACAGCCACTCCTGGGGATCCGTCTCGATGATCGAGATGAAATCGGCGACCTGCTCTCCCTCCACGTCCATGATCTCGAGCAACGCCCCCCTCGGAACCTTGAACGCCCGCCCGTGACCGGCAGGAATCAGGACCTCGTTGACTGCGCCCATCAGACGGCTGTCTCCGTCATCCGGTCGATGATCGCCTTCCTTCCGACACTCTCCATCTCAGCTCCTCACTTAACCCGTTCCGCCTGATGCCTTGGGTATTTCCGCCTGACCGGTGGTGCGGCCGAGGAACACCTCGCCGATGTCCTTTCGCTCCAGCAAGTCCTTCGCGGCCGAGGAGACTTTCATGGCTCCTCCGGCCATCACGTACGCCCAGTCGGAGATCGTGAGAGCCGCCAGCGCCTTCTGCTCCACGATGAGCACGGCCGTGCCCGACCGCCCCAGCCGCCGAACGTGGTCCTCCAGCAGCATCCTCGAGAGCTCCGCACTGAGGTTGGAGGTCGGCTCGTCGAGCACGAGGATGCGAGGCTCGAGCATGAGGACCCTCGCCATCGCGAGCATCTTGCGTTCGCCCCCGCTGAGCTTGCTGGCCGTCCGCTTGAGCATCTTCTTCAAAGCCGGAAAGATTTCCAGCACCGCTTCTGTTCGGCTGGCGGTCTCGGATTTGCCCAACAGATAGCCGCCCATGGCGAGGTTGTCGACGACCGTGAGCGTGTTGAACACGTCATTGACCTGAGGCACGTAGCCGAGTCCCCGCCTCGCGAGGTGGTTGGCGTGCATGTTCGTGACGTCCTCATCCCCGATCAGCACCCGGCCGCTCATGGCTGGGATCATGCCCACAACCGCCTTCAAGAACGTGCTCTTCCCAGCACCGTTCGGACCGACGATGGTCACGATCTCGCCCAGCCCGACGGACGCCGACGCCGCATTGACGATCGGCGCGCCCCCATAGCCGGCGGTCACGTTCTCGATGAGGAGATGCGCCTTCGGCCGGCCGCTCTCGCTAGCCGACGAGGTAGGCATCGAGCACCTCCTGCCGAGTGGTGACTTCGCGCATCGTGCCCTCGGAGATCACCCGGCCCTGCGCCATAACCACCACGGGGTCGCAAAGTCGCTCCACGACGTTGAGCTCGTGCTCGACCATGATCATCGAGAGGCCCTCGTCCCGCAGGCCGAGGAGGTACTGCTCGATCTCGCGCGCGAGCGTCGGGTTCACCCCTGCGAAGGGCTCATCGAGCAGCAGCATCTTTGGCTTTGCCATCAGCGCTCGCATGATCTCGAGCAGCCTCTTCTGGCCGCCGCTGAGGTTGCCGGCCAGCTCGTTCTCCTTGGGCGTCATGGCGAAGCGATCGAGCACCTCTCGGGCCGTATCGACGAGCGCGTCCTCGCCGGGCCCCCAGTACAGCCGGCCCAGCTCCGCACCGAGCAGCGACTCGCCCTTCTGCGCGGGCGCGGCGACGAGGAGGTTTTCGAGCACCGTTAGCTTCGAAAACTCGGCGGACAGCTGGAAGGTGCGGATGAGGCCGCGCCGTGCGATCTGGTTCGGCGGTAAGCCGGTGACGTCCTTTCCGTCGAAGGTGACCGTTCCCGAGCGCGGTTTGATCGCGCCCGCGATGATCCCCAGCAGGGTCGACTTGCCGGCCCCGTTGGGCCCGATCAGACCGGTGACGTGGCCACGCAGCGCGCTGAACGACGCGCCGTCAACCGCCTTCAGGCCGCCGAAATCGCGGCGCACGTCGCGGACGGCGAGGATCGCCTGCGGCTGCTTGTCCATCTACTGTTGAGCAGCCTCCGGTTGGGCTGGCGCGACCGGCTTGTGCCGGAAGCGGCCGGGCCTCTCGGGGAACAGGCCATTCGGGCGGAACCACAGGAAGAGCAGGATCAGCAGGCCGACAGCGACCCACTGCATGGCCTCGATAAAGCCGGTGTAGAAGATCGGCGGCAGGAAGCGGGTCGCCTCGAGAAATCCAACCGGCACCAGCAGCGTGCCGACCATGACACCCCAGTTGTTCGCGCTGCCGCCGATGAGCACCGCGGCCAGGAACACGAACGTCTCGGGGTACAGCCACGACCCTGGCGACCACGCCTGGATGAACTCGACGAACACGGCACCGCTGATTCCGGCGATGACACCGCCGACGACGAAGATCATCAGGCGCAGGCCGACCACGCCCTTGCCGAGCGCCGCCGCCGCACGGTCGTTGTCGCGCATCGCGCGCAGAGTCCTGCCCAGCGGCGAGTTGGTGATCCCCTGGACGAAAAGGAAAGTGAGCAGCGCGAGGAAACCCGTCCATACCGCATAGACCCACTGGTATTCGAGTGACGACAGACCGAGCTGATCGAAAAGCGGCTGCGGGATGACCGCCAGCCCCGCAGGCCCGTTGACCAGGCCCACCCAGTTCGAAGCCACGAGGGTGGCGATCAGGGACAAAACGAGCATCACCATCGCCTGGTAGTCGCTGCGCAGCCGTCTGAGGCTGATCACCCCGACCACCAGCGAAAGAAGACCGGCGGTCGCGCCGCCCGCGAGGATGGGCAGCGGGAACGGCCAGTTGGCGCCGAACATGTAGTGCTGGAAGTTCCCCGGCGAGTCCGGGCCGAGCGTGACCACCGCGGCCGTATAGGCGCCCACGGCGACGAAGACGATGTAGGCGAAGTTGATGATCCCCGCGACGCCGAACTGGAGGTTGAGTCCCAGCACGCCGATGATGTCGATGAAGAGATAGATCAGCAGCGTCGTGATGTAGAACTGCATCGAGTCGGTCATGCCGCCACTTCCTTGGCATCCGCGACCTCGGACAGGATGCCCTGCGGGCGGACGAGCAGCACAACGATGAGGATCGCGAACGCGGCCACGCCCTTGTATGCGGGGCTGATCAGAGCCGCCGATATCTCGCCGGCCAACCCGATGGTGATCGCCCCGAGCATCGCGCCATAGGGCTGTCCGATCCCGCCCAGGACAGCCGCGGCGATGATTGGCACCAGGAAGCCGGCTCCCGTCGTCTCGCTGAAGGTGGCGGTATTGAGGACCAGGACCACTCCGGCGATACCGCACAGCGCACCGGACAGAAGCCACGCGACGTCGATGACGCGATCGGTGGCGATGCCGCAGCTGCGCGCGAGGGACGGATTGGTGGCAGTCGCTCGCATCGCCTTGCCGAGCTTGGTCTGGGTGAACAGGACGTGCACGCACAGCATCGCGATCACAGCGATGACCATGATCGCCAGCTGGCTGCCGGTGAAGACCATGGAACCGAAGTGGTAGGAGGACCCGGCGTCGGCGTGATAGCTGAAGAACGTCGGCCGGAAGATGGCGAGGAGCACGTTCTGGATGATCAAGCTGACGGCGATCGTCACGATGATCATCGCGAACAGCCTCGTGCCTCTACGGACAAACTGGAAATACACGTATCGGTTCAGCACCATTGAGAAGACCGCTCCAAAGAGAGCCGCAATCACCAGGCAGATCCAGATGTTCACCCCGGCGTGGTTCGCGAGATAAGCGGCGAAGGCACAGGCCGTCATGATGTCGCCATAGGCGAGGTTCAGGATGTTCGTCACGCTGAACTGGAGGGTGAACCCGACGGCCGCGATCGCCAGGATCGACGCCGTGATCAGCCCGAAGCCGATCGCGGGAATCAGCTGCTGCACGAGGACCTCCGAACGACGGCTTGGGCCAGCGTGGTCAGGACGTGGTGAGGCTTGTCATGAGCGGTACTTCTCGACGTCGGCGGCGCTGATCGTGTCGAGGTGCGGGTTGCTGCCGTCCGCCGAGTAGCCGACCAGCTCGAAAGCGCCGGTGGAGTTCCGATACTGGTCGAACACGACCGGGCCGCCCGGACCTACGTACTGGATCGTCTTGCCTGCCGCGAGCGCGTCGACGCCTTCCTTGTAGGAATGGACCTCTGTGGCACCTGACGAGCTCGCCACCACCTTGGGGATGTACTGGTTGTAGAAGGTTGGGTCTGGCGTCTTCGCCATCACCATGGCGAGAGCCATGATGTTGATGGCGTCATAGTCGGTCTCCGAGTACGGATCCTGGCTCCACTGATCCGGCTGCGGGATCTGCGAGACAGAGGCCAGCAGCGCAGTGTTGTAGGTGTCCCACGCCGGCCCGGTGGACGGTGCATACGGCTGCGCGGCCGCGAAGTACTTGGCCAGGTTGTCGTTGCCTATCGCACCACCGACCGCCTTCAACCATGGAGGCTGCACCGTCGGCTGCGTCCCGATCACCGGGATCAGTGAGCCGAGCTGCTGGAGCTGGCTGAGGTAGGCCGCGTCTGTCTGCGGGTCTGCCTCCGTGAAGATGACGTCGGGCTTGGCTGCAATCAGAGCCTGGACCTCGGTCCGGTACGAGCTCTGGTCCAGGGTCAAGGTCTGGTTCAAAACGATCTGTCCACCGAGCTTCTTGAAAGCGCTCAAGAGATTCGGCACGTTGCCTTGCGAGCTCAGGTCGTTGCCGAACACGGCCGCTCCCCGGCGGTAGCCCTTCTTGTACGCGTAGACAGCCATCGCCACACCGGCCGCGTCGTCGGGTGGAGTCAGGCGATAGAAGTATGCGAAGGTGCTTTTGTCGAAGGCGGCCTGGCCGGAATCGGCAAACATCGGGATGTGGGCGCGGTTGATGATCGGCACTGTGGCGAGAGCTTCGTCCGAGCTCGGACCGTTCATGCCCACCAGGTTCGTGTTGGTGGCCAGCATCTTCTGGGCCGCGGGAACGGCGTCGGCCGGATCGCCTCGGGTGTCGACCGCGATGCACTCCGTCTGGTGGCCGAGGAGGCCGCTGGACTGGTTGATGAGATTCGAAGCCGTGATGCAGCCGGCGGCCATCTCGGGGCCGAAGCTGGCGTCAGGGCCCGTGAACGGGTTGAAGCTCGCGAACGTGAGGGTGCCGGTGTATGTCTTGGGAGTGGCGCTCTGGGTGGTGCCGCACGCGGCCACAACCACCGCGGTCACGACAGCGAGTGACACGGCCAGTGAGGCGCGTACGCTCAAATGAGCCGGTCGATTACCCGTCCTTTCGATCTTCAGCTTGATCCTTACGAGCGGTAATTTGTCCGACAATTGCGACGACCGGACTATATAGGCGCCCGGGAAACCTGTCAAGGAAACGTCCAGCACGGTGCACAAAAGGAGGCGGGCCATGTCCCCCATCGAACGGCTCAGGCTGCCCGAGCAACTCCCCCAACCGATCAGCCACTACACCGACGCGGTGGTCGCCGATGACTGGATCTGGATCTCGGGGATGCTCGCGCTCGATGCATCGGGTGTCCTTATCGGTGGGGACGACGTCGTCGCTCAGGCCGAACGCGTGCACGAGAACATCAGGGCTGTGCTGGAGAGAGCGGGTGCCGGCTTCGAGCACGTCGTCAAGGTCACCGTGTACCTGCTGCGGATCGAGGACCGCGCCGCGGTCAATACAGTCCGCCGCAGGTTCTTCGGGGAGAGCCGGCCAGCGAGCACCCTGATCGAGGTGTCGGCCTTCGTGCTGCCCGGCGCCCTCCTCGAGATCGACGCCGTCGCCAAACGATCGTCGCCCTAGGCTTGGTGCGGTCGGTGTTCTTCGCGGAAGCCTCCGCTCAGGCGATAGACGGCATGCTCCCAAAGCCTGCGCCGGGGAACCCGCCAGCAGCGAAGCGAATGGTGCGACTCGTGCATGAGGCAGAGGTTGCACGAGGTGCACGCCACGGGTCCGCGTCGACCCTCGGCAAGTCTTAACACCAGGTCTGGTTCACGAATGAAGGGCCGCGCCATCGCCACGAAATCAGCGTCACCGCTCTCGACGATCCGTTCCATGGTCTCAGGGGTGCGCATGCCGCCGACCAGGATGATCGGCTTCGAGGTGCGCCCCCTGAGCTGCCGAGCCGGCTCGAGAAAGTAGGCCTCGGGATGCGCCCGCGACAGCAGGCGATGCAGCAGCAGGTCGCCAAGAGCCCTGCCGGGCCCCACCGCGACGTACTCCTTCGCCGAGTCGCTCGGCAGCCGCATGGCATTGCAGGAGACCTCGATCGCGTCAGCTCCTGCAGCGACGAGGAGCTGACCCCGCCGAACGCCTTCTGAGAGATCCATGCCCCCTGGCACCGCGTCCTGCAAACCGAGCTTGACCGTCACGGCGACGTTGGCCGGGACTGCCTTGCGGACTGCTGTCAGCACCTCGACCGCGAAAGTGTCGCGGCCTTCGGGCGTGCCGCCCCACCGGTCGCTTCGCTTGTTGGTGAGCGGCGATGAGAATTCGCTGATCAGGTATCCGTTGGCGCCGTGGATGTGGACTCCATCAAAGCCCGCCTCGACGGCGCGGGTGGCACCGGCCGCAAAGGCCGCAATGGCCTCCTGGATTTCGTCCTCGTTCGCCTCGTCCACCATTCGTCCCGTGAGGGCGTTGGGGATCGGCGACGGTGCGAGCGGCCGGTTGCCGGTTACGCGCGACTGGCTACCGGCGTGGGCGAGCTGCGCGAAGACTTTGCCGCCGTGGCGGTGCACAGCCTCGACCAGGCGCGTGAGCCCCGGCACCATGCCGTCCTCGTGGATGCCAACCTGGCGCAGCGCGTAGCGACCTCGAGGGTGGCAGAAGAGGTGGCCGCTGAGGATCAAACCGACCCGGTTTCGAGCCAGCGTCTCATAGATTTCGATCAGCTGATCGGTGATCTCGCCCGAAGCGCCCGCGGCGGTTTCCGATGTGCCGGCCCGGACGATTCGATTCGAGGTGGTCACGGGTCCGATAGAGCCCGCTTGGAACAGAGAGCCAGCTACCATGGCCCCCGATCGTATCAATCCCGCTGAAACCCTGGCGAGTTGTGGCGCTGAAAGGCCGTGCTCCTTTACAGCCTGACTGAAGCGTGCATAGAATCAGCCGTTCCGGCGCCTGCAATCCGCCGGCTTGTGTAGAGGGAGGCGAGCATGAAAGTGGCCAGGATCGTCGCGTTGGCCTTGGCGGTAACCTTCGCGGTCGCTGCATGTGGCGGCTCGACCGCCACACCTGCGACCAACAAGCTCAAGGTCGCGTTCATCTGGGTCGATCCCGTCAACGGGTCAGGCTGGACGTTGCAGTGGGATCGGGCGCGCCAGGATCTCGAAACCAAGCTCGGCGTGCAGACAACCGCCGTTGGTCCCATCGCCGAGAGCGCGGACGTGATCCCCGTCTACGAGGACCTGATCCGCAAGGGCAACAAGATGATCTTTGGGACGGCGTTCGGCTACCAGGCCTTCACGACTCAGGAGGCGAAGAAGCATCCCGACGTGAAGTTCATCGGGATTGGTCCCAACACCCAGGACCACCTCGACAACGTTTCGACCGTGTATGGCAACCTTTGGGAAGCTCGGTACGCGACCGGAGTGGCCGCCGGGCTAATGACCAAAAGCGGCAAGGTGGGCTTTGTCGTCGCGCACACAATCCCATCGGTCGTTGCGGGCGTTAACGGATTCGCGCTGGGCGTGCAATCGGTGAACCCCAATGCGACGGTGAAGATCAGCGTGACCAACACCTGGTATGACCCGCCGAAGGAAACTGAGGCCGCCAACTCCCTCATCCAGGCCGGCTCGGATGTAACTGCACAGCACGAGGACTCGACAGCGACCCTGCTCGCGTCGGCTGCGGCTAAGGTCTACAGCATCGGGTCTGAGGCGGACACGCACGACATCGCGCCCACCGCGTACCTCACCGGCACTTACTACGACTGGAGCAAATACGCCCAGGACCAGGTGAGTGCGCTGCAAAACGGCACGTGGAAGGCCGACGACTATTCCGGCGATCTCGAATCAGGGCTGATCGCGGTCGGCCCCCTCAACTCGAGCGTCCCCCAAGCCGTCAAGGACAAGGTCGCGCAGGTCATAGCGGACCTGAAGAACGGAAAGATCAAGGTGTTCACAGGCCCGGTCTATGACAACGCCGGGAAGCTCCAGATCCCGTCGGGCACGACCTGGACCACGGCAGACATCTACACCAAGACCAACTTCTTCGTCAAAGGAGTCGACGGCAAGGTCAGCCAGTAGCGCCAGAGCCAGAATGTGGTGCTGACCAATCAAGCTTCCGCGGGGGCGGCTCCCGATTACGGGACCGCCCCCGACTCATCGGGTCCATTGCTCGAAGCCAGGGGGATCACGAAGTCCTTCGGTGATCGCCTGGCGAACGACCATGTGGACCTGACTGTTCACGCCGGCGAGATCCGTGCCCTGCTGGGAGAGAACGGGGCCGGCAAGACGACTCTGATCTCGATCCTCTGCGGCCAGTACCGGCCCGACGCTGGGCATGTCGCCGTGCGAGGGCACCCTCTTGCTCCGGGATCGCCGCGTGCAGCCCTGCAGGCGGGCATCGGCGTGGTGCACCAGGACTTCAGGCTCGTGCCCCGGTTCACGGTCACCGAAAACGTCGTCCTCGGCACGTCAGCCCGGGGCGGCGGTAAGGCGGACCACGATGTGGCGGAGCGCGCGCGCGCGGCGGGCCTCCAGCTGGATCCGCGCGCACCGACCTGGACGCTGAGCGTTGGAGAGCTCCAGCAGCTCGCGATCCTCAAGCTTCTCTACCGAGGGCTCGATATCCTCATCCTCGACGAGCCCACCGCGGTCCTCAGCCCGCCGCAATCGGCCGAGCTCTTCAAGTCCATGCGCAGGCTGGCCGCCAGCGGCAAGTCGATCATCTTCATCACGCACCGGCTGCGCGAGGTGACCGAAGTGGCCGACGAGGTGACCATCCTTCGCGAAGGGAGAGTCGTCGCCGACCGCCCCGTGCGGGGTCTAGACCATCACCAAATGGGCGTGCTGATGGTCGGGGAGGGCAAGACCGGCAGCTCCCTCGAAGGCAGTGCCGGCGGCGCGGGTGAATCAATGCTCGGCCTGCATTCGGTCGTCGTTGAGGGGCGCGGCGTGAAGGCGCTGGACGGCGTGAACCTCGAGGTGCGCCGCACCGAGATCGTCGGCGTCGCCGGAATCAGCGGGAATGGACAGACAGCGCTGGCCGAGGTCGCGGCGGGCATCGTTCGGCCGGTCTCGGGGCAGCGGACCTGCTCCGCGCGCGCCGTCGCGTACATCCCCGAGGATCGTCTCAACCGCGGCCTGGTTGGCACGATGTCCGTCTCGGACAACCTCGCCTTCCGCCGCTATGGGAACCGCTCGATGAGCCATCCCCTCTGGCTCTGGACCGATCGCATGCGAGCGCTCGCCCGGCAGTTGATCGCTGCTTTCAACATCCCCACGAAGAGGCCTGGTTCCGCCGTAGCTGAGATGTCCGGCGGTGGACTCCAGCGCGTCCTGCTCGCACGTGAGCTTTCCGAGGAACCTGATCTCATAGTCGCCGCACAGCCCACGCGCGGGCTCGACGTCGCCTCGGCCGCGATGGTGCGGGCGCAGCTCGCGCGCCACCGCGACCGCGGCGCCGGGGTGCTCCTGATCAGCGAGGACCTGGACGAGGTCCTTGACCTGTCCGACCGCGTGGTCGTCATCTTCAAGGGGGCGATCGTCGCCGAGTACGCGAACGGGGCTTTCAACCGGGCGGAGATCGGCTTGCGCATGGGCGGCGAGGGCGCTGCCTGATGGCGATCTCGTTGCGGTTGGAGCGGAGGATGGGAGCGTCGCTCGCGATGCGGATCGCGGTGCCCATCCTGGCGGTCGCCGGCGGCCTGGCGACCGGCGCGTTCGTGATGGCTCTCGGCGGCCACGATCCGGTCGAGGCCTACAACGATATGTGGCAAGGCTCGCTCGGTTCGGCCGAAGGCCTGCAGAGCACGTTGATCAAGGCCACACCGCTCATGCTGACCGGCCTCGCCGTGGCGACCGCGCTGCGCGTTGGCCTCTGGAACATTGGAGGCGAGGGGCAGCTAATCGTGGGCGCGATCGCCGCCACCGGGGTCGGCCTCTACGCAAAAGCGCTGCCTGGGCCGGCGCTGCTGATCGCGATGATCCTCGCCGGCATCGCTGGTGGCGCGATGTGGGCGGCGATAGCGGCCATTCCGCGGGTGTTGATCGGGCTCAACGAGATCATCGTGACGCTGTTCATGAACTACATCGCCATCCTCTTCATGGACAACCTGATCTTCGGCCCGTGGGGCGATCCCAAAGCATTCGGCTTCGCATATTCGCGCGCGCTACCCGACAACGCCACGCTCCCCCTCATCCCTGGGACAGGAGTCCACATCGGCCTGGTTCTCGCGGTCCTCGTGGCCGTCGGCGCATGGTGGCTGATGGAGCGCACGCCGTGGGGATTCTCCGTGCGCGTGTCCGGCGGCAACCCGCGCACGGCCGAGTACCTCGGCCTCAGGATCGGCCGCCGCATGGTCATCGTGCTCGCCATTTCGGGCGCGATCGCGGGGTTGGCGGGGGCGATCGAGCTCACGGGTGTGACCAACAGGCTGCAGGAGGGGATTTCGGTCAACTACGGATATACCGGCGTGCTGATCGCCTTTCTCGCCCGGGGCCGGCTGCTCGGAGTGGTTGTTGCGGCATTCCTATTCGCCGCCCTGGTGGTAGGCAGTTACGCGCTGCAGACGACGGGCGTGGCCCAGCCGATCGCGACCATCATCCAGGCCCTGATCATCGTGTTCCTTCTGGCCGGCGACGCCGCGCTCGCCTTCCGCTTGCGGTTCATGCCCAACCCGGCTATGGCTGAGGCGGTTGCGGGGGGCCGCTTGTGAATTTCTGGGTGAACTCGCTCAGCGCCGGCATCGAGCTCGGCACTCCACTGGCCTACGCAGCGCTCGGCGAGCTCATCGCGGAGCGAGCTGGCGTGATGAACCTGGGCGTCGAAGGCATGATGTTGATGGGCGCTGTCGTCGGCTTCATCGTGACGCTAGGCACGCACAGCGCAGTAGCGGGCTTTGCCGCGGCGATCGCCGCGGGCGCCGCGCTCGCGTCGCTGCACGCCCTGATGACAATCGGTCTGCGAGTGAACCAGATCGTGATGGGGCTGACTCTGACGATCCTGGGGGGGGGCCTGTCGGCTTACATCGGCACCGGCTCGTCGGGAAGAAGGCCTGAGGTCAACATCTCCGCGATTCCGATCCCGGGCCTGTCGTCGATCCCGGTGCTCGGCAAGGTGCTGTTCACTCACGACGTTTTCGCCTATGCCGTGCCATTCATCGCCCTGGCGATCTGGCTGCTCCTGTACCGAAGCAAATTCGGGCTCTGGCTGCGGGCCACCGGGGAGCAGCCCGGAGCGGCCGACGCTTCAGGCGTGCCCGTTTTCCTCATCCGCTACCTCGCTGTGATCGCCGGTGGCGGGTTCGCAGGCCTGGCAGGCGCCTACTTCTCGGTCGTCTACACACGCGGATGGGCCGAGGGGATGACGAACGGCCGGGGCTGGATCGCGATCGCGCTCGTCATCTTCGGCAGCTGGAACCCGATCGTGGTTCTGATCGGCGCGCTGCTCTTCGGGTTCGTTGACGGTCTTAATTTCCAGTTCCAGAGCATCGGTGTGCCGGTGTCGACGCACCTGCTCGCGATGATGCCCTACGTATTTACCCTGGTCGTACTGGTCGCGACCTGGACCCGCACGCGGCACCGCCACGTGGGCATGCCCGAGGCGCTCGGGCTGCCCTATGAGCGCGAGGCACGTTGATTGAGCAGCCGGCACGTCATTAACAGGAGGACGAGATGACTCAGATTAGGCTCGGAGTGGCCCAGCCCCAAACCTGGTACGGACCGGACGAGCGGCGCAACCTAGACGAGGCGATCCGCCTGGTCAAGCAGGCAAGCGCGACGGAATGCGACCTGCTGCTGTTCCCCGAGAACTTCCCCGGCCCATACCGAGAGCGCGGACGCTTCGACGCGATCGGCCCGCTGTCCGCCGCGGCCAAGGAGAACCACGTGGCGATAGTTGCCGGCACGTCGGAAGAGACCGAGCCCGGCAGCAACCGCTTCCACATCATCGCGGTGGTCATCGGATCGGATGGCATCGTGAAGGGCCGCTATCACCGCACCCACCCTGCGGGCCCTTACATCTACCCGGGCGGCGACCTGTGGGACTTCAAGTACAAGGAAGCCGACGAGTTCCCCGTCTTCGACATGGGTTGGGGCAAGCTCGGCATGCTCGTATGCAGCGAGGTCTTCGTACCCGAGATCGCGCGCATCCTCGCGCTGAAAGGCGCCGAAGTGTGCCTGATGCACGCCGGACTGCTGATCGACGAGCTAGGGTACACCGACAACTGGCGCACGCTGGTCCGAGCGCGCGCGATCGAGAACCTCATGTACACCGCCACCACGGTGCACCTGTTCCCCGAAGAGTTCGGGCGCAAGTACCGCCAGGCGGAGCTGCAGCTGCCGCCCACGGGGTCGCACCTGACCGCCGGCATCGCGATGATCGCTTCACCGGAACGCGTGCTGTGCGAGAGCCACGAGCCTGGCGTGCTGAGCGCGGTCCTCGACCTAGATCGAATCCGCTGGCTGCGTGAAACCGACGAGGAGCTCATCGTGCCGGCGCCGTACCGCACGATCCCCGGCGTGCTCAAGTGGCGCCGTCCGGAGCTCTATGGTCAGCTGACCGCGCAGCCGGCCGCCACCACGGTCAGGCGCGTCCCCACCCCGGTTTCGCCGGACCTCCCCGCACGGCGGGGAGGCCAGGGCTGATGGCTCGCAACGGCACGCGTACCGCGCGCAACGGGTCTCGCGCCACGTCGGAACACCTGTCGAACCGGCTCGGCGAGAGAGTCCTGACGATCCGGCGCCAGCGAGGATTCATGCTGCGAGAGGTCGCCGAGAAGACTGGCGTCAGTATCGCGATGCTGAGCATGATCGAACGTGGTCGCAGCAGCCCATCGATCGGGACCTTGCACGCGCTGGCGGATGCCTTCGGCGTCCGCATGTCGGAGCTGCTGCACTCCATCGAGCCACCCGATCAGCAGTCGATCATCCGCCGGGCGGAGAACCAAGAGGTCATGCGCGGGCCCGCCGGAGTTGAGCGTCGGATCATGATCGACGATCCCAAGCGCGGTTTCGAGCTGGCGGAAAACCGATACGAGCCAGGCACCGCCAGCGCCCCGGCGCCGCTGCATCACCAGGGCATTGAGTTCGGGATCGTGCTCGAGGGACAACTCGAGGTAACAGTCGACGGTCGCGTCCACGTCGCGCGAACTGGGGACGCCATCAAGCTGGACTCCACGCATCCCCACCGTTTCCGCAATCCCGGCCCACACGTCACGCGCACGCTCTGGGTCAACATCACTGGTCTAGAAGGGGGGCACAAGGCATGAAGCTGGTCGACCTCACGCACGTCTTCTCCATCCACACGCCGGGCTGGGTGGGCTACCCGTCGCCGAAGCTGAGCTACTTCCAGCGCCACGCGACCAACGGCATCGTTTCGCAGTACCTCGAGACGCCGCTGCATGCGGGCACGCATTTCGACGGAGAGATGCACATCGTGTCAGGCGGCAAGGACATGCCTCGGTGCCGCTGACGACGCTCTGCCGCGAGGGTGTGATCGTGGACCTCTCCGATGAAATGGATGACTGGTCCGTCATCAAGCCGAAGCAGGTCACAGACCGCATGGAGGTCAAAAAGGGCGACATCGTCGTGTTTCACACGGGCTGGCACCGCTTTTTCAACGGGCGGCCTGAAGAGGACGAGGAGCGCTGTTTCCTGCGTCACCCCGGCGGCGACCGTTCGCTGGCGGAGTGGATCGTGGAGATGCAGCTCGCCTGGACGGCTGTCGACTGCGGTTCGGGCGACCACCCGATGAACACCTCTGTCCGTACCAAGAGGCCCGACGCGACACGCGAGTACGAGAAGCGAATGGGCAAGAAGGTCGGCGACATCTGGCCCGAAGACGACCTCTTTGTGATGCACAAGGTTCCTTTCCGTCACGGGATCACGCACGTGGAAAACCTCGGCGGCGATGTCGAGCAGGTGCTCAATAAGCGCTGCGTGATCGGCGCCTTTCCCATTCCCATCGAAGGGGCGAGGCATCGCCCTGCCGGATCGTCGCGTTTCTCGAGGAGTAGATCGAAGCTTGGACCGCCCCCCGACCCAGCCCTGCGCGCAAGCGGCGATAAGGATGGGACTTACTGATCGCTCCCTGGCGGGGGAGGGAGTTAGCTGCCCAATCGCTTCTTGGCAGCCTCCAGCGCCGTCCGTCGTTCTGGGCTCACGGCAGCGTGCCGGCGCATCAGGCGCGTCTGGTCCATAGCATTCTCGCGGGGTTCGTGCCGAGCCGCCAGCTGGAGGCTCGCCTTAGTGCCTTCGACGGCGCTGCGAGGACTGGCCGCGAGCATCTCCGCCAGCTCGCGCGTCCTTCTATCTATGTCCCCTGCTGGAACCACCTCCGTGACCAGTCCCCAGGCAAGGGCTTCCGGCGCACCCAGGACAGGCCTGGCGAGAAGCAGGTCGGCCGCGCGTCCCAGGCCCGCAATCTCGACGAGACGCGAGATCAGCTGGTAGCGATAGACGACGCCCAGCGACACTGCCTGCAGCGACAGCTGCAAGTCGTCGGCGGCAACGCGAAGGTCGCAGCTGAGCGCAAGCTCGACCCCTGCTCCATGGCAGTGGCCCTGGATCATGCTGATCACAGGCGCGGGGCTGCTCGTGATCGCGTCGACGGCCCTGCCGATCGATTGATCCGCGTCGAGGTCCGCCTCCGTGCCGTGGATCTGGTCCAGGTCGAAGCCGGCGGAAAAGGCCGCTCCACCAGCGCCTCGGAGCACGATCGCGCCCGCCTTCGCGCCGTTGGTTTCGAGCTCAGTCGCGAGCGCCGACAACAGCTCGTGATCGACCGGGTTCCTTCGCTTCGGTCGATCGATGGTGAGGACCAGCACGCGTTCGGACCACCAGTCCACGCGCAGGTCGGCAGCCATCTGCGCCTAGAGCCACTCCGTGACGAACCTGGGGCTCAAGTGGATGTCGACCTGCTTGAGCCGCACATCGCCGACGTTGACGAACCCATGCGGCACGTTCGCCGGCCCTATGAGGGTCCGCGGCGCTACGACATCAATCGTCGAGGAGCCGACGGTAAAGGAGGCGTGGCCTTCCTGCACGATGAAGATCTCCGCGTACGGGTGCTTGTGCAGCGGAACCCCCTCGCCTGGCGACATGTCGACGAGGATGACTGAAACGCTCGTGCCGGAGCTTTCGCCCTCGAACCCGTCTTTGCTCGGGAAGTCTTGGAGCTCGAGCTTCTTCACGATCATGCACCGATCCCTTTCGAAGTCGCTGACGTCCTTGGCGCAGGGAAGTCCGCCGGCAGGTCACCAGCCTCGGCCTGGAAGAGCGCCTCGGGCTCTGCGAGGCCATGGAGCTGATACAGGCCGAGATCTCTAAAACCAGTGCCCGATGGCTTCGACGCGTCAACTGCGTTGTGGGCGGCGCGCGACAGCACGATCTGCCCGCCGTGGGCGGCAAAGCACACCCGAGCAGCGGTGTTGACGGCGAGGCCCACGTATCCCGTGTCGGTCAGGGTGGGACGTCCGGTGTGCAGACCGACACTGACCATGACACGGAGGTTGTCTGGCCAAACCTTCGTGAAAGCCCTGCGCTGAATCGCGAGTGCGGCGTCGAGGGCCGCGGGCGCCCGTTTAAAGACTGCGAGCAGCTCGTCGGCGCGGATATCCACCTCGCGGCCACCGGACGCGCAGACCGCTGCGCCGAGCAGCGCGCGGACATCGGCCAGCACGCCCCCGTACCGATCGCCAAGCTGCCGCACGAGACCAGTCGAGTCCTCGATGTCGGCGAGCAGGAAGGTCACGACGCCGGTCGGGAGCGTGCGCACCTCGCTGACGCGAGCTTCAACCTCCCCGCGAAGGCGAACGTTGCGCAACTGGCCCGTGATGAAGCCGACGGGGACGATGCCGTACTTCTTGGCGGCTTTGAGCAGCCTCGTCCGTGCCCGATCTCGGGCCGCTTCGTCCTCGAAAGTGGTCTGGTTGAAGCGCGACAGTGCGTTGCGAACGTGGGCCTCGTCGTTGATGGGCAGGCGCCGGCGGCCGCGCGCATCAACTTGCGCGAACGCGCTGTCGGGCAACCGCGCGCGCGACTTCGCATCGAGATGCGTCATGTCATTAGCGGACCGGCGGTTTGAGGAAGTCGACGGTTTCCTCGCGCCCGTCCCAGACCACCGTCGTCTGAGCCGGCTCGGTGCGTGCCACGACCTTCCCACCGCGGAGCACGAGCTTGCGCGGAGCGACCAGGCGGATGGCGTCCATCTCGGTTGGCGCCGCGAATGCGCAGATGTCGGCCTTGCAGCCTGGCTCCAGCCCGTAGCCCTCGAGACCTAGTGCGGCGGCCGGATTGGTCGTGATCATGTCGATCAGCGTGCGTAGCTCGTTGTGGCCCGACATCTGACCGTAGTGCGCCAGCACGAACGCGGCCTGCAGGGGATCGCCGTAGCCGAGTGGGTACCAGGGATCCATCACGGAGTCGTGGCCGACACAGACGTTGACGCCCGCCGCCAGGAGCTCCTTGACCCGCGTATGGCCGCGGCGGATCGGATAGCTGTCGAAACGTCCCTGTAAGGTCGAGTTGTCGAGCGGGTTCGTGACCATGTGCATCTGGGCCCGCTTGAGGTTGCTGATCAGCCGGTACGCGTACGCATTGTTGTAGGAGTGCATGGCCGTCGTATGGCTGGCCGTGACGCGACCGCCCATCCCACGCCTGATCGTCTCCGCGGCCATCACCTCGACAAAGCGCGAGTGGTCGTCGTCGGTCTCGTCGCAGTGGATGTCGACACGCAGGCCCTTGTCCGCGGCAAGCGACATCGCGAACTTGACCGAACGCTCGCCATATTCGCGGGTCAGCTCGAAGTGAGGAATCGCTCCGACGACGTCGACTCCCATGTCGACTGCGCGCCGCATGAGCTCTTCGCCCCCATCGAAGGACAAGATGCCCTGCTGCGGAAACGCGACCAGCTGCAGCACCATCTGGTCGCCAATCTCCTCTCGCAGCTCGACGAGGGCGCGAACCGCGCGCAGCTCCGGGTCGCAGACGTCAACGTGGCTGCGGACGAACTGGACACCGTTGGCGAGCTGCCAGCGCAGTACCGTTCGGACGCGCCGCTTCACGTCCTCGACGCTCAGATCCTTGACTCGCTCGGCCCAGATGGCGATCCCCTCGAACAGGGAGCCGCTCTCGTTATGGCGCGGCTCACCGACCGTGAGGACGGCATCGAGATGGATGTGAGGCTCCACCAGCGCCGGTGTGACCAGGGCGCCGCCGAGGTCGATGACTTGACGCGCGTCGAGCTCGGGTTCGACGATCCGGCCGTCGCGAACCCCGAGGTCACGATCGTGTGACTGTCCCAAAAGGCGCGCGCCTTTCAGGAGCAGGTCAACCATCGACGGGAGGCTAGCAGAGACCTACACTCTCGGGAACGGAGGAGGCGGTTTAGTGGAGGGGAGCGCCATGCAAACGGCGGAGCAAGTAAGCAAAGACGTACCGGTCCGTGAAGGCGAATATGGGGAAAAGGTCGCCACCATCGAACCGGGGGGCGTCGAGTACATCGGCCTGACGGAGAGGCACGGCAAGCCAATTGATCTCTTCTGGACGTGGCTGTCTCCGAACCTCGAGTTCGCCACCGTGTTCGTCGGCATCATCGCGATCACCCTCTTCGGCCTCAATCTATGGGAGGCGGCGACCGCGATCGTCATCGGTACCCTGCTGGGCTCTATAACCCACGGGGTGCTGTCGTCCTGGGGCCCCAAGTTCGGTGTCCCCATGATGGTCGAAAGCCGTGGAGCGTTCGGCTTCCTGGGCAACATCCTGCCCGCCGGCCTGAATACGTTTACGGGCGCCTTCGGCTGGTTCATCGTCAACAGCGTCAGCGGCGCTTTTGCCATCCAGGCGCTGTTTCCGTCGCTGAGCCTTCCCTTCTGGCTGGCCTTCCTGGTGATCGTCGTGGCACAAGTTGCGATCGCAACCCTGGGGCACAACCTGATCCATGTATTCGAGCGCTGGGCCTTCCCCCTACTGGGCGTCGTCTTTGCGGTTGCCTGCTTTTTCATCTTCATTCACGGCAACTATGGTGTCGGCTTCAACTCGCAGGCGCCGCTGGCGTTCGGTGGTGACGTGGGCGGTTGGATCCTCGCCTTCACGGCCGCCTTCGGCTATGCCGCCGGTTGGAATCCGTACGCGGCTGACTACACCCGATACCTGCCCCCGACCACCAACCGGATGATGGTCGGCTTCTGGGCCGGCCTCGGCGTCCTCATTTCCTGCGTCGTGCTGGAGATGGCCGGAGCTGTGCTGGCCACGGTCGCGGGCACGAAGTGGAGCCCGACCGACATCCCTACCGCGCAACTGCAGCGCGCCATGCCCGACCCGATCTACTACCTGACCCTGCTCTGCATCGCCGTTGGGGCAGTGGCAGCGAACGCGATCAACATCTATAGCGGCACGATGTCGCTCGTTTCCCTTGGCATCAAGGAGATGGGCATGACGCTGCGCCAGCGGAGGGCCGTGCTCGCGATCCTCGCGGGCGTGATCGGGTTCATTGGCGGCCTCTACCTGGAGTCGAGAGGTGTGGCCGAGAACTACACGAACTTCCTGCTGCTGATCAGCTACTGGATCGCACCCTGGCTTGCAGTGGTGTTCGTGGACTTCTGGCTGCGCCGCGGAAACTACGGCGACGAGAGCGTGTTCTATGACACCAAGCACCTGCGCTGGCAGGGATTTGTCGCAATGGCGGTAGGCCTCGTTGCTTCGATCTACTTCTTCGCCAATAACGCGATCTACCTGGGCACCGTGCCAAAGGCGAACGCGGTGTACGGCGACCTCACCTTCGTGGTCGGTTTCGTGGTCACGGCGGTGCTCTACTTCGTGTTCAGCCTCGGACTGCGCAGTCAGACCAGCGGCGCCAAGGCGGCCGCCGGTTCTCGCTCGGCCTGACGCAAGCTCCAGGCAGGGCGCCGCCGCCGTCCGGGTGGCGGCGCCCCTTGTTCCTGATGGTCTTCAGGCAGTTCTAGACGCGGCGGTCTTGTAGCGGTCGTATTGCAGCCTGAAGAGTTCGATCACCCCGGAAGCGTCTTCAGGGCCGGCCATCCAGCAGCTGACCCACCCGGTGTCGGGCAGGACGTGGTGGGGCTGTGCCCGGCCCGCGGCAATCACCTCGTCGTGCACCTTGCGCGGCAGCGGAAGGTCGGCCAGCCGGTCGCCGTGCACGTGGCCCATCTCCTTCCGGCCATACCGGTACTCGGTGCCGCCGAAGCGGTGCGGTACCGCTTCCACCCCAGGCCAGGATGTCACCGCGTCCCTGATCAGATCGCCGGCTCCGCCCATACCAGTCGAAACTCCTTCGTCGGCGCAGGTAATCCCCTTAGTGCTTGGAGTAATCGAGCTCGGCGTTAAAGTCTCCTCGGCCTTCGGGCGTTCGGTCGAGGATCAGCCACATCGGCCACATGAAGTCGACATGCCGCATGTCCTGGCCGGGGTCGCTTGGGACGAGCATCAGCTCGCTGCTCCAGGTGTGGTGGATCTTTCCGTCGCGGCGCGTGAACACCGTGGCAATCGGCATCTGACTACCGTCCGGGCCCTCGGCCTGATAGTCGCGGTTGTACGTGTTGTTGGCGGAGGACAGCAGGCGTGCGTGGCGCCAGCCCCGGGACTGCGCGTGCGCGCGGAATTGCTCGATGGGCACCTTCGCAATGACCGCAAAATTGATTTTCCGCACGAGGTGCCGCGCCGCGCCATCGACACCATCGATGATCGAGGTGCACGACGGGCACCCCTCCTCGAGCGGCAAACCCTTCTTGCCCGGAATGAACATGTGGCCGTACAGGAACATCGTGTCCTTGCCGTCCTCGAACAGCTCCGAAAGCCGGACGGGTCGCGCGGCGCTTGCGCCGGCGTCCCACTCCTCGAACGTGTAGTCGTCCGGCACCTCGCCGCCCAGCGGCAGCTCCCGCCGCTGCGCGGCCACTGCCTCGATCTGGCGGCGCAGCTCGATCTCGGCTTTCAAGAGCTCATTGCGCGCCCGACGGTACTCGTCTGACTCGCCGGGAAAACGCACATCGTGCAGCGATTGCTTGTCTGAAAATGTTTTGCCTGTGGTAGTCGCCATGCCTAACTCCTTCTTTGTGGTGAGCGCGTGACGCTCCCTAATAGCTGAGGCCGTGCTCGACGTAGAACTTGAGGAGGGTTGACACTTCGCCCCAGCCGATGGAATGGCTGCCGAAGTACTCGCGACCCTTCCTCGACGGCGCGATGCCGTACCGAAAACAGCGTCATTCATGTGCAACCCAACAGTTGCACATGGCCGCTGCGTTGTCAAATCGGCGAGCGGTCGGTCCTACGATCAGCGCTGGGACGGTGAGATTGGAACAGAGCGACGAACGGGCACACGAAACGAGCGAATCCGGCGTGGCGGCCAATGAGCGGCTGACGGCCCTGACGGGCGCGCTGCTCTTGGTGCTCCTGGGCGCGATGGGGATCACGGTGCTCAGCGTCCGAGAGCTTCTTCCACAACATTTCGTGCTCGGCTTTCTCCTGATCCCACCCCTCGTCTTGAAAGTCGCGAGCACCGGCTATCGGTTCGTGCGCTACTACACGGGCGATCCCCGCTATCGTCGCGCTGGGCCGCCTCAGTGGCCGATGCGCTTGCTCGCCCCTCTGGTCGTACTGTCGACAGCGGTCCTCTTCGTCACCGGGTTGGAGCTCTGGTTGTTCGGGCTGCGTTTTGGAAGCATCTGGGTCGGCGCTCACAAGCTGAGCTTCATCGTCTGGTTGCCGGCGGCCGGCATACACATTCTTTGGTACGTGAGCAGGTCCGCCAAAGCAACGCGGGAGGAGTTCGCATCAGACGCTCCGCCGGCCGCGCTGACCCGCCGCGGCCTTGTCGTCGGCAGCCTGGTCGCCGGAGCCGTCCTGGCCCTGGCGACTCTGAGCTACCAGAGCCCGTTCATCTTTTTCCGGGACGCCGGCTGACCGGACACCAGCAAAGGCTCGCTTTTCCGAACCTCTCCGACACAGTCGGGCGGAACAGACGGTCTTCCGACTGCATCCCCCCCGCCCGACACGATCACCATCGCCGATGGCAGGTAACAGAAGCAGTAATTTTTCTCGCGCGCCGAGCTCAGGAGCCTACAAGAGCTCCAGGATCCTGGCCGCCTCCTCCAGGGCTTTTGGCTCGATCTCGGCGTACGGATCCGGCGACAGGGAAAGGATCACCTGCTGGGCCCCCGCTTCCGCGTAAGCCTGGATCACCTCGGCGAGCCTTTCCGGCGGGCCGACCGCGACCTCGTCCTCCCGGAAGCCCCCTTTCACCGCATGCCAGCCTCCGATTACGCAAGCGATGCTCGCGCTCACCTCGACCTCGTCGCGTCCGCGACCGATGTGATCGAGCTGGCGGTGCAGCCCGCTCAGCGCGAACGTGAACCGCTTCGTGTCCTCGCCACCCCAGTACGCGTGGTTCCACCCGTCGGCCCTGGCGGCCAGCGCCAGCATGCGCGGCCCTTCCGCCGCGATCCAGAGGGGAGGCGGTGGTGAAGTCACTGCGATCGAAGCATCGGTCATGCGAAGCCAGCGACCGTCCACCGACACGCGCTCACCTTTGAGCAGGCGCTGCAGTGGCTCGACCGCCTCTTCCAGCCGGCTCACCCGATGGTCGTAAGGCAGGCCGAGGGCATAGAACTCCGGACGGTGCCATCCCGCACCCAGACCGAGCACGAAGCGACCGGTGCTCGTGTCTGCTAGTGCAGACGCTTCCCGGGCGAGCTGCCCGACGTGTCGGAAAGCGTGATTCAAAACGAGCGTCCCAAGCTTGATCTCACTGGTGGCGGCGGCGACCCGCGCGAGGCTGATCAACGGCTCATGCGCCATCACCCGGCCGGCCGGCCGCTGGATGAATGCGTGGTCCATCACCCAGACGGAGTCGAAACCAACCTCTTCGGCAAGCCGGGCCTGGCTCGCGACCTCGGCCACCGTCTTGGGCCAGTAGGTCGCGTAGTCGTACATCTTCAGCGTCACGCCGACTTTCACCGAACGCACCGGCCGACCTGTGGCTATTTCGCCGCCGCGCTTGCCGCCAGCGTTCGCTTGGCGTTGTCTCGTCCGACCCGCCGCAGGTGCGTTTCGAGCTGCCCGGCGGCTGGATTCCAGATACCGCGCAGCACCAGCGCCGTATAGATCTCCGCGATCTCCTCGAGCGAAAGGCGGCCGCGCGAGGAATACCAAGCCGATACCCATGTGGTCATGGCGAGGATCCCGTAAGCCGTGATCTGCACGTCTACCGGAAGAAACTTGCCCTGGCGGATACCGTCCTCGAGCTCGTTCTGAAACACCTGCTCGTATTCGTGGCGGAGGCCCACGATCCGGGTCCGCTGGCCGCGGCTCAAGCTTCGGAGCTCGCTGTTGCCGATGAAGACCTCCTCAGCACGCTCGCCGTGGAACTTCACGTGGTGGTACACCAGCAGGCGCATCCGCTCGACCACGTCGGGCGTCTGAGCTACCTGACGCTGGTCCTCCAGGAGGTCCAGCATGACCGTCTCCATGATGTCGAAGAGAAGATCTCCCTTCGACGTGATGTGGTTGTACAGGCTGCCGACCTGGATCCCGACGCGAGACGCGATGTGCCGGAGGGTGGTCGCCTGGAACCCACGTTTGAAGAAAAGGTCGAGGGCCACCTGACGGATTTCGTCTGCGGTGTTCTCACCCGCAGACCGGCCGCGACGCCTGGTGACTGCCATCAGGGGAGGTGCTCGAATTTGATCTTTCCGCCGCGCGCGAGCACGAGGCAGACCTTAGTTGGCATCCCACCCCATGTCAACTATTTGCTCGGTGAGCGATCGCTAGTTTGTTTATTCTGGCTGCGAGTGCTCACGATCCCCGATGTCCTGCGTCGCAACCACAGTCGCAGGCCGCAGGCGCCGGCCGTCGTCGACCACGCCCGACGGCTGACGCACCGACAGCTTAGCGAGCGGGCCTGGTCCGTCGCGCAGGGGTTGATCAGGGTCGGAATCCGGCCTGGCGAAACCGTCGCCATCATGTGCGGCAACGGGATCTTCAGCGCCGAGACGATCCTCGGGGCGATAGCCGCCGGAGCGATCGCCGTGCCGTTGAGCTGGCGGTGGTCCCGATCCGAGCTCGAGCACGGATTGAATGACAGCCGGGCGCGGGTGGTTCTCGCCGACCAGGAGTTCGCGCCGTCGGTGCAAGCGGTGGTAGGCAGTGGTCTGGCAGCGGCGGTGAGTCAGGTGATCGTCGAAGGTAAGGATTACGAGAGCTTCCTTGGACCTGCTTCCGCGCCCGACGTCGCGGTTGCTGTCGAGGCGCCGGCGGTCATCCTGTACACCGGCGCGACGACGGGCGCCTCTAAGGGCGTGCTGCTGTCGCACCGCAACGTCATGGCCAACGCCATCGACGAGATCGTCGACACCGACATGGCCCCCGACGACACCACGCTTCTGATCGCGCCGATGTACCACTCGGCCTCACTGCTGTGCTGGTTTCTACCTCACCTGGTGATCGGCGCATGCAGTGTCTTCATGCGCCATTTCGACGAGGAGGAGGCCGGACATCTGATCGAAACGGAGCACGTGACGAATGGCTTCTTCATCCCGAATATGGTGCGGCGAATGTTGATCAGCGGAGCGTGGACGAGGCACCGCATGGACTCGTTTCAGCGTCTGTATGTGGGAGGCGCGACCTTTCGCATGCCCGACAAGGAGGCGGTCCGAGAGGTCCTGCCCGCCGCGCGGATCTATTACCAGTACGGGCTGACCGAGGCCGGACCGATCGTGACCCGGCTGAGGCCGGAGGACATGTTTAACCCCGACCTGGACGGCTCGATCGGCCAGGAGATGCTGCTCAACGACGTTTCGATCCAGGGCGGCGATGGTCGCGAGCTCCAAGATGGCAGCGCTGGAGAGATCTGCGTCCGCGGCCCCAATGTCATGCTCGGCTACTTCAACCGGCCCGATGCGACCGCGGCGGCCTTTAGGAACGGTTGGCTGCGGACAGGCGACCTGGCATCGCGGCACGGCGGCTACTTCATGTTCCACGACCGCCTGAAAGACATGATCAAGAGTGGCGGGGAGAACGTGTACTCCGCCGAGGTCGAGCAAGCCCTCTACTCACATCCCGCGGTGGCCGAGGCCGCCGTCCTCGGCGTGACAAGCGACGAGTGGGATGAGGAGGTGCGCGCAGTCGTCGCACTGAAGCCCGGTTTCAACGCGGGCGAACGTGAGCTGCAGGACCACCTCCGGACAAGCCTCGCGGGCTTCAAGATTCCGAAACGAATCCTCTTCGTCCCTCTCGACCAGATTCCTGTCAACCCGAGCGGAAAGATCATGAAGCGCGAGCTGCGGCAGCGGCAACTGTGGCCTGACGTAGTGCCAAGCAGATGAAGGAAGTGCGCGAGCCAGACTCGATCACGCTCGAGGACGTGGTCGCCGCACGCAAGCGCATTGAGGGCGCAGTGCCCCACTCGCCCTTGATCCGCATGGAGGTAACCGGGGCCGGCGACCTGTACCTCAAGCTCGAAAACCTTCAGCCGATTCGTTCCTTCAAGCTCCGCGGCGCCGACAACGCAATGGCCCTCTTGAGTCCCGATGAGCTCGCTGCAGGGGTGTACACGGCCAGTGCCGGGAACATGGCGCAGGGCCTGGCCTGGGCGGCTCGCCGGCGCGGCACCCGTTGCACGGTCGTCTGCCCCGACGGAGCGCCCCAAACGAAGCTGGACGGGATCCGCCGCCTTGGCGCCGAGACTGTGTCTCTGCCGTACGACCAGTGGTGGGACATCCTCGCGACACATCGCTACGCACCGCTGGAGCCGGCACACTTCATTCACCCGGTCAGCGATCTCGGGGTGATGGCCGGCAACGGGACCATCGGCCTCGAGATCCTGGAAGACCTGCCAGAAGTCGACTCCGTGCTCGTGCCGTTTGGAGGCGGCGGGTTGAGCTGCGGCATCGCCGCGGCAGTTCGCGGCCTGAGACTTCAGACCAAGGTTTATGGGTGTGAGGTGGAGACAGCGGCCCCGCTGGCGGCCGCGATCGCGGCCGGCCGCGCGGTCGAATGCCCGCGCACGCCCACCTTCGTGGACGGGATCGGCGCGCGCACCATGCTGGTCGAGATGTGGCCGCCGGCGCGGCGCCTGCTGGCCGGCTCGCTCGTGGTGAGCCTCACGGAGGTGGCAGCCGCGATCAGGATGCTCGTCGAACGCGCGGCGGTGGTGGGCGAAGGCGCGGCTGGAGCCGCGGTCGCGGCCGGCCTCAAGGGGCTCGGGGGAAAGGGGCGCGTCGTATGCGTCGTTTCGGGCGGGAACATCGACCCGGCCGTGCTGGCGAAAATCCTCGAAGGCGGCGTGCCCTAGGTTACGGGCGCGGGGGTGCGTCCAGAGCGATACGCGGCGATGGCGCCGAATCCGGCCACCAGCACAGCACCCACCAGAACAGAGACGGCGACGGTCTGGAAAACCGCGATCAATCCCATCTCCTGCGCGATCACGCCGAGCGCGATTGGCCCAAAAAGGTCGCCCAGGCTGCCCGCCATCCAGAAGAGACCGACCGCGGCGCCGCGGTTGGTGCGTCCCGCCGCCGAGGCCACCGCCATCTGGCCGGAGACGAGGAAGACTCCGAAGCCGATTCCCTCGAGGATCAAAAGCACCGTCAGCACCGAGGGTGATGTAGTGCGCGAGATCACCAGGTTGATCGCGGCCTCGACCACGAGCACCCCGGCAAGGGTCCAGTGCGCAGGCAGCCTGGCAGACAGCGGCCCCATCGGTACGCGGCCCGCCGCCGATGCGATCGAGCGCCAGGCGAAGAGGCTGCCGATGGTCACGGTGCTGATCCCAACCCCGCGCGCATAGACCGGGAAGTACGTGAAGATGGCTCCGGTCATCGACAGCGTCATGGCGATGTTGGCGACGCAGGCCATGACCATGGCAGGCTGGCGCACGAGCGCGGAGAAGGCCGGGAGATCGACCAGGCGCGGGGCCAGCGACCCTTTGCCCGGTTTGGCCTTCTTCCTGATCAACCGCACTGCGGCGTACACAGCCCCGAGGACAGCGATCACCGCTCCGCAGAGGTAAGCGGCGGGGTATCCGGCGACGGAAGCGACCCAGGTTCCGAGCAGCGGCCCGACCGCAAACCCCGACCCCATCGCGGCGGTGTACACGCCGATCGCAGCACCACGGTCGCGGGTTTCGACAACGTCGCCGATGTAAGCAATGCCCAGCGGGAACGTCGCAACCATGGCGATCGCCATGACCACGCGCGGCGCGACCAGCCAGCCGGCATTCGGAGCAATGGCGTAGAGGACGAATGACACAGCGAACGCGATCATCCCGCCGACCAGCACCGTCTTTCGATCCAGCCGGTCCGAAAGCATGCCGACCGGCAGCGCGCTCACGAGGCGAGTGAGGCCGAGGACCGCCGTGATGAGCCCAAGCAGTCCCAGGGAGGCCCCAAGGCTCGTTGTGTACAGAGAAAACAGTGGCGTCTGCACGCCCGTGACGACGTCGGCGATAAAGATCAGCACGCATATGTCCACCACCTCGCGCCGCAACAGGCGGCGGTAAGTCGCGGACACGCCAGACACTGAGTGGAGATTAAAGTACTGGACGAACGAACGTGCGTTTTCGAATCGGATTCGCTGCGCCGCTGAGCACCCCGCAGGCGATCGTGGGCGTGCCCATGTTGCGGATTGTCGAGATGGCTGTCGCCGATGCTCGTGCGAAGGGTCTGGACGTTGAGGTTCGCGCCGTGGATGACATGGAGGACGAGGCGGTCGCGGCCCGGGTTGCGGCCCAACTGGTCGACGATCCGTCGGTGATCGCGGTGATCGGCCACAAGAACAGCGGCCCGAGCGGCGCCGCCGGCCCCGTCTACGCCGCCGCCGGGTTGGCGCAGATCACCCAATGCTCGACGCACAACGCCTTGAGCCGCGCGGGCTGGCGGACCTTCTTCCGGCTGTGCGCCGACAACGAGCGCCAGGCCTCGGTCGCCGCCGAGCTGGCGTTCTCACGCCTACCGTCAGCGCAAGCAGTCGCGGTGCACGACGGCACCGATTACGGTCGCCCGCTGGTGCAAGCGTTCGCCGCGCGCTGGCAGGCGCTCTCCGGCCATGCGGCCCACGTGCTCGCCATGCACGTTGGACAGGAAGACTTCACCGAGATTGTGGAGTCGGTGCGAGCCGCCGGGGCCGACCTGGTCGATTTCGGCGCTACTGAAATCGAGAGCAGCAAGCTGATGAAGGCGCTTCACGCGGGCGGCATCAAAACCCTCGTGATCAGCTCCGAAGGTGGTCCGGACAACCCACTCCCGCGCCTGGCGGGGCCGGCGGGCGAGGGCAGCATCCACACCTACGCCGGGGCCGACCCTATGGCGACGACCGCGTCCCGCCTGCTGGTCGATCGTTGTCGCGCCGAGTTCGGCGAGACTCCCTCCTATGTCGTCGAGTGCTACGACGCGGTAAGCGTGATCGTGGCGGCTATTGAACGAGGAGCAACCATGCGGAATGAGCTCCGTGACGCGATCGCAGCGACTGATCTCGAGGGCGTCGGCGGCAGGATCAGGTTCGACCCCCACGGGGACCGGATCAATGCGCCGGTGAGCCTTTGGCAAGTCGTCGGCGGCCGGATGGTCCCCCTCGCGGAGAGCCCGCTCCCTACCGCTTAGAGGCGGCCGGCACCTGCAGCTGGTCGCGCACCTGGCCTAGCAGGCGGATTGCCTTCGACACGCGCTCGTGCGCCACGCCCGGATACTTGACCCGAAACATCACGTGGAGCCGATCACCTGCGATCGACTGCAGCCGGCGCAAGCTGTCGGCCAGCTCCTCCGGCGTACCCAGCATGATCTCGCTGCGGCGGGCGGCAAGCTCTTGGTCAGACATCCGGTTCGGATACCAGTCGGCATAGTCCGCCGGCGGCAGCCCGTACCAGGACCCGTAGGTCCGGCGGGTGAGCATGTAGGCCTCTTTGACCTGGTCCCACGCATCGTCGGCCCCGCGCTCCGAGATGAATCCGCCCAGCGTCATCGCGAACTCCTGGTCCTCATAGCGCTTGCCGTACTTGGCAAGAGCGACCTTGTAGCGGTCGACCATGTCCTGCACACGCCAGAAGATGTCGCGGTTGTAGCCGCTCGCGCCGAAAGACTTGGAATCCGTGCCCCCATCCATGATGAAACCGTCGCCCAGCCGCGCCGCCCTGTCGACGGATGCGTCGACGTAACCCGCGATCCACACCGGCGGTCCCCCCGCCTGCAGGGGCTTCGGGTAGACGTCGACGTTCTCAAAGTTCCAGTGCCGGCCGTGAAACGACACGGGCTCGCCTTTCCATGCCAGCTTCATGACCTGGACGAGCTCCTCGGTCATCGGCGCTCGCGCAGCGCGACGAACATTGAAGCCCGCGTACTCCACGTCGCGGTAGCCGAGCCCGACCCCGATGGTGAACCGCCCGTTGGAGAGCACGTCCAGCATGGCGCACTCCTCGGCCAGTTTGATCGGGTTGTGTAGCGGGCCCAGCACCACCGATGGGCCGAGCTGGATGCGAGAGGTGACCGCCGCGACCGCGGCGCACATTCCCATCACATTTGGGTTCCAGTTGAGGAAGTGATGCTCGGTGTACCAGATCGAATCGAGCCCGACCTCTTCCGCCAGCTTCGCCTGCTCGAGGTCGTTGGCGTAAACCTGGTGATGCGTGATGCCTTCCGTAGGGATCCATTCCGCGCTGTAGACGCCCAGGCCGAGCTTCATCCGCGAGCGCCGTCGGTTTCGACCATCGTCAGCTTCATCTGGACCTGGTCGCGCGGCACCAATGTCGGCCAAAGCGAGACCGACGGTCGCGGCTGCGCGGGCGACAGATAGCCCGTCCCGATGCCACCCAGCGTCCACAGATGCGTCGACTCGCGTTTCACGGTGTCGGCCTCCTCTTTGGTGTTGGTGCGCGCTGCGACACGCAGGCCGACCTCGTTCATGTCACCGGGCGGCGGAGCTGTCGGGCCGTGAAGCGCGTTGACGCCGATGTAGTCGAAATGGAGCTCGATGGGTTCGACGCCCAGGAGCTTCAAGCGCTCGCGGATGATCTTCTCGCCCCGCTTTGCCTTCTCGTAGGCATCGGGCCAGCTGAACAGCAGCGAACCCTCACCTTCCCAGCCGTCGCGATACCCGATGCAGACCTTGAGCTTGTCGGGCAACCCTTTGCCGCTCATGTTCGAGAGCTTGACGCGCTCGGGAGCGATCTCCTCCACCCTGATGGTCGTGAAGTCCGCGATGCCGTCCGGCATGAAGTAGTTGTTCGGGTCCCCGATCTCATAAACCAGCTGCTCTTTCACGGTCCACTCGTTGAGGATGCCCCCCGACCCCTCCACCTTTGAGATGACCGCGGTTGCGTCCTCGCTCACCTCTGCGATCGGATAGCCCGGACGCCATGGGTCTTTGGCCTGACGCCAGAGGTTGGAGACCGCCCCGGTGGCCAACGCAGCGCATTCGACCGTGTGGCCGATCGTGATCGCGGCCCCCATCTTGTCGTTGTCCTCGGCGGCGTACGTCCAGCCGAACTCGTGCATCATCGGGCCGACAAACAGGGCCGTGTCCGAGACCCGGCCGCAGACCACGATGTCAGCGCCGTGTGCGAGGCCTTTGGCGATGTGTTCGGCCCCGACGTAGGCATTGGCCGCGACGATGTCTTTGCGAATGCGATCGATGTCCGGCTCGCCCGTGTCCAGGTTCGCGAACTTGATGCCCAGGGAGCGCATCTCGTCCAGGTCGGGAAAGATGTCGTCGCCAGTGACGACCGCGATCTTGACCTTGCCCAGGCCCAGTCGCGCGGCCAGCTCGATCACCTTCTGAGCCGCGGCTGCGGGGTTGGCGCCGCCCGCGTTGGTGACGATCTTGAAACCCTGCTTCAGGGCCTGCGGAAGAGTCGCCTCGAGCCACGGCTCGATGTCCTTGATGTAACCCTCGTTCGGATCCTTCGCCTTCTGACGCTGAAGCACGGCGAGGGTCAGCTCCGACAGATGGTCAAAGCAGAGGTAGTCCAGCTCGCCCTTGTCGGCGAGCTCGACGGCAGGCTCGAGTAGGTCCCCCCAGTAAGCGCTCCCCGCGCCTAGGCGGATCTTCTTCATACCGGCATCACGCCGTTCCTGCGGTTGTGCGGTGGCACGTCCTTGCGGCAATAGATCTCGTACCGGCGGATCAGCTCGTCACGGAGTTCGTCGCTTGGAATCACGGCTTCGATGGAAAAGTCCGAGGCGACCTCGTAGACGTCGATGTCCTCCTCATACTCACGCCGTTTCTCCGCGATGAAGGCGGCGCGTTCCTCCTCGGGCAGCTCGTTGATCTTGTTGAGATAGATAGCGTTGATGGCGCTTTCCGGCCCCATCAGCGCCGGCTTGGCGGTGGGCAGCGCAAGAACGGCGTCAGGGCCCATCGGCGAGCCGCTCATCGCGAGATACCCGCCGCCGTAGGCCTTGCGTACGAGCACGGCGATGCGGGGAACCCGCGCCTCAGCGACGGCGAAGAGCATCTTCGCCCCATGCCGGATGATTCCGGCTCGCTCGACCTGACTGCCGACCATGAAGCCCGGGATGTCCTGCAGGAAGAGCAGCGGGATGTTGAACGCATTGCAGGTCCAGATGAAACGGGCGGCTTTGTCGGACGAGTCCGGAAACAGCACCCCGCCCTTCTGACGCGACTGGTTGGCCACGATCCCGACCGACCGTCCGCCCAATCGTGCGTAGCCCGTCACGAGCTCCCGCGCCCACAGCTTCTTGACCTCCAGCCAGCTGTCTGCGTCGACCAGGGCCTTGATGAGATCGACCATGTTGAAGGCGACCCGCTGGTTCATTGGGACGATGTCGGCGATGCTCTTGCCCGGCGCGGGCGGCCGGGCCGGCTCGAGCGGAGGCTTCTCGGTCCAGTGTCCGGGGAAATACGAGAGGTATTGTTTAGCCACCGCAAGCGCCTCTTCTTCATTGGCGCACAGGAAGTCGCCGAGCCCGCTGACCCGCGCGTGCATCTCTGCGCCGCCCATCTCCTCCATCGTCACCTTCTCGCCTGTCGCCATCTCGGACATGCGAGGTGAACCGATGTAGGCGGTCGCGTTGCCCTCGACCATGATGCAGACGTCGCACAGGGCCGGCTGGTATGCCGTCCCCGCCGGCGACGGGCCGAGCAGCACGCAGACCTGCGGCACGACGCCGGACAGCTGGACCTGGTTGTAGAAGATGTTCCCCCAAGCCTTGCGGCCGGCGTAGCTCGCGCGCTGCTCGTCGATGCGAGCCCCGGCCGAATCGACCAGGTAGAGGAGCGCGCTCTTGGTTCGGCCGGCGAGCTCCTGCATGGCGGTCATCTTCTGAAAGGTGCGAAGGCCCCACGTGCCTGCTTTGACCGTCATGTCGTTCGCGATCACACAGACCGGCCGGCCGCCGATGTGTCCGACGACGGTGACCACACCGTCAGCAGGCAGATTGCCATCCACATGGCGGGCCAGCAATCCGTCTTCGAAAGACCAGCCAGGGTCCATGATCCGCTCGAGCCGGTCTCGGACGAAGAGCTTGCCCTGCTCGCGAAGCTTGGCGTGATATCGGGGGTCGCCGCCCGCGCGCGCAACGTCCAGCCGCCGGCGAAGATCGTCGTCGGGGCTGACGGGTGGTTTGGGATCGGCTTCCGCGTTCATTCCGCTAGTTCCATGCGCAGCAGCGCGGTGCTGAACGCTTTGCCCGTGACGTCATAGCGCAGGGTTTTGGTGGCGCCGCCGCCAAGCGCGTTGTGCAGCAGCAAGTTGAATGCGTTGATGTTCGGCATCGGAAAGACGTCGACGTCACCGCGCACCCAATCGCCGAAGTGCGCCTTGATGCGTTCAGGAGTGAGCGCTTTCACCAGCTTCGCGTACGCGGCGTCGTCATGGGCCAGCACGCCGACATTCACGACGTCTCCCTTGTCACCGGAGCGGGCAAACGCGATGTCCTTCACTTGCATAAACTGAGGCTCCAAACGAACGAACGAACGTTCACTTTAGTTTCACAGGAGTCTATCGTATGCTGCGCGGTCAGAAGTCCCCGTCTGTTGCTTAGGAGACCAGCCACGACCACCCTCCCCCTCCAGGCGATAGCGTCCGGTCCAGCCGAGGCCGCTCATTCCGGCATCCGCGAGGTCGTCAACATTGCTCTCGTCACTCCTGGCTGCATCCGGCTGGAGGTCGGCGAGCCGAACTTTCCCACACCAGCCCACATTGTGGAGGCGGCGGTCGAGTTCGCGCGAAAGGGCCAGGTCAAATACACCGCCACCGCCGGACTGCTCAGCCTGCGCGAGCGGCTTGTGGCGAAGCTGGACCAGGTCAACCGCATCAAGGCCGGCGTGAACAACATCAACTGCTCGGTGGGCGGAGTTGGCGGCATCGCTGGAGCGATAGCGGCGCTGGTCGACCCAGGCGACGAGGTGCTCATTCCTGACCCAGCCTGGCCCAACTACAGGCTCATGCTGGCCTGGGCGCACGGGGTCCTGGTGCCATACACTTGCCCGCCCGAGCGCCAGTTCCTGCCAGACCCGGAAGAGATTGAAAGGCAGATCACGCCGCGCACTAAGTTGATCATCATCAACAGCCCGTGCAACCCGACGGGCGCTGTATTTCCACGGGACCTCCTCGAGCGCCTGGTCGACTTAGCCGTCCGGCACAACCTCTACCTCCTCTCTGACGAGTGCTACGACCAGGTGATCCTGGACGGAGAGCATCTCAGCCCCGCGTCTTTCTGCACGGACGGGCGAGTAATTTCGGCCTTCACCTTCTCCAAGACGTACGCGATGACCGGCTGGCGAGTCGGTTATGTCGTGGCGAACGACAAGATCTCGGACAGCATCACCAAGGTCCTGGAGTCGAACTCGTCGTGCCTGCCCACGGTCTGCCAGAAAGCCGCGGAAGCGGCGCTCGACGGGCCGCGCGAGCCTCTGAACGACATGGTCAAGGCGTACCGAGAGCGCCGGGATCTCTGCGTGGGTCTGCTCGAAGAGGCCGGCATGCTGATCAGCCGCCCGCAGGGAGCCTTTTACATCATGGCCGACGTCAGCCGGTCCGGCATGGATTCGCGCGCTTTCGCCTTCGATCTGGTATCCAGCAAGCAGGTGGCGGTTGCGCCGGGGACCGCCTTCGGTGAGTCGGCCAGCCAGGCGGTGCGGATCAGCCTGGCAAGTTCCCCCGAAGACCTATCGGTAGGCATCGGCCGGATGATCGAGAGAATCGAAGAGCTGTCGTAGAGGTACCTCCCCCGCAGGGGGAGGTCGGCGCAAAGGCGCCGGGTGGGGGGACGCGCCTCTGGATTAACGGAGCATCATCCCGCCGTCCACCACCAGAGCCGCGCCCGTGATATACGAGGCGTCTGGGCCCGCCAAGAAGAGAACCGCCTTGGCCACCTCCTCGTATGTCCCCTGGCGGCCGAGCGGCACCCGGGCCGCTGCCCCTGCCGCGCGGGCGGCCTGCTGCTCTTCGGTCAGGTCCCGGCGGCGATCCGCCATAACCATCTCCATGAAGCCGGGACAGACGCAGTTGGCGCGGATTCCCTCTGCCGCGAAATCGAGAGCCAATGCCTGGGTGAGCGAGACCATGGCCGCCTTGGACACGCTGTAGGCCGTCTCGTCAGCGCCCGGCTTCAGACCGGCGACCGATGCGGTGTTGACGATCGACCCGCCGCCCCCTTCCCGCATCAACGGGATCGCGGCCCGCGACATGAGGTAGGCGGACTTGACGTTCACGTCGAGGACCCGGTCCCAATCGGCAACCTCGGTCTCGATGACAGAGCGCGCCCGCAGCGGATCTATGCCCGCGTTGTTGAACAAGATGTCGAGGCGGCCGAACACGGACCTCACAAGATCCATCGTGGCGGTGGCGGTGGCCTCCTCGGACACGTCGCCGCGCAGACTCCTCACCTCCGCACCAGACTGCGCGATCTCCGCGGTCGCCGCCTCCAGGGTCGCCTGGTCCCAGTCGACCAGCACCAATCGAGCCCCGGCAGCACCCATCTGGCGCGCCACCGCCAGGCCGAGGCCCGAGGCGCCGCCCGTGATGACGGCGACCTTCTCCTGGAGCAGCGTCACAAGATGGCGCGTAGAAACGCCTGGGTCCGCTCGTTTTGCGGGTTCTTGATCATCTCGCGCGCCGGGCCTTCTTCGACGATCACCCCTTCGTCCATGAACATCAGACGCTCACCGACCTCGCGGGCGAAGCCCATCTCGTGCGTGACCACGATCATGGTCATGCCGGCAAGGGCGAGCTTCTTGATCTCCTCGAGGATCCCGCCGATCAGCTCGGGGTCGAGGGCCGAGGTAACCTCGTCGAACAGCATCAGCTGGGGCTTCATGGCGAGCGCGCGGGCAATCGCGACCCTCTGCTTCTGGCCGCCGGACAGCTGGCTGGGATAGCTCTTCGCCTTACCGCCCAACCCCACGCGCTCCAGCTCGGCCATGGCGCGTTCACGCGCCTGCTTGCCGGGCACCTTCAGGACTCGGGTCAGGCCGAGCGTCACATTCTGCAGGGCCGTCATGTGGGGGAACAGGTTGAAGTGCTGGAAGACCATGCCGATGCGTGTTCGCAGGAGGTTGAGGTCTCGCTCGTACCTCATGCGCTCGACGGGGTGAATCCGGGGGGCGTTGTCCTTGGTCCATTTGCGGCCGAGAAAGATCACGGTTCCGGTTTCGGGCGGAGATACGAAGTTGATGCATCGCAGGAGGGTACTTTTGCCAGAGCCCGACGGGCCGATGACCACGACCACCTCGCCGCGGGTGACCTCGAGGTTGATGTCCTTGAGGACATGTTGATTGCGGAGGGTGCCGCGGTGGTACCACTTGTTGACGCCTTCGAGTCGCAGGATGGTCGACCCGTGCGGGTCAGGCAGCTCGTGGTCAGAGTGGTTGCCGGGTAGCTCGCCTTCTATCCCCATGTGCCCCATGTGGATTCTAGCCGCCAAACCGACACCGTTCGAACGAGCGTTAGTTAGCAACGGCCGCTAAGCTGACGGCCGTGGACGCCATCGGCATGCTGGTGCAGCAGTTGCAAACGGTGAACGTGCGGCTTCATCACTCCGCCCTCGACCTCACCGCCGAGGAGCTCGTCGCACAACCGGTTCGAGGCGTCAACCCAATCGCCTTCCTCCTGTGGCACATGGCTCGAAGCCAGGACTGGGCGGTCAACACCGCCATCCGCGACTTTCCGGAGGTCATCAAGCGCGAGCAATGGGCCGGCAGCCCGCTCGCGGTCCCGGGTATCGGTACGGGCTTCGAGCTCCAGGAGGCTGCCATGGCAGCCGCGCGATTCGAGCTGCCTGACCTGTTGAGGTATGCCGATGCGGTGCACGAGGACGCGGTTGCCTGGCTGCGCACAGTCGATGAGGCGATGCTCGATAGCATTCCTGACGTGGCGGCTCACGACGCGCCTCACCCCGAGTACCAGACGCCCGGATTCCGAGCCGAGATGGACAGCGGGCCCGAGCACGACGACGCGGTGGGCCGCAAGGGCGGTCTGCCCGCCTGGGTCTTTCTGACCTCGGTCTCCATCACGCACCTGCATCGCCACCTCGGCGAGCTCGACCTGGTGAAGGACCTGCTGAGGCGGGCGGAAACCTAAACAGCAGCCAGCGATCAGACCAGATGACGCTGGAGACGCTTCTCGAGGCGGGCCGCGAGCTGGGCCAGGATCACCACCATCACCAGGTAGATCACGGCCACGGCGGTATAGAGCTCAAACGAGTGCTGGTAGAAGCTGTTGCGCTCGATGGTCTGATACATCAGGTCGCCCGCGCCGATCAGGGCGACCACAGACGAGTCCTTGATGATATCGACGAACTGGTTGACCAGCGACGGGAGCGCGATCCGCCAGGCCTGAGGAAAGACCACAGTGGCGAAGGTGCTGACGGTGCCCAGGCCCAGGCTTCTGGCCGCTTCGCGCTGACCGGGGTCGATCGCGCGGATCGCCGCCCGGTAGATCTCGGCCATGTAGGCGCTGTTCAGCAGCGTCAGAGAAACGATGCCCGCGGCGAACGGGTCGAGGTCGATGTGCAGCACGGCCGCGATGCCGAAGTAGATAAAGAGGATGTACACGTACAGGGAGAGCGCGCGAAAGACCTGCACGTAAACAAATCCGATAAACCCAATCGGCCCAGGGGTCATGCGGACAAGCGCGACGATCAGGCCGAGCACGAGCGAGAACGCGATCGAGAAGACCGTGATACGCAGCGTGACGACCAGTCCCTTCTCGAAGAACGGCAGCGATTTCCAGACAACGCTCCAGTCATAGGTATATGTGAGCAGCCCCATCAGGTCGCGATCTTCAGCCTCCTTTCGAGGAGGTATACGAGGGCCGAGAAGAAAAGCACGAGGACGACCAGGATGAGGGCTACCGCGGTGAAGACCTCGAACGGGGTGAACAGGGTCACGTTGAGCTCGTTGGCCAGAAAGACCATGTCGGGCACGGCGATGACGGACATCAACGTCGCGCCTTTAAGCAGGCCGATAAAAGTGTTGCCGAGCGGCGGGATTACGATTCGAAACGCCTGGGGCAGGATCACGTGGCCGTAGGTCCGAGAGCGGCTGAGCCCCATCGAGCGCGCGGCTTCGATCTGCCCACGGTCGATCGCGGTGAGCCCGGCCCTGAAGATCTCGGTCGTGTAGCCCGAACCGGTCAGCGCGAGCGCCATGACCATGGCCTGGAACGACGTGAAGTTGATCCCCAGGATGTTGGCGACCCCGAAGTAGAGCCACAAGATCATCACGTACAGGGGCACGCCGCGCATCACCTGCACGTAGAGGAAAGACGGGATGCTGAAGAGGTTGACACCCGATGTGCGCAGGATGGCATTGGCCAGACCGACCAGGCAGGCGAAGCCAAACCCGAGGATGGCGACCCAGACATCCACCCACGCGCCCTCGGCGAACTGGCGCCACCGGTCCGTGACGACAGACCAGTCGAACTGGTACTGGGCGGCGAGGAAAATCATGTCTGCGAAGAAGGTGCGGCCGGCGTCAGGCCGGCCGCACCTCGTCGTCGATCAGACCTTGACCAGTTCGGGTTCGGCTCCCGGACCGACACCGTACGTGGTCAGGTGGTACTTCTGGAGCCCGGGTCCGAGCCACTTGGTCCAGGCTGACACGAGGCGCTGGTGGGTTGCGTTGTACCGGAGCCAGTTGTTGACCCACGCCTGAAGCTTGTAGTCGCCAAGAGGCATGAGGTACGTGTTGGCGTCCACCCAAAGCGGTGGGCCCGCGAGGATTTGCAGGTCGGGGTGCGCCTTCTTGGAATCGTCCACGTCGAACTCGGACAGGACGACCGCGTCGGCGCGGCCGGTCGCCACCTCGTTGACGGCGTCAGCGACGCCGGCGAATGGGGAGAACGCCGCGGTCGGGAACAGCGCTTTGCTGCTGAACTCCTGCGAGCTGCCCTGCAGGACCGCGATCTTGACCCCTGACTTGTTGAGCTGATCCTGGCTTGTGACGCTCGAGCCCGGCTTGAGCAGCACGACGATGGATTCGTAAAAGACCGGGAAGTTGGCGAACAGTCCCTTCAGCGCCCGGCTCGGAAGGATGGTCGCCGAGATGCCCATCATGTCGAACTTGCCCGCGACAAGGCCGGCGAAGAGCTGGCCGAACGGAATCTCCACGTACTGCGGCGTCACGCCGAGGTCGGCCATCATCGCCTCGGTGAGCTCCATCTGGTAACCGGTCGGCTTGCCGGCCGAGTCCTTGAACTGAATCGGCGGGAAGGTCAGGTCGACACCGAGCTTCGCGGTCTTGGTGGAGATCCACTTGTCGAGCACGGAGTTCTCAGTCGCGGCGCCGGCGGTCGTGCCCGGCGACGAGTTCGAGGTTTCGCACGCGGCGATCGCAAAGGCCCCAGCGCCGAGGATGGCCGAGCCGCCCAGCTTAAGCAGCGAGCGTCTGGTCGGGAGGACTGATCGATTGTCACGCGGGACTTCCATGGCTTCCTCGTCGATCGACATTTGCTGCCCTCCTCACTGGTCCAACAATTGCAGGTGCTTTGCGGGTAAGGATATCCAGATCGATCTCGGTGTCAAGGCCTAAACGAACGCGCACTAGTTCGTAAGTGGGCGGATCAGAGAGGCTCAGAAGGTGTGCTTAACGACCGGCGCCTAGCGGGCAATATGCGTGGCCAATCCCCACAGACGCAACTGCTTCGCAACGGCCGCGGCCGACATGCCCGGGTAGTTGCAGCGTAGGACCAGGTGAACCCGATTGCCGTAGCGCCGACGGTATTCGACAGCCTGTTCGGCCACATCGTCTGGCGCGCCCAAGATCAGTCGATAGTGTTTCGGCGGAAGCTCACGAGTCGGCTTCCGGCCCATCCATCGGTCGTAGTTGTGTCTCATGTAGCGAAACCCATCGCCGACCTCGGACCACGCCGCCTCAGCACCTCGCTCGGAGAGTGCGCCATACGTGAACAGCACAAGGTCTCCCTCGGCATCTCCACGCTCGCGATCAAATGTTGCGACTGCTGCGTCGACCACTTCCCATGGCTCCGTGGGATCGACCATCAGCATGTCGGCGAGCCGAGCTGCGCGCGCGGCGCCGTCATCGCCGTCCGCCGCGATCATCAGCTTTGGTCCACCGGATGTAGATGGGCTGGGCGTGACCTGGACGGGCCGGCCATCGACGCTCGCCGTGCGTCCGGCAAATGCTGCCCGCAACACCGGCACCACAGCCTCCAGTCGGTGCGTGTCGGTTGATGGTTCGAGGCCAAAGCCCGCAAATTCCTCCGGGCGGTAGCAGAGCGACAGGCCGAGAATGAATCGCCCGCCGCTCAGCAGGTCGAGCGCGATCGCGTCTTCGGCCAATCGAATCGGGTCGTGCAGGGAAGCCGCGAGCCGGTCTGTCGCGACTGTGATGCGCCTCGTTCGCGATAGGAGCGCCGCCGTGATCGTCAGCACCGCCGGCATGTACCCGTCCTCCGCGAAGTGGTGCTCGGACAGCCACATGGAGTCGAGACCTGCGGCCTCGATAAGCTCGGCCTGGTCGAGCATCTCGGCATACAGCTGACGGTGCGTTGTAGATGATCCTGGCGGGCGCTGGCCGCTGAAATCCCCGACGCCAAAACGCATCAGACGACCCGGTTGGGCCGAGCGATGAGGCGCTCGCTTCCTGCCGCGACGCCCGCCAGGTGCCAGGCGGCTCGATATGCCGCGTCCGAGGAGGTCCATGAGAGGGCGTCCTGCGGCGTGGCGAACCACAAGATGTCGATCGCCTGGACTCCGAACGGCGGACGGCCGGCCCGGTTGGGAATGGTGATCAGCACCTCGTGGCGCAGTGGCCCAGCGCCTGCGACCGCCGTGGCGTAGGGTCCGGTCAGCGCTCCCGCAAGCGCGCCCTCGTTCGCAGTTGGCGCTCGTCTGAACAGCGTGATCAGCTTCACCGCGGCGGAGTCGGGAGCGAGGTCCATCAGGACGTGCCGCATCGTTACGGCATATCCGGTGCGTGCCGTGTCGATGAAGTTGGCCTCGTCGTCCACCGAATCCTTCTCGTGCGCCGGTGAGTCAATCGCGGCATCCATGTCGGCCAGGTCGTCCCAATCGAGCTCGGGCATTATGTCGAACCCCGGATAAGGAAGAAGGAACCGGCCGCTTGCGAGGACTCCGTGGTTCTGCACGTACGCGCGGACGTTCGGCAGCTTCGCGCCTAGAGCCGAATGCGTGCCGCGCCAGTGCGCGAGGCAGGCCTCTGTCGTGAGGTCGGACCGGCGGGCGGCGAAGAAAACGCGCGTGATCATTTCTTGGCCGGGCGGACGTGAATCGGACGACCGAGGCTCACTTCCGCGGCCTCCATCAGTGATTCGGCGAACGTGGGGTGCGCATGAACGGTCAGAGCCAGGTCTTCTGACGTTGCGCCCATCTCCAACGCAAGTGCCATCTCGGCGATGAGCTCGGTCGAGCGGGGTCCGGCGAGGTGAGCCCCCAGCAATGCCCCGCCATCCTTGGCGAAGATCAGTTTTGAGAACCCAGGCGTCGCGGACTCGATCATCGCGCGGCCGAGCGCCGCCAGCGGGAACCTGCCGATCGAAATCTCGATGCCCGCCGACTGTGCTTCGGCTTCAGTCATGCCGACCGCGGCGATCTCGGGCTCGGCGAACACGGCGCGGGGTATCGCGCGGCTGTCGAACGCCCCAGCCTTGCCGCCGAGCACGTCGCCAGCGACCCGGCCCTGCATCATCGCGCGATGGGCCAGCGGGAGACCAACAGTCACATCCCCGATGGCGAAGACGTGGCGGTCCAGCCTCATCTGAGCGTCGACTTTGAAAAGGCTGCTCGGCAGCGTCAGACCCGCCGCCGGCAGGTCAAGGCCGTCGAGGTTGGCCCGGCGGCCCGCCGACACCACCACCCGCTCTGCTTTCTGCGCCAGGGCAGACGGATCGGAGGAGGGGATCACCTCCACGCCGGCGCTTCGGGCACCGCGCTGCGCCGCGGCCGATAGGTCTGAGTCGAAGTCGGGCAGCAAGCGTTCGCCCGGAGCCGCCAGCGTGACCCGGCTGCCAAGCCGCGCATAGGCCACGGCGATCTCGAGTGAGATGTAGTCGTCGCCGGCGACCAGCAGCGATGCCGGCACCGCTCCCCACTCGAGCGCCCGGCTGGGCTCGACGACGCGCTCGCCGTCAAAGGGCAGCATGTCGAGTTGTATCGCTCGCGAGCCGGTGGCTATGACGACGTCTTTGAAGTCGAAGTAGCGAACAGACTCCTCGCCAATCTCGACGCAGACGCGTGTACGTCCGACAAAACGTGCGTTGCCGGTGATCACCCTGACCCCCGCGGCCTCGAGCAGCGAGGACACTCCTTTGACCAGCATGCCGACCGCACCAGCGCGGCTCGTCTGGAACGCCGCCATGTCCGGGGCACCCGCGAATGCAGGCATGCCGGACGGCGCGAGCTTCTCCGCTGAGGCCTTGGCCGCGGCGAATCGCGACAGGTGCTTGCTCGGGATGCAGCCTTCGTTGAGACAGACGCCGCCCACGCGGCCGCGCTCGACGAGCGTCACAGAACGCCCGAGCTGTACCGCGCGCAGCGCGGCGATGTAACCGCCCGGGCCAGCGCCGAGGATCAAGCAGTCGACCGGATCGCTCTGATCGCCTGCTACCAACTACCTGCTCAGCTGCTCAGGGTCTTCGATGAGGCTCCGGAGGGTCAGCGCAAACGACAGGCCTGCCTCGCCGTCGATCACGCGGTGATCGAACGTGACCGACATCGGCATCATCGGGCGCGCTACCACGTTGCCGTCGCGCACGACGGCCTTGTCCTCTATCCGGCCGAAAGCGACCAGCGCGACCTCAGGGGGTCGAATGAGCGACGTACCATGACCGCCGCGCCAGGACCCGGTGTTGCTGATCGTGAAGGTGCCGCCCTGCAGGTCGGAAACCGACGTCTTGCCCTCGCGCGCCGCGCTTACGACGCGGTCTACCTCTGCTGCCAGCCGGTCGAGATCCAGTGTGTCCGCGTGCTTCACCACGGGAACGATCAGCCCGTCGGGTGTAGCGGTGGCCACGCCGACGTTGACGTCCTCGTGCATGACGATCTCCCCTCGCGCTTCGTCGAGGGAGGCGTTGAGGATCGGGTGGCGGCGCAGCGCGATGGCGGCCACGCGCACCAGCAGCGTGTCGAACGGAAAGCGGGCACCTTTGCTCTCAGCCTCACGCCGCAGGCGCGCCGCAAGATCGGCGAAAGCTCCGGCATCCACCTCGTGGAAGCCTGTGACGTGGGGGATGGTGCGGGCCGAAAGCGCCATTGTCTCGGCCATGCGCTTCTGCACGCCACGGAGCCGGATCCGCTGGCCAGTCCCTACAGCAGGGGCTTGGGTGCTTGAAGGTAACCCCCCACCCCCGGCAGCATGTTTTTGCACGTCTTCTGCTGAGATACGGCCGCCCGGCCCGCTTCCTTTTACGCCTGCGAGATCGACGCCCAACTCCCGAGCGAGCTTGCGCACCGCCGGCGGTGCGAGGACTCCCGCCCCCGGGTTCGCGGCATCGGCAGAGACGGCGGCCCTGGCGTGACTTTCCGCAACAGGGGGGTGGCGGGTCGCGGCGCCAATCTGCGTTTCGGTTTCCAGCACATAGAGAACCGCGCCCGTCTTCACCACATCGCCCTCACTCGCGAGCTGTTCGACCACCACGCCCGTACCTGGCGAGGGCAGTTCGACGGTCGCCTTGTCGGTCATCATCTCGACCACCGGCTGGTCTTCGTTAACCCGATCACCGACCGATACAAGCCACTTCGCGACCTCGGCCTCCGCGAGACCCTCGCCGATGTCCGGAAGCCGAAACTCGAATCTCCCCACTCGAGTCCTGACTACTCGCGGGTGGTGGCGAGGATTGCCTCGAGCACGCGCTCGGGGTTGGGGAGGTACTGCTCCTCGAGCATCTGCACCGGGTAAGGCACGTCCGGCGACGCAACGCGACGGATCGGCGCCTGCAGCGAGAAGAAGGCCTCTTCCTGGATCGTTGCGACAACCTCGGCGCCGAAGCCGCCCGTAAGCGCAGCCTCCTGCAGCACGACGGCGCGACCGGTCTTCGTGACAGACGCCGCCAGGGTCGCCGCGTCGAGTGGAACGAGCGTACGCAGGTCGATCACCTCGACCGAGACGCCCTGCGACTGAGCGTCATCTGCCGCCTGGAGCGCGATTTGAACTGCACCGCTCCAGGCGATCAGCGTGACGTCGCTGCCTTCGCGCGCAATGCGTGCCTTGCCGATCTCAACCTCGTAGTCCCCTTCTGGCACCTCACCCTTCACCTGCCGGTAGCCACGAAGAGGTTCCAGGAACAAAACTGGGTCCGGGTCGCGGATCGATGCCAGCAGCAATCCCTTGGTGTCGTACGGAGTGGCGGGCGCGACAACCTTCAGGCCGGGCGCATGGGCGAAGTGGGCTTCGAAGCCGTCCGAGTGCAGCTCCGGCGCGCGCACCCCACCCCCGTACGGTGCGCGGATGGTCACCTGCGCAGAGAAGCGCCCCGCCGAGCGGTATCGCACGCGGGCCAGCTGATCGACCACCTGGTTGAAGCCGTTGTGCACGAAACCCAGAAACTGGATTTCGGCCACAGGCACCCAGCCCGCGAGCGCGAGGCCGATTGCCGCGCCCGCGATCACACCCTCGGAGAGCGGCGTGTCGATGACGCGATCCGGGCCATGCTTGGCGAACAGGCCGTCAGTCGCGCGAAAGACACCGCCGCTGCGGCCGACGTCCTCGCCAAAGACGACCACTCGTCTGTCACGCGCCATCTCGAGCGTGAGGGCCTGGTTTACCGCCTCGACCACGGTGAGCTCAGCCATTGCCGTCCTTCGCGAAACGCTCGAGCTGCCGCTGCAGGCGCAGAGATCGGTCGGCGTGGACCTGGCCGAAATAGAAATCCGGGTCGGGCGCGGGCTCCTTCTGCGCCTCATCCCACGCGACGCGGAGCTCGTCTTTGACTTCTTCTTCAATGCGATCCAGCGCTGCCTTGTCCACCACTCCACGCGCGATGAGATGCAGCTGCATCCGCCGGAGCGGGTCGCGGTTGACCCAGAGGTCGTGAAGCTCGCGAGGCTCGTAGCGCGACGGATCGTCGGCGGTCGTGTGAAGTCCCAGCCGGTACGTGACCGCCTCGACCAGCGTTGGACCCTGACCTTCGCGGGCACGCCGCGCCGCCTCACGAACCGTGGCATACACCGCGAACATGTCGTTGCCATCGCACTGGATGCCGGGGAACCCGTACGCGACGGCCTTTTGCGCCAGCGTCTCGGATGCGGTCTGCTGCGCGACGCTGGTTGAGATGGCCCAGCCGTTGTTCTGGCATAGAAAGATGATTGGGGCCTTCATGACTCCGGCGAGGTTGGCGGCTTCGTGGAAGTCACCTTGCGATGTCCCGCCGTCGCCGAAGATCGCAAGCACAACGCCGGGGTCGCCTTTCAGCTTGAGTCCCCAAGCCAGGCCGACCGCCTGCGGAAGTTGGCCCGCGATCGCAGCCTGGAAGGGCAGCATCTTCAGATCACCGGGCATCTGAAATGCGATCGGGTGGCCGACGTGCCACAGGAATGCCAGGCGGAGCGGGTAGCCGTGCCACAGTTGGCCGGCAAGCTCGCGGTACTGCGGCACGAACCAATCGGTCCTGGCGTCGATCGCCATCGCGGCGCCAACGGTGGCAGCCTCCTGGCCGATGCCTGGTGCGAGCGTAACCATCCGGCCCTGTCGCTGCAGGCTGACCGACCGCTCGTCGAAACGCCTGCCGCGCAGCATCACGCGATAGCCTGCGAGCGCAAGCTCATCGCTCATCGGCTGCTCTTCGACGAGAAGCTCTCCATCCTCGTCGAGATACCTGACCATCGGCGGCATTTGCAAGGAGGCCACTCCGTCGAGGTTAGCGTGAGCGGCGGGCGCCGCCTTTTTCATGCCTTGCTGCTGGTCAGGCCGGCTTGTTGCCGTCGCGCTCGATGACCATCTCCTCGGGCTCGTACGTGCCGGTGAGGATGCGCAGGATGGTGTCGCGCGCAAACCGCATGCCGTCGTGCTGCCCGTCGCGATAAGGCGCGGCGTCCTTGGCGTTGTTGAACTCCATCTCGCGCTGCAGTCGCCGCACGAAATGCATAAGCGCGGCTGTTGTCGGATCGTCCGATTGGTTGGGTAGGGCGGCCAGCTCGGGTGGTGCTGCCAGGCCGTCGCGGTTGCTCGAAGAGTCGACGTGCTCCAGGCCCAATGCCTCGGCCATCCGTACGTCGTCGAGGCCCGTCACCTGCTTGCCGTTCACGACCAGCACCGGCACCACGATCTCGCCGGTCAAGGCCTTCAGATCCTCGCGCCAGTGAGGTTCCTTCGCGATGTTCCGATCCTCGAATTCGACTGAGTTCTGTGAGAGAAACTCCCTCACCCTGCAACACTCCTGTCAAGTCGGATCGGTCGTTCCGCTGTTGAGGGTGTACAGGACGACGTCGCTTGTAACTCCCATCGGGGGTGACGATACCACAGGCCATTCCAGCAAACGAACGCTCGTTTATTGGAGGGGCGGCCCGGGGGGCCGACCGAGAGATTCGGCGATCCAGGTGACCCAGATGCTAGGCGCGGTCGAGCATCGCAGCGAGCGCATCCGTTGATGCGTGAGCGAGAAGCGGAGGCCGCAACGACGCAGATGGGCCGCCTGGGCGTCGAAGATCCGGTCGGCATCCCCGGGACGCACCTCTAGTTGATCCACACCGGGAAAGCGGGCATGCGAAGCGGGCCGGCCAGCCGCTTGCCAGCGGCAGCCACCTCCTCGGCGGTATCAGCAGCAACGACGAAATAACCGGCGCTCTCGCCTGCCGCGAGCAGCACGTCATTTGGCTGGACATCCGCCGGGCACAACAGCATGCCGGGCCAGCGTCCCGTGGCGGCCGGCACGGTTGCGCCACGCTTGAAATGCGTGGCCAGCCCGAATCCCAGATCGCGCGCCAGGTCCTCCAGCCACGTCTCCGGCGACTCGACCCAGACGGGAACGGCTGGCTGCGCGGGCCGCGGGTTGAGCGCCAGTCGCTCGGGTGCCGGCTGGTTGGCCTCGATGCGCGCGGGCACGCGCAGGTGCTCACCGTCGAACTGGATGTGCGCCCCGCTGAGCGCCGCGGTCAGCACCTTCAGGAACTCTTCCAACCACGCTCGCTGCGTTGGTGCTTCATAGCGCGACGCGGCCTCGGTCGAAAAGCGCAGCAGGACCTCCATGCGTCCCTGCGACGTGAGATCCGCGATCGCGATGTCCTCGGCCAGGTGCAGCGGGTGATACAGGCCCGCGTCGACCGCGGCCCCGACGCGGATCGGCACGGCTTGCGCGAGCATCGCCGCGGCGGCGAGGCCGCCCCCCACTCCATCGGCTCGCGACTCGCTTACCCAGACCGCATCGAACGACGCACCCACCGCCTCGTGGCCGAGGCTTTCCACCCGCATCCTCGTTGCACCTTTCAATGCGATAGGGCCGAGCCCAAGCCTCATGCGGAAACCAACTCGCGCACCAGGCTCAATCCCTGGATTGCCCGGTGAAGGCTTTCGCGCGGCAGGTTGCCGAACTGGCTGCGGCAGACGATGAGGTCGAAGCCGAGGAGCTCGAACTCACGCAGGTGGGTCGCGACGTGCACTGTGTCGCCCATGATCAGGTTCTTGAGCTTCGCCTCGATGTCGGACTCGAGCCGCGCGAGGTAGGACGGCACGGTTTCGTCCGTCTCTTGAGGGAATGACCAGCCGCCGTACTGCCTCCGCATGTATCGCAGCTCTGGCAAGAGCATCGCCCAATCCCGTTCGCGGTCGTCAGTCACAAACACATCGCGCTGGAGGGCGTGAGCCCGCGGCGGAGTCACCCCGGCGGCCTTCGCAGCCGCGTTGTACGCATCGAGCATCTCGCGCAGCTCTTGGGGGTTCATCGTCGAGTCGGCGAACAACGGGAGTCCAAGCCTGGCCGCACGCTGCGCTGCGATCGGAGTAGCAACACCGACATAGAGCGGCACATTCGGTTCGGCGGCCTGGCACGTTTCCGCCAGGCGAGGAAGCACGACGTCCATCAGCTTCCCGCGGTCCTTGCGTCGCACGCCGAAGCCGTCGAATTCCGCATCCCGATAGCCGAGCGCGACGCCAAGAGACAGGCGGCCGTCGCCAAGCCGGCTCATCGTGGCGGCGTCGTCGGCCACCTTCTGGACCGAATGCATGGGCAGCAGCATCACGGCCGTCCCCACGCCAAGGCGCGTCGTGCGGCCGAGGATGGCGCCGGCCACGGCGATGTCGGCCGGGCAGTAGCCGTCGAACCAGAAGTGATGCTCGGAGATCCAGATCGAGTCAAAGCCCAGCCGTTCGGCCAGCTCGGCATCCTCGAGCACGTCGCGATATAGCTTCACGTGGTGATCTGGCCGCTGCGGGACCGACTGCATGCCGAAGATGCCGAGACCGAGCCTCACGGACGCGCGACGATCCCTAGAAGCAGCGCTGCAAGGGCGGCATCCTGCGTGCCGTTGCCGACGGACTTGTAGATCGTGATGTCGTCAGGGCTGGTGCGGCCGGGCACCAAGCCAAGGACGACCTCGCCCAGCTCTCGGACGGCTGCCTCATCGATCAGTCCCGCACGCAGGGCACCGACGATCTCACCCGATTCTTCGAGACACGTAGGCCGGTGGTCAACACGGATCGCCGCCGCCCGCGCGAGCAGCTGGGGCTCGACCTCCGAGGCGGATGCGCTGCCACTCCCGACCATCGCCACGTGCATGCCGGGTTTCACAGCGGACGACGGAAACAGCGCCGAGGTCGAATTGGTCGCGGTGACCACGACATGTGCTCCGCGCATCGCCTCGTCCGCCGGCATAGGTCTGGCGCCGGCGTGCTGAGCCGCGAGCGTTCGTGCGGCTTCCCGGTTGCGACCTACGACGCGAATGTCACTGAACTCGCGCTCACTAGTGATTGCACGCAGATGCGCTGCTGCCTGCGGACCCGTGCCGAAGATGGTCAATACCGTCGCATCGGCTCGCGCGAGCAGCCGAAGTGAGACAGCGCTGCACGCCGAGGTCCGGACTTCGGTCGCCGCCCGAGCGTCCAGCGTTGCCAGTGGCCGTCCCGTGCTGGCTTCGAAAACAGTCAACGAACCCTGAAGTCGCTCGAGCCCGCGGGCGGGATTTTGCGGCCGGACGTTGATCACCTTGACGCTCAGCAGGTCGAGCTCGGTCAGCACCCCTGAGATGAGGAATGTGCCCGCTCCACCGCCGAGATCGATGTGAGCACGTATCGGGGCGACGGCCGCACCACGCGACACCATGCCGAGGGCTGCTGCCATCGCGTCGGCAATGTGCGCGGGATCGATCGCCATGATCTCCTCGCGAGTGAAGTGCGCCGGCGCGAGCGCAGGGCGCATGTTCAAATCAGACACCGGCTTCCTCGCGGATTCCGGCCAATGTTTCGAAAAGCGCCATCGACTCCTCGCCCCGTGAGACAGGGAACTCGAAGATGAGGTGCCCGACACCAAGCTCGGCCGCTCGCTTGAAATCCGCGACCACCTCTTCGCGAACGCCGCGGAATGGAGTGCGGCCCGCAGTCACGAACTCGGCGCTCTTCCAGCCTTGCTCGGAAGGCGATTCGGTAATACCCTTCCGGTCGGCGGCAACCTGGAGGCCCGTGCGCATCGCCACCTCCATCTCCCCCAGCTCGCGGCCCTGCGCCGCCAGCTCGTGTGCCAGCTGGCCGAGCGCGACCTCGAGCTCCTCGAACGTCTGACCGTCGCCAATCCACCCGTCGCCGAAGCGCGCCGCCCGGCGCAGCGCAGGCGTGGAAGCGCCGCCGATGAAGATGGGCAGGCGGCGATTCGCATGCGGCCTCGGCGCGAAGTGAAAGCCCGCGAAGTCGTATACCTCGCCGTGAAACTCGGGCTGGTCGGCTTCCCAGCAAGCACGGATCGCGCCGAGCGCTTCGTCCGCGATGCGCGCCCGTCGCTTGTGAGGCACGCCCATCAGGTTGGACTCGCTTTCCAGCCAGCCCAGGCCGGCGCCCAGGATCATCCTGCCGCCGGACAGCTGGTCTGCGGTGGCCAGCATCTTAGCCAGGACAAGAGGGTGGCGATACGGAACGATGACGATGGCCGCCCCGATCTGCACTCGGCTCGTGATCGCTGCCACGTACGACATGACGGTGACCGCTTCGTAGAACGCCGGGCCGAACGCATCCAGGCTCGCGGATGGCACGACCACGTGATCGGTCACCCAGATGGAGTCGAAGCCGAGCGATTCGCTGAGCTGCGCCGCGAGGCGGATGTTGTCGGCCGTGGCCAGCCGCCGGTACGTCGGCAGCACGACGCCCACCTTCAGCCGGCGCGCGTTCATCCGAGCTGGAACCCGTGACGAAGCGGATCGCGGGAATCGATGTGGAATCGATGCTCGCCGGTGATGAAGGCCGAGCCGGATAGCTGTGGGATGAGCTCGCCGCCACAATCGACCAGACGGCCTCGAAAAAAGAGACCAAGCAGGTTCTCGCACTCCACCCACTCGTCGAGGCGCAGCTTGCGCGTCGCGTGCAGCTGCGCCATGAGGGCGGAGAAGCAGGAACCGCACGGCGAGCGATCCACGGAGTGGTCGCGAAAGACGACGAGGTCGCGATAGCGTCCGGCGGCAAGCTTCGAGTAGATGAGCGTCGAGACGACCTCGTTCCACGGACCCAGCCGCCCTTTCGCCGCCGCCAACGCCTTCTGCACCTGCGCCTTCACCTCCATGCCGGCATCGACCAGCGCGCGGAAGGCGGGAGCCTGCACCTTGATCCCCAGATCGGCGCCGCGCACGATCGCGATCAGGTTGCCGCCGTAAGCGAGGTCGTACACGACCTCTCGGCCGGCTGCGTTTGCACGCAGCCCAGTCGCCACGCTGCGACTCGGGACCCCTTCAAGCTCGACCGCGCTGACGCCGGCCTTCGAGCGCCGGACGCGCACACGCACCGGCGCAGCGGGTGTGTCGATCGTCAGCACTCCGTCGCGCGGCGGCTTCAGCCGGCCGGTTTCCACGAGGGCCGTCACCGCCCCGATGGTGCCGTGGACGCACATCTCCACCGCGCCGCCTCCGTCCATGAACACAAGGCCCAAGTCGGCTGCCGGGTCGGCAGGCGGGACGACCACAGCGCCGAACATCACGAGGTGACCACGCGGCTCCCACATGAGCGCGCGGCGCAGGTCGCTGTGGCGGCGCAGCAGGTCCCTGGATCGATCCTTGAGCGTGCGGCCGCGCAGTTCCGGAAACCCTTTGAGGACGATTCGCGTCGGCTCGCCCAGCGTGTGCGTGTCGATTGTCTCGATGACGCGGAGAGTCATGTGCGGGCCGCGAGCGAAAGCTCATCCCGCACGGACTGCGCCACCTGCCCCCACAGCCGAGTGGCCCGCTCGGAACGCGCGGGATCCTGCCCGGGATAGTTGAGCCGCAGAACGAAGTGCAGCCGGTCGCCGAACATCCGGCGGTACTCGAGCACCTGCTCGGTGAGCTGCTTCGCGTTCCCGAGAATCAAGCGGTGGTTATCGCGGTGGACCTCGCGGACCGGACGGCCGGCCCACCGATCGTATGTCTGCCTGAGATATGTGAAGCCGTCGCGCATCTCGTCCCACGCATCTGAGTCGTCGCTGACGAAGCCGTAGTTGAAAAAGGGCAGCTCCATGGTGGTGTCGCCCGCGTATGCAGCGTCGTAAAGGGCGACCAGGCGTGAGATCTCATCGAGCGGAAGCGAGGGGTCGATCATGTACCGCTTGCCCCGCTCGGCGGCGCGGACGGCGTCGCGGTCGATGACCCCATCGCCAGCCAGCATGATCGGCGGCCCGCCCGGAGTAAATGGAGCCGGCGTGATCGTGAGCCGAGGAATTTCGTAGAAGCGTCCGTGGTGCTCAAACGGCCGGCCGGTGAAAGCCTCCTCCAGGATCTCCGCGACCTCGTCGAGCCGCTGCTCATCTGTCTCGGGCGCGATGGCCATGCCGGCGAACTCCTCCGGGCGATAGCCGGTGCCCAGCCCGAGCACGAACCGGCCACCGCTCAGGAGGTCGGCGGCGATGGCGTCTTCGGCCAGCCTGATCGGATTGTAGAGAGAGGCGATCGCGACGCTGGTGCCCGCGATCAACCGGTCCGTCGCACCAAGGACGGCGGCGCATACGGGGATCACCGCGGCCGCGTAACCATCGTCCGCGAAGTGGTGCTCCGCGATCCAGAACGAGTCGAGGCCCACCTCTTCGGCGAGGCGAGCCTCGCGGAGCATGTCCTCGTAGAGGTCGCGATGCGTCCTCGAAGAATCGGGTGGTCTTTGCGTGCTGTACATGCCGATTCCAAACTTCATCGCTACGCGTCCTGAGGCGCGGTCGAGTGCTGGCCGCGCATGGACAGCACGTAAACGCAGGCGGCCGCGATCGCCCCGACCATCAGGAGCGTGGTCGCGGTCATGGCGGCCTGGATGCCGAGACGGTCCGCAACCGCTCCGGTGACCAGGGCGCCGGCGTTGCCCAGGCCTAGTCCGACGCCCATGATCAGGCTCGAGGCGGTGCCGACAAAGGCCGGCAGGAGCCGCTGCGCGAGCGCGGTCACCTGGGCTTCAGACGCAAACATGAGCACGCCGGCGCCGACCATCCAGGGCACGAGAAGCGGCGCGGGCAGCCAGGGCACTGGCAGCAGCCCCAGCAGGCCCGCGATCAGCGACACCACCACCACCGGCGCACTGCCGATGCGGTGCGCCACGGCGCCGCCGATGATTGCGCCAAGCGACCCAGAGAACAGGAAGGCCGCCAGAGCTATTGCGCCCAGTCCGAGGCTGCCTGTCCGATAGACGACGAGCGTCGGCAGGAAGGTGAGGTAAGCCGTCAGCACCGCCGAGCGGAGGATCGAAACGATCAGCAGCATGCTGAGCGGCATGGCAACCGCTCGCATCGACGCCGCTGCAGTCGCGCTTCCGGGTGGCCTTGGGACCGGACGCATCCAGCTCGGGTAAGCACGCAGAAAGAGCGCCACCGCAATGATCGCTGGAATCAGCGTCACGAGGGTCGCGTGCGGACCGAACCTGTAGGCGAGCGGGACGATCAGCAGCGACATGATCCCGGTGCCCATCGAAGCGCCGGTGAAGAACATCGCGATGCCCCATTCCTGGCTGCCTGCGCTGGCGCGCGAGGCCTGCGCGACGGCCTGCGGGTGAAACGCCGCGATGCCAATCCCTGAGATGAGCACCAGGGCGAGCATCTGCAGATAGCTCGTCACGAAACCCGTCAGTCCCATCCCGAGGCCCGCGAGCAGAAGACCGGCTGCCGCCATCGGAAAAAGTGGATAGCGGTCGTGCAGGTAGCCGAATACCGGCTGCGTGATACTGGAAGTCATCAACAACACGGTGGCCAGGGCACCGGCCTGCCCCAGGTTGATGTGCAGCTGTGTGACGAAAAGGGGAAGCAGGGCGAAGAGCAGCGCCGCGTTGGAATCGATCACGAGATGGCCGAGCGTCATCAACCACAGTCGCCAGCGCAGCCCGAACAGTAACGCCGGCGTCGAGGCAACTGGCTCTGAGGGGCGCCGGGCGCGCGCAGGGCGCATGTTCAACTAGTAGAGCAACCATCCCCCATCGACCACCAATACGTGGCCGGTGACGTAGTTCGCTTCGTCCGAGCACAAAAAGAGGACCGGCCCGACCATGTCCTCTGGCTTACCCAGGCGGCCGAGCGGGATCTTGGCCGACGCCCTGGCCATCTTCTCCTCAGTGTTGAGGACGCGCAGGGTCAGCTCGGTCATGATCGTCCCGGGCGCGACCGCATTCACGTTGATGCCGTAGGGCGCGAGCTCGGCCGCCACCGAGATCGTGAGCTGGCGGACACCGCCCTTGCTGATGTCATAGGCGGTCTCCGGGGTGGAGGACGACACAAAGGCTGCCGTCGAAGCAAAGTTCACGATCTTGCCGCGGCGCTTGGGGATCATCACTCGCGCAGCCTCCTGGGTGGCGAAGAACATGCCCTTGAGGTTGACGCCCAGCTGCTTGTCCCAATCGGCCTCGGTGTAGTCGACCAGCGGCTTGGCGATCCCGATCCCGGCGTTGTTGATGAGGATGTCGACGCCACCGAACTCGGCGAGCGTTCTTTCGAAAAGCCGGCGTACATCCGCGACGCTGCTGATGTCGACTTTTACAGCCAATCCGCGCGCGCCGGCCTCCTCGATCTCGTCGACGACCTCTTTCGCGGCAGCGTCGTCCACCTCGGCGACAACGACGTTGGCGCCTTCAGCCGCCAGTCCGAGGGCGACCGCCCGGCCCATGCCTCGGCCTGCGCCGGTGACGATCGCGGTCTGGCCGGCAAATTTCACCGTTGCATTCTAATTGGCTAACGAGCGTTCGTTTAGGATGCGAATGTCGTCCTGAAATTGACGCGCCAGGTATATGATTTGCCGGCTCGCTCGGCCCATTGGGAGGGGACCCCTTTGCTGGACAAATATTTCGACGAGTTGGCCGTGGGCGACGTGTTCGCGAGCACTCGCGGCCGGACCATCACCGAAACGGACATCGCGCTGTTCAGTGCGGTCAGCGGAGACTGGAGTCCCCTGCACAACGACGCGGCCTTTGCCGCCAAGGGCCCGTTTGGAACACGCATCGCGCACGGTCTTCTGCTGGTTTCGATGATGACGGGCCTGGCGCCGATCTCCGGACATAAGGTCGTGGCGCTGTACGGGTTTGACCGCATCCGCTTCGTGAACCCAGTCCTGCTCGGCGACACGATCACATATACGTCAAAGATCGAAGGTCTGCAGCCGAAGGGCGAGCGACGCGGCATCGCAGACCTCGCGTTTGAGATCTGCAACCAGCACCAGAACGTCTGCGTCGCGGGGACGATCAAGATCCTTCTCCACAAGACACCCGGCTCATGAACCCTGAGCGCCTTAGGCAGGCGCTCGCGGCCAAGCAGGTGCTCTACGGCACCTGGGTGCAGACCCCAAGCCCAGAGGTCGTGGAGATCCTCGGCTGGTCGGGCTGGGACTTCGTCATCCTCGACATGGAGCACGGCCCTTATGGCCCGGAAGGTCTGCCCCACCTGATCCGCGCGGCAGAGGCGTCGCAGACGACCCCGTTCGTCCGGGTTCCGCAAAGCGCCCCCCAGGAGGTTGGCAAGGCGCTCGATCTCGGAGCGGCCGGTATCGTCATCCCCGGTGTCACGTCGGCCGAAGCAGGCGCCGCGGCGGTGCGCTTGACCCGCTTTCCGCCACAGGGCAGCCGGGGATCCTCGCCATCGACCCGGCAGCTGCACTACTCGGGCAAGCCTTTTACGTCACTCACCGCGCAAGATGCGCCCCAGCCATTGGTGGTCCTACAGGTGGAGGCGCGCCTTGCCACGTCGGACCTGGGCAGCATCCTCGCGATTGACGGCCTCGACGTGGTGTTCATCGGACCTTATGACCTGTCGACATCGCTCGGGCTGCCAGGACAGTTCGACCATCCGAAGGTGCGCGAGGCGATCTCCGAGATCGTGAATCGGGCCGGGGAGCGCGGTGTCGCAGTGGGCATCTGGGTGCCCGACGCGCCGTCCGCGCACTTCTGGGTCGAACACGGAGTCCGGTTCGTGACGGTGAGCAACAACGAGCTGATGCTGTTCACGGCGTCGGCGGATCTGAGGCGCTCGCTCGAGAAGTAGGATGGATCTCGCAGGACTCTTCACCATCGACGATGGCGTGGCACGACTCACGGGCTCGCGGTGCGAGAGCTGCGGAGCCGTTGCGTTTCCAGCCCGACACGTGTGCGGCCAGTGCAGCGGCCGGGAACTATCGCCGATGGAGTTGGCTGGGAGCGGCAGCGTGATCTCGACCACGCACGTGGTCACGCCTCCGGCGGGCTTCGACAAGCCGATCGACGTGGCACTGATCGACCTCGCCGAAGGTCCGAGACTGTTCGCGCTGCTCACAGCGCCGGCGCCGCCGGGAACTCCGGTTCAGGCAGTGCCGGCCTCAGTTCGCGAGGGCCACCCCGGGTTCGCGTTCGAGCCCGTCCGCTGATGACCAGGGCACTCGTCGCAGGTGTCGGGATGACGAGGTTCGGCAAGTTTCCGGAACGGTCGCTGGCCGACCTGGGCCGCGAAGCGGTGCTGGGCGCGCTCGACGATGCGGGCATCGAAGGCTCTCAGGTCCAGATCGCGTACGCCGGCCACGCTCGAACGGGCCGGCTTCACGGTCGCGAAAACGGTGTCGGCCAGCTGGTGCTGTGGGAGTCCGGAATCCGTGACATCCCAATCACCGGCGTCGGCAACTTCTGCGCGTCTGGTTCAAGCGCATTTCGCGAAGCGGTCTTCGCCGTGCTGACGGGTATCTATGACATCGCGCTCGCCGTCGGCATCGAAAAGCTCTCGTCCCGGGCCGAGCGAGGGCGGCCGCTCACGTCCGACGGCATGGAGCTCGAAGGCGAGTTCGGCTTTACGCCGCCGGCTTTCTTCGCCATGGCAGCCAAGGCCTATATGGCGGAGACGGGCACCACTCCCGAGATGCTCGCGGCGGTGGCGGTCAAGAACCGCCGGCACGCATCACAGAACCCTTATGCGCAGTACCGCGAGCTGATCACCGTCGAAGACGTGCTGGCCGCGCCGATGATCGCGGAGCCGTTCACGCGCCTCTCTTGCTGTCCGACCGGCGATGGCGCCGCGGCCGCGGTCGTGGTCTCGGAGGCTGCGGCGCAGCGACTCGGCATGAAGCGGCTGGTGCGGGTGCTGGCGACGAGCCTCACGTCGGGCGGCTACCGCGTAGGACCGCTCGGATGGTTCGACATCGATCGGCGCGCCGCCCGCGCGGCATACGAGATGGCCGGCGTGGACCCGCGCGACATCGACATCGCAGAGGTGCACGACGCGTTCACCGCCACGGAGATCATCCATTACGAGGACCTGATGCTCTGCAGGCGGGGCGAGGGAGGCCGGTTGGTCGCCGACGGGGAGACCGCGCTGGGCGGACGGATACCCGTGTCGACAAGCGGAGGCCTGCTGTCGAAAGGCCATCCTCTCGGCGCCACTGGCGTCGCCCAGGTGCACGAGGTGGTGACTCAGCTGCGCGGAGAAGCGGGTCCTCGCCAGGTCGAAGGCGCACGGACAGGTCTCACGCACTGCGTCGGCGGTTTCCTCGACGGCGACGCGGCGAGCAGCTGCGTCCACATCCTCCAGAAAAACTGATGGACGTCGGCTCCATCCTCGAACGGACCACTTCCCTCTACCCTGATCGACCGGCGGTGATCGACGGCGACCGCACGATCAGATATCGAGAGCTGGATGACCGCGTCAACCGCCTGGCCAACGCGATGCTCGGCTCCGGGCTGAAGCCGGGTGATCGTGTAATCGACCTTCAGCACAACGCCCACCAGTACATCGAGGCCGACCTCGCTCTCTCGCGTGCCGGATTGGTTCGCGTTCCGGTCAACACGCGGCTGACCTCCGCCGACTGGGCTTTCATCGCCAACGACAGCAAGGCGCGTGGGTTGATCTATGGCGAGGGTTTCGCGGGAGCGGCCGAGGAGCTGCTGGATCGCCTCGGCGGCCTGGACGTCGTGGTGGGTGTGGAGCAGGGGCCCGGACTGCGGTACGAGGAGCTGCTCGCGGCGGCAAGCCCGAATCCCAATCGCGCGCGGCGCTCGCCAAGCGAGCTGGTCTCCATCAACTACTCGTCCGGCACCACCGGGCGCCCGAAGGGGTGCATGCGAACCGTCGGCAACCGGTTGGCAAGCACGGTGGACTTCCTGGTCAACCTGTTCGAAGGCGGTCTGAGCTCTTTGGATGTGTGGCTGCACGCGGGACCGATCACGCACGCTTCGGGATTGTTCGTGCTCCCTCACATCGCGATGGGCGCGTGCCAGGTGGTGCTGTCGAAGTTCGATCCGTTGGAAGCCGTGGGCCTCGTCGAGAAGCACCACGTCACGGGCACCGTCTGGGTGCCGACCATGATCGAGCGCGTGATCGCGAACGACCTGTCGGGCCACGACCTGGCGAGCTTGCGCCGCGTCGCATACGCCGGCTCGCCGATGGCGCCTGACCGCATCCGCGCGGCCAACGCGATGCTCGCCGGGCGCATGGTGCAGTTTTATGGAATGGTGGAGGCGATCCCGCCGCTCACCGTCCTCACACAGAAAGACCACGACGAGCGCGGGGCGGGCACGCGCCTGGGATCGGCGGGCCGGCCATGCCTCGGCGTGGAGCTGGAAATCGTCGGCGAGGACGGTGCACCGGTCGCGACCGGCAACGTGGGCGAGCTCGTCGTCGGCGGGGAGCACGTGATGGCCGGCTACTGGGGCATGGAGGAGGCGACGGGCAAGGCACTGCGCGACGGCCGGCTGTGGACGGGTGACATGGCGTGGCGGGACGACGGCGGCTACATCACGATCGTCGACCGGAAGAACGACATGATCATCTCCGGCGGCTACAACGTGTACCCGCGCGAGGTCGAGGACCTGCTGAAGACCGACCCGTCCGTGGCCGACGCCGTCGTGCTCGGCGTGCCGGATCCCGATTGGGGTCAGGCCGTCACCGCCGTAGTGGTGGTTCGCAGCGGTACGGCCCCTGATCGCGATCGGCTGTTCGACCTGTGCCGCCGGGGCCTGGCGCAGTTCAAGCGGCCGAAGCGAATCGACTTTGTGGACTCCATCCCGCAGACGCCCGCCGGCAAGATCAACCGCAAAGCCATCCTCGAGCTAGTGACAAAAACCGTTGGCTGAAACGCGATCCGGGATACCGCTCGAGCCCGTCTACGGCGAGGCCCAGGTCGCCGAGGCAAGAGCCACCGAGCCGGGTCTCCCCGGTGAGCCGCCGTTCACGCGCGGCATCACGCGGCGGATGTACCTCGAACGGCCGTGGATCATGGGCCAGTACGCGGGCTTCGGGTCAGCGGAGCAAACGAACGGCCGCTTCAAGGAGCTTCTCCGGCAAGGCCAGACCGGCTTTTCCGTCGCGCTCGACCTGCCCACGCAGCTCGGCCTCGACTCCGACCACCCTCACGCGCGCGGCGAGGTCGGTCGCGTCGGTGTCGCGATCGACTCTCTGGCCGACATGGAGCTTCTGTTCGACGGCATCCCGCTCGAAAGCATCCGGCAGATCCGCACGACGGCCAACTCCATCGGCCACCTGTGGCTTGCCCTCAACGTGGCGTTCGCGGAGAAGAAGGGACATGACCCCAACGCGGTCAAGATCCTGATTCAGAACGACGTTCTGAAGGAGTACATCGCGCGCGGGACGCAGATCTATCCGCCGCGGGCGGGCCTTCGCATCGCGGCAGACGTTATCGAGTACTGCGCCAGGCGCTTGCCGAGCTGGACTCCCCTGAGCATGAGCGGTTACCACATGCGTGAGGCGGGAGCGAGCGCGGTGCAGGAGCTCGCGTTCACTTTTGCCAACGGCATCGCCTACTGCGAAGCGGCAGTGGAGCGCGGACTCTCCGTGGACGATTTCGCACCCTCACTCTTCACGTTCCTCACCGCCGACATGGAGCTGCTTGAAGAGGTCGCGAAGTTCCGCGCTGCGAGAAAGGTGTGGGACGACATCATGGGCAACCAGTTCCACGCGAAGAACCCGGACAGCCGGGCGCTGCGAATCTTCGCGTTCTCGGCGGGATCCAACCTCACGGCACAACAGCCGCTCGTGAACGTCGTACGGGTGACCATCAACGCGCTGGCTGCGGTTCTCGGCGGCGTGCAGACCCTGCACACCTCCGCATACGACGAAGCGCTCGGCGTGCCCACTGAAGAGGCCGCGACGCTCGCGCTTCGCACCCAGCAGGTGATACTCGAAGAGACCGGGCTCACCAAGGTGGTCGATCCGCTCGGGGGCTCTTACGCCATCGAAACCCTGACCGCCGAGATAGAAAGACGGGTGCGGGCGGCGCTGGACGAGATTGCCGAGCTGGGCGGTGCGCTCGCCTGCATCGAATCAGGCTGGTTCAAGGGCCGGATCGCAGAGTCCGCCTACCGCATTCAAACGCAGATCGACAGCGGTGACCGGCGAGTCATCGGCGTGAATTGCTTTGTGGTCGAGGAGGGAGAGCACGGTCCCGATCCATTTGTCATCGACGCGTCGATCGAAGCTGAGCAGGTCGACAGGCTGCGTCGATTGCGCGAGTCCCGCGACTCGGCCGCAGTTCGCAAGTCGCTGCAGCGCGTCGAGGCGGTGGCCCGCGATGGCGGATCGATCATCGAGCCGACGATCGAGGCGGTGCGCGCGTATGCGACGGTGGGCGAGATCAGCGAGGCCCTGCGAACTGTGCTCGGCTCATACCAGCCGGATGCTGTCATTTGATGGGCGGCGACGACCCGGCGAAGTCGATCGCGGCGCGCATGGAGCGCGCCGGCATCTACGAACTGCTGGGCATCAGGCTGCTCAACGCGGGGTCTGGAAGCGTCGAGCTCGAGGTCGTCTGCGACCAGCGTCACGCCAACGTCGACGGAGCCGTGCATGGGGGGTTTCTGTGCCTGGTCGCAGACACCGCGATGGGCTTCGCGGTGCGGTCAGACCTCGACCCGTCGTGGCAGAACCGCACCGTGAACCTGAACATCGATTGGTTCAGCGCGGCCAAAGTGGGTGACCGCATCACGGCCAGGGCGGTGGTGGATCACGCCTCGAATCGCTTTCGCTGGGCGAGCGTCGAGTTGATGACTGAAGGCGGAGTGGTCTGCAAGGCCCACTCGCTGAACTCAGTCCGACCTCCGGCCTCGACTTAGTCCCTGCGTCTTGCGTCGCCCGGCCACGGGAGCGGGACCTTCGACTCGGACATGACGCGCGGGAAGTGCGGCATGAGGACTTCAGGCGCCAGGTGTCGCGACACCAGGGTCATGATCTGACCGAGGTCGGCGCCTTCGGGTAGCTCGACGAACAGGTGGGTCACGCCGGCCGCAGCCCACGTGGTGACGAGCTCGCGGTCAGGCTTCAAGTTTCCGGTGATCGCCGCCACGCCCGGCTCCACCAGCCTCGGATTGCTCAGCGAACTTGGCTCTCGCGCCAGCACGGGCAGACCGGTTGCGTCGCCCACCTCGCCCGCCGCCGACCCGGTGAGCCAAAAGGGCACTTCCAGCTGCGCCGGCTTGGGCGTGATAGAGATCGATTTGGGAGCAGCGACGTTCGCGGGCAGCCCGGCGGGCACTTTCCAGATGGGACCGTCGTGCTGAATCGGCCGGCTCGAGAGAGCCTCGCGCAGCACGGCGACCTCATCGGCGGCGGGCTCCGGGTCGAGCTCGCCCGTGTCGGCGAGCACGATGGTTCGACCGTTGTTGACGTTGTCGAGGATGGAGAGCTCCTCGGCGAGGGTCACCGGGTGCTCGTGTCCCAGCCGCACGCGCGTCACGACGCGAACGAACTCGGTGGCCGTGGACGCGTATACGGCCGCGTTGATTGCCGTCAACGGGTTGCCGGAGCCGGCCAGCACGCCGAAAAGGCCATGGGTCTCAGCGAGCCTGGCGAGGTCCGCCTCTTTACCTTCAGCCAGGACGAGCCCGAGCCTCACGCTGTCACCTTGTCGCGAAGCTTCGGCATCACGTCTTCCGCCAGGCGCCGGATCTGTAACTCGAGTGCGCGCCGCGGGGCGCCATCGAGCATCAGGCGGAAGGCGATGTGGTGGATACCAATCGCCGCGAATTCGCGCAGCTGGCGGATGCACTCTTCCGCCGAGCCGCTGATGGTGGTCTCCACGGTGTCGGCGATCGCCTTGTCAGTTTCCTCGGCGAAGTCCGCCTGATCGTGTTCGCCCACCGCGGGCAAGGTCCAGCCGAGTCCGGCGTACTGCACGTAGCTCGCGCGCACCCAGTCGCGCGCAGCCTCGCGTTCCTTGGCGTCCTCGGTGAGCCAGATGTTGCGCAAAGCTCCGAGCGCAGGCTTCGTGGCCAGGGGCCGGCCGGCTTCGACCCACCCTTCTTCCCACACCTTGGCCAGCGTTTTACATCGTTCAAACGGAAGCGCGGCCGAGAAGAGGATGGGATGGCCCCGCAGGCCGGCGCGCTTGACCGGGTCGATGAGCTGTGCGCCCATCCAGATCGGCGGACCGCCGGACGATTCGGCCGCCTCGAGGATCTCGAGGCCTTTCAGCATGCGGGGCAAGCGCTGCTTGCGTGAGACGCCATGCCCGTCGAACTCTATGTCGCGATAGCCCAGCCCGACGCCCAGGTCGAGGCGGCCACCGGATCGTATGGCGAGGTCTTGCGCGACGGCAGCCAAGCGCTGCGGATCCTGCATCGGCAGCAGCAGCATCCCGGTGCCGACCCGCAGCTGCTCGGTGACCGACAGGACGGATGCAGCCGCGGGCAAAAGCGCGGGACAGTAGCCGTCGTAGAAGAAGTGGTGCTCCGAGAGCCAGAGCTCGTCGTAGCCGAGCTCCTCCATCAGCGTGGCGTACTCACGCATGTCCCGGTATGCTCCGGCCCAGTGGGCTGGCAGCATGGCCGTGTTCTGCAGGCTGAAGAGGCCGACCCCGAAATGCATTGAGACCTCCGCGAGTTGTGACGACAATCAGCGTTGACGGAAGGCTGAAACCGCGACCATAATACCGCGGGCCCAAAAAGAACAAACACTCGTTAGTTGTTAGGGGGAAGGCCGGATGGCGGTGGCGATTGTTACAGGCGCCGGTTCCGGCATTGGCGCCGCGACCGCCAGGGCGCTCTCCGACCGCGGTGACCACATCGTGTGCGCCGACGTCAAGCTGGACGCCGCGAAGCAGATCGCCGGCGACCTGTCCGATGCGATTGCCGTCGAAGTCGACGTCAGCAACGCGGCGTCGTGCTACCGCATGGTCGAGGAAGCGGTGCGGGAGTTCGGCGACGTGAACAGCATCGTGACCTGTGCCGGCGTCGAGAAGCACGGGCCCGGGCATGAGTTCAGTGAGGAAGACTTCGACTGGATTATCGGTGTCAACCTAAAAGGCACCTGGCTTTCAGCGCGCGCCGCGGTGCGGGCGATGATCAAGGCCGGACACGGCGGCACGGTCGTGATGATCGGGTCGATCAACTCCGTGATTGGCAACCCCGGCGCCAGCGCTTACTGCGCCTCCAAGGGTGGCGTGCTGATGCTGGGTAAGACCCTGGCCCTGGATTGGGCCCAGTTCGGCGTGCGGGTGAACATAATCGGCCCGGGAGTGGTCGATACGCCGATGTCTGCCCGGAGCCTCGCCGATCCGCAGAAGCGCGCGCGGATGATGGAGCGGACGCCGCTCGGCAGGCCCGCTCCGCCAAGTGAGATCGCATCAGTCGTCGCGTTTCTAACCTCGGACGCGTCGTCTTTCATGACGGGCGCCTACCTGCCGGTCGACGGCGGCACGCTCGCCGCCTGGTGAGCCAAGCACTTCGCCTCGGCGCCAAGGTGCCCAACAGCGGAGCGCTGCCGTTCCGCCTGGGTGTCGCACGAATGGCCGCGACGCTCGAGGCGGCGGGATTCGACTCGGTCTGGACCAGCGACCACGTCGTGTTTCCGCACGAGGTCCGCTCGCGCTACCCGTTTGCAGCCGACGGCCGGATCACATGGCCAGTCGACGTCGATTACCTGGAACCCGTGGTTGCGCTCAGCGCGATGACATCCACCACGGCGAACGCCGAGTTGGGGACCTCGGTCCTCATCCTCCCCATGCGCAATCCGATCCTGTTTGCCAAGCAGGCGGCGTGCATCGACGCCATTTCCAGAGGGCGCCTGGTGCTGGGCGTCGGCGTGGGATGGCTGCGTGAGGAGTTCGAGGCGTTGAACGCAGACTTCGACGCGCGCGGCGCCGTGCTGGACGAGTGGCTGAGCATCGCGCGCCGGTGCTGGACCGGCACGGTCGAACCGTTCGAGGGCCGGTACTACAGGCTGGCCGAAGCCATCTACTGCCGCCCCACTCCCGCCCGTCACGTTCCTGTTCTGATCGGCGGGATGTCGCGGCACGCGCAGGAGCGGGCCGGCCGCATCGCCGACGGATGGCTCGCGCAGTATTCGCTGGAGAACGTGTCCGAAAGCGGCATCGCGGACGGCCTGGCGGTCTTGCGCGAAGCGGGGGCAAATGCCGGCAGGCCACCCGCCGAGCTCGACGGGTTTCGAATCGTCGTTCGCGTCACCGGGGCGGATCGCAAGCTGGCCGTGCTGGCGACCAGGCTCGATTCGCTGGCCGCGGCCGGTGCAACCGAACTGGTCGTCGACGTGGACTGGGACGGCGACGGTGGACCGGCTCGAAGCTTTGACCTTTTGCGTTCGGCTGTCGCGTAGGCCACAAATCTGGAGGAAAAGATGAGCTCTGACCCGACGATCACGATCAAAGAAGCGCCCGAGCCGCGCGGGCCGTATGTCCACGCGAGGCAGCACGGCGGACTGGTCTACGTCACCGCGCAGATCGGTCGCGACCCCAAGACCGGCGACTTCGTCAAGGGTGGATTCGAGGCCGAGTTCAACCAGGCGATCGACAACCTGGAAGCGATCCTCAAAGCGGCCGGATCATCACTCGAGCGCGTGGTCAAGGCGCAGATCGAGTTCGTCGAGGAGAAAGACCTCGACGCCATGAATCGGATCTACGGCGAGCGGTTCCACGACCCGCTGCCGGCTCGGACCAGCTTTGGCGCCGCATTTCTGTGGAAGGGCGCCAAGGTGCAGATCGACTGCGTCGCGACGCTCGACTGATGCCGGCCGCCCACCGGGGCGTCGTCAGCCGCCGGGGCCCGCAGCCGACCGGCTCGTACCCGCACGCACACGTCCACGGCGGCATGGTCTGGGTCACCGCGCAGGCCGGGCGGGACCCAGGCAACGGAGAGCTCGTCGAGGGCGGGATGGCGGGCCAGATGGACCGCGCGATCAGCAACCTCGATGCCATCCTCGAGGAATGCGGTAGCTCACTGGATCGCGTGATCCGCACCCAGATCATGTACACGGACCGATCGGATGTCGAAGCGATGGACGAGGTCTACGCGCGCCGCTTCACCGCGCCGCTACCCGTGCGGACAAGCTGGGGCGTCAAGTTCCTGGCCGCGGAGCCGGGGACCGAGCTGGTGCGAGTGCAGATCGACTGCATTGCGGCGGTCGGCTGACCGTGGGTTATCGCGAGGTCTACGAGCAAGGGCTCGAGCGGATCCGCTCGATCGGCATGGAGCCATACCTGGACCTGGGCGCCGAGACCCGCTCGCAAAACCGCCTCAACCGCCAGCACATGGATTCATTCGTGTTCGAGATGCGGCTGCTCGATTCGCAGCAAGCCGACATGTCGACGACCTTGTTCGGCGCGAAGCTGCGTGCCCCGATCGTCGCCGCGGCGATTTGCGAGTCTCGGATTCTGAAACGGCTGACTCCATGGGACCCGCCTTACCTGGAGCAGATCGCCGCGGGACTGGCTGCCGCCGGCAGCATGATGTCGACGGGGATGGTGACGCTGGAGGAGCTGGCGCGAATAGTCGACCAGGGAGCTCCCGTCTTGCATATCGTCAAGCCGTTCAAAGATGACGACACGGTACTCCGCCACCTCGAGCGTGCCGCCGAGCTCGGCTGCGTGGCCGTCGGGATGGATGTCGATGTCGTCTTTCTCGAAAAGGCATGGGATGAGGTGCCGGGTCCGGACCTGCTCGGCCACAAGTCGTTGGACGACCTGCGCCGGTTTCGCGCCGCCACCAAGCTGCCCTTCGTGATCAAGGGCGTGCTCAGCGCCCATGACGCCAGGCTGGCACGCGACCTGGGTGCGGACGGCCTGATCGTGAGCTCTCATGGAGGCGAGACGATCGACTACGCGATGCCTGTGCTGCAGGCATTGCCCGCCGCGCGGCGGGAGTGCCCGGACCTGCCAATCCTCGTCGACAGCGGCTTCCGGCGCGGCGCGGATGTGCTCAAGGCGCTCACCTTGGGAGCGAACGGCGTCGGCATCGCCACGCTGCTCGTCATCGCCTGCGCCGGCGCAGGCCGAGACGGAGTCACGGCCATGATGGAGGCCCTGTACGAAGAGCTCGGCCGGACGATGTCGATCACCGGATGCCGGTCGGTTGACGGAATCGATCCCACGATTCTTCATCGAGTCGACCTCGCGGGCAAGGCCGCGTCATGACACGACGGTTCGATGGCAGCGTGGCGGTGGTGACGGGCGCGGGTCGGGGCATGGGCCGCGCCGTGGCGCTGCGCCTGGGTCGAGAAGGGGCCAGCGTCGTGGTCGCCGAGCTGAACCCCGAGCACGGTGTGGAGGTGGCCGAGGAGATTCGCGCGGCCGGCGGCACGGCGACGCCGGTGACCTCAGACGTCTCACGCGTCGACGATGTCACGCGATTGTTCGGTGAGGCGGTCAAGGCATTCGGCACGGTCGACATCCTCGTCAACAACGCAGGCATCGGTGTCGCGAGGCCGATCCTCGAATACACCGAGGCGGACTGGGATCGCCAGATGGGAGTGAACGTCAAAGGTGTCTTCTTCTGCTCGCAGGCGGCGGCCAGGCTGATGATCCCCCGCCGGCACGGCAAGATCGTCAACTTCGCCTCTACGTCCGCTTTTGTCGCCTCGTCCCACCCAGAGATCGCGTACGACACGAGCAAGGGGGCGGTGAGGCAAATGACGGTCTCGATGGCGGCCGAGCTCGCGCCACACGGCATCAACGTCAACGCGGTCGCCCCGGGCACGACGCAGACCGAGATGACCCGGAGCACTCTGAGCACGGAGGAAGGCCTGGCATGGCAGGTCGCTCGCATCCCGATGGGCCGCGTAGGGCAGCCCGACGACATCGCGGCGGTCGTCCTCTTTCTTTGCTCTGCGGACGCGAGCTACATCACAGGCCACACGCTCGTGGCCGACGGTGGCTGGCTCCTTTTCTGAAAGCGGCCACTTAGCATGAGCGCCGTGGCAACCCCGACCACAGGAGCACTCCTCGAGCTGACCGACGTACACAAGTCTTTCGGTCACATCGAGGTGATCAAGGGCGTGAGCCTGAAGGTCAAGAAGGGGGAGCACGTCGTGATCTTCGGTCCGAGCGGCGGTGGCAAAAGCACCGTGCTCCGGATGATGAACCTGCTCGAGCTTCCCGATTCGGGGACTGTCAGCTTCGAGGACCGCCAGTATTTCCCGCACAGCGGCAACTTCCTCGACCGAGCGTCACGGCTTCAGCAGCTGCGCAGCCAGATCGGCATGGTGTTCCAGCGCTTCAACCTGTACCCGCACCTGACCGCGCTGCAGAACGTGACACTCGCCCTGACCGACGTGAAGAAGATGTCGCGCAAAGATGCGCGCGAGAAGGCCGAGGACCGCCTGGCGGAGGTGGGCCTCAAGGACCGGATAGATCATTATCCCGCCCAGCTCTCCGGTGGCCAGCAACAGCGGGTGGCAATCGCACGCGCGCTAGCAATGGATCCGAAGCTGATGCTGTTCGACGAGCCGACCTCCGCCCTCGACCCTGAGCTCATCGGCGAGGTGCTGGGAGTCATGGAGAAGCTCGCCCGGGAAGGGATGACCATGGTTGCGGTCACCCACGAGATGGGATTTGCTCGCCACGTGGGGGATCGCCTGGTCTTCGTGTCGGGCGGAGTCATAGCGGAGTCGGGAGGCAAGGAGATATTGTCGAACCCACAGCAGGAGCGGACCAAAGCGTTTCTCGAGGCGGTACTGTAATCCCGTGGCGCGGCTCCTTCATTTGAGCCAAGTAAACGAACGCTTGTTAGATTTCGGTCTTGACAAGTGCCCTTGTTTGAACGAGGCTTCAGCACCGTGAGGCTTGATTGGAACCCGACCAACTACCAGTTCGCGTGGGACGTCGTCGGCGAGTACAAGACCTGGCTGTGGCAAGGTGTGCAGCTCACCCTCGAGCTGGCAATTGTGTCGATGGCACTGGCCATGATCCTTGGACTTTTCCTCGCGCAGCTGAGGATGTCCAGCCTGTGGCCGGTTCGCACCCTGGCCTCGTTGTACATCTCCGTGTTTCGGGCCATTCCGCCACTGGTATTTATTCTCTGGACTTTCTACGGGCTGACGCTGGTGACCGGCATCAACCTCGAGGCCTTCACAGCCGGCGTCGTCTGCCTCACCATGCAATACACGGCTTGGCTCGCGGAGATCTATCGCTCAGGCCTGCAGGCAATCGACAAGGGGCAGCGGGAGGCCGCCCTTTCGACCGGGCTCAGCAGGTCGCGTGCATTCGCCAAGGTGATCTGGCCGCAGGCCTGGAGGATCATCATCCCGCCCATGGCCAGCAACTTCGTAGGCATCGTCAAGGACTCGTCACTGGTCGGGATCATCGGCCTGAACGAACTGATGAGGCAGAGCCAGATCGCAGTGTCGCTGACTTTCCGACCCTTCGAGCTTTACACGGCCGCAATGGTGATCTACATCATTTTGACGCTGGCAATTGCACGCATGGCCAGCTTCCTCGAGCAGCGCGCCGCGCGCAGCCTCAACGTCCAGGTCCGGCGCATGCCGGGAAGTCTCCGGCCGCCAGGGATCCGTACCGCCGCATAGCCGGCATTTGAAATTGGGAGGTCTGAAGGATATGTCCGACGAGATGGAAGGGGAACGCAACCCACAGAACCCGATCGTGAACCGGCTGGGTTCCAGCGTCAGCCGGCGCACACTCCTCGGTGGTGCCGCGCTCGCGATCGGAGGCGCTGCGCTGGCCGCCTGCAGCACGTCCAGCAATGGTGGAGAAACGGTGGCCGCCACCAGCGGAACGTCGCTTCTCAAGACGATTCGCGACCGCGGCACGCTCAATGTGACGACCTCCCTGCTGTATCCGCCCGAGTTCTTCAAGGACAAGAGCGGAAACCCCGCGGGCTACGACATCGACGTCTTGAATCTTGTTGCCAAAGACCTGAACGTCAAGCTCAACATCATCGACGTGCCGGACAACGCGGCGAATATCGCCAATGTCCAGTCGGGCAAAGCCGACATGGTCAGCGCCGGGCTCGTCAACACACCCAAGCGCGCACTGGTGATGAACTTCACCAAGGGTTACGTACCGTACACGCAGATCCTCATGGTGACTACCAACGGTGGGATCAACGCGGTGGCGGACCTCAACAAGGCCGGCAAGACGGTTACGGCGCTGCAGGCTTCGACGGCCTTCTTCCGGGCTCAGCTCCTGTTCCCCAAGGCAACGGTAATGCCGCTGGCCCAGGATGAGGCGCTGCTGGACGTGGCGACGGGCAAGGCCGATGCCTGCCTGGTCGAGGACTACCTGGCCAAGCCGTTCATCGCGCAGCACTCCAACGTGAAGCTGATGAACAACGGGCAGTCAGTGGCGACAGAGTTCGGCTGCTGGGGTGTCCTCGCTGGTGACTTCCTGTGGTGGCGCTGGCTCGACAACTGGATCTCCTACAACATCGACAACGCAACTCTGCCAGGCATGTACACCAACACGTTTGGCCTGAACTGGGTGAATCCTTCGTAATCAGCTAGAGAGTCGAGAACCTTGAACAAGAGGGCCGGCGGCGCCGGCCCTCATTCCTTGCCCAGGAGACCTCATGAACGCCCCACCGAGCCTCGGCGAAGTTCTCATCGAAATCCGCCAGTCGATCGCGACCATCACGCTCAACCGGCCGGAGCAGCGCAACCCGTTGTCAGCGTCGATGATGCGCGACCTCAGGACGGCGCTGAGCTGGTGCAAGGCAGAGCCGGCGATCGCTGTCGTGGTCCTGACCGGAGCGGGCGATCGCGCTTTCTGTGCAGGCGCGGATCTCGGTGCGTTCGGCGGCGATCAGTCGCGGCTCGAGCTGCATCGCGCTCGCCATGCGCTCGCCGAGCTGTTCGTAGAGATGGCTGAGCTTGGCAAGCCGATTGTGGGTCGCATCAATGGTCACGCGCTGGCGGGGGGATTCGGGCTGGCGTGCGCATGCGATCTTCTCGTCGCGGTCGACACCGCGACCTTTGGAACGCCCGAGATCAACGTCGGCGTGTGGCCGATGATGATCCAGGCAATCCTCAGTAGAAACTTGCCTCGCAAGGTTCTGCTGGAGATGGTGATGCTTGGCGATCGGTGGACGGCAACCCAGCTCGAGCAGTACGGCCTGATCAATCGCGTGGTGGCGGCCGAGTGGTTGGACGAGGAAACGGCAGGCCTGGCCGGGCGCCTGGCGGAAAAGTCGACCGCAATCATGCGGCTCGGACGCGACTCGTTTTACGCACAGCAGGACATGGATTTCAGTGCTGCACTCGAGTACCTCCACTCCCTCGTCACACTGGTGACGCTTACGGAGGATTCGGCAGAGGGCCGGAAAGCGTTTTTCGAGAAGCGCCCGCCGCAATACAAAGGGCGATGATCTGCGCGCAAGGAGTTGAACGTTGATTGAGGTCAAAGCCGAACTGGTGGGCAGTGTGTGGAAGATCGTCACCAAGCCAGGCGACGTGGTCGCCGAGGATCAGACTCTGCTCATTCTCGAGTCCATGAAAATGGAGATCGAGGTCGTAGCGCCAAAGGCGGGCACAGTGTTGGAGATCCGGGTCAAAGAAACGGACATCGTCAAAGAAGGCCAGGTGCTGGTCGTCATGGACTGAGGGGGCCTCTTCCAGCCATTGTCGCGACCAGGGCGGCGGCGATGGCGTCGAGGTCGCCCTCACTCAAAGTAATAGTCGCCCCATCAATCCAACCATCGACCTGTTCGGCCGTCCGTGCTCCGACGATGGCTCCCGTCACCTGGGGCCACGCCAGAGTCCACGCGACAGCGAGGGCCGCCACCGTCGTCGAATGCGCCTCGGCGATCGGGCGCAATGCGTCGCGCAGGGACAGGTTGCGTTCGAGCTTTGGCGACTGGAACTCCGGGTGGCTTCTGCGCCAATCGTCAGCCTCAAATCTGGCAACCTGACCAGCTGAGAACGAGTCGGTCAGCAGCCCAACCTGCATCGGGCTGTAGACGATCACCGCTGTGCGGTGCGCGGCGGACCATTGCGCGAGCCGGCCCGCGGAGTCCCGCGCAATGAGCGACATCGGAGTCTGCAGCGAGTCGACATGTCCGACTGCTTCGCACCGTTCGAGAAGCTGTTCGTCGAAATTGCACACGCCGGCCGCGCGAACCTTGCCCTCTTCAACCAGGCGCAGCAGCTCGCCCCACGACTCCTCGACCGGGACACCCGTGTCCTTGTCCGGCCAGTGGAACTGCAGCAGGTCGATGACATCGACGCCAAGCCTTTGCAGAGAAGCCTCGCAGTCGGCTCGGATCGCATCCGGTCGAAGGTCCGATCTAGGTGAAAGATCAGGACCATCCCAGCGGCGGCCACATTTGGTGAAGACGAGCGGCCGTTTGCCGCGGACGAGCTTGAGGGCTTGACCCACGAGCTCCTCCGAGTGACCGTTGCCGTAGATGGGCGCGGTATCGACCCAATTCACGCCTAGCTCGAAGGCATGAAGCATGGCGGCGATCGACGCGGCATCGCGGTCCGCGCTACCGGTGTATGCCCAGCCGGCACCGCCAATAGACCAAGCGCCGAAGCCAAGCCGGCTGATCTCGAACGAGCTCAGCACCCTGGCTCAGATACCGCGCAGCTTGAGGTAGGTGCGGTTGGCTACCTGGTCCGCGGCCGCGCGCTCGAGGGGCCAGGCTAGATCCGGCATAGTGTCCTGTTCCACCACGAGCCAGCCCGAGTAACCGATCCCCTTTATCTCGTCCAGGACCCGCTCGACGTCTACGTCCCCCTCCCCAAGCCGGCAAAACGCCCGGCGCCGCCAGATCGCCTCCACTGACGCTCCTTCTGCGAGGATGCCGTCAATCACATCGCGCCGCGCGTCCTTTAGATGCACGTGGTTGATCCGGTCGCCCCAGGCCTCGATCCCCTTGACCGGGTCCCCGCCGCCGACCAGCAGGTGGCCTGTGTCCAGGCACAGACCGACGTCGCTGACCTCGAGCGCGCGCTCGATCTCCCACACCGCTTCCAGGAACGTGCCGGTGTGGTGGTGCAGCGTTGGCTCATAGCCGCGCTCGCGGCACCGCTCAGCCACCCTGGCGATGCCTTCGCCAAACCGCCGCCAGCCGGCGTCATCCCACCCCACTGTGCGGTCCCGGGCGGCAGCGCCCGGCCGGTGCCATCGCTCTGCTGAGCCGGCGTCCGCGATCGTCGGTTTGGGACGCGGCAACATTTCCGGGATCAGGTCGAAGATGTCCAGCAGCGTCTCCAGCTGAGGCATCGACGCCGCGAGGTGTTCAGTGTTCGAGAACGGAAGCGCGAGGTAGCCGCCGGCGAGGGCCAGGCCCCGGTCGCGCAGCCGGCTGGGGAGCTCATCGTTGTTTCCCAGGTAGCCGGCCGGCCCGAGGTCGATCCCGGCATAGCCGGCCGCGGCAACCATGTCGAGTACGTCCAGGGCCCCAGGCACATTGGGATCTTCGAGCGTGATCTCAAACGCCCCATATGTGCAGGGTGCGTTCGAAACCGAGATCTTCGACTTCACCGGCTCGATCACGACAACCGCAGCACCGACCACGAGACGGGTGGCAACACCGCATGTACGGCGCCGTCAGTCAAAGTCGCACTATCCAGCGCCACGGGTATGACCCGATTAGGCCGCTCCTCGGTGTTGGTGGCATGGACATCGCTGTCGGTAAGCGTGAGCGCCTCGACCAAGGCACCCGCGCGGACACCTCGTACGTCCACATCGAGCTCAACCGCCTGGTCGACGCTGCGGTTGACTACGAAAAGAACGGTCTGGCGGCTGTCGCTGTCGTAAGTCGCCACGGCATCGAAGAAGGGCACGTCGCCGTACTTGGCTGTCTCGTAGCTCGGAGCCATAGGTTCGATCCGGAGCACATCGCCCGCCGCATGTCGGGAGGTGAGGGCGAACGGATGGAAGATCGTCTGCCGCCACGATGCGCCCCCCGGTTCGGTGCGGATCGGCGCGATGACATTCACGAGCTGTGCCAGGCATGCCGCGGTGACCCGGTCGCTGTGCCGAAGCAGCGAGATCAGGAGATTGCCGACGACGACAGCGTCGGCGACCGTGTATTCGTCTTCGATGATTCTCGGCGCGACCGGCCAGCCCTGGAGCCGGCTGCGCGCCTGGTACCGGCCGATAGACCAGACGTTCCACTCATCGAACGAGATGTTGATCCCCTTTGGGTTGTGCAGCTGGTGGCCGACCTGGTCGGCGATTGCCGCCACTGTGGAGACAAAGTGGTCCATGTCAACGGCCGAGGCGAGGAACGAGGCCAGATCGCCGTCACCCGGATCGTAGTAGGCGTGACAGGAGATGTAGTCCACCTCCTCGTAGGCCAGCTCCAGGACCTCCCGTTCCCACGCGCCAAACGTTGGCATGCTCGAGCTGGAGCTGCCACATATGACAAGCTCGACGGCGGGTGAGACCAGGCGCATGGCGCGTGCGGTCTCAATCGCCAGCCGGCCGTACTCGTGCGCCGTCTTGTGCCCCACCTGCCAGGGTCCATCCAGCTCGTTACCGAGGCACCACATCCGGATGCCATGGGGTCGCTCCGCGCCGTTCGCGACCCGCAAGTCCGACAGCTTTGTGCCTCCCGGCACGTTTGCGTACTCCAGCAGGTCCAGGGCGTCCTGGACTCCGCGGGTGCCCAGGTTCATCGCGATCATCGGCTCGACTCCGGCCTTGGCCGTCCACTTCATGAACTCATCGAGGCCGAATTGGTTGGTCTCGGTACTGCCCCAGGCGAGATCGAGCCGTCGAGGCCGCTGCTCACGCGGACCGATGCCGTCCTCCCACCGGTAGTTGCTGACGAAGTTGCCGCCTGGGTAGCGCACCACCGCCACTCCGAGCTCACGGGTGAGCTCCAGAACGTCGCGGCGGAAGCCATCCTCATCCGCCGTCGGATGTTCCGGCTCGTAGACGCCGGTGTAGACGCAGCGGCCCATATGCTCGACGAAAGAGCCAAAGGTTCGCCTGTTGACCGGCGCAACCTTGTAGGCCGGGTCGACTGCGAAAGAAACCCGGATCGACACTCCTATCGCCTCAGGGCGGCCCTACTCCACCGAACGCGCAAAAGGCTTTCCCTGTTCCGGCAACGGCGTGTTGAAAGCCAGATGAATCGTGGCCTCGGGGCTGCCGTTCCAGTTCCGATGTGGCACGCCGGCTGGAAAGACCACCAGAGTGCCGGGGCCGGCGACGTGACTCTGGCCGGCGATCTCCAGGCTCATCGTCCCGCTCAAGATGTAAAACAGCTGGTCGACAATGTGGGTGTGCATGCCGGCCGGGGAGCCTTCCCCAGGCGGAGTCTTGACGCAGTTGACACTGCAGCTGGTAGCGCCGGAATCGTGATCCAACAACGCTTGAACAGCCCGGTCACTGGCCGCTGCGAGTTGGGCGAAATCGACCTTGCGTACGTATTCCACCGAAGCCTCCTTGACCATGGCGTCCTCAAAGCCGCAATGGTAAGGAAATGCAAATCAGAGCCACACGGCGAGTATCAATGCCATGACGAGTAGCTTCGCGAGCCAGTCTCCGGCGTGGATGGCGCCGAGCTTCCTGGGTACGTTCTCCCAGACGATCGAGCTCGCAACAACCAGGGCAGGAAACGCTATCCACAGCCCGGCTCCAAGCAGCAACGCACGCGTCCAGTCAACGACATCGAGATGCAGGAGCAACTGCGCGAGCACAAAGGCGATCACGAGGTGCTCACCCGGCACGAACAGCTTCTTCCATGCCGGCGAATTCATGTCAACCCGCGGCGCTGCCCAGCTTCACCAGCTCCTTCCCAAACGCGATGTACCACGCGAGCTCACCATGAACGCTGCCGCCGCAGCCACAGCCACGGCCCAATAGTTGATCCGAAGCATCTGTACGGCCTCCCTGACCCAATGGGGCTTCGATGGCACCCCGATAAATGGACGACGAACGGCACCCTCTGATCAAGACAACCCCGGTGCCGACGCAAGATTTGTAATGCGAGGGCGCAACGAATCTTGCATACAGCGGCCCCGTCCGGGTGCCACATTTTCTCGACGGTGACGGATGAACCATCCAAACCGCTCGAGGGCGAGGACATCGGAACCGCCCATTGGGAAGACGCCCGCCACTGGATCAGCATTTATGCCGATCTCATCGAGTTCAAGCGGGGCATCCTCGATCGGATCTGGCACGATCTGACCAAGCTGCCACCTGTCGCGCAAAGGGCGGCGGAGGCTGACGTCAAGATCATCGAGAGCCAGATGGAGGGTTACCAGGAACGCCTCGAGCTTTGGTACAAGCGCATCCGCGAGCTCAATGGGCTCTTGCTGGATCTGGAAGGGCGGATGATTCGCTACGAAGGCAAGGAGGCGACGCTCACGGTCCGTGAGTTTCAGCTCCTCAAGATCCTTCTCGATCACCCCTATCGGTACTTCACCGTGAGCCAGATCCTCAGAGAGGCCTGGGCTGAGCCCAACTTGTTCCCGGAAGAGGTTCGCAACTATGTGCAGCGCCTTCGCAAGGTCATGGCGGAACTCGAGATCCCATGCGACGTCGTCAACCGGCTCGGGCGCGGCTACGCCCTGGAGTTCCGCTCCGAGTAGTAGCGACCTGGGGACCGCGACCGTAATAATTGGACCGCCGGCTATGCTCCGGCACAAGGGGGAAGCCATGGGAAAGCTCAAGACCCAGACTCGATCTCGGCCTCGATCCAGGCTGCCCCGGATCCTGGTCGTCGAGGCCAATGCCGGTTACCGCTCCGTGATCTCGCACGTGGTTGAGCTGGCGGGAGGGGAATTCGAGAGTGTGGCCGCGTTTGATGCCGCGAGACGCCATCTCCTGAAGTCCACGAAGTTCGACCTGGTGATCCTCGGCATGAGCGCCATCTCTCGCGTAACGCCTAAGGAGCTGAGCGAGCTGAGAGCTGAAGCCGGCTCACCTTTTATCCTGCTCGACGAGTCGTCCGACCATGCCGGAGCGACGCTCGAAAACTATGAAGCCGGCGCGAGCCAGGTGCTCCCAAAACCTTTCGTGCCTGACGCTCTGATCGGTGCGATCAAGGCGGAGCTTCGCGGGCCTGAAGTCGGATCGGTGGTTTCGATCGCAACCAGGATCGAGCTGGGAGGCCTGGTCTTCGACGCTCCCCAGCGAACCGTCAGCAGCGGACGCACCACCGCCTCATTGACGAAGCGCGAGTGGCAGCTGCTCTCATTCTTCCTGACGAATCCGAATCAGTTCTTTGCCGCCGAGGAGGTGGCTCTGCCGGCCTGGGGCCCTGAAGCGTCGATCGAGCAGTTCCGGACGTACGTGACTCGGCTCCGCCAAAAGCTCTTGCCGTTCAAGGGCGTATGCGAGGTGGTCAACGAGAAAGGCAAGGGTTACAGCCTGGTGGTCCTGCAGCCAATGGCCTGATTCACGGAAGACTCAAGGAGCCGATGACTCCACGTCGGCCGGCGGATTGCGCGCCTTGAACACCCGGAACAGAAGCCAGAGCGACGGAATCAAGATGAGCCCGCCTATGGAGATGACCACGAACATCGCCGAGAGCGTCGAGTCCGGCGCCGCGGTGCCCGAGATCGTAAGGTCGGGGGGAACAAGGTAGGGCCACTGACCGGCGGCCCACGCCCACAGCACAAACACCACCTGGGCGATGACGGCGGCCCTGGCGATTCGCGGCCGCGAACGCCAGACGGCCCAGAGTGCCAGCGGGCCGTTGAGCAACGCCAGCACGAACAGGGGCAGCCCTCGGCCGGTCAACGACTGCAGCAACCGGGGGCTCTCTACGGCAGAGATGGCGAGCGCTGTCAGCGCTAGCACACCCGAGGCCAACGCCGCCGCGATGGCTCGACGCCGGAAGTCGGCCAGCAGTGCCGGCCGCCGCTCGTTCTCGACCATGAGATAGGTGGCGGCGAGATAGGCAGCGATCGCAAGCGCAAAAAAACCGAGGACCACCGCAAGCGGTGTGGTCCAGCCGTCTAGAAAACCGCTTGTAAGCTGCCCGTGCGGAGCACGAATCGCGCCCGAAGCGACCGCCGCGACGGCAGTGCCTAAGAAGAAAGGCGTCACCACGCTCGCCACGCCGAACACCATTCCCCACGGCGACCGCGGCCCAACCGCGTCACGGCCATGCGCGCGAAAGGCGAATGAAGCACCGCGAAAGACGATGCCAACCATCGCGATCGTGAAAGGCAGGAAGAGGGCCAGGCCGAGCACACCGAATGTGATGGGGAAGGCGGTGAACAGCCCCGTGATCATGAAGATCAGCCAGACGTGGTTCGCCTCCCAGACCGGGCCCATCGCCTCAGCGACCGCGGCGCGCTGCTCGGCGGCGCGCTGCCCGCTCGCGAAAAGATCCCAGACACCTCCGCCGAAGTCCGCGCCGGCGAGCACCGCGTATGCCGTCAGTGCGAGCCAGAGGATGCCTGCGACGATCTCCGCGCTACTCATTAGAAACAACGCGTCCACCTGCGCGGGTTCGAGCGGCCAGCAGGAGCAAGAGCCTCCCGGTGGTGATCGCCAGGGCCGCATAGATCGCGATGAAGATCGCGAACGTCAAGCCGAGCGCGGGCGCGCTGGTCGCAGCCTGGGAGGTGCGCATGATGCCGTAGACAATCCAGGGTTGGCGACCGAATTCGGTCACGAACCAACCCGCTTCCATGGCACCAACGCTAGCTGGACCGGCTAAAACCAGGCCCCATAGAAGAAGACGCCGCTTCGGGATGGAACGGCGTCGGAATACGCCTAGCCAGAAAGCGGCGGCCAGCAGTCCGATGAACGTGCCCAGGCCCACCATGCCATCGAAGGAGAGATGGACGAGGACCGGATTCGGGCGCCTGTCGGGAGGAAAGCTGTCCAGGCCCTGAACCTCCGCATTGAGATCGAACGCCGCCAGGAAGCTCAAGGCTTTCGGGATCTGAATCCCGTAAAGGATCCGATGCTGGGAATCGACCGGGATCCCGCCGAGGGTTATCGGTGCTCCCCGTTGCGTTTGGTACAGGCCCTCCATCGCAGCGAACTTGGCCGGCTGTGCGCCGTATATGAAACGCGCGCTGCTGTCGCCGGTGATCCCGGCCAGCACGATCGCGACCGCGGCCATCGCCATGCCTGCGGCAAGGCCGCGGCGATGGAAGATGTCATCACGGCCTCGCAGCAAGCCGGCCGCATACACGGCCGCGACGAGGAAGCCGGTGACGACGTAGGCCGACACCAGCATGTGAGGGTCCTCGGTGGCGGTCGACGGATTGAGGGCGGCGGCAAGGGGGTCGACCCGCAGCAGCAGGCCGTCGGGGCCGAGCCGGAAACCGGCGGGCGAGTTCATCCACGCGTTGGCCATGACGACGAAGAGGGAGCTGGCGGCTCCGCTCAGCGCGATCGGGATCGACGTCAGCCAGTGCTTGACCGGACTCAGCCGGTTCCAGCCATACAGGTAGAGGCCGAGGAAGATCGCCTCGATAAAGAAGGCAAACCCTTCGGCGGTGAATGGGAGGCCGAAGATCGCTCCCGAAAAGGCCATGAAGCGGGGCCAGAGGAGGCCGAGCTCGAACGAGAGCACGGTTCCCGAGACCGCGCCGACCGCAAAGAGGATGCCAAAGGCCCTGGACCACCGACGCGCCAGCTGCATCCACGCCTCATCGTGCCGCAACAGGGCAAGGCCTTCCGCGACCGACATGAGAAGCGGTAGTCCGACGCCGAGCACCGCGAAAACGATGTGGAAACCCAGCGAAGTTCCCATGGTCGCCCGAGCGAGTGTGGCGTTGTCCATCTCTAGCAGCCCAACTTGTCTGCAAGATCCATGAAGTCGGTGGCCTGCACGTCGGCGGGCGGATCAGGTAGAAGGTCTGCGCCTCCACCGGGTCCTTTCTCCAGCGGGCGTTCGACGAATGCCGCCCGCAGGCCCGCGGCCTGAGCGGCACGCAGGTCCCCCTTGTGCGCCGCCACCATCATCACCTGGCCGGGTTTCAGCCCAAGCGCAGAAGCCGCGCCGAGGTAGACCTCTGGGTCGGGTTTGTAGTGGTGGAAGTCCTCCGCGGATAGAAGGCGCTGGAAGGGTAAACCGCCGAATTCGACCAGTGCGGCCTGCTGGGAGCGATTGCCATTCGATAGGGTCGCCACCGTGAACTTCGTGCCGAGGCGCGTAAGGCCTTGCACTGTGTCGGGCCACGGGGCCAGGCGCTCCCAGGAGCCGGTCAGTGCCTCGCGCGCCGTCAAGTCGAACCCTTCTGCGCCGAGATCGCGTAACACCTGGTCGAGCGACATGCGATGAAGCCGGTCGAAGTTGGTCCACGGCAGCTCGCCGCTGCGCACCCTGTTCATTGAAGGCATGTAGAGCGCGCGCCAAGCGTCCGCGAGCCGGTCCCAGTCGGCGTGCACGCCGGCGAGCGCGCCCAGGCGCCGAGCCTCGGCGGCAACTCCCGAACGCCAATCCACAGTGGTGCCGAAGATGTCGAACGTCAGCGCACGCACGTCGCTCAAGGCTGTTGGCGCTTGATAGCGCTGTCGTACTCCGGGAAGTAACTCTGGATCACCCGAAGATCGAAGCTGGCGAGTATCGCGTTCGGGGGCTCGTTCTCGAGAAGGAAATCGAAGCTCCGCGCGACCAGGCGTTCTACGTCCGCATGCTCGAGCCCGTCGCCCCAGCGCTCGAGGTCGGCTCGCTTGACAGTTACCGAATGCCGCGTGCGTTGACCGGCATGGTCGACATTGACTTCACATACCCAGTCATCGCCTTTAGTCTCAGCGTGCACGCTGACCATCGAATAAGGCTACTCGAGCACGCGAAAGAGATAAGACAGACAAAAATGGGGCGGGACCATTGGGGTCCCGCCTCTTCAAAGTGTTAGTTCGGCTCTACGCGATCGCGCGGCGGTTCTGCGGTGCGTACAGGGTGCCGAGGGCGACCACGATCAGAATGGCGATGATCCAGGCGGACCAGGCCAGCGCGGTGACCGCGGTGAACCCAAAGGCCCACGGGCTGATGAACAGGATGACGGCCAGCACAGCGGGGATGAACTCAAGCCCGCCCGCTCGCCTCATGGCGGCGTTCAGGACTCCCGACAGCGCGATCAGCACGCCGAGAACGTAGGCGCTCGACGCAGCGACCGTTTGCGACGTGTCTCCGAACACGAACGGAGTCACCAAGAGCACGACACCCAATGCGATTACGGCCCAATCTTGCCAACGCTTCCATGCAGTCGTGGCTGGTACCTCCAGGGCACGACCTCGAATCTTTGGTATGCGGTGGGCGCGCCCGCCGAGGGCCCGCAGACCAGGCTCTTGCGCGGAGTCGAGCAACACGCCGCCTGCCGGTTGGTTATGCCGTGCACTCTGGTCGCTCATGTCATAAACCTCCTGCGAGAACTGGTAATAGATACTTGCGAGCGCAACCAACTATTCCAGTGGCATCGAATGTCTCTAGACCGCCCTGCGCGAGTGCGCGGGCCCATGTTTTGGAAGCGACTGGGGCCTCAGGCCTTGGGCGCCGGGTGCTCTCCGCGGAAGATGGCAGCGTTGCGCCTCGCAAACTCGTCGAAGCTCGTCGGCTGCCGCCCAATGAGTACCTCAAAAGTCGGGTAGACCTGCGACTCCTTACCCTTGCGCCGCTCCGCGAAGAGCTCGTCCAGGGCGTCAGCGGTGTACTCGGGCACCCCTGCCGCAAGCCGGGCTCTCTTGGCTTCCTCGGGAACCACATTCACATAACGGATCTCCCTGCCGGTCGCGGCAGAGAGCTTCTCGGCGACCTCTGCCATGGTCAGCGCCTCGGGACCGGTGAGCGGATACGTCTTTCCCTCATGTCCTGATTCGGTGAGGGCTCTGGCGGCGACCTCTGCGATGTCGCCTACGTCTATCGAAGCGATTCGCGCGTCGTCCATGGGCAGGAAGAGCGCTCCTCTGGCCACGATCGCAGGCACCTGGCGGAAGTACGAGTGCATAAACTCGCCAGCCCGCAGGTGAGTGAATGCAATCCCTGACCTCTCCAGCTTCAGCTCGATTCCACCGTGCATGCGGGCGAATCGAAACGGCGAGTCGACGTGCGGGATGATGCCGGAGAGCTTGACCACATGCCGGACGCCGGCCTTTCGAGCAGCGTCGATGAAGTTCGATTGAACTTCGAGCATGGTTGGGCTCGACGACGAGATGAGCATTGCCTTATCCACGCCTCGAAGCGGCTCGGCAAGCGTCTCAGGACGCGCCATGTCCCCTTCGACGATGTCGACGTTCGGCATAGAGGAGAGTGCCGCGGCCTGGGAAGGGTCGCGGACCAGTGCCCGCACCGAGACACCCCTGGCGGACAGCAGGCGTACGAGTTCGCCGCCGTTGAGTCCGGTGGCACCTGTAACCAGGATCATGAGAAGCGGTATCGGGTGTGGCTGAAGGTGCCCTTGCCGAACGCGAGGACCTTGACCGGCTTTACGGAGAACACGGGGGCCGCGCCGCTATCTTCGCTGTGAAAGCCGCCGTTGCCCGCCTTGTACTGCCACCGTCCGTCCCATTTCTTGGCCCAGGCGTCGGCGAGGCGTTCGAGCACCGCATGGTCGGTCTGCTGGACAGCGTCACCTTCGACCACGACGTCCAGCCCGGCTTCCCACCCGTTGCAGCCGGTTGTAAGCAGCACGTGGCGGTTATCACGAAGGTTGATGGCCTTTTGTTCGGCATCGCCGCAGCAGAAGTGAATGGCGCCGTCGAGCCACACTGCGACCAGGGGTGTGACGTGGGGTCGACCGTCGGTCCGGACCGTTGAGATCCAGAACAGCTCGGCGGCTTCAAGCACGCCACGAGTCTCGTCCCAACCGGTGGCAACCGCGCCCTCATCGCTGAATCGTGCGTCCAGTTCAGTCGTAGGTCCGTCCATTGAGACAACGCTAGTGCAGTTTGTAGCCCGCCGCCGGCTCATCCCAGCAATCTGGGATGGCGTGGCTAGAGGGACGCCATCAACCTTCCGCTGTAGGACTTCACACACAGCGAAAAGGAGACGCCATGTACGCCAGAACATCGACTTGGACAGGTAACCCGGAGGCGCTGGAGAATTGGGTTCGGCACGTCACGGAGAAGGTTGGCCCAATGGTTGCCGGTCTTCCGGACAACGGCGGCGCCTACTTCTTTGTCGACCGAGACAAAGGCCGTGCCTTGACGCTCACGCTCTGGATATCGGAGGGCGCCGCTTTGAAGAGCGACGAGACGGCTGACAAGAGCCGCGAGTCGACAATTGCCGCGACCGGCATCGAGCTTCTGGAGCGCGGGCGGTTCGAAGTGGTGGGCAAGGTCTAGACTGACCAGCCCACCATCGTGAGGAAGTGATCTTGAAGTCCGGTCCAGCACTCGACGACCTGGTCGCCGTCATCATCGAGACCTGCCGGGCCGGACTGGAACCTGATGCCCTGCGAGCGGCGGTGCTTCCCCGTCTTCGCAAGGCCGTTCCTGTGGATGCTCTCTGGTGGGCGACCGTAGACCCCGCCACCCTCCTCTATACCCAGGCCTACCGTGAGGAATTGCCTAGCGATACCGGCCCTTACTTCGTCGAGAACGAGTTCATGCGAGATGACGTGAACAAGTGGACGGAGCTGGCCGGAGACCGATCCGGAGTGCGAACGCTGGTTGCGGCGACCGATGGAAAGCTCGCGAGCAGCCCTCGCTATCGAGACATCTTCGAACCCTTGGGGCTCGCCGACGAGCTGCGAGCGGTGTTCCGGGCACGTGGTGCGGTGTGGGGATTCATGTGCCTCCACCGCGAAAGAGGGGCCGTGTTCTCGCCACAGGAGCAAGGTTTCATCCAGCGAATCGCACCACATCTCGCCGAGGGCGTTCGCCTCGGACTGTTAGTGCAATGCGCGGCCCGGGACGATCTGGCTGAGTCGCCAGGTCTGATTCTGCTTGCGCCCGACAACAGCGTGGTCGGCCGCAACCCGGCCGCAGACCAGTGGCTCGAGGAGCTGAACTGGCAGGAGGCCGGCGAGATCCCCATCGAGATTCATTCGCTCGCAGCCCGGCTGCGTCGAGCAGACGCAGCGACAAGCCTGGCCCCTCTGCGTGTTCGGAGCAGAACTGGCCGCTGGATCAATCTGCAAGCGTCGTGGGTCTCCGGCGAGGATCGAAGCGCGGTCGCCGTGATCATCCAGGAGGCGACTCCCGAGGAGGTGGCGCCGATCGTGATGAGCGCATACGGGCTAACTGAACAGGAGCGCGCTGTCAGTGGGCTGGTCTTCCAGGGGCAGTCGACGCACGAAATCTCGGAACGGTTGCACATCGCAGAGCACACGGTTCAGGACCACCTCAAGTCGATCTTCGACAAGACTGGCGTGCGAAGCCGGCGCGAGCTGGTCGCAACGGTCTTCCGCCAGCGCTACCTACCGCGGATGAAAGCCGGTGACCCGCGGAGCCCGTCGGGCTACTTTGCGGAGAAATCGTAGACAACACCGGTCAGGCGCTCCGAAATTTCCCAAAGGCGCCGCGCCGCATCCTCGTCATTGGCACGCTTGGTCGCTTCAACAAGGACTGGGTACCCGCGGATCTCCCCCGCACCGTCCGGACCCACGTGGGAGCCGCCCGGCAAGTCCGGGGCGGTGGCTGCATATAAAAGGGGTAGGGCGCCCATCTCAGCCGACTGGGCGAACAGGCGATTGCTTAACCGCATCACGAGGCGCTCGTACGGCGGGGGCCCGCTGAGCTGAAGATTGGTGGCCGAGTATCCAGGATGAGCCGCAACGCTGATCAATCGCCAGCCGCGTCCCTTGAGCCGTCTGTCGAGCTCAAAAGCGAAGAGCAGGTTGGCGAGCTTGGATTGGGCGTAGGCTCCCCAGCGCGAGTAGCGGCGTTCGCCCTGCAGATCGTCGAACCGCATCTGCCCGGCCTTGTGGTTGTTGCTGCTGACAGTCACCACGCGAGCGTCGCGCGGCTCGTAAAGAAGGGGCAGGATGAGGCCGGTCAGCGCGAAGTGGCCGAGATGATTGGTCCCGAATTGAAGCTCAAAGCCGTCGGCGGTCCGTCGGTAAGGCGCGGCCATCACGCCGGCGTTGTTGATCAGCAGGTCGATGTGGTCGTTGCCGGCTCGAATGCGATCAGCGAACGCTCGTATCGAGCTGAGATTGGCAAGGTCGAGCTGTGCAGCCTCTACGGTGGATGACGGATAGGCAGCTGTGATTGCCCTCGCCGCCTCCGCGCCTTTCGCTTTGTCGCGACTGGCGACGATCACCTTCGCGCCACGCCTGGCGAGCTCGCGAGCGACGATGCAACCCAGGCCGCTGTTGGCGCCGGTGACGATAGCCGTGCGGCCGTGCTGGTCGTGGATTTCTTCGGCGGTCCACTTTCCAGTCATTGTTATCAGGCTAGTGTTCTGGCCTTCCACGGAGCGTGTCACCAAGACAACCAGTCGCTAAGGAGTCTCCACACCGTTGGCGAAACCCGTCGTTCTGGTGTTCATGGGAGTGTCCGGTTGCGGGAAGACGACAGTGGCGGCCAGTCTGGCCAGCCGCCTGGGTTGGCCGTTCGAGGAAGGCGACGCGCTGCACCCTCAGTCGAATATCGAGAAGATGATGGCCGGACAACCCTTGACGGACGCAGACCGCCGGCGCTGGCTCGCGACGGTCGCGGAATGGGTTGAAAGTCGCTTGGATACCGGAGAAAACGGGCTCATCACGTGTTCTGCTCTCAAGCGCTCCTATCGAGACGTGATCAATCGGCGCGGTTCGGGTGTCGTGTTCGTGTTTCTGGCCGGTTCTCAGGAGACCATTGCGCCGCGCCTGGCCGCCCGGCAAGCGCACTTCATGCCCTCGAGCCTGCTCGACAGTCAGTTCGCCGACCTCGAGGATCCCCAAGCGGACGAGCCGCACATCCGGGTGGATATTGGCCCGGCACCAGGCGTGATCGCACAAGGCATCTTGCGAGAGCTCGGACTGAGCAGCAGCGCCGAAGTCGACGGCGAGTCCTTGAAGGCCTAATCCTCCGGCACCTGTCGTCACCCCACCGATGTGCATGTCGCTACTGGATGAAGACCGGGTAACGTGCCGCCGCCGCACGCCCAGGCGCGAGCTTCGAACAGAGCAAGCTCGAACCCGTGGCGCGGGACGAGCATCGCTTCTTGAGGGGTCCAGGCAATCGGATCAGGCAGCTGCGCAAACTGATTCACGATGCTCGTCTCCTGAGCATCCTGACCGCCTAGGATCACTGCCCTTCCGTCTTCGAGCGCTGTCGCACCCGCGCCGCTCGTCGGCTGTGGCAAGTCTGGAAGCCTTACCCAGGTCGAGCTGCCAGGGTCAAAACAATCGACGCGTGTGGTTGCCGGCGACCGGCCTCCGGCCACGCAAACGCTCAAGCCGAATACGAACCCCGCGACGTGGTTGCGCGGCGTTGGTAACGCAGGCAGGTCAGACCAACCGCCTGTTTGCGGGTCGTAGACCTCGGCCGGCGCCACGTTCATGGCTGCGGTGCTGCCGCCAATGACATACAACCGGTTGGCTGCCGCGACCAGAGCGTGGCCGCCGCGTGGGTGCCCCATCGGCGCGAGCTCGATCCACGAGGAGCCATCGAGACGGAAAAAGCGTGCGCTGTCACGACCGAACGTGTGACCACCCGCGACGTACACGTGATCGTCAAGGGAGGCAGCGGACACGTGATCTAAGCCGAGTGGAAGGCGCGGGCCAGCGCTCCAGGTGGTGCCGTCGAACACCCAAACCGTTCTCAGGCTGTTGCCGGCGGCGTCAAAACCACCGATGACGTACAGCTTTCCGGCGGCGACTGCGGCGGCAGATTCCTCGAGCGCAACCGGAAGGGGCGTCTCCATACGCTGAGGTGGCGCCGGCGGTGACGGGGAAATGGCGATCGGACTTGCGCTCGGGCTCTGTGAGGAAGGGACGGGCGAAAGCACTGCAGGTGCGGCCTGCTTTCCCGCGCACGCCGCCAGAAGCAGCATGACCAGGATCCCAATGGAAGCCTTTCGCATCACACGGTACGGTAGCCGGGCCCGCCCCTTCGCCTTTCCCGGCTAATGATCCGATCCGTCAGTTCCGCCGTACCAACTGGTGAAGCGGCTCGCCTGGTTGACGGGGAGGCTCGAATGACAGGACGGCTCAGCGCGCGCGAAACCGAGGTGCTGACACTCGCAGCACGTGGTCTCAGCTACAAGGAGATCGCGACAACGCTTGGCATCTCGGCCCTAACCGCGCGCAACCACCTCACCAACATTTACAGCAAGCTCGGCATCCATGACCGCGCGGGGGCAGCTCTGTGCGCGGTCCGCCTGGGCTTGGTCGAAGTCTGAAGGGTTAGGCAGGCGGCTGATCGAACGTCAGCGTGACGTTGTGACCTGCCAGAGGCGCGGTCACGAGTCCCCGCACGCGGTCAACAGTGATCTGGAGAGTGGGTGACTCCCCGGCTTGGAGCTGGGAACGATCGTCCACAACGCCTGTCAGACGCACCAGTCCGCCGTCTTGATTTGCCGCCGTGACCCGGATCAGGCGCGTCAGGCCTGGAAGGGCGATCTGGCTTTGTACCGGATAGCCGGCCACCACCCGGCTACTCACGATTCCAGTGCCGGTCCTCAGGTCGACAGTGCCCTCGATGATCTTGGTCGCCATGCTCGGCATGGGCCTGGCGGGCAGCCCCGCGGAGGCGCGGAACGTGAGATACCTCGACGTCTTCGGGAACACCATTGCCGATCCGCCCACCGCCGCGGCAGCCGCGACGACAGAGCCGCTTCCGGCCAGCTTCAGGAACGTCCTGCGGTCAACTCGCTTCATCGAATTTGTCTCCCTCATATCAGTGGGGTGTGCCGAGATACGGCATGGTGGACAGGTAGTCGGTGTGCGGACCCACGTGGTCGGTTGTGACCTTCCCATTCGTGACGAGTCCGAGCTCGATGTCGATCACGTCGTCCTGCAGCCGGCGGCCGTTGAGGAAGCCTGCTTCACTCGAGTAATCGAAGGTCAGGACGTCGGGCAGCAGGATCTCACCGATCTGCGTCGCCTGGGCCACCGAGTAGCCGAAGGATTCGAGAGTCGACTCGAAGCTCGCCAGAAACTTCGAGCGCATCTCCGACGGCTGTGTCACGTTGAAGACGTTTTTGTCGTTGCCGTGATTGAAGACCGTGTTGATCGCAGGCCGGCCCATCTGGTCGGCCTGGGTCAGATGGTCGGGCTGGAGCGTCATCGGGACCAGCGTTCGCGTCCAGACGCCCACTTTGGGGTTGGAGCCGAGGAGGCGGCTGGGTATTTCCAGTGCCATCCCAAAGACATTCTTGTCGATGAAAAAGTCGCTGCCCGTGAACTTGAACCCGTTTAGAAAGCCCAGGAGATCGAAGAAGAACGGGTCGCTCCGAATGCCCGCGAAGAACCGAACGCCATCATCGCCCTCGGTGATTCGAGCGTTCGAGTCGAACGAAACTGGTGCGTGCTCAACTAGCACGTCCCGCTCCCATTCCTCGTGCACGTGGCCGTCCTCGAGGCCGGCACCAATCTCGGCTCGGGTGACCCGAGCGAACTGCCTGCCTGCTTCTTTGCGTGTGAAGCGGCAGCGGAACGCAAGGTCCGGTTTGGCGTCTCCGTTCGTGTCGACGAGCGTCTCGTAGAGGGCGTCGTGTCGAAATTCATCGGCGTGGGTGGGCGCCAGCGGGTTCACATTGAAGATGAGGACGGTCCTCTGCGCGTGTCCTGGCTGTCGGAACGCGTAGTGGTCGGTGATATCGACCCTCGTATCCATCGCGGGGGATGTGAGGCCAGGTGCGTCTAAGTGGTCTGCCATAGGGACCCTCCAAACCAAGTCCGGCGAAGGCTTGTAACCGACCGGTGAAGGCAGGCTATGACGGCGTCGATTCGGAGTCCATAGAGCATTTGAACCATGCTATACGACCCACCGAAAGGAGCCGAGCATGATCCGCCGCCTCGTTTCCTCCGTATGACTTGACAGGCCGACGCCTCGGCGTCTGGCTGTCGCGCGTCATTGGAAAGGAGGATGGATGAGCTTCAGCATCGAGCGATACAAAGAGGAGTCCAAGAAACTCGACACGACAGGAGTCGCCTGGGACGACGTCGCCGCAAACCATCTCTCGAAGGGTGATCTCTTCTGCCTGCACTACATGATGGACATCGAGAATCACGTTCCCCTCTACCTGTCCCATCTGCTCGTAACGCGCGCCTGTATGGACCCCATCCTCACCGCTTTCCTGGCCTGCTGGAACTACGAGGAGCTTTGGCACGGGGAGAACCTGGGCAAGTTCCTCAACCTGTACGGGATCGAGTTCGACACCCAGGACCGCATCGCCACCGTGCGTGCCAATCTGGGTTTCCAGAACAGCGTGAGTCTCATGTCTACGATGGCGGGCTCATGGCTGCTGAAGGACTTTTCCGCCGTCTACCTGACGATCGGCGCCATCAATGAGCTGGCGACTCTCACCGGCTATGGCGCCCTGATCCGCAGGTCCGGGCACCCGGTGCTGAAAGACCTGCTGGGGCGCATCATCAAGGACGAGCGCCGGCATTTCGCCTTCTACTTCAACTCGGCCAGGGAATGGCTTGACGGCAACAAGAACGCGCAGCGCATGGACCGCTGGATGCTCAATCGCGTGTGGGTCCCGGTCGGCCAGGGGGTCAAGAAGCTCGAGGAGGTCGACGCGCTTGCCCTCTACCTGTTCGACGACGAGCAGGGAGAGGAAGAGCTCCTCAACCTGGACGAGAATATCGGCAAGCTGCCTGGACTGTCCGGCATCAAGCTGATGTCGAAGGCGCTGTACGGCGCACGTGAGCGCGTGCGCAATAACCCGGGATGGGCCTGGCGGCTGATCGATAGCGAAGCGTGGGCGGTGACCCGCAGCGAATCCCGCATTGGCAAGCTGACAACCCGGCACTCGCATGCGGACGACTCCGCAACTGCGGTCGTCGGGGGTTTGATCCGATGACGTGGAGTTAACGCGACACTGTGCACATGGGATCGGAGGCGCCGGGGGGACTCGCCGACGCTGACCTCGCCGCCCAACTGGCGTCCGGGAGTCAGGAAGCTCTGGCCGAGTTGTACGACCGTTACGGCGGGCTCGCCTATGCGGTGGCTCTGCGCGTACTCGGCGATCCCGGCCGCGCCGAAGATGCCGTCCAGGAGACTTTCTTGAAGATTTGGCACAACGCGGCGAGCTTCGATGTCCGCCGAGGTTCGCTGCGCACGTGGCTGTTAGCCTCCGTGCGCAATCGGTCTATCGATTATCTGCGCGGCCGTGGTGCACACGAGCGCCAAGAGCTGGAACTGCACCCTTCGACAGCGGAGGCCTTCCCGCGCGATGACCCATGGCGCGAGGTATCGCTATCGCTTGAGCGCGACGCCGTCCGGGAAGCGATGAACAGCCTGCCGATCGAGCAGCGCCAGGCGGTCGAGCTCGCATACTTCGCGGGCTATTCCCACCGAGAGATTGCTGACATGACTAGGGTGCCGCTCGGCACTGTTAAGGGCCGCATGCGGCTCGCGCTCGAGAAGCTGAACTCGTATCTGGAAGGTAGGGGCCTGGTCGATGTCTGAGCACGAAGAGCTCGAGAGCTCGGTCGCAGCCTGGGTGCTGGGCGCTTTGGACGCCGGAGAAGCCGAAAGCGTTCGCACCCACGTCGAAGGGTGCCCAACCTGTCGCGAGTCTGTATTGCGCCTGCAGCGAACTGTTGGTGTGCTGCCCCTCGGCGTGGAGGAAATCACCCCGCCCGCCGGACTACGCGAGCGTGTTCTCGTCGCAGCAGCGGCCGCCCGCGGTGCCTCGACAGCTCCCGAGCGTGCACGAGTTCGGATTGATGAGGGCCGGCGACTGCAGCGGACGAGAACCCCTTCTCTCACCCCTCGCGGCACCTTGCCCATATATGCCGCGGCCGCTGCGGTTGTGCTCGCGCTCGTGGTTGGCGTAGTGGCAGGTGACGTGTTGAGCCGTGGCGTTCCGGTGCCAGCGCAGGTCGTGCGCTCGTCGCTTGTTGGTCATCAGGCCCTCGCCGGCGCGAAGGCGAGCGTTATCGATTTGAAGAGCGATGGGGTCGTGCTGGTCGATTTCAGCGGACTTCCCCAACTGAATTCCGGAAGGGTATACGAGGTGTGGCTGATCACCGCCGGCGGTCGCGCAGACCCTGCAGGTGTGTTCGTACCCGACAGCAATGGGAGCAAGTTTGTGCTTGTAGGCAAGTCGCTCGCGGGCTACACGCAGATGGCGATCACGAGCGAGGTGGGTCCCGCCGGCACTCTGGCGCCAACCCAGCAGCCTGAGCTCTACGGGACCTTGACGTGACGCGCACCTTACGCTCCCGCAGCCGGCGGCGCCGCCACTTAGCATGGGTTCGGAATGAGAACTCTGATATCCACCAACGGACGGGTCGCCTCGGCTGAGGTTTCGGAGGTCGAGCGCTGTTTTGCCGCGGCTCCGGAAGACGGGTTTTGGCTTGACATCGAGGCTCCGGACGCGGACGACTACCGCCTGCTCGAGGAAACCTTCAAATTTCACTCCCTCACCATCGAGGACATCCAGCATCAGAACCAGCGGCCGAAGGTAGATGAGTACGACGGCTACAACTTCGCGGTCATCTTCCAGGCGGACTGGCGCGGCGATGAGGTGACGCTTCTAGAACACCACCTCTATGTAGGTCCTCATTACCTGATCACCGTCCACATCGAACCCGCACCCGTTCTAAGCGAGCTCCAAGCACGAATCACTAAGAACCCGGAGCTGACCAAAGGCCAGCCGGGCTACCTGACATATCTTGTGATCGATGCTCTGGTCGACGCCACCTTCCCAGTTTTAGAACGGCTGGATGAAGCCGTTGACCTTCTCGAGGACGACATCACCGACAAGGCCAACCCCGAGTCGCCCCAGAAGATCTACCACCTGAAACATGCGGTGACTGACCTTCGCCGGTTTCTGGGCGCGCAGCGTGATGTCTTCCAAAAGCTGATCACTCACGGGATCCACCTCCAGCAACAAGACATGACCCTCTACTACCGCGATGTGTACGACCACATCGTGCGCCAGTACGAGACAGCCGATTCTTTGCGCGACCTATTGACGAGCTCAATGGACGTCTACCTGTCGACCGTTTCCAACCGCCTCAACCTGACGATGAAGACGCTCACCGCAATCGCGAGCCTGTTCCTGCCGTTGACCTTCCTGACCGGTTTCTACGGGATGAACTTCGCGTACCTGACAGGTGTCCTGGAGCCGCCGACGATCGCGTTCGTGATCGGCGTCGGAACCATGGTGGTGGCCACTGGAATACAGCTCTACCTCTTCCGAAGGCGAGGCTGGATTTAGTCCATCGCGCAGAGACCAGGTTAGGCAGGCGCCACCGCGATGCCACGCCGGACCAGCTGGTCGAAGAAACGGCGTGGATCGAAGGCCGCCTCCGGACCCAAGACGCCGACCTGTGCGACTTCGCCACGAGCGAGTCCCTGCAACGCGATCGAGGTTGGAATGCCCGTCATTCGTGCAGTTCCTGAGGAACCCCACTCGGTCGGATGGGACGACTGGTATGAGTTGGTGACACGGCCTCCGGCCTTCGCCCCGGTTACGTCCACCCGCAGAAAGAACGCGACTGGGCTGTCCAGCGCCGGCGGTGTATGCAGCAGGTGAGCGCGCAGGAATGCGCGTGGACTCAGAGCTGTGCCGTCAACGGGAAACGGCTCCTCCCCAGTCAACCCGTAGTCGAAAAAGATCCGCATCGCTTTCATGATGTCCGGATGCCAGCTTCCGCGGACCGCGACGTGGTGCGGTTGTGGCGTGAGGAACCGCGGCAGCGTGTGCGTCTCCGAATGAGGCACGAAATAGGTCTCCAACGCACCGACCGGCGGCAGGAACTCGAGCATGCGCGCGCCCGAGAATGGAGGGACCTGCACGAATTGACCGTCCTCGTAGTAAAACCGCAACGTTGTCGGGCTGAACTCCTCAAGGATCGTGTCGAGCAACCCGGGCGAGGCGGCCAGCGGCCGAAGGCTGCCGAAAGCGATCTCGACCCGCTCGATCGAATCCATGCCGGTCGACGCCGCCCGCGCCATGAGGTTGGTGACTCCCGGCGTCGCCCCGCAGCCGAGCACGATCGGCACCTCGGCCCGTTCTGCTTCCGGGCCGAGTTCGAGCTGCCGAGGAGTGTTGAACAGTCCGCCGAGATCGACGTACGGCCGCCGGCAGCGGATGGCGCTGCGCACCAGGTCGAGGCCGTGGTGATAGGTGGTGCAGTTTGCAACCACATCAGTTCGTCGGAGCAACTCTTCTACCTTTTGTGAGTCGGTGACGTCGACGGCGATCGCTCGAAGGCGCGTGTTGCGCAGCTCGTCGACCACCTGCCCCGCCGCGACCAGGTCCCGGTCGGCGACCATGATCTCGTCGAATTCGCTGGTCGTAGCGAGGTCCCGCACGACCTCGCGGCCCATCGCGCCGGCTCCGCCAAGGACGAGCGCTCGCCCCGCCATCAGTAAGAGGGAGGCGTCATGACCCAGAGCACCTGGGTCTTGCCGGGGCCAGGGTTGCGGTTCTTGTGCGGAAGGCGGCTCTCGAAAGTCAGGGCATCGCCTGCGTTCAGCTTGTAGTGCTCGTCGCCGACCCAGAAGTCGAGCTTGCCTCGAAGAATGACCACGCACTCCTCGTCCGAGTTATGCGAATAGGGCTCGTCGCCCGAGCCACCGCCAGGCTCGATTTCGGACCAGATGACCTGCAGCTTGCCGCTCATGCTCGGAGTGAGCAGCGAGTCGCGCCAGCGCCGCTTCGGATGGAGAAGGACCGGCCGAGCGTCTTTGCGCACCAGCCGGCCGTTCGGCGAACCACCGGCAAAGAAAGTAGCCACAGAGGTCCCCAGCGCCTCCGCAATCTTGCGTAGCGACGCCACCGACGGCGATGTGAGCTCTCGTTCGACCTGCGAAAGGAAGCTCTGTGTGAGCCCAGTGGCTTCGGCGAGCTGCTTCAAAGATTGACCGCGCGAGTCCCGCATCGAGCGAATCCGTTCGCCAAGGGAATCCTTCACGCAACCTCCCGTTGCGAGGCGGAACGCGCGGCTGCCAGCAATAGGCCGCCCTCCGCATCGCCCCGTGCATGGCGCCGAACGATCAGCGACGCGGTGAAGATGCACGTGAGCGTGACGACGAGCATCACGGTGGCGATGGCGTTGACCACTGGCGAGACGCCGAATCTCAGCATTGAAAAGATCCTCAGCGGCAGCGTGGTCGATGAGGCACCGGACACGAAGAAGGTCAGCACGAAGTCGTCGAAGGAGAACGTGAAGGCCAGCAACGCCCCAGCCAGGATCGCTGGATACAGCAGCGGGATGGTTACCCGCCACAGCGTCTGCAGCGGGGTCGCGCCAAGATCTGCGGCAGCCTCGTCGAGGGTGCGGTCCATGCCCACCAGTCGAGCACGGACGATAAGGGCCACGATGCTCGTGTTGTAGACGACGTGGGTGATCACGATCGTGGGAATGCCGAGGTCGACGTTGATGGTCACAAAGAACAGAAGTGACGCGATCGCGATCACGATCTCTGGCGTGACGATGGTTCCGTAGACCATGAGCTCGAAAGCGGTTCGCGTCCGGCGCCCGACTCGCTGCATTCCGATCGCGGCCAGCGTGCCGAACACGGTCGCCAGCACCGCATTGACCAGGGCGACGGTCAGGCTGACGCGAAGTGCATCCAGGATCGAGGGGTCGGTCCAGGCGGTGCCGTACCACTTGAAAGAGAAGCCGCTCCAGACCGCGACCAGTCGGGAGGCGTTGAAGGAAAAAATGACCACCAGCACGATGGGCAAGAACAGGAAGGCGTAAACAAGGGCCGTCCACGTGCGCAAAGCGGGCTCGAACAGCCTGCCCATGCGTTCCGATCGGTCAGCCGGTCCGCTCTTCTGCAATGGGCGCGCCGTCACCATCTACAGACTCATCTCCGCAGTGGTAGCGCGCCGCGCCACCCGGAAGTACACGGCGATCAGGAACATAAGAAGGACGATGACCGCCATGCCGAGGGCGGAGCCGAAGGCCCAGTCGTGCGCACTCACGAATTCGTCTCCGATGAGGTTGCCGATCATGTAGCTCTTCGCGCCGCCGAGAATCGCTGGGATCACGTACTCGCCGGTGAGAGGTATGAATACCAGCAGGCAGCCCGTGAGGATGCCGGGCGTGGTGAGAGGCACTGTGATTCGCCAGAAGGTCTGTAGCCGCCCCGCGCCGAGATCCTTTGCCGCCTCGATCAGCCGCTTGTCAAGACGCTCGAGGGAGACGTATAGAGGAAAGATCATCAGTGGCAGGTAGTTGTAGACGACGCCCATGAGCACCGCCTTGTACGTATAGAGAAAGCCCAGGTCTCCGTGCAGAAGGTTCGCCTGCCGGAGCACGTGGGCCAGCGGTCCGTTGTCGCTAAGCAGGATCAGCCATGCATAGGTTCGGGTCAGAAAGCTGGTCCAGAAGGGAACGATGAGCATGACGAGGAACAGGTTCTTCCAGCGCCCTGCACGTGTCGCCAGGAAGTAGGCGAGTGGGAAACCGACCAGCAGGCACAGAAGCGTGCCGCTGAACGCCATCCCCATCGTGTTGAGAAAGATGCGCAGATAGATCGGGTGGGTGAGCAGCTGCGGGTAGTTGCCGAGGTTGAAGGTGTATTCGATTCCGCCGTAGTCGGCCGAGGTGAGGAAGCTGAACACGAGAATGAAGCCGAGCGGCGCGACGAAGAAAGCCGCGTACCACACGCCGGCCGGCGCCAGCAAAACGCCGCCGGCGCCGGCGGTCACGAGCTTGAGGGGGCGACGAATCAAGCCGGCTAAGCCGCCTTGAACTCCGCGAAGATCTGGTCGCGGGACTTCTGGCCCGCCGGGGTCGCCTTGCGTGTCTCGAGCGGCTGGAGAACGGACGCGGGCGGGTAGATGATCGGGTCGTTCTTGATCGCGGCGGGGATGTTCGCGAGTGCGTCCGATTCAGCCTGGGCGTAATAGGTGAGCTGGATCTCCTGGGCCTGCACGGCGGGATCGAGCAGGAAGTTGATGAATGTGTGCGCGGCCACGGGATGCGGAGCACTGGCCAGGATCGCCCAACAGTCGACCCAGAGCTCCGCCCCTTCGGACGGGACGACGTACTGCACGGGAGGCGCAGGCGTCTGGCCCTGGATCGCCTCGAAGTCGCCATTCCAACCCATAGCCATCCAGAGGTTGCCAGTCGTGAGGTCCTCCTTGTAGCCCGATGACGCGATCTTCGCTACGAATGGCTTGAACTTCAGCAGCGTGTCACGCGCCTGGGAGAGCTCGGAGTCCTTGTCGGAGTTGTATGAGAAGCCATGGGACTTGAGCGCCATGCCGACGACCTCGGTGGCGCCGTCCAGAACGCTGACCTTGCCTTTGAACTGACTTGCGTTGTTGAAGAACTCCTTCCAGGTCTTCATCGGCGGTAGCTTGTCGGTGCGATAGCCGAAGCCGGTCGTACCCCAGTCCTTGGGCACGCTGTGTTTGCTGTTGGGGTCGTATCCCGGATTCCGGAATGTCGAGTCGACATGGCTGAAGTTCGGCAGCTGCCCGAAGTCGAGGGTTCGAAGCAGATTCTTCCGGATCATGATCTCGACCATGTAGCCGGTCGGCACGACAACGTCGTAGCCCTTGGCCCCGGCCTCGATCTTGGCCAGCATGTCCTCGTTGCTGGCGTATGTAGCGGTATCGACCTTGAGATTGGGGTACTTGGCTTGGAACTGCTTTAGGGTGTCGGGGCTCAGGTACTGGTCCCAGTTGTAGATGCTGAGGTTGGACTCGATCGGGCCGAGGGTTGCAGATGCGGTGCCTGGCGAACTCGCGCCGCAAGCGGCGAGCACCAGTCCGCCGGTGGTCAGCGCCGACAGCTCGAGGAATTCCCGCCGGCTCAGATCGGTTGCGTCGAGTCGACTCATGCTCACTTTCTCCTTAATTTGTCGGTGTTCGAGGCAGCACCAGGCTCACTTCCGGGGTCCAGGCCAGGTAGACGAATGCACCTGGGGCGGCGGCAGGATTGCTGCCGTTGAGGCCCAGGTTCTGACGTCGGACGATCACCTCGGGGCCCTCATCGAGACGGACGCGATACTCGGTCTGCTCGCCGAGGAATGTGCCGGCGAGCACCTGGCCGCGCCAGCAATTCATCAGCTCTGGTCGCCGCCCTGGGTAGATCTCGATCTTTTCCGGCCGGACCGCGACAGTCACGGGAGCGCCCTTGCCTCTCGGGACCTGGGTGACGCACCAGATGGCAAGAGCGTCTTTCGTTCTGACGAGCACGCGGTCGTCCTCCTGCTCGACCACCTCCCCATCCAGAAAATTGGTCAGCCCGATGAAGTCAGCGACAAAGCGACTGGCCGGATGCTCGTATATCTCGCGTGGCTCGCCCTCCTGCACGATGTGCCCGTCGTGCATCACGGCCATGCGGTCGGACATCGTCAGGGCTTCTTCCTGGTCATGGGTGACGAAGACGAATGTGATTCCCACCTGCTGCTGGAGCTCCTTCAGCTCCAGCTGCATCTCTTTACGAAGCTTTAGATCGAGAGCCCCCAGCGGCTCGTCCAGCAGTAGCACGGTCGGGCGGTTCACGAGTGCCCGGGCGAGCGCGACGCGCTGCTGCTGGCCTCCACTCAGCTCGGCGGGCCGGCGATGTCCGCGATCGCTGAGACGCACCATGTCAAGCGCTTCACCGACCCGGCTACGAATCTGATCGGCTGGAACCTTCCGTTGCTGCAGACCAAAGGCCACGTTTTCAGCCACCGTCATGTGCGGAAAGAGCGAGTAGTGCTGGAAGACTGTGTTCACGTCGCGGCGGTACGGCGGCAGGGAGGCGACATCCTGCCCGCCAATCATCACCTGACCGGAATCAGGTTGCTCGAACCCCGCGAGCAACCTGAGTGTGGTTGTCTTTCCGCACCCACTTGGCCCGAGCAGCGCGTAGAACTGCCCCCTGGCCACCCGTAGGTCGATCTGGTCCACAGCGCGTATCCGGCCATACGCCTTGGAGACCTTGCGCAGCTCGACATCGTACTCAGAGATGCTTTTACCTCTGCTCCCGACTTAAGTAGGACTGTAGACGCCTAAATACTGCTTAAGGAGCCAGATGTCAAGAACCCTGCTCCGTTCCGGCTAAGGGCGAGCCACCTGGGGCGGCTCGCCCTTCGATTCAACCGGACGCGGTCAGGGGATCACGACGTCGGTGATCGTCACCGGGGTGTGCAGCGTGTAATCGAGTTCGTCGCTCTGCAGGACGCCGGTCGGGGTGACAACGTCCATCGCCTTAGGTACCGACGCCGGGTTGACCGTGCAGTGCGGATTGGCGCTCGGTGCTGCACAAACCCCGAAGTTGTATGCGCCAGGCGTCGCGCCGAAGCCGCGCGCTTGATCGGGGCTGAAGCCATCTTGTCCGGTGAGCACGACACTGAAGCCCCAGCCGGAGCCCGGGTGTCCAAGACTCGAAGCAGGGACGCTGAAGGTGATGTAGCGCGAGATCTGGTTGCCGCGGATCGCCACCGTGCCGAGGGTTGTCCCCTGGGCGTCGACGTAACGCTGGCCGAAACCCTGCACCTCGATCAGCCGGCTCCATGCGGCCGCGGGTGCGATCTGATAGTTGCGCTGGGCGAAGGAGGCCGCCGTTGACGTGTTCGCGGGAGCCGCCGTCGGATCATGGACATAGACGTCAACCAACTGTGCCCCGAGGGGGCTGCCAAAGGTGGGACTCAGGTCACGTGTCTGCAGCCGGAAGATGATGTTTCCGCTGCCGGCACTGTCGTCGTAGACCTGGAAGTCTGTGATGTCAAAGGCGCCGGCGTGGAAGTCGGCCGCGGTCGGATATGCGTAATTGCCCGGTCCGTTGTCATCGCCGGTAGGGTCGGTCACGTCGAAGATCTTCGTGCCGGGGACGAAGTCCCAGACCACCGTGCGGGTCGTGTGGGCTGTGCCTCCGCCTGCCGCGGTGGCGACCACCGTGATCACAGTCGTGCCAGGCGTCACCGCGACAGAGATGCCGAACGATCCGTCCGCAGCCGCCACGCCCTCGGCAGTGGCCGTGGTGAAGCCGGTGTCGGTGTTTGTCGCCGCCACGGACACCTTGTTACCCGCCGCCGTCGTGCCGGTCACTGTCACCGGTGACCCGTTGATGGCCGACTGGTTGGCGGGCGCGGTCACCGTGAGGATGGTTGTGCCCTGCTGATGGGTGATGTAGCGAGCAGTGGTGTTGGCCGGCTGATCGAGCGGTCTTCCGGCGCGAATGTCGGCTGCAAGCCGCACAAACGAACCGGCCGACCAGGTAAGTGGCGCGGCGGACCCCGCCGGGTGGCCATTCTGGAAGCCGATCGAGGCCACGGTCGGGTCGGTGCCGTACGGCGAAGCGGCCAGGTCGGGCAATTCCCAATCCTGCTCTGGGATCAGGCCAACACCCGATGCGAACATGCTCATCGAATCGAGCAGCGTGACCGCAGTCGCTGTGTTACCTGTCTGCAATCCGTTCTCGCCGCGTTCGGCCGACAGTACGGGCCACAGGTGCCCGGTACCCTGTCCGCTGGGCGCCCACGGGTGTCCGTCTGAAGAGCCATCGCCGTAACCGTCGCCGTTGTAGCGGTGCCAGCCGGAGCCGCTCGGAGTCGTGCTCTTGATGGTGGCGTCGACCACCGGCAGCGACTGCTGAATGGCTACGTCCGACGCGGCTAGCTCACCGAGTCGCGACAGCTCGAGAAAGCCCGCGTCGATGACCGAACGTTGGTCGAGAGTTGGACCGCCGTTGCCCACGTTGTACGAAATCACGGCATTGGGGTCCCCGGTCTTAGAGAGGCGAATGAAATAGGGATTCGGAGACAGCGGTCCGTTGGTGGTCACCGTCCAGCCCTTGATCGAGCGCTGCCAATCGTCTGCTGTGCCGCGGAAGACGCGGGCCGAGACGTCGTCGCCGTTGGTATGAGCGATATCGGCAGCGGAAATCAGTCCGGCGATTTCCGCAGCGATGGTCGAGGGCGAATAGCCGCCTTGCTCTTCCCAACGCTCAGGGCCGAAGCTCGGGCCGTGAGAGGCCACGAAGTAAGCGGCCGGCCGGATGTGTTGCAGGTAAAGATTTCTGTCCGTCATACGCAGCGTCCAGGCCATGAGGATCGGGTACGAGCACTCATCGAGCTGTGTGTTGAACGAGTCGGGCGCGAGCTTGCCGTTGATCAAGCTGTTGCGTGGCATCGACCCATCCGGCTGCTGCTGGCGGTTGAATAGGAAAGTTACCGCGGCACGCGCCGTGGCGAGGTCGCCATCGGCGACCAAACCGGTCCATGCCTCATAAAGGTCGCGCGCGAAGACCTCGCGATAGGAGCCGAAGTACGTGTTGTTCGGATCGCCCGCTGAGACCGCCTGCCCCCACGGCGAGGCGAGACCGGCGACGATGGCCCCCGGAAACGTCTTGTCCTCCGACGCCTTGACCACGTTGGCGCTCAGGTAGTACTCGGCAGCGAGCTGCCGCGTCCGGGCGTCCGTCAGCCCAGCTAGGTGCCGGGGCGGCGGCGCGAGGTGAGAGTCGTAGGTCCTCCAACCGCGTTGATAGGCGTTTCGCAGCGCCTCCAGCTCCACGTGGAGCGAACGTTCTGCGCTGGCAACGGCCGACGCTTGGTCGGCGCCGAAGCCAAGCGCGAGCGTGATGCTGCCGTCCTGATTGTTGGACAAGTCCACGCGGCCGGTCTGGACCACGTTGCCGTTGATTGCGTCCGAGTAGACCTGCGTCAAAGCGTGGGAGGCGTCCAGCTGGCTCAAGCCATCGCTAGGAGTTCCGACAAAGCCGCTCGTAGCCTGGTCGATGGGACCGTCCAGTGCGGCGAAGACGGGCTGAGCGTAATCCCTGTTGACTGCGTTGGTCAGTGTCTTTGTGTCGTAAGCGACCATCACCGGGTGGCCGGTCGAGGTATCGACAGTCGCCGAATCGGCGCCGCCGTTTCCGGACCCACCTCCGCCGTTTCCGTTGACGGTCGGATCGAAGCGCACGAACAGCTGCAGCGGCCCCTTCGTCGCGTTGTGCATCTGGACTCGCATCAGCAGTGTGTTTCGCGCGGAGTCTGTGAAGTAGTCGGTGACGATGGTGTAGGCGCCACTCTTAGCCGTCGCGGTCACCTGGCATTCCATGCCACTCGGATCCAGCGCTCGCACCGAGTACGACATGTCGCGCGACTGAAGGTCCGTAAAGCTGGACCCGTCAGTGACGATGTATTGCAGCGTCTCGACGTTGGTGTTGTCGACGGTTGGGTAGTACACATCGCTGAGCACGCCGCCCGCCACCGTGTACCAGACCTTCGATGTGGTGTTGTTGGCGGTTCCTAGGCAGTCTTTGCGTGCCAGGTCGAAATGGGAGAGCACACCTGGGCCGCCCGGCGCAAGACTAGGTGCGGGGGCACCGAGGCCGGTAACCGGGATCAGGGCAGCCAGGGCGAGGCACGTCGCAGTGAGAATTGAAGCAAGGACACGAGCGCGGTGACGGCGGTCGAGTTTGCGCATGGCTTCTTCTCCTGCACACGGGAGCGTCGAGCCGCCCTCACCCTCACCCTCTCCCGCTAGCGCGGGAGAGGGGACTTGCCGACCCTCCCCCTTTGACTATGTTCAACAGCAATCATGTGGGAAGACGGGGCTTATGGGAAGAGGTGAGGGCCCGGCAAGATATAAGGAAGCGCGCCTGGGCGGTGGCACCAGTATGGAGGAGAAGTCAGTGAAGTTTGGCGACATCGACGTGGCTAGGATCGGCTTAGGAACCAACCGACTGACGAAGACTTCGGACAACGTCGCGTTCGTTAGGTCGGCTGTCGCCGCTGGTGTGCAGATGATCGACACCGCCCACTCGTACACCGGCGGACAAAGTGAAGAGACCATCGGCGAGGCTCTCGCGCCGTTCCCCGAAGGTTGCTTCGTGGCCACCAAGGGCGGGGGCGGCGGGGGCGCTGGGCGCGGCCGCCCAGAGGTACTGCGCGCAGAGCTGGAGCAAAGCCTCCGTCGACTTAGGACCGACACCATCTCTCTCTATTACCTCCACCGCGTCGATCCGGAGACTCCAATCGAGGAAAGCCTCGCCACGATCAAGGAGTACCGGGACCGGGGCAAGGTCGGCCACATCGGCATCTCCGAGGTGGACATCGACCAGATCGAACGTGCCCGGCGGGTAGTGCCGATCGCTGCGGTCCAGAACCACTACAACCTTTCAGAACGTAAACACGAGGGAGTCGTCGACTACTGCACCCGCGAGGGCATTGTGTTCGTACCGTTCTTTCCCCTGCGCGGGAAGGGAGGTGCTGCGCTCACCGAGATCGCCGTGCGGCACGGGGCGACAGTGCAACAGATCACGCTTGCCTGGCTCCTTCGGCGCTCGCCGGCGATGCTGCCCATTCCTGGCACTCTGTCGCGCGACCACGTGAAACAGAACGTGGCTGCGTTGGAGATCGAACTCACCGACGCAGAGTTCGAGGCGCTCCGCTAGTGCGATCTGACTGAGCGACCGTTGGAATCCAACTTAATCCGCCGCGAGCCGGACGCATTTCCCGCTCCTTTACTCCAGCGTAGGAATCTCAATGAAGACTTGCGCTTGGCCTGGTGACTTGTTGTAAGCGACCGCCAGCAAGCCGCCGATCAGTGCCCCAAGAACACACACGAGAAGGCCGACCGCGATTCCCGTTGCCGGGATGACGAGAAACCACCAGTCCTGAATCGACTGGAGGTTATCGCGCCGGTCGCCGAACGGCACCAGTGCCTGGCTGACGCCGATCGTGTAGGAAAGCTGTCGCTGCCATTCGAGAATGGCACCTGCGAACCACGTGATGGCGGCCCCGATGATGGCGCCTGCAAGGAGCCCCAGGCAGAATCCCACCCAGGCGCCCGCTTCGATCGAGGATCGCACGGAAAGCCGGGCCAGGTACGCGACGACCTGGTGGCGTCCGGTGGCCGGATTGAGGACTCCGCTCACGACGCCGGGCGGGGCCGGCTGAAGACCCACAGCGTTGTCAGGATGCCGCCAAGGAGCGCAAACGTCGAGAGGACGGCGAAGAGCAGGTAGCCTGTGAAGAGGTCCGACCGGGGGTGCAGATGCAGCGAGCGGCCGACGCCGCCCGAGCGGATCTTCGCGCGGTCGCCCTGGCCTGCTCCGGACACGAAGGATGCCGCCACCGCATCCGCAACCGGTCTTCGAGTACCGTCGGGTCGGAAGAGGCCGAAGCGCTCGACCTCGATTCCAGGCCGAGTCGTCCAATAGTCCTCGAGCGACCACCAGAGCTCGAAGCCGAGATAGCCGGCGGTATTCGTGTCGCGCACGCCGTCCAGCGCTCCTTGCGTTTCCTCGAATACGGTGCGCTGCAATCTGTCGCCCGTTCGCGTGTCGGCCCAGCGGCCGAACTCGAGCACGACGATCGGCTTTGTGGGATAGGTGGCGTGCAGAGAAGCCAGTGCTTGCCGGGTACCTCCAGCGACATCGCTGCCACCATAGAAGACGCCGTAGTAGAAGGTGAAGCCGGCGACATCAAGCGGGTCGCTGCTGCGGTCGGAGAGGTCAAAACCATAGGCCGCCTGCCCAGTCAGCCGGGTCCCATCCAGGCGGCGGTCAAGGTCGTGCAGTTGCTGCATCGCCTGAACTCGTCCAGACTGCCCAGTTGACTCGTTGGCGAAGCCATGGAACAGAACCGACGGGCGGTTCATGTCGCGGAGCACCATCTCCGCCAGCATCTGCTGTGCTATCCCGCGACGCAAAGCGATGTCGAACGTCTCTGGCGTGTAGTGATAAAGCGGAATCTCCTCCCATAGAGCGAAGCCAAGGCGATCCGCAAGCAAAGGGAGCCATGGGTTGGGTGGATGGTGATCAGCTCTGATCAGGGTTAGGTTGACTGCCCGCGCATTATCGAGCGAATGCATGACATCGACCGCATCTCGCCAGGGACCTCCGGCGGGCTGATCGCCGGCCGGGTTGAAGGTGCGCTCATCGTGAAGTGCTGCGCCCGTGAAGTAGGCAGGCTCGCCGTTTAAGAGGAGACGGGGGCCGCTTGTATCAACGCTGATCGTGCGGAACCCGAAAGTGTCCCAATAGTCATCGACGGTTGTGCCAGCTCCGGTCACCGTGATATGGAGCAAGTAAAGGGCGGGACGCTGCGGCGTCCAGAGGTCGGGCGACTCGAAAGTGTAGGTGGTCTCGTTGCGCGTGACCTCGCCGGCGTCGAGCCGCCCGGCGTCGACGGTATCGGACACAACCGGCACCGCGTCGGCAGGCAACTGTGACTTTGGATCCGGATCGGTGAGGTTGCTCGGCGTGACACCTGCGGGCAGAATCGAGATGGCGAGACTCGCATCGATTGGCGTGCTCGACTGATTGCCCAGAACCACCGAGATGTCCGCAGAGTCGAGGTGCGGCGTGACGTCAGCCCGCACCACGTAGAGGCTGGGGTGAGCTTCGAGCCAGACGGGCTGGGTGATGCCGCCGTAATTCCACCAGTCCGCCAGACCCCACGGCACTATGTCGTTGCGCGATCCCCAAGGCGGGTTGTCCACGCGAACCAGCACGAGGTTGCGTTGGCCGGGCAGCACACGGTCGGTGACATCGAATGCGAATGGAGTCGAGCCGCCTTCATGAAAACCAAGGTATGTGCCGTTGAGCCATATGTCCGCGATGTAGTTGACTGCACCGAACTTGAGTGTCACCGACATTCCGGACCACTCTGAGGCGAGGTCGAATTGGCGCCGCAACCAGGCGCCGCCGGATTGAGGGCCTGGCGGCGGATTCAGCGCACCGGGAATGTCGATCTGGCGCCATTCGGTGGTGTCATAACCCGGGTCCTGACGCCCGTTGGCTTGGGCCGTCAGCGAATCACGGCGACCAGGAGGCGCGACAAACGCGGCCGCGGGCGCGAAATTCGCCGGCTCTAAGTTCCAGGAGCCGTCCAGATCGAAGCGGAGCCGGCTGCTTTGATACGTGAACGACGGAACCGGCTGCCCAGCCTGGTAGGCCACGTCGCCGCCTCGGACGGAGCGCAGCTCCAGCGTGGTCGGCAGTCCGATGCGTGCCTGCGATTGGCAGCCCGCGAGAAGCGTCAGATCTAGTACCGCGAGGGTGGCGAGCGCGACCTGATGGCCAAAGCGCTTTTTCAAGATCGCGGTCCATTTTCGCCGGTGTGTACCAACTGGCTGAAGGATTGTCTTCCTTGCGACGGCACGGTTCGGGACCCATAGAAACGCACGAGACGGCGTTTAGCCGATCGGTAGAAACGTCGCTTATGATCGCGGACCGCGTCAGGTAGCCAGAGCCCGTCGATCCGGGCACGTTGGGTCCGTTTGCGGCGTCCGCGTTGCGCAAACGGGCGACCTTGATTCAAGATCAGATTTGGCTCCGGGACAGGGATTCGAACCTAACTTTGGCCCCAGACCGAACCTGCGACCCGGCCTACAAGCTCGAGCTTACGTTTCTGTAGTTCGTGGCTGATCCGGTTGCCCTCCATGGTCGAAGCGAACCCGCACTGAGGGCTAAGCGCCAATCGCTCGAGCGGGACGTAGCGGGCGGCCTCTTCAATTCTGATCTTCAACTCGGTCTCGGTTTCGAGCTCCGGTTTCTTGGTCGTCACGAGGCCAAGGACGGCGACACGGTCTTCGGGGAGGTGTGCCAGTGGCGCGAAGCCTCCTGAACGGTTGTCGTCGTACTCGAGCAGGAACCTGTTGAAAAGCGTCTTTTCGAAGATGCGCGAGATCGGCTCATAGTCGCCTTCGGCGTAGAACTTGCTCTGGTTGTTCCCACGGCAGACGTGCAGTCCGAAGGTCACGCCCGGGTGGCCCTGGATGATCGCGTTGTCGAGCTCGATGCAGCGGTCGATCAACTCCTCGGGGTCGCTCCCCCGCTGCCGGTAGCCCTCGCGAATGGTTGGGTCGAGCAGTGCACCGTACTGCGGCGCGTCGATCTGGATGTAGGTGCACCCGAGGCGAACCAGCTCTGCCACCTCCCGCCGTGAGTAGTCGACTATGTCGGCCAGGTACGCGTCGCGGGTCGGGTAGGCGCCCTTGGACTTTTCCGGGTCGTAGTAGGCGGCAGCCTGCTGGGCGCTCAGCATCGTCACCTTTCCAGAACGTCCTGCGAGCGACCGAAGAAATGTCCACTCTTCGCTGCACATGCTTCGCCTCCACCGCAGCGAATTGACCACTACGGGACGTTTGAGGATCAGCTGCTCTCCATGCTCGTCCCGGAAGGGAATCGCCCAGCCGCCCTCGCGGTCGAAACCCTCGAACGAGTCAATCAGGTGGCCGTAGAAAGCGTATCGACGGAACTCGCCATCGGTCACGACATCGATGCCGGCACCCTCTTGAAGCTCGACCGCCGACCGTACCGCGGCATCCTCAACCGCCTTGAACTCTGCATGGTTCATTTCGCCGGACTCCAATCGCTTGCGAGCTGCGACCAGATCAGGTGGTCGCAGGAGGCTGCCGACGACCTCGGCTCGCGGCGTTCTCAGCTGTCCCAGCATCCGTTTACCCCGCCTCCGCGAGGACTTTTGCGGCCACCCCAAACGCGCTGTTGGCGGCCGGCACCCCGCAGTAGATCGCCGTCTGCAGAAGGATCTCTTTCAACTCGTCCACCGTAACCCCGTTCGTCAAGGCCGCCCTAATGTGCAGAGCCAGCTCCTCATTGCGATTGAGGGCGACCAGCATGGCGACGGTGATGCAGCTGCGCGTGCGCCGGTCGAGACCGGGTCGCGTCCAGATCTCACCCCATGCGTAGCGCGTGATCAGGTCCTGGAACTCGTCAGTCAGGGGTGTTCGAGACGCCTCCGCGCGATCTACGTGCGCGTCCCCCAACACCGCACGACGCACCTCCATGCCCCGCTTTTCATCAGCCATGTCAAATTCCTCCCGGTTCTAGCAATCAGTAGGGTCACATCCTTATCGCCGCTTTGCGCGCTCAGACGGCGAAGAACACGGTCTCGCCCTCCCCCTGTAGGCGGATGTCGAAGTGCAGGATGTCCCCGTCCCGGCGGGCTATGAGCGTGTGCCGCCTTGACTCGTCTACCAACTGCAGCACGCGATCAACGTGATTCGCTCCATCGCCGTCGGGAAAGTACATGCGCGTTTGGAGATGCCGCAGGAGACCGCGCGCGAAAACCGTGATGTTGAAAAACGGTGCGCCGTCGCTCACGACCGGGTTGCGCAGCACGAAGTGAAACGTGCCTTCGCCGTCGGTGCGGCAGCGCGCGAACTGGTCCCCCTGGGAGGCCTCGACCAGCGCATCACCCACGGGCTCTCCGATGCCATCGAGCACCTGGCCCTCCACCCTGATCGCGTCCGTCGATTCGCCGGCCGTCGCATACGCGTCATTTTCGACCGCGTTCGCGTCATTTTCAAAAGGCAGTGCGAAACCGAAGAATGGTCCGACGGTCTGCGAGGGCGTCGGTGCCGTCATGCCTCGGTAGGTGTCGCGCGCCGGCCGCGCAGGACGATGTCCCAGCGATAGCCGAGGGCCCAATCCGGAACCGTCGTGTCGAGGTCGAGACGCGCTATGAGCAGCTCGCGTCCGCGCGCGTCTGGGATGGAGCTCATCATCGGATCGAGCGGGATCAGCGGATCGCCTGGAAAGTACATCTGCGTGACGAGCCGGCTCGCGAGGGACGGACCGAAGAGCGAGAAATGCACGTGCGCGGGACGCCATGCGTTCAGATGATTTCCCCATGGATATGCGCCTGGCTTGATCGTGACGAATCGATAAAAACCGGCCTGGTCGGTTAGCGCCCGGCCGGCGCCGGTGAAGTTGGGGTCGAGGGGTGCAGGATGGTCGTCGGCAGGATCCAGGTAGCGACCAGCGGCGTTGGCCTGCCAGATCTCGACGAGAGTGTTGCGGACAGGGTGCCCGTCGCTGTCGAGCACGCGCCCGGTGATGATGATCCGCTCGCCGAGGGGCTCCCCTCGATGCTGGCGAGTGAGGTCTGCATCCTCGGCCCGTACTGGGATGCGTCCGAACACTGGTCCAGATGCGTTGTGGAACCACTCGTCAGGCAGTCTCACAGGCTCGTGTTTAGGAGCGCGCAGCTCCGTGGAGCGATAGTCGGGATAGAGATAGGGCGGCTCGAAGTCGAGAGTGTTCACGGCCCTTGACGGGAATTATGAACTCCCGCAAACTCCGATCGTCGGTACACGGAGCATTTCAGCCGAGCCCATGACCCTGCACACTACGGTCGCCATCATCGGCGCCGGCCCCGCAGGGCTCCTGCTGGGGCACCTCTTGCATCGCGGCGGCGTCGAGTCGGTGGTGCTCGAGAATCGGAGCCGCGATCACATCGAGCGCCGCGTGCGAGCGGGGGTCCTCGAAGCGGGCGCCGCCCAGCTCCTGCGAGACGCCGGCGTCGGAGAAAGGCTCGACCGTGAAGGTCTCGAGCACGGCGGAATTCATCTGCGGTTCGACGGCGAGAGCCACCGCATCGATTTCAAGGATCTGACAGGCCGGAGCATCTTTGTCTACGGCCAGCAGGAAGTGGTCAAAGACCTGGTCCAGGCTCGCCTCGACGCCGGTGCGCCGATCATGTTCGAGGCCGAGGCGCGCGAGATTCGTGGTATCGACGAAGACCATCCCTCGATCCTCTTCTCACACGAGGGCCACGACGAGTCGCTCGAGTGCGACTACGTAGTGGCGTGCGATGGATCGCATGGGATCGGCCGCACCGCGATGGTCGCGCGAGGCGCGGTCGCGTACGAACGAAACTATCCGCACGCCTGGCTCGGCATCCTCGCCGCGACGCCCCCAGCGGCTGACGAGCTGATCTACGCCTACCACGAGCGCGGGTTCGCGCTGCACAGCATGCGGAGTCCCAATGTGAGCCGGCTGTACCTCCAGGTCCCATCCGACGAAACACTCGACGGGTGGCCGGTCGACCGGATCTGGTCGGAGCTTAGCCTGCGCCTCAACGAGCCGTCGCTCAAGCACGGAGAGGTCCTGGATATCGGCATCACCGCCATGACGAGTTTCGTCCTCGAGCCGATGCAGTCGGGCCGTCTATTCACTGCGGGCGACGCCGCTCACATCGTGCCTCCGACCGGAGCAAAGGGCATGAACCTGGCGCTCGCCGACGTGACAGTCCTCGCGGCGGCCCTGACCGAACAGATCAGGAATGGCACATCCGAAGCCCTGAGCAGCTACACGTTCCACTGCCTGCCGCGCGTCTGGCGCTCGCAGTACTTCTCCAACTTCATGACGCACCTTCTGCACCGGGAGTCGCTCGAGGACGCCTTCGACGACCAGCTGCACGTGGCTCAGCTTCGCTACCTCACCTCCTCGAGCGCCGCATCGAGATCGCTGGCGGAGAACTACACGGGTGCCGCGACCGGGAGCGTCGCCCTGGCGAAAATCGGGCCTTGATTCTTGGACCGGCTTGGCGCAAACTCCCGATCGTCGGTACACGGAGCAATTTCCTGATCTGAAGGGGAGGAGTCACGTGAGCAAGAGGAAAACTCGATCCGGCATGATCACGCGCCGCGAAATGCTGAGAGGCACCGGGCTGGTACTTGGAAGCCTCGCGGTCCCGGGTTTCCTCGAAGCCTGCCTGACCTCTACTACGACGACTCCGAGCGGGTCGATCAAGATCGGCTTCGTCAGCCCTATCACGGGCCCGGCTTCCGGCTTCGGTGAACCAGACCCATACGTCATCGGCCTGGCCAAGAATGCTTTCAAGAACGGCATCACCGTCGGCGGCACCAATTACAGCGTGGAGATCGTTTCTCGCGATTCACAGTCGACGCCATCAGTCGGCGCGCAGGTGGCGCAGGACCTCATCCAGAGCCAGAAGGTAGACCTGATGCTGGCCACCTCCACGCCCGAGACGGTGAATCCCGTTTCGGATGCCTGCGAAGCGGCCGGCGTTCCGTGCATCTCCACGGTGGTGCCGTGGGAGGCCTGGTACCTCGGCCGCGGCGCCAAGGTCGGGCAGGCGTCGCCATTCAAGTACACGTTTCACTTCTGCTTCGGCGTCGAGCAGTTCTTCAACGCGTACACCCACCTGTGGCCTCAGGTCGCCACGAACAAGAAGGTTGGCGTGATGTGGCCCAACGACGCCGACGGCAATGCCATCCGCGGCGTACTCGGCCCGCTGCTGAAGCAGGCCGGTTACACGATCGTGGACCCAGGCGCTTACGAAGACGGCACGAATGACTACACGGCGCAGATCCAGAAGTTCATCAGCGAGGATTGCCAGATCTTCAACACATTCCCCATCCCGCCAGACTTCGCCACCTTCTGGCGCCAGGCCGCGCAGCAGGGATACACAAAACACGTGAAGATCGGGCAGATCGCAAAGACTGGTTTGTTTCCCTCGCAGGTCTCCTCGCTTGGATCAATAGGCAACGGCCTCGCGTCGGGTGTGTACTGGGCGCCAACGTGGCCTTACAAGTCGCCGCTGACAGGCATCTCGTCGAAGGATCTCGCTAGCGGGTATGAGACGTCCAGCGGGAAGCAGTGGAACCAGCAGCTCGGCCCGAGCCTGGCTCTCTTCGACGTCGCGCAGGCGGTGCTGAACGCAAGCGGCAACCCGAAGGACAAGGCCAAGGTGGCGGCTGCAATGAAGACGCTCGCCGTCGACACCCCCGTCGGTCACCTCGATTGGTCGAAGCCGGCAACGCTGGCGGGAGCCGCGGTTCCGAACGTCGTTTCGGCCCCTATCATCGGCGGTCAGTGGAAGCAGGGTGTCTCCAAGTGGCCAGTCGATTTCGTCATCTGCGAGAACTCGTCCGACAGCAACGTTCCAATCGCGTCGACCCTAAAGCCATACCAGGGCTAGGCATGGAAGCGGCGGTTCTCGCCGCCGTTGACGTTCGCAAGCGCTTCGGCGCACTTGCAGTGCTGGACGGCGTCAACCTGTCGCTCGCACAAGGTGAGGCGGTCGGCATCGTCGGACCGAACGGCGCCGGCAAAACCACCTTGCTGAACGTCCTGTCAGGCGCGCTCGCGCCTGACTCCGGCGCCGTCGATTTCCGCGGTCGAAACGTCACGTCCCGAGGCGCCGCCGACCGATGCAAGCTGGGTATCGCCCGAACACATCAGGTGCCGCGACCGTTCGTAGGCATGAGCGTCTTCGAAAACGTTCTCGTCGGCGCGACGGCCGGTGGACGGCGGCGAGGCGGCGAGGCCTATGACCTTTGCCTGCGGGTGTTGGACCAGACCGGGCTGACCCCCGTTGCCAACCGGCGCGCGGAAAGCTTGGGCCTGCTGCAGCGCAAACGCCTCGAGCTGGCACGCGCACTGGCCGTCGAACCCTCTGTCCTTTTGCTCGATGAGATCGGTGGCGGCCTCACCGATGCGGAGACTGCCGCTCTGGTCGAGATGGTGGCGAGCCTGCGCGACCGGGGCATCGCGGTGCTGTGGATCGAGCACATCGTCCACTTGCTCATGCAGGTGGTGAGCCGGCTAGTCTGCATGGACGAGGGCCGCATAATCGCGGAGGGCCAGCCTGAGGCAGTCGTCGCGCAGGCGGCGGTGATCGACGCGTACCTCGGCGGCCGCTCTTGACGCTCCTGCGAGTCGACGCCCTCGATTGCGGTTACGGCCTGCTGCAGGCTGTGCGCGGAGTCTCGTTCGAGGTAGCACAGGGCGAGATAGTTGCGCTGATCGGCGCCAACGGCGCGGGCAAATCCACCTTGTTGAGGGCAATCGCCGGAGCTCACAAACCGCACGAGGGCCGCGTTGTCTTCGACGACGCCGATGTCACTGCGAAGCCAGCCCACCGCCGCGTGTCCCTTGGGATCGCGCTCGTGCCCGAAGGTCGCCGGCTGTTTCCCAGCCTCACCGTCGAGGAGAATCTCCGCGTGGCGGCGGCCCGCCGAGGCCGATGGGACGTGCAGTCGGTGTTCGAAGTCTTCCCCCTGCTCCAGCCGAGGCGACACCAGCAGGCGGCCAGCCTTTCCGGCGGGGAGCAGCAGGCGGTCGCCATCGGGCGTGCACTGATGAGCAATCCACGGCTGCTCCTGCTCGATGAAGTCTCGTTAGGGTTGGCTCCGATCGTCGTCGACGCTGTTTACAGCTCGCTGGCAGACATCATCAGTGAAGGCACCACCGTATTGCTCGTCGAGCAAGACCTAACGCGTGCGCTCAACGTGGCCAGTCGAGTGATCTGCATGCTTGAAGGTCGCATCGTGCTGCAAGGCGAAGCAGCCACGCTTGATCGCGACCAGGTGGTCGGCGCGTACTTCGGACTGAAGCGGCCGGCATGACCTTCGTCAACGCCGTCGTGCAGGGCATCTTCCTCGGCGCCTTTTACGCAGTGCTCGCGTGCGGCCTTTCGATCATGTTCGGCGTGATGAGGATCATCAACCTGGCCCACGGCGACATCGCCGTGCTTGGTGCGTACGTCGTGTACGTCATCGTCCAGAGCACTGGTGTGTCACCCTTCGTCGCTTTCGTCGCTGCCCTGCCAGTGATGATCGTGCTCGGCTATGTCCTCCAGCTAACCGTCCTCGAGCGAAGCCTCAAGTCCGGCATCCTGACCCCGCTCCTGGCGACGTTCGGGCTGTCGATCGTGATCCAGAACCTGCTGCTCATCACCTTCTCACCCGACGTTCGCTCGCTCGGTGGAAACGCTGGCGCTGTCACCACGTCGAGCTGGCAGGTCACGAGCGGCCTATCGGTTTCCGCGCTTGGCCTAGTGATCCTGGTGGTCGCACTGCTGCTCTTCGGGGCTCTGCAGCTGTTTCTGTCGCGCACGCGTACCGGATGGATGATGCGGGCGACCGCCGAGGACGCTGACGCGGCCGAGCTCGTCGGCATCAACAGCCGCGGTGTTTACGCGCGGGCTACCGCGCTTGCGGTGGCAATCGCCGCCCTGGGCGGGCTCTTCCTTGCAATTCGGTCGGTATTCGATCCGCTCAGTGGACCGACGCAGCTGATCTTTGCCTTCGAAGCGGTCGTCATCGGCGGAACGGGGTCGCTGTGGGGCACTCTGTTGGGCGGGCTCGCGCTGGGCGTGGCTCAGACGCTGGGTGCCCACATCAATCCGGAGTACTCCGCTTTGACGGGTCACTTGCTTTTTCTCGCGGTGCTGATCGTTCGGTATGGCGGCGGCCGCGTCAGCTTGAGGACGGCGCGATGAGGGTTCAACGTTGGACGCGCACGTCGAAGGTGTTTACGGGTGCCACGGTTGCGCTTGCCGTTCTGCTGGCGACAGTTCCGTTGGTGTTGGAAGCCGATGTGGTCCAGAAGCTCACGAACCTACTGATCCTGGTGCTGCTTGCCGCCATGTGGAACGCGCTTGCGGGTTACGGCGGACTGGTTTCCATCGGCCAGCAGGCGTTCATCGGCATGGGCGCCTACGGCACGGTGTTCTTCGCGGGGCTCGGCCTCAGCCCATATCTGGCAATGGTGCTGGCGATGTTGGTGGCTGGTGTGATCTCGGTTCCAATCTCATTTCTTGCTCTGCGTCTGCGGGCTGCACAGTTCGCCATCGGCATGTGGGTCATCGCCGAAGTGACCTCGATCCTCGTCCGGCTCGATCAGAACCTGGGCGCTGGTACAGGGATCTCACTCATCCAGCTGAACCAATACGCGCCCAACTTCCGCCAGGCGTACACGTTCTGGCTGGCGCTGGGCTTCACGGTCATTTTTCTTGCTGCTCTCTTTTTCCTGCTGCGTTCTCCGCTAGGCGTGTCACTGCAGGCAATCCGTGACGACGAAGACGCCGCTCGCTCCCTCGGCGTGCACGTTGCCTCTCGCAAGCGGTTGCTGTTCGTGCTCGCCGGTTTCGGTTGCGGCGCGGCCGGCGTGCTCATCGGCGCCAATACGCTTTTCATCGAGCCTGGCTCCATATTCAGCGTGCAGTGGTCGGCCTACATGATCTTCATGGTGCTGGTCGGAGGCCTCGGTACTTTCGAGGGTCCGATCCTCGGCGCCATCCTGCTGTTCGGGATCCAGACGACATTCACGCAAGGTGGCCCGTGGTACCTTGTCGGGCTTGGCGCGACGGCGGCGCTTTTTGCCCTCGCGCTGCCGCGAGGGATATGGGGCACCATCGAAGAGCGCCTTGGGCTGCGCCTTTTGCCGGTCGGTTATCGGGTTGTAGAGATGAAGAGTGAAGAAAGAACCGCCTGACACACATCCGCCGGAAGACCTGATGCAGCATCCCGGCCATCTGCTGCGTCGCGCCGTGCAGGTGATGAACCAGCTGTGGAATGAAGAGGTCTCGCACACGATCACCTCGCCCCAGTTCGCCGCACTGAATGCCTTGTATAGCGAGCCGAACCTCGACCAGCGCACGCTGGGCCAGCGCATTTCACTCGACCGCTCGACGATGGCCGACGTGGTCTCGCGTCTGAGCACACGAGGCCTGATTCGGAGCGTGCGCGACACGCGTGACGGCCGCCGCAAGACCATCACCCTGACGCCAAAAGGCCTGCATGCCGTGCAGCAGCTCATCCCATGCACGCACGCCATGACGAAGCGGCTCGTAGGACCGCTCGATCAGAAGCAGCGCGACGACCTGCTGTGCATGTTGTCGAAGGTCGTGGGCGCGAACGAGCGGCGCTAGCGCTCCAGGGTGAGGGCTGTGGCCACGTCTTCCGCCGTGGTCACCCAGCCGAAGAAAGTACGTACGTTGTAGAGCGTTGCCTTGTGGATCTCAGCCGGACCCGCCGGCATTGTTGCGTCAGCCACCATGACCGGCCAGTACTCGAGGAAATACGCGTCACGAATGGTGGACTCGACGCAGACGTTGGACGCGATCCCGATCATCAACAGGTTTCGTATGCCCCGACTGCGCAGCACAGAGTCGAGGTCGGTGCCATGGAAGCCGCTGTAACGCGACTTCACGATCACCGTGTCGGACGCGAGCGGCGAAAGCTCATCGACCACTTGAAAGTCCCATGTGCCGATCGTCAGCAGCTTGCCCCGCAGTTCTGGGCGCTCGCGCATCAGGCAGAGCGCCAGCTCTTTCTGCGGGTTCGGCGAGTCAGAGCCGCCCGCGGTCGACTGGTCGGCGGGATAGCCCATCGTCAGGTAGATCACGGGTAGCCCGGCCCTCCTTGCGGCGCTGCAAACGAGCTGCGCATTTGCGATCACATCGCGCGCCGGCCCGATGTCCACGCCCGCAAGATCAAGCATCCCGCCTGGGCTACCGAAAGCGTTCTGCATGTCGACGACGAGCAGCGCGCTGCGATCGAGGTCAAGGCTAATTGCAGCAGGTTCAGCTGAGACCTCGACCAGCCTCATGACCCTGCTTGCCGGATCCGTTTCGCCTTCAGCTCGGACCGTGGCAGCGTCCCCCGTTCGACCACGCGACAGTCGAGGCGAACGCCCAGGGCCTGCCGCAAATCGGCCTCCATCCGGTCCGTCGAGAAGTCATCGCCTACGGTCTCGATCAACAGCGCCACCTCGTCCATCTGCCGCTCGCGCCTGCGCTCGATCACGAACTCGACGACCTCCGGATAGCGGCGCACGATGTCCTCCACCTGGGAGGGAAAGAGATTCACACCGCGCACCGTGAACATGTCGTCGACGCGTCCCTGGATACCGCCGATCAGCTTCGCGAAGGGGCTTCCACACGAGCACTGCTCTCGCGACATCCTGATCCTGTCGCCGGTTCGGTAGCGGATCAGCGGCATGCCCCAGCGGCCCAGATTGGTGGCGACAAGTTCGCCTTCGTCGGATGGATGTCCGTCCGCATCGAGTACCTCGAAGATGAACTCGGACTCGATCAGATGGATCCCATCCCGCTGCGAGCAGCTGAAGCCCGTCGGACCAAGCTCTGTCATGCCGGTGTGGTCAAAGCACACGGCACCGAACGCTTCTTCTATCGCGGCGCGAGTGGCCGGGATGCTCGCTCCCGGCTCGCCCGCGTGAATCGTTGCGCGCACGCCCGACCCGAACAAGTCGAGGCCCAGCTCGTTCGCCACGTCGGCCAATCGCAAGGCGTACGTAGGTGTTGACAGCAGCACCGTCGCCCCCACGTCGAGCATGCTCCGCAACCTCTGCTCGCTCGTCATCGCGCCGCCGGAGATGCACAGCGCACCCAAGCGCTGCGCTCCCCCAAATGCAGACCAGAAACCGATGAACGGCCCGAAAGAGAACGCAAAGAACACACGGTCGCCCGCCTTCACTCCAGCAGCGCGGTATACGTGGTCCGCCCAGATCCGAAGCCACCAGTCCCACGACTCCGCGGTGTCGAGCCACCTTAGCGGCTGGTCGCCGCTTGATCCTGAGGTCTGATGCATGCGCACGAAGCGGTCCGTCGGGTAGGTCAGATTCGTCCCGAATGGCGGATGTGCCGCCTGGTCGGCGAGCAGCTCGGCCTTGGTGGTCAGAGGCAGGCGCACGAAATCGTCCCATCCGCGCACATCGTGGAGGCGGTCCCGCCAGAACGCGTTGGCCGCTAGCACTTCGGCCAGTCCCGCCCGCAGCTTCCTCAGGTGCAGGTCGCGGAGCTCGTCGGGATCACTCCTTGAGGACGCTGTCTGTTTAACGTGCGCCCTGCGCGCGGCCGGCGAGCTCAAGGGCCTCATCTTAATTCGAGAATCGTCCGTAGGCGGACTAAAATTGCGCAGTTTCCGCTTGGCAGGTTGCAAGGCAGGGAGTTGAAGGGCCGATGAGCACGCGCTGGCGAGCAGCCGGAGGCGACTGGGACCAGTCCTTGAAGGCCACCGCCGGGGCTTCGACGACGCATTTGGCGTCGGCCCGCGAACCAGCCGGTACCGTGGCGATCACCTCGCCCGCACGGAGGTGCGCTGGATCACGGTCCAGAACGGATCGCATCCGTTCCCTTTCTAACAGCTCGTTTGTCGTCTGACCTGCTTTTCGGGCCCAGCCTGACCACGCCCGAGATGGCGGAAGCGGTTTCGGACCGGGCATGGCTGAAAGCCATGCTCAGGTTCGAGGCCGCCCTGGCTCAAGCCGAGTCGAGCCTAGGCATCATTTCCGAATCGAACGCAGCCGAGATCGTCGCCGCGTGCAATCCCGACCTCTTCGACCTCGCGCTGATTGGACGCCAAGCGGTTGCCTCAGCAAACCCGTTGGTGCCCTTGGTCGACGAATTGCGGCGCGCGGTCGGCCCAGAGGTGGCCCACGACGTGCACCGAGGAGCGACGAGCCAGGATGCGATCGACACCGCGATGATGCTGGTGGCGCGCGACGGTCTCGACTTGATACTTGCCGGACTCTCAGCGTTGGCCACCAGGTGCGCCGAACTTGCGAGGCATCATCGAAGCGATCCTATGGCGGGACGCACTCTGCTGCAGCGTGCGCTCCCCATCACGTTCGGGCTCAAGTGCGCAAACTGGATGATTGGCGTGCTTGAGGCGCGGAGGTCTCTTGCGGTCTTTCACAAGAACCGCCTGGCCGTGCAGTTGGGGGGTCCCGTGGGCACGCTCGAGGCGTTTGGCGACCGCGGCTTCGAAGTGACGTCTCTAATTGCCCAGGAACTTGGACTAGCCGCTCCCGAGATTCCGTGGCAGACGACTCGAAACCGGGTTGCGGAACTGTTGACTGGATTGGCGATCGCAGCGGGCGCGGCCGCCAAGATCGCGGTCGACCTTCTCCTGCTCTCCCAGGACGAAGTGGCCGAAGTCGCGGTGGCCAACCCCGGGCGGTCGTCCTCTATGCCGCACAAGCGCAATTTTGTTCAAGCGGTCGAGGCGCGGGTCGCTTTCGCCGGCGCAGCCGCGCATGCCGGCATGCTCATTGGACTTTCGCCTGGGGAACACGAGCGGGCGGCCGGATCGTGGCAGGCGGAGTGGCCGGCGGTGAGCGAGACGCTCCGGTTGACCGCCGGCGCGGTTGATCGCACCGTGCAAGCCTTAACCGGTCTCCAGGTAAACACGGATCAGATGAGAAGTAACATCTCGACTGCGTCAGGTGGCGTCCCCGACGTCGGAGCGTCGGAAGCGATCATTGATCGGGCGCTCGCGATCTATGCACGGGAGATCAGTGACGGACGAACTACGGCTTGAGGAGACTCTCGTAAAGCTGGACAGTCTGGGATGCGATGGCCCGCCAGCCAAAGTGTTCCAGGACGCGTGCGCGACCTGCCGTGCCCATCCTTGCGGCCATAGGCGCGTCGCTTAGAAGCTTTTCGATGCGGTCGGCCAGGGCATTGGTGAACGCATCGAGGTCAGCCGGATCGAAATCCACCAGGTAACCCGTCTCACCCTCGACCACGATCTCGGGGATCCCGCCGACGCGCGAGGCGACGACTGGCGTCTCGCATGCCATTGCTTCCAGGATCACAAGGCCAAAGGGCTCGTATATCGATGGGCAAACGAACACCGCAGCGTGCGAGTGAAGATGGATCAGGTCCTCTCGCGATATGAAGTGGTCGATCCAGATCAAGTTGCCTCGCTCGGCGGAGACCCGGCCGGCTAGAGCCGCCACTTCCGCGGCGATGTCGGGCGTATCCGGACTACTGGCCACGATCACCACCTGATACTGCCGATCGAGTTTGAGGGCAGCGGCGAGGAGGAGTGCCAAGCCTTTCTGTCTTGTGATCCGACCGTTGAACAGGACAAACGGTCGGCTCGGGTCGATGCCAAAGCGCGAGAGTGTCTCTGGCGACGGTTGAGGTCGGTAGATCTCGGGATCGATTCCGTTGTGAATTACGTGGATGCGGTCCGGGTTGACTGCGGAATAACACTTCAACACGTCCTCGCGAACACCGCGCGAGACGGCGATCACAGCGTCGGCGCCTTCGATCGCGGTTTGCTCGCAGAACATCGACAGGGCGTAACCTCCGCCGAGCTGCTCGGCTTTCCACGGCCTTAGCGGCTCGAGGCTGTGGATAGTCATGACGTGTGGAATCGACCACATGAGTTTGGAGAAGTGACCGCCGAGGTTCGCGTACCACGTATGGCTGTGAACGAGATCGGCACCCTTGACGGCTGCTGCCATCCCAAGGTTGATCGAGATCGCCTGCAGCGTGGTCGATTCTGGCTTCGGTTCCGACAATGCGCTCCACGGCTGATGGCTTGTCACGCCAGGCTCGCTGCGCGGCGCTCCCCAGCACTGGACCGTCACCTCAGTCAGGTGGCGCAGCTCGCGCGAGAGGTATTCAACGTGAGTGCCGGCACCACCGTAGACCTCGGGCGGGTATTCACGAGTCAAGAGCGCGATGTGTGGACGCGTCATATCAAAACTCGAGTCGGACTGTACGCGTGGAAGCCCATAGGCAGTTCGCTAGAGCGAGTTTTGAATTCAGATTTGGCTCCCTTAGTAGGCGCTTTTCGAACTCTGGATAGCGTGCGGGGCGGCTTTCACCTCCGACCGGCTATTTAGTTCGACGGGACACTTTCTACCGTGAGAGTTCTAGGACTACTTCGCCCGCGCCTCGACTGCACCTCCGAGGTGCTCCTGGAACCAGCCAACGATGCGTTCGAGCCTGTCGACTCGGCGATCCGGCCGCCCGGCCACCAGCAACAGGTGCGACTCATCCGGATATCGGACCATCTCGACCTCACGGCCGAGTGACCGCAGGATCGTAAACACCATCTCGGTCTGACCAGGCGGGCACCGGAGATCCTGCTCCGCCTGCAGCAGGAGCAGCGGAGCCTCATTGCGATGGATCTTGGTATACGGCGACCGATCGAGGAATTCGTCAAGGTGATCCCACGGGTGATCGGCGCCAACGGCATCGGGGCCGATGACGAGGCCGAAGTCGGCGCTCGCGAATGAAGCCAGCAGATCGGTGACCGGGTTCTCGCTGACTGCGGCTTTGAACAAGCCTGGGTGGTGGCCGAGCAGCCAGGTGGTCATGAACCCGCCATAGGACAGTCCGACCACGCCCACACGATCGGGATCGGCGAGTCCTTGTTCGACCGCCCATTCGAGAACGCGAAGGATATCGGAGGCATCCTTGTCACCCCAACGACCCTGGATGGCGCGAGCGTAGGCCTCGCCGTAGCCGGTCGAGCCTCGAGGGTTGGACCACAGGACGTGGAACCCGGCGCCGGCCAGGGCTGACATTTCCAACCATGGCGTCGTGCCATAGGAAAGATTCGGACCCCCGTGTACGGCGACGACCAGGGGAGCACGACGTCGAGCGCCATGGGCAGGAAGCAGCCACGTGTCGATGGTGTGTCCGTCCGGGTGCTCGACCGCCACGCGCTCCACGTGGCGGTGGAAGGGTCCGAACCATTTGCTGCCATCCGCGCTGATCGGGCGGAGCCTGCCTTCCTCGACCGCGTATACGTCCGCTGGGCCATCGCCAGACGCCACGACGGCGACGCGGCCGCCTCCGGTTGCGACTGCATTGCAAACGACGTCAGCCTCGGCGAGGGCATCAACCGTTCCGTCCAGACCGAAAACATATGGATGGCATGCGCCTCGGTGGGCGACAAGGCCCACGACATGGTCTCGATCGAGCCAACAAAGGGGACTTGAAAGCATCTGCTCGCCATCTACGAAGTCGCCGTAGGTCGTGTTCCAGATATTGAGATCGCGGCCGGCAGCGAGCTGGCGGAGAGCCTTGCCATCCGAAATGTAGAGGTCGACGTTGGCCCAGCCAGGCTGGTTGGGCTGGCTGTTGCCCAGAAAGACGAGATGGCGCGATGGGGCCCAGGCCGCGTTGAAGATCGCCCCTGGGAGCGATGCGACTTGCGCAGGATGTTCCTCGCTCGGGCGGGAAGGGATGCTCCAGAGTGCCGGGTATTCGAGCAGCCGGGCCTCCTCGCTCAGATCGGCCAGGAAGGCGATGTGCTTGCCATCGGGCGACCAGCACGCACCAGCGACATCGTAGGTCGGAGCCGTGAGCCTCGCGGGCTTGCCACCCGCAGCATCGATCACCCAGACGCTGGTGAATTCGTCGCGGTAACCTGCCCCGTTGATCTTCCAGGTGTAGTCGCGTATGCGCCGGGCAATCGGGTCATCGGGCTTGCCGACCAGAAATCGCTTCTCGCCACACGGTGCCAGAAGGAGCACGCGCTTGCCGTCTGGGGACCACTCCGCCCCACCCGCCCCGCTCGCGAGGTCGGTCAGCTGTCGCGGTTCACCGCCTTTTAGCGGCATGACCCATGCCTGGGGCTTGCCCGAGCGGTCAGACATGAAGAGCATCGAGTTACCGTCTGGCGAGAAACGAGGCTGCCTGCTGCTGCCTTTGCCGGTTGTGATCTGTTCCGGACGTCCGCCTTTGAACGTGGTGCGCCAGAGCCGGCGAACGTAGTTGTTGTCTTCGACGGTGCGGCGAGCGTAGACGATGGAAGATCCATCGGGTGCGACCGCAAGGCCCTGGATCACCACCTGTTTGAGGAGGTCCTTGGGCCGGAACGGGGGGTTTGCTGAATCAGCCCCGGCGCGGGTTCTCAGATCGGATTTCTCGATCGTGGTTTCCACCAATTGCCTCCTGCCGAAGACCCGGGCTGGCGCGTCGACAAGCATGCCACGAGTCGATCGACGGAGGTTGAGACGTTGGAGCGCTCAGCGTGAGCCTTTCCGACGCGGTAGCAACATGGTGGACCTTGAAAGCAGGCCGAACCGCCCCCAGGTCGGCAAGCTAAGACGGTCACAGTGGTTGGCTCCGGGACAGGGATTCGAACCCTGAACCTTGCGGTTAACAGATCGCTGTCGCCCGTTCACAAACAGCGTACTGAGTTCGCTGAGCACCGCCCAGTAGCACCACTTGCCACGGTTTATCACCCGCGTTGCTGTATGAAACTGGCCTTCGATCACGTTCGTGAGTGGTACGCACCGGTAGGGCCAGCGGCCTCACGGTCCCGAAATCTGCGTGGGTTCGTCCACTAAGGCCGCTTTCGAGGTTTTGAACCCGATTGGCATCATCGCGTATGCCGACTGGGCCTGTTTCGAGCCAATTCGGGGCTCGGATTACTACATGAACTACTGCATGAAACTGCTCGTCAGAAGTGACGCCGCCGGGGCTAGCTCTTCCCTACCCCGTTAAAGAGACGAGCGCGAATGAAACCCGGTCAAAGGCGAGATCTCCGAATCGCTGGCGGCTCAAAGCGTGGCGGCCTGGATTTCTAAAGCCCAACAGAGTGAGGTGGTTGTCCGTCTATCGCAAGCTTGAGATCACGCGAGCTTCTTGACCGCGCCCACTCAGCGTCGAGGGCGTGGTCACAGCCATTCTCATGATCCAAGCAACCGGTCCAGGCTGGCGCTGAACAGGCCCGTGTCGACCTGGCCCGGCAGGACCGCCTGGACGTTTCCGTCACGTCCGACGAGAACCGTCACGGGCAGGCCCGTCTGCTGAAGCCCCACCCCGAAGAGGCGAGCGGCCGCCCCGTCTGGATCCAGGTATGGCGCCGGCTCCAACCCGAGCTCAGTCCAAAACTTACCGATTGGCCCCGGCGACTCCTGGTAGTCGATGGCCACCAGCTCAAGGCCCTGTGCTCGATGAGCGCGGTAGGCTGCGGCGAACATCGGGAGCTCCTGCCGGCAGGGTATGCACCAGGTCGCCCAGAACGTGATGATGATCGGATTGCCGCGCATTGCGGCCAAGGTCGTTCGATGTCCGTCCAGAGAATCCAGCGCCAGGGCCGGCGCCGGCTTGCCGATGAGCCTGCTGGGGCTCTGCGACACGGTCGAGGGCGAGCTCAGCTGTGCTGTCACTTGCGGCACTCCCAAATCCGGGAAGTAGCTGTTCAGCACCGTAAGGCGGTTGGTCAGGGTGAGCAGACCCATACCGATCAGCACGACGGCCGCCGTGGCGTTGAGGATCGGATAGACCCCGCGGAACTTGCGGATAAGGCTCATCGCCGGCCCAAGGAACACCCCCGCTGTGACGAATGGAAGCCCAAGCCCGGCGGAGTACGCGGTGAGCAGAAGCGCGCCGCGCATCGCCGTCGCCGAGTTCGCAGCTTGGACGAGGACCGCTGCGAGGATCGGCCCGACACATGGCGTCCAGCCGATCGCGAATGCGAGGCCGATCAGGTATGAGGCCAAGGGGCCATGCGGAAGTCGGTCGGCGAACTGGAACCGCCACTCCTGCTGAAGCCACGGGACGCCTCCCAACAGTGCGACGCCGACTATGACCAAGACGACGCCTGATGCGAGTACGAGGGGCTGCCGATACGGGGCAAGATCCGCCCCTACCAAGCCAGCCAAGGCGCCAAGGGTCACGAACGCCGTGCTGAAGCCGGCCACGAAAAGCAGCGCGTTGATGGCAACGGCGAAGCGGCGTCGGGGTCGCGAACCCTCGCCGGCTGGCAAGGTGGCAACACCTCCCATATAGGCGACAAACACCGGCAGCAGAGGGAGCACGCAGGCCGAAGCGCAGGAAACCAAGCCGGCAAGGAACGCCACTCCGAGATCCCGGGTCATCGCTATGCCCGACTGAGCAGTTGCTCCACTGCCACCTTGAGCTCGTCCGCCGCCGTGACCGCTTCGAACTCCGCGGCGATCGTGCCCCGGGCATCGATGAGAAAGACCCAGGGCTCGGTTTGGAGGTTCCACTCCAGCACCGTTGCGGTCAGCTGTCGCTTCGACGGGTCCGGCTTGAAATTCCGGTAGATCTCAACGTGGATGAACGTCAGGCGGTCGCGATACGTTGGCTCGAGCATCTGGACTGCGTGTACTTGCGGGCCGCACGTGGAACTCTCGCAGAAGGCTGGTGTCGCAAACACGACCAGCGCCTGCCGGTGCTGAGCGATCGCGTCGGCGATCGATATCGTATGCATGTCGTCAGGCGGGTTGCCGCTATCGATGTACGAGGCGTCTTGGACGTCCGCTAACGTCTGATTCCGACTCCGCGGGGCGGCCTGGCCGACCGCCGGCACCACCGCAACGCTCAACACTTTGAATGGGGCGACCAACTCGACCGCGGAGCCGCCTGGTCGCTGCACGATGACCTGGGCCACCCACTGCCCGACCGTGTCGAGCCTGAGCTGCGCGATATAGAGGCCTGCGCCCTGCAGGCCTTCACCCCGGAAGGGCGCGTCGGCCTCGTCTTTCAGCTGCGCGGATCCTCCGACCGACGCGAAGGCCCGGATGTGCACCGTCGCGTCGGTGACCGGGGTGTTGTGATCGACGATGCCAATCGGAACACGGCGGACCCCGACAGTCAGCTGCGATGCCACCACCTGCGCGCTCAAGGCCGGGCCCGTCGGCGGGGCGGCCAGGGGCGTGCTCGGCGTGGCCCCGGTCCCGGAGTCGTCGCAAGCGGCAATGACCAGGATCATTAGGAGCCCTGCCATTGCAGAGAGCGCCCGCCGGCGATAACGACGTCCTATCACAGTCCCAACCATGCGGGTCGGTGCCTCCCTAACCCGCGCGGCCTGGCAAAGTCACACACAAATAAAGAGAGGCCGGGCGCCGGCCCGGCCTCTGGTGTGATCGGAAATCAGCCGCCGCTCTCAGCGGGAAGAACCGTGATGCTGCCGCTCATGCCGCCTACGGAGCCATCGGGATTGAGGAACCCGTGGAGGTCACAGTAGAAGTTGTATGTCCCTGGTGTGGTGAACGTAACGCTCCATTCGGTCCTTGGAAGGGCTGCCGCAGCCGGGGAAAACTTCAGGTTCCAGTATTTGTACTGGCTTTTATGGAAGAGGTACCCCGAGTTGAGCGCCGAGGTGCCGTTGAAGGCTTTCGGATTGCCTGGGCCGGAGGGGAACACGCCTGTCAAGGGGTCTCGTGGGTTTCCCTCCACCGGGCCGAACGTGACCGTGTGTGGGTCCTGCAGATCAGGATCCGCAAAAGTAAGCTGAGCCCCCGCGCGAACTGTGATCGCGCTCGGGTAGAACTTCGTCACGTCACCGCCCTTGGTACTCACGCCCGCCAAGGCGTGGCCGCTGTTGCCTGATGCCTCGCGGGTCGTCGTCGCGTCAAGGCTTGTCAGTTGTGCCAAGTCTTCCGCCGCTTGCCTGTTACCCAGCGTCTGGTTCTGCGCGTTCGTAGCCGGCAGCGCGCCTCGGGTCACATTGATCACACCCTTCATGAACTGATGGAGCGAGCAATGGAAGGGATAAGAGCCGTTGGGAAGGTTGCTCCCAATGGCCAGGTCGAAGGACGGAGGGGGGCCGGTTTGACTGAACGCGGGCACCGCGTTGACGAAGGTTGTGCGCGAGTCCAGGGTTGACGAGCCGGGCGGTCCCGCGAAAGAGTCAAAGACCGTGAAGTGCTCCGGCGGGTTGAACGTGACGGTGTGGAATCCCATCCAGTTGAAACTGACAGCGTCGCCAGGGTGAACCGTGATGGTGCTTGGATAGAAACGGGTCAATTGGGTGGCCTGGAAGTCGCCCCCACCGACCGCAATGTCCCAATGGCCTGGCGCCGGCTCGGCCGCGGCCACGGCCGGGATAGGAATGACGATTCCGAGGCTTGCGATTGCGAGTGCCGAACCGACGGCAAGCTTTCGAGCGTGCGCAACCAATTGCAGCATAGGCCCCTCCCTAAATGACGGCTAAACAGCCCCTCTTGTGCCGTAGTAACACCCACAATTGCCAAAGTCAATCGGCAAATCCGGAAGTCCAGTGTTTCTGAAATCGACGGGATTGATCCTTTGGCAAGCTGTTCGGCTTCCGCCACCGTCTGAGTCGATGCGACGTTGATCGAGCGTGAGGATTATCTCGGAGGGGGCTGCACAATTTTGGATCACTACTCGTGCGCGCTCGAGCCCGTTTCAGCCACCAGACTCGGCTGGACTACTGCATTTGGACCTACTACATGAGGCGGTCGGCTCAGCCCTCATGGAGTATTGAGCCATCGCTCTCTCTCGGAGACCATCATCGTGGGAGTGCAAGGTCTGTTCGTCACCGAGATCGGAATTGGTTACAGCCATACAGGAGGACGTCGAGCCTGATCACGCTGCCAACCTTGCGAGTACCGCGAGGCGGGGGTTAGGACCCCGCCTCGGGACGTTTGGCTTACTTCGTGCCGACCGCAACCACCAGCTCGCATGGACCGGTGAAGCCGTCACGACCCTCGAACCGCGATAACTTCTGTCCGATTTCGACCCAGGCCTCCTCATCTCCCTCATGCGAGGGAGTGTCAAGAATCAGCCGAAGTAGCTGTGAGGCATCAGCCGAAGTACTGACAAGCATCAGGCGAAGGCCTTTTGTCGCCCATCCCGAACTTGCACAGGACATTGGCTCCCCTTGGTGGACGCTCTTCGAACTTTTCTCCTAGTTGCTTTCTTCCTGCAAAGAGAGGCGCCATCGCGCCTCTCTACTGCTTACTTGCCACTTACGCGATCACGGGGCGCGCTGCGACGCGCGGTGGAGTTTCCTCCTGCTCCTCGTACTCCTGGGCGTGGTCGTACTTTGAGCGGTCCTTGAGGAGAGCGGTGGCCGCGAAGCCGACCACGCAGCAGACAAAGATATAGAGGCTGATGCTGTACGGGTTCTTCGTCTGCGCGAAGAGATAGACCGCGATCAGCGGCGCCGGTCCTCCCGCGATCACAGATGCGAGCTGGTAGCCCATGGATGCGCCGCTATAGCGCAGCCGGCCAGTGAAGCTCTCGGCAATCAGCGCCGCCTGAGGGCCGTACTGCATGTCATGCGGGATGAGCGAAAGCATGATCGTGATGAAGACCACGATCGGTATAGCCGTACTGTACAGGCCGAAGTAAGCAAAGCCCCAGACCGCCATCACGGCGATGCCGATCATGTAGATAGTCTTGCGTCCGATCCGGTCGGAGAGGTGGCCGAACAGTGGAATCGAGACGAACGAGATGATCGCGGCGGCGCTCACTGCGTAGACCAGGTACTGGCGTTGGAATTTGAGCGCGGTGACGCCGTACGTGTAGACGAAGACCGTGAAAATGTAGAAGGGCGCCTGCTCCGGCAGCCGCAACAAGGCGCTGAGGATGATCTCCCGCCAGTTGCGCTTGACCGCCTCGATCATAGGCCGCGCCTCGACGCGCTTTTCAGCCACTATCGTGCGGAATATCGGGGTTTCCATGATGCCCAGCCGGATGTACAGGCCGACTGCGACCAGTAGGATGCTGAGTAGGAACGGGATCCTCCAGCCCCAGACCAAGAAGTTGGAGCCGGTCGCCGCACTGCTCGCGGCCACCACAAGCGTCGACGTCAGCAGCCCCACTGGAACTCCAAATTGAGGCCAGCTCGCGAGGAAGCCCTTCCGCTTCACGCTGCCCCACTCCATCGACATAAGGACCGAACCGCCCCACTCCCCGCCGACGCCGAGTCCCTGGCACGTGCGAAGGACTATCAGTATCACGGCTGCCGAGAGCCCGATCTGCGAGGTGGTCGGCATGATGCCAATGAGGAACGTCGCGATACCCATCAGGAGGAGGGTCGCGATCAGGGTGGCCTTGCGGCCGATCTTGTCGCCGTAGGTGCCGAAGAGCCACGCGCCGACCGGGCGCGCGGCGAAGCCTATAAAGAAGATGGCGAACGAGTTGAGCGTGCCGGTGAGCGCAGCTGACTTCGGGAAGAACAGGCTCGGAAAGACAAGGGCCGCCATCGTTCCGTAGAGGAAGTAGTCGTACCACTCGATCGAAGTGCCGATGGTACTGGCCACGACGGCACGCACCATCTGTCTTCGATGCTCCTCCGGTGTCATCGACTGCCCGCCTTGCACTACTTGGCCACCAACCAAATGTGACATTTGTTCACCCCCGCAAACCAGTCGCCTCTTGTGACTTGAATCGTGCGGAACGGCGCGAAACAAACGCAGCAACTTTGGCAATGCAACAAGAGGCGACTCGACGCCGACCACACAACACGGCAACGCCAGGAGTCGAGCCCCAGTGAGTGTTGGCTCCGGGACAGGGATTCGAACCCTGAACCTTGCGGTTAACAGATCGCTGCGCCCAGATCAGAAATACCGCCTCGAATTCGCTAGTGCCTCTCGAGTATCACCAGTTGCCACGGTTTGCCACCGGCGTTGCTGTACAAGACGTCTAGGAGTCTGCATCGCCCTGCCGGATCCGCCAGCGCACTTCGTGTCCATATAGCCGGACGACGTTCGACTCGTCGATGGCCGCGACGCGGGAGATCAAGCTCGGGTCGGCCGCCCGAGTCGCCGCCATCAGGTCGGACGTGAAGGTGGCGATTCCGCAGCCGGCGGGGCACAGACGTGGAGACAAAAGCGACCTGGATGGCCATCTGACCATACACGGCTCACAACACGTCCACCTCAGTCTCGATAACCGGCTGTGATGTTTGACTCCGTCCAGCCCGGGGCAAGACTGCTTGTAGTCATCCCCCATGGGATGCCCGCTTGCGGTGGCCGACCGCATCTACCTCGAAAAGATCCGTGGCTTGTTCCGGCGAAGTTCGAGAAGAGGAGTCAGCGATGACTAACGGAACCATCAAGAAGCTCGTTTCCGACCGCGGCTTCGGCTTCATAGCGGCCGAGGATGGGAAGGAGTACTTCTTCCATCGCGACGCAGTCGACAACTTCGACTCGCTCAACGGTGGTGAGAAGGTCACGTTCGAGGTTGAGGCGAGCCCGAAGGGCCCGCGTGCCAAGCTGGTCAAGCTCAGTCAGTAGTCGTCAAACGGCTCCGGCGATGCCGCATGGGAGCCACTCGTTCCGCAGGTTCTCGACCACAAGGTCGTGCCGTCTGCGAAAGAGCCTGGCCAGCGTGGAGCGACTGATTCAAAACTGATTCAGTTGCGCGTAGGACACGAAGCGGTTGGCGCCCTTTTGAGTTCAGATTTGGCTCCGGGACAGGGATTCGAACCCTGAACCTTGCGGTTAATAGATCGCTTCGCCCCGTTCAGAAATCGACTCGCGAATTCACTCAGTGCCACCGATTGGCACCATTTAGCACGGTTTGCCACCGGCGTTGCTGTACGAAATCCGGGAGGCCGAACTAGTTGAACCCACGAGCGCGTCAGAATCTGCGCCCGCTCCGTGTTATAGGTGACGCATGAACTGATGCCCAGCCGCGCGCGATGCGTGACGGCGACAATCGCTCCCAGATGAATCCAGGGTTCGGTAGTGCCTGGGTGCCGGCGTCGATCCAGATCGAGTCCGCGCCGGCCGCCTCGAGAGCGATCACGTCCGCCAGGTAGTCGCCGATACGACCGGTGGCGGCTGGAAGGACCGCAACCCGGAGCATGAGCTCACTGTCGCTCGGCTCGTCCACCAGGTAGAGCGTGCCCGAGATAGAGGACGCGCGCGCACGACAGCGATCATGCCCGCTGGGTCCACCATTTCACGCCAGCCTTCACCCGGTTGAGGCCATCGGATTTCGTTATTGACACCAACTGGGCTTATCCTCCTAATACAGCTACCGGGCGGCTTGGGAAGTCGCGGCGCCAGCTAGGGGGACTAGGGGATGAGATGGGTTGCTGTTGCGGTCGCGGGACTGGTCTTGGTGGCGGCGTGCGGACCTAGCGGGGGTACGAGCCAGTCTGGCGGCACCCCGAAGGCCGGCGGGACCGCCACGATCGCCCTGGAGAGCGAGCTACGCACGCTCGACCCGCTCGACTCGTCGCTGCTGGTCGAGCGCGAGGTCTTCTACAACCTGTACGACTCGCTCTTCACGATCGATCCGTCGCTCAAGATCACACCCGGTCTCGTGAAGTCATGGGACGTCTCCGATCCCATGAATTTCAAGTTCACGCTGCAGTCCGGCGTCAAGTACCAGGATGGGACGGCCTTCAACGCGCAATCCGTTAAGGACAACATCCAGCGCTACCTGACGGCTTCGACCTCGCGCCGTAAATCAGACCTGGCCAGCGTCAGCAGCGTCGAGGTGGTCGACGACTCGCACGTCATCTTCCATCTGAAGAAGCCTGGTGCCACCCTCCTCGCGACGCTGGTCGACCGCGCCGGAATGATGCTGTCGATGGCAACCGTGCAGAAGGGCGGCCAGAACTTCTCGCTGGCGCCGGTCGGCGCCGGCAGCGGGCCCTTCCAGTTCGTCGAGTGGCAGCGCAACGACCACCTGACGCTTAAGAAGAATCCCGGCTACTGGAAGTCGGGCCTTCCCTACCTGGACGGTGTCACGTACCGGGCCATCCCCGACGTCAATGCCATCCTGGCGGCCCTGAAGACCGGCGACATCGACATCGCCCGCACCATCGCGGGGAAGGATGTCGCCGGCATCAAGTCCGACTCCAGCTTCATCTACCGCGACACCCCCGCCATCGGATTCAACGGGTTTGAGCTCAACACCGGAACGCCGCCGTTCAACGACCCGGCCAAGCGGCAGGCGGTGGCGCTGGCGATCGACCGATACGGGATCCTGAAGAACATCAACTTCAACATCGGAGTTGTCGGCTACGGACCGATACCGCCATCCAGCTGGGCCTTCGATTCGACCGAGAAAATCTACGACCACGCTGACGCTGCGAAAGCAAAAACTACCGCCACGGGCTTCACCTTCACTTACAAGACGACGTCAGACCCGATCAACCAGCAGCTGGCAGCGCTGCTCCAGTCGGAGCTTGCCACGGCCGGAATCACAATGAATGTCCAGACCGAGGAGTTCGCGACGTACGTGCAGGAATGCGCCAATCACCAGTTCCAGGCCTGCAATGTGAACTGGTCGGGCAGGATCGACCCGGACGGGAACACGTACGCGTGGTGGCACACCAAAGGCGACTTCAACGACAGCCTGTACAGCAACGCGCAGGTCGACGCCTGGCTCGAGGACGCCCGAGTAAGCACTGACCAGAACAAGCGCAAGCAGGACTACCTCAACGCCCAGAAACAGATCGTGGCCGACGCGCCGTACGTCTTCACAGTCTTCGGCGTCAGCGCCCAGATCTCGAGCAACAAGATTCATGGATTCACGCTGTACCCCGACCTGATGATCCGGATGGCAGCGGTCTGGAAGGGCTAGCCCAGGCTAGACAATCGCACGTCCGTCCCTTGAATTGATGCCGGGGAGCGGCCCGGCATGACCACGTACGTCCTGCGCCGGTTGGTGCTGATGGTGCCGGTCGCCTTCCTGGTTACGGTCGGTGTGTTCATGCTCATCCACCTCTCCCCGGGCGACCCCGCGCTGATCGTCCTCGGAGAGGACCGGAACCCACAGGCGATCGCGGCAATCCATCAACAGCTCGGACTGGACAAGCCGCTCTACGTCCAGTACGTGATCTGGCTCGGGCACATCGTGCACGGGGACCTCGGGCGCTCAATCACCACGCACCAGCCGGTGACCATTGCGATCGGAGAGCGGCTTCCCGCCACGGTCGAGCTGGGCGCGGTCGCCCTCATCTGGTCATTGCTCGTCGCGATACCCCTGGGCACCATCGCCGCCGTTCGGCGAGGCTCGCTCGCCGACCACCTGGCCACCGGCCTCGCGGTCGGCGGCGTGTCAATCCCAAACTTCTTCATCGGGATCGTGCTGATCTTCTTCCTCTCGGTCACGCTGCGACTGTTCCCCTTCGGCGGCTACGTGCCCTTCAATCAGGACCCAGTCGAGAACCTGCGCCACGTGATCCTGCCGGCGATCGCGCTGGGCACAGCCGGCGCCGCGATCAACATGCGCTTCACGCGGTCATCGATGATCGAGGTTCTCAACCAGGACTACATCCGCACCGCACGGGCCAAGGGAGCGCCCTGGCGGCGCGTGGTCTTCATCCACGCGCTGAAGAACGCACTGATCCCGGTCGTAACCATCGTCGGACTCCAGATCGGAGGCATCATCGAGGGCGCGGTCGTCACCGAGACAGTGTTCACCTGGCCAGGGGTGGGCCGTCTGGCCGTGGAATCGATCTTCAATCGCGATTACACAGTCGTGCAGGGGATCGTGCTCCTCGCCGCCTTTTCGTACCTGGTCGCCAACCTCCTCGTTGACCTTGTGTACGCCTGGCTTGATCCCCGGATCTCTTTCGCATGAGCACCGCGCCGGCGCTGATCGCGACCCAGGCACCCATCCGCCAGACCCGGATCCACCTGCTCGAGCTCGGTCGCACGCACCCCCGCGTCATCCTAGCCGGCTCACTCGTATTGCTCTTGTTCCTGGTTGCGCTGCTCGCCCCATTTATCTCACCCCACGACCCAATCGCCGTCAATGCGGATAACGCATACCTGCCGCCCCTCAGCCCGAGCCACCTGCTTGGAACGGACGAGCTTGGGCGCGACCTATTCAGCCGTGTGCTCTGGGGCGCCCGTGTTTCCTTGCCGGTAGCTTTCGTGGCGGTGGCGGTGGGATTGGTCGCTGGCGGGGTGATCGGCCTGATCAGTGGCTACTTCGGCGGGGTCTTCGACCTGTTGCTGATGCGGTTGATCGATGCGCTGCTCGCGTTTCCTGCGCTGATCCTCGCGATCGCAATCGTGGCCGCCCTGGGCCCCGACCTCCGCAACGCGATGATCGCGATCGGCATCGTCGCCATCCCGGTTTACGCCCGCCTCGTCCGTGCGCTTGTCCTCCAACTCAAGCAGATGGAGTTCATTGCGGCCACCCGCTCGCTTGGGGCGACGCCGATGCGCATCATCCTTCGACACCTGATCCCGAACCTGCTCAACCCGGTCATCGTCCAGGTCTCTTTATCCGCCGGCTTTGCCATCCTGGCCGAAGCGACTTTGTCATTTCTCGGGCTGGGAGCACAGGTGCCGACCCCGGACTGGGGTCAGATGATCAACACGGGGGCAACTTTCCTCGCGAACGACCCGTGGCTGGCGATCGTGCCCGGTGCCGCCATCTCGGTGACGGTCTTCAGCTTCAACCTCCTGGGCGATTCGCTCCGCGACGCCCTGGACCCGAGGCTTCGCTCCTAATGTCCCTCCACCTGCTGGAGCTCGACGACGTGCACACCAACCTGACCCTCAAAGCGGGCGTCGTGAGGGCGGTCGACGGAGTCTCGTTCCACGTCGACGCGGGCGAGACGCTCGGCATCGTCGGAGAGTCCGGCTCCGGGAAGTCGATGACAGCGCTCTCGATCATGCGGCTCCTGCCCCGCTCGGGCCGGATCGACAGCGGAGCGATCCGGTTCAAGGGCCGCGAGCTGACCGGGTTCTCCGAGGATGAGATGGAAGAAATCCGGGGCACCGAGATGGCGATGATCTTTCAGGACCCCATGACCTCCCTCAACCCCGTCTACCGTACGGGCTGGCAGGTGGGAGAACCGCTGCAGATCCATCGCGGCACTGATGTGCGAGCCTCGCTCGCCGCGGCGATCGCGATGTTCAAGAAGGTCGGAATCCCGGAAGCGGAAAAGCGCGTAGCCCAGTATCCGCACGTTTTCTCGGGCGGCATGAGCCAGCGGGCCATGATCGCGATGGGGCTGACCACCAGCCCAAGCCTTCTCATCGCCGACGAACCGACCACGGCCCTCGACGTCACCATCCAGGCCCAGATCCTCGATCTCCTGCGAAACCTGAACCGCGACTCGGGTATGGCGACCATCCTGATCACCCACAATCTCGGCGTCGTCGCGGGCATCTGCGACCGAGTAATCGTCATGTACGCCGGTCGAGTGGTCGAGCAGGGACGGACAGAAGATGTCTTCGCGCATCCGGAGCACCCCTACACGTGGTCGCTGCTGCACTCCATCCCGAGGCTCGACGCCGACGATCGTGAACCGTTGAAGGTTATCGAGGGGTCGCCACCGGACATGATGCGGCTGCCCTCCGGCTGCAAGTTCCAACCCCGGTGTCCATTCGCGGTCGAGCGATGCGACAAGGATGAACCCGAGCTCCGCGACGTGCGCGGCCACCTGGCGCGCTGCTGGGTGACGCAGGCGGGCACCTCTCTCAATGGCTCGGTCGATGCCGGCTGAGGCGGTCGCGAGCGGGCTCTCCGCCTCGACCTGGAGCGCGGCCGACCCCCTGGTGGAGGTTCGGCGCCTGACCACCTGGTTCCCGGTTCGCTCCGGCGTGCTCGCGCGCACGGTCGGCCAGGTGCGGGCGGTCGACGGAGTCGACCTCACGATCCGGCAGGGCGAGACGCTCGGGCTGGTCGGAGAGTCAGGATGCGGAAAGTCGACACTCGGCCGCTCAATCCTGCGGCTGATCGAGCCCACCTCGGGCGAGGTGCGGTTCAAAGGGCAAGACATGCTCCGCATGGGGCCGGCGGCGATGCGCCGGATGCGGCGCGACATGGCGATGATCTTCCAGGACCCGTTCGGATCCCTAGACCCTCGGCAGACCGTTGGAGACATCGTGGGCGAGCCGCTCGAAATCCATCATCTGGCTCGGACGCGGCGACAGCGGCAAGAGAGAGTTCGCGAGCTGCTCGACCTCGTCGGGCTGGCCTCGAGCTTTGTCGACCGCTACCCGCACGAGTTCTCAGGCGGCCAGCGACAGCGAGTCGGCATCGCTCGCGCCTTAGCGGTCGATCCGACATTTATCGTCTGCGACGAGCCCGTCTCGGCGCTCGACGTCTCGATCCAGGCCCAGATCATCAACCTCCTTGAGCGACTGCAGGAGAAATTCAATCTCACCTACCTCTTCATCGCGCACGACCTTTCAGTCGTGAAGCACATCTCCGACCGCATCGCTGTGATGTACGTCGGCAAGGTCGTTGAGGTGTCGAGTGCAAGGGAGCTCTACCAGAGCCCACAGCACCCTTACACCGGGTCGCTGCTGTCGGCGATCCCAATTCCCGACCCGACGGTCGAGCGGGGCCGCGAAAGGATCCTCCTCAAGGGCGACGTCGCATCTCCGGTCAACCCGCCGAGCGGCTGCCGTTTTCGAACACGCTGCTTCAAGGCCCAGCCGCGTTGCGCGGAGTCCGAGCCCCCGCTCGATACGGTCCGGCTCGGCGACCACCTGGCCGCTTGTTACTTCCCTCTTGGCTAGCGACCGGCCGCGTAGCCCTGCGCGCCACGCGGGTTGGCGGCGGCGGACAACATGCCCGTCTTGTGATCGCGCCCGACCGCGCACAGACGACCCAGGGACCACGGGCCCGCTTCCACGACCTCGTGCCCTCTCCTGCGCAGCTCGCTGAAAACCGCACCTTCGACGCGCGACTCAACGTAGAGGCTTCCGGTCTCCGCGGCATGCGGCGCGAACGAGCTGGGGAAATGCGCCGTGTGAAACATCGGGGCGTCGATGGACGCCTGCAGGTCATGGCCGTAGACTGCGTGCGCGAGGAAGAACTCGAGCGACCATTGGTCCTGCTGGTCGCCGCCGGGCGTTCCAAAGGCGAGCCTGGGTTCGCCGTCGCGCAATGCAAGGGAGGGGCTGAGCGTCGTGCGCGGTCGCTTGCCTCCCTCGAGCCGGTTCGGATGATCCGGATCCAGGTTGAGCATCTGCGCGCGGGTGCCCAGGCAGAAGCCCAAGCCGGCGATGACGGGCGAGCTCTGCAGCCAGCCACCGCTGGGGGTGCAGGCGACCATGTTGCCGTAGCGGTCGGCGGCCGCGACATGAACCGTGTCCCCGCGCACCTCGCCGACCGCGTGCGCGCCAGTGCCCGTCCAGTGGCCTTCGGCGACCGCCTGGCCGGAGGACCGTGGCAGCCGAGGATCGAGGCCGGCAGGCGCGCCTGGTCGGAGCTCAAGCGACGCGCGGGGGCCCACGAGACCGCGTCGCGCCGCAGCGTAGTCCCGCGCGAGGAGGTCATCCAGAGGCACCGCCGCAAAGTTGGGATCGGCATACCACGCATCCCTGTCGGCAAAGGCGAGCTTCGCGCATTCGGCCACAAAATGGATGTGATCCGCCGAGAGAAAGCCGGCGGCGCGCAACCCGAGTCCTTCGAGGAGGCGCAACTGCTGGAGGAAGACGGGTCCCTGGCTCCATGGCCCGCATTTGGCCACGGTCCAGCCCTCGAAATCAGCAGTCACCGGTTCCTCGTGCGTTGCCTTGAACTCGGCAAGGTCGACGCCCGTAAGCAGGCCGCGATGAGCAGTCCCTGAGCTGTCCATCAACTCGGTGCGGCAGTGACGTTCGACGGCCTCGGCGATAAAACCTGAATAGAACACGCTTAGGGCAGCATCGATCTGACTCTCCCGCCCGCCATTCGCCGATTCCCCCTCCCGCACCAGTCGCTGGTAGGTCGCGCCGAGGTCTGGATTGCGGAACCGCGAACCGGGCTCCGGCCGGCCGCCACGCAAGTAGACGGCCGCTGAGGTCGGCCAATGTTCGCGGAAGAGTCCCTCCACCATCGTGACGGCGTCGGCGATGCGCGGCGCCACGGGGTAACCGGCCTCGGCGTATTCGATGGCGAAACGCAAAACGTCAGTCAGCCGCCAGGTTCCGTGATCGCGCAAGAGCGTCATCCATCCGCAGAAGGCGCCGGGCACGCATGCAGCGAGCAGGCCGGTACCGGGAATGTCGTTCAAGCCGAGAGAGCGGATCAACTCGATGGTGGCCGCCTTTGGCGCAGGGCCCTGACCGCAGATGACCTCAACGCGGCCTCGAGATACATCCCAGAGCAGGATTGTGACCTCCCCGCCGAGTCCGTTCAAGTGCGGCTCGACCACCTGCAGGACGAAGCCGGCGGCGACGGCGGCGTCGAACGCATTACCGCCCTGCTCGAGCACCGCCATCCCGCATTGAGTGGCGAGCCAGTGCGTTGAGCTCACCATCCCGAAGGTGCCTTTCAGCTCCGGGCGCGTGATGAAGGCCACGTCTCGATCATAGGGTCGAATCAACGATGGCCGTGTCATCGCTGCATGAAGTCCGTAAGGCGCAGAGCTAGAAATTGAGACCCTCACTGCCTTGGGAACCGGGTTGCTATCCGGTTGCCATCGCGCTGGACCAGTAGGCCGGGAGGTGTTTTCAGTTGTACTCCTATCGCGCGGCGCGTGCGAGTACAAGCAGGCAGCTGTGTCGTGCTAGGGCCCAACGTAATCGTTGCTGGCAGAGTAGTCTTGAATCGTTGGAAAACTGGCAAAGCGCGCACCGGATTCGGGCGCGAAGCGGACAGTTGATGCGGGGGTAAATGTGTTTGGCCACATTGGATTCCGTCATCGGGCAGGGGCGCTTCTGAGCGCTGGCGTAATGGTTTTCGGGGCTGTCATCGTGCAGGGCGCCTCGCCGGCGCTGGCAGTCAACCCACCAGCACCATTCAACTCCCCAAGGAGGCCGAACTATGTCGACTTCACTTTCTAACGCTCGCGCCGTCGGGAGGAGAAGGACCCTGATTGCCGCCACCGCGGTTATCGGCGCCCTCGGACTCGGACTGCCCACACTCGCCGGCCAGGGCAGCGCCAGCGCAACCTCGGCACCGTGGCTGGACGAGACCAAGCCTACTGAGGCTCGTGTCATTGCCCTCCTCAATTCGATGACGCTGGCGGAGAAGGTCGGTCAAATGGACCAACAGCTGGTGGACAACGTCACCGACCCGAACAGCGCCAATTGCAATACCAGCACCTTCGGCATGCCCAACCCAGCGTGCATGCAGACGTTCTTCGTGGACCAGCACGTCGGGTCGGTGCTGGCCGGGGGCACCGACAACCCCGTCGATACGACGGCCAAGGGCGGCCCCGGCAACACCGGCTTCGACTGGGCCAACGAATACAACATGATCCAGAGCTACGCCATCCAGAACTCGCGGCTCCACATACCCGTGATCTTCGGCGTCGACGCAGTGCACGGGTTCGGCCATCCTTGGCAGGCGCCGCTCTTCCCGCAGTCGATCGGCATGGGCGCCACGTGGGATCCGGCCGCCGCGCAAGCCGGGGGCGCCACAACGGCCAACGCCCTCCGGGCCACTGGCTGGGTGTGGGATTTCGCACCCGTCCAGGACCTGTCTCGGGACAACCGATGGGGCCGGACCTATGAGACCTGGGCTGAGGAGGCGGTGCTGTCGGCCGCGATGGGCGGCGCCAATGTGCATGGGCTCCAGTCGACCGGCGGCGCCAACTCTCTCAAAGTCACGGCCACGGTCAAGCACTTCGCCGGGTACTCGCAGTCCGTCAACGGGCACGACCGCAACGAGGCGCTGCTACCGCTGAACTACCTACAGAGCTTGCTCCTGCCGTCGTATGCGGGCGCCCTCGACGCCCGGTCGGGAACGGTGATGGTGGACTCGGGGTCGATCAACGGCGTCCCCGCCACTGCATCGCACTACCTGCTGACCGACATCCTCCGCAAGCAGATGGGTTTCCAGGGGGTGGTCATCAGCGACTACCAGGACGTGCCGGCGCTGCAAACCGCCTATCATATCGTCCCGGATCTGGCCGGCGCCATCGCCATGGCCGTCAATGCGGGCGTTGACATGAGCATGGAGGTCACCCACCCCGAGCTGTGGCAGGCCGCGATCCTGCAAGACGTTGCGACGGAAAAGATTCCCCGGGCCCGCATCGACGAAGCCGTGCGGCGGATCCTCACCTTGAAGTTCCAGCTCGGCCTGTTCGATCAGCCCTGCGTCAACAACCCGAGCGTCCCGTGTGTCGACGCGGGTGCGGCCAACGCCGCGGTCACCTCGGGACGGACTGCGACACTTAAGGCAGCCCAGGAGTCGATGACCCTGCTACGCAACCAGAACAAGGCCTTGCCGCTGTCCCCAACCGGCAAAGTGGTTGTCACCGGCCCGAGCGCCGACTCAATGACCAATCAGCTGGGCGGCTGGAGCGTCAGCTGGCAGGGCGTTTTCGGCGCCGGCCACGTCTGCTGCATGGGGCCGCCGAATCAGATCCCGCCCGGTACAACGGTCCAGCAGGGGATCAGGGCGGACGACCCGAATGCGGTTTTCGCACCCGATCAGACGTCAGCTCTCGCTCAATCGAACACCGCCAGTGCCTATGTCGTAGCCGTGGGCGAGAAGGCGTACGCCGAGGGGCTGGGTGACAACCCGGCGCCGCAGCTGCCGCCGGATCAGCAGGCAACGATCAGCGCGCTCGAGAAGACGGGCGTGCCGGTGATCGTCGTCGTCATCGCCGGGCGCCCGGTCGGCCTCGGGGCGGCGGCGGAGAGCGCCAATGGCGTGCTCATGGCCTACCAGGGCAGTACCGAAGCCGGGCAGGCGGTGGCCGACGCGATCTTCGGCAAGATCAACCCCAGCGGCAAGCTGTCGGTCAGCTGGCCGAGCGATGCGCCTACGGTCGGCGGAGACTTCAACGGCGGGGCGCCGTCTCCGCTTGGCGACCAGCCGAAGTTCTTTGACCAATTGCCGGGCACAGGCTCGGGTCAGGGCCACGCCTACAACCCGCTGTACCCCTTCGGCTACGGCCTGTCGTACACGACATTCCAGACGAGCAACCTGTCGGTGACAGCAATCGTGTCCCGGAACCGCACGGCGACGGCCAGGTTTACCGTGACCAACATGGGGACCATGGCTGGGACCGACATTGTCCCGGTCTACGTCGCCCAGCCGGTCAGCAGCGTGGTGGTGCCGCCGCAGCGCTTGGTCGGTTTCGCCAGGGTCGACCTGGCCGGCGGCCAGTCAAATGTCGTCGAGGTTTCATTCCCAACCTCCACCCTGGCCGAGACGCTTGGCGACATCAATGCGGCCGGACCGCCGACCGTGGAACCGGGTGCGTACATCGTCCAGCTGGACAAGAACGACGGGGCGCCGTACGACGTTGCCCAGTCCGCGCCCTTCACCATTTCCTAATACTCGATCGAGGGAAGCGAGGCGCCGCGCCATCGCGGCGCCCCCTCGGCGGGGTAACGCCTGAGTAGCGCGTATGCGCTTGCGGCGATGCCAGCGGAGAGTGCTCGGCTTTTCGGCTGTCGGTTGCAAGAATTCATGCGGCAGCCAAACAGGGCAGGCGTGAATACTCGCGAAGTAGTCCGCCGAGCCTCGGGTGACAAATGATCGCGCCCTCCGGGCTTACTCGACTGAGCCTGCGATTCGGAGGGTGAAGCTGAAGCGCCCGGTGGGGACGAGCATTGTTGTAGTGGTCGACATACTGAGGATGTAAACATAGGCCTTGCAATTCAGAGAACTCTGTGCTACAAAGCTCTCTGAGGAGTAGAGCTAATGCAAGCATCAGAAACCGACCGACTTCTAGGGGCGACACGGGCGGCAGGCCGCCGGACTCGCTCGATACTCGCCGCCAACTCGTTTCCGATGATCCTGTTTGGGGTGCTGGCTCTTGCCTCTGCCGCCGTCGCGGAAGCGTGGTCCTGGCCCGCCATCGCGGTCTTGTGGCTGGTCGGGGCGCCGTTGGCCTCGGTGGCCACAGGGCTCTGGTATCGACGCCGCGAACTGGAGCACGGCGTAGCGGCAAACGCCTGGCCGTTCATAGCCACGGCGGTAGGCATCTTGGTGGGCGCAACAGCACTGGGCATCGTAGGCCGGGGAGGTGCGCTGAGCTACGCCGGCCCCCTGTTCGTCATCGGACTCGGCTACCTAGTCTTCGCGCGGTTGGGGCGCAGCGTTCCCGTTGCGGCAATGGCCGTTGGCGTGCTCGTGTCCGCCATCGCTCTAGCGCTGCTGAGGCCGGCACATGCCTACACCATCGGGGTGGTTATCTTCGGGGTCGGCTCCATGCTGATTGGGGTCGTGAGCCTGGTGAGCGAGCGGCGCATCGATGGCTGAAGAGGAGTCCTCGCACCCGGCCGTCGATCTCGATGAAACCGTACATCAGCGGGTCAGGCTCGGCGTCCTGGCCATCCTGGTAGAAGCGGATCGCGCCAACTTCACGTACTTGCGCGACACCCTTGGTGTCACCGACGGCAACCTCTCCGCCCACCTGAACGTCCTGGTCAACGCCGGTTTGGTGCAGCTAGACAAGCGCTTCGTCGAGGGGCGGCCGCGCACCTGGGTGCGCGCCACGCCGAAGGGCCGTACCACGTTCCGAGCAGAGGTTGACGCCCTGGATCGATTGGTCACTCGCTATCGCGCCAGCGCCCGGGCCTAGTGGGCGGGCCCTAGGGCGCTGCAGCCTTTTTGTTTCGGCGCCGCAGCGTCCTGCATGTCCGGAAGCTCTGCCAATAGCCTCCAGCCTGCCCGTATTCGCTAGAAGTGCATCAACATGCAAGCAGGGACCAAAGGCGCCGGCCGTGGTAACCGACCACACGCTCAAGCTGCGGTGGACCCGTGACGTGATATTTGTATCCCACAGCCTCTGTCCCAAGTTCGGCCTGGGACAGCGGCCGCAGCTCTGAGTCGGATGGTGCACCTTAAGGTCGAATCGCCCATTCCCACGCTTGCTTCCTGTCGGTAGCCTGGCTCCAAAGAGGAAGGTGCGCAACACTGCCGCCGGCCGCGCGTCCGCCGACCCCATGAGCGCGAAGGGTCCGGCAAGCCGTGGCACTTGGTCGGGCCGCGCACCCGCACTTCCGGAGTTCCGAGTGAACGACTACCGCCCGGGAAGCCTCGGCGATTTTGAGCGCCTGTACCAAACCTCGTACGGCAAGGTGTTCGGCACATTGATCAGAATCCTCCGTGACCGCGCAGCCGCCGAAGACTGTACCCAAGACGCATTTGAGCGGGCCTACCGGCATTGGCCTGCATGGCGGCCCGAGGCCCCCGCCGAGGCGTGGGTCAACCGCATCGCGGTCAATGCCGCGATCTCCTACCAGCGGAAGATGCGACTTTGGGAAGTGGGCGAGATACTCCGCCGTCTCGGGCGGCCCGGCCCTGGCCCCGACCCCCAGGAACTAGAGCATTGCGACCTGACCGCCGCGCTAGCCGCGCTGCCACCGCAGGAGGCGGTCACGATCGTGCTTCGCTACTTCCACGGTTATACCAACCGCGCGATCTCGCGGGCCACAGGGACTCCGGAGCGTACGGTCTCATCGCGACTCGCGCTTGGCAGGCAACAACTCCGGAAGGCGCTCGCCCCGAGCTTAATGGAGGCGGGATGAAGTACTTATTGGTCGAGGACTTGATGTCCGAAAGCGGGCTTCCCTCCACGTTCGAGTTAACGCGCCAGGAGGTCATTGACCTAGGGGCCCGCGGGTTCGGCCTTCCTGTTCTATTGCTTGACCTGCTTCTTGCAGGTTGGCCGCGGCCTCCCACATCCTTCATCCTGGCGATGGCGCAGAACTCAAGCCCGCGTCCTGCCAAAGCGACTCAACGCGTCGCAGGTTCACGTCGTCCTCATCCGAGGCATCGATGATCCTAGCCGCGCTCCCGCTCGTTCCAAACAGCCACCCAACGCTCGCAATTGCGACCGTGCTGCGTGCCCTTCCTGACCTCTAGGCGATTCGGACCCACTCGGAGTCGCCGCAGCTAGGACTGCAGGCTCGCTCGTCATGGACCTGCAGCTCGACCTTGCACAGAAAGCATTCGGCCAGCCTAGACGACTGAGCCGATGGCTTGGTCCGACTGGCGAGTGATCAGATCCATTGTCATCCCACCATATCCCCCATCAAGGGGCGACTGGTGCGGACGCTGCGTGTTGTAGTAGGCGACCCACTCGTTCAATAACTCCTGTGCAGTCTTCAGATTGCGGAACACCTGCCTGGTGTCCAACTCGACTCGGAGTGTCCGATGGAAGCGCTCGATCTTGCCGGTAGTGGTCGGCGACCGAGGTTCGGTCAGCAGGTGGTCAACGCCGTTCTCGCGACAGATCCGGTCGAAGAGCACCTCGACCGGAGGTTGGGCGAAGCGCCCGGTGAACACCTTGCCGTTGTCCGTCAGCACCTGCGCCGGGACACCGTGA
>DASYVJ010000108.1:0-21932 GCA_035937155.1 Candidatus Dormiibacterota bacterium | reverse complement strand
CTTGAGTTGCTGAACGGCCTTGCCCAGATCCCCGCGCACGAGTTCCGCGTTCCAATCGACCTGCTCCAGGGTGCTCGACACGACGTACTTCTTTGCCGCGTTGATCGTCTGGGCGAAGGGTTCCATCCAATCAGGTCTCGCTCCCGTCGGCGCCGGCGGCCGCCACGTTGATTCCATCATTTCGTAAGTCACCCGGCCAAAGAGAAGGGCATCGGCCTGGTTGAGGTTCTCGACCGCGTGACGATGCAAGTCTTCGTCCGCGGGGATTGCACGATGATCGCAGCACCCGTCCAATGTGACGTTGATGGAGTACCGAAGGGGTCGCATTTCGCAAGAGTACCGCCGACGTTCTTCCGCTGGATCGACATGCTCTCCCCAACAGCGACTATCGAGCTGGTCAGCGCGCCTGCGGTGGTGTGGAGTTGCCCTACCGAAAGGGTCGCCTTCGCCGACCGTTCGGCAACGGCACATTCAAGATGGTCGGCCGAAGTCACCCCAGTGCGTTGCGATAATGAGCAGTAAGCCACCAAGGGCGAGTGCAATGCCTGCGACAATAGTTCTCTCCGTGGGTATCTTGAAGGCCGGGATTTGAGCGGCGACAATCCAGACACCGGCGAACAAGATCAACAGGAATCCCACCTCGGCGAGGATGACGCCGGTTTGACGGCTCATGAAACCGATGGTAGCTATTCGATGTGTCCTTTGTCTGGGCTTGTTGAACAGGGAGCCGCAGTAATAAAGGAGACGCTGGAGACAAACCCGCTTAGGTCCTCTCTTTTGCCACGCCTACGAGATAGATGCTCTCGATAAGGCGGGGTTAGCGTGAGCATCGGCGCTGGTGAGGCATTCTTTGTGGCTGATGCCGTGCGAAAGGTAGACATCGCCCATTCCGGCCAGACTGTTGTTGAGGCGATGGAGCAGCTGAAGGTCGAGGTTAAGAATGCTCGCCGCGACCGGGAGACCGTCCTGCTAGTCGTTCACGGCTTTGGGGCGTCAGGTGTGGGAGGTGCGATCAAGGCTGCGTTGTCGAGGGAGTTGCCTAGGTTGGCCAGGCAACATGGCTTTAAGGCTTATGGCTATGCCGAGAAAGATCGCATTCCTCGAGAGCAAAACGTTGACGCGCGAAGCCTCAACCAAGGATCCACGTTGCTCATATTCCGCGAAGCCCAACCCGCTAAGGACTCGACGCAAGACTTCCGTCCTAACTTCCGGAACTTACGGTCAAAAGTCAGGGTTCGTGCCCGTCGAGCTCCTCAGGGGCAAGTCGTTGGCTCGCGACAACTTCCCATTACCGTGACCTGAGGTCAGTACCTCAACGGGCCAAAGTAGTCCAGTCCTGCAGCCGAAGACCTCGAACCCTCGCGAACTCCGACGAGTTTGCTGTTACAAGCGTGGCTTTATGACGAAGCGCTTGGCCGGCGATCAAGAGGTCGTAAGCGCCAATTGGTTTGCCGAGCCCTTCAAGGGCTGCACGAACCCGTCCCGCGTGCTCGGCGTCTTCTGGGGTGAAGTCCAGGAGCTCAAGAGGACCGGACAGGAAGGTCGCGATTCGTTCGGCATTCGCCTTAGGGCGCTGGCTCTTAGCAACTCCGTACCAGAGCTCGAAAAGCACCACAGACGAAGTGGCGACCACGTCGTCACCCGCGCGGACGCGAGCAAAACGTCGCCGCACCGCTTCGGGCCGACCATTGATCAGCGCGATACAAGCGTTGGTATCGAGCAGGTAGGTCAATCGAGGATCTTGCGGGAAGGTGTGATCGGCTGATCGCGCCCTTCTGCCATGAAGTCGCTCGGGCCGGCACTATCTAGCCGGGCGAACCATTCCTTGGCGTCAAGCACGGGCTCGAGCAAGACTCCAGTGTTAACCCGCCGAACTTGCACCTTCTCTCCGCGGAATCGGAATTCTTTGGGCAACCTGACGGCTTGGCTGCGGCCATTGCGGAATAGTTTTGCCACTACGCGATCAGGCATCGCGACCTCCCTAGACGAGAACCGCCAGGCTCTCAAATGATCTATACCCGAAGTATATCACCGTGTAGTAATTCGTGTAGTAATCTGACCGAGCTCGGTGGACCAGATGCCCAATCGACCCGGCTGCAAGTCCTCAAACGAGCTCAAAAGGCTCGAAAACGGTCTCGGTGGACGAGAGCGCCCAAGTTTCGGGACCGTGAGGCCCCGGGTTCAAATCCCGGGCCCCCGACCAATTTTGTATTCAAAACCGACAGTTTCGCGCGTCGTCGGGAACCGACGGATCACAGCCGGGTCACAATTTCCCAGGGAACTTCGCAGTTAGGGCTGCGCGGCACTCACCATCGACAGCCAATCTGAACTTGGGCAGCAGCAATGGCTGAGTTCTCAGAGACTCGAAGCGGGGACGCAATGCACGGGACCGTGAGGCACCCGGTTCAAAATCCCAAGGTCTATGTCCTTCCTTCGCCGCAATGGCTCCGGTGGAACTTCGCTAGTGAAGGTCCGCCGCTAGATGGCCGGCGGATCGCCCAGACTGCCAGGCCTATTAGGGCCGCAGCGAGGACGACAAACAAAGACCCGAGGTGTCTCTTCGGACTTGGTGGCCCGGACGTTGAGATCGCGGGTCGTAGGACTGCAAAATATATGACTACTATGAGTCAGCGCACAGGGGTGCCAACAATTCGTTTTGAAGCCACGCTGTACACGATCGACAAACGGACTATTTTGCGCTTGCCTGAGAAAGCGAGCGTGAGACTGCCGTCGCGCGGGCAGGTGGCAGTACAAGGAACGATCAATGGCCATGGGTTCCAGGCGGTGTTGGAACCAGACGGCTATTTGGGCCACTGGATGAGGATTGATGGAAAGCTACAACAAACCGCTGCTTTAGGCGCTGGTGACACCGCGACGCTCGAAATTGAGTCACTCAAAGACTGGCCGGAGCCGAACGTGCCACAGGATCTCGATACAGCGCTGGCAGCTGCCCCTCAGAAGATCCAAGACCTATGGAAAGGTATTACGCCGATGGCGCGCTGGGAATGGGTTCGCTGGGTCAAGGCAACCCAAAACCCTGATACGCGCAAACGACGGGTCGAAGTAAGTATCTCGAAAATGAAAAGCGGGAAGCGACGTCCCTGCTGTTTCAACCTTGCCGCATGCACCGACCCGAACCTGTCAAAAAACGGCAGGCTTATTGAGCCAGCGTGATCCGTCGTGTTCGACGTCGTCTGTACCTTGCAAGTAAGCGGTGTCGTGCTTACGTCGAAGCTGATACCTGATAACAAGCGCGTACCACATGACTCGCCGCGCTAAGCTCGGCGTCTCACTCTAGTTAGCCCGGCGCTCAAGCCGACCTCCGCGGAGGTAGGTGGTTCGAGTCCACCGCGGCCCACCACCCACGAGCGACTCGTCGGCCAATTTGGGTCCGGCGTGCTCCGACCTTCACGCGGCGCTCCGGCTGGGCGATAAGGCATCTAACCCGGGCCTGTCACTCTCGCGCCGTGGCCGGCTCTGTCAAATTACTGTCGGCAGAGTGGGCGAGATGCTCAGCGTCGAGGAAGTGCTGCGCCGGCTGGATCAAGACGACCAACTTCCTTCAGGAAGAATTTGGAAGTCGCTCCGCGCGTTCGAGGAGCAGCGCGCGGAGTTGATGGCAACACTGCTTGCGCTGACGCCCGAGGAGTGGTCGCGCAACGCGTCCGTGGTTGACATGCTTGGCGGTGTTTTCGAACGTTCCGTGCAGTGGTATGCGGAAGGCATCGCTCGGCACGAGCGTCCGCATTTTAGGCAAATCCACAAGATTGTGGCCGCGATTCGGCCCTAGGAGTCCCGATCAACCGGCGTTCGATACGACCCTCTCTGATTCATCGGGTATAAAGGAGCCATAGAACCTGACTTCGCACGAGAGAATCGCAGCGAGCTTGAGCGGATGCGCAGCCTCGTGGAAAGGCTCAGCGACGCAGATCTGCGACGCCAGGTCAACGAGCATTGGACGGTGGCCGGGGTTCTCGGCCATATTGCATTCTGGGACGCCCGTGCCGGCATCCTGGCCGGCAAGCTCGAGCTCGGGGAACGGTTGTCCGGGTCCGACCACGAGCCAGATAACGTCGACTGGATTAATGACTCGGCCCGTCCCCTGATCCAGGCTGTCGAGCCTCGCGCGCTCGCAGAGCTCGCCCTGCAAATCGCAGAGGACGTCGATCGTCGGGTCGCCGCGCTTGACCCGCGTGACATGTACCCAGGCAACCCGGAGAGCCCGCTCGTTGCGATCCGCGCCAGCCACCGAGGCGAACACCTAGACCAGATCGAGGAGGCTTTGTCCCGCCGAGGCTAGCCGCCGGCCCATGGCCGGATCTGGACGGTCGCCGAATGTCAGGCCACATAACACCCCGCCTTACGCTCGGCCATACCGCTCTTGAAGCACAGCGCTCGGGGCGCATTACCGCGGAGGCAGGTGGTTCGAGTCCACCGCGGCCCACAAGGTCAACGTACTCAGAACGTGTTAACACGTCCCCTGTAATGACACTTCCTAATGTGCGAGGTGGTCGCGGGTCCCCGCCTTTTGAGGCACGCGCCGGGTCACAGCCGGGTCACAGATTCCCGGCACCAGGCGGCTCTAGAGGACACGGACGGACACCAAGGAGCGGCAATTTGAGTTCAGGCGGGCATCTGCGGGGCCGCCGGGACACTCGAGGACATGCAACCAAGACGGTTCGGGACCGTGAGGCCCCGGGTTCAAATCCCGGGCCCCCGACCAACTCAACGATATCGCCCGTGTGGCGCAACGACTCCTTGTACTCAAGCCGCGCGGGGATTCCCGCGTTTGGCGTCAGCCGTTCCTTTCCTGACCACGCGAGTGTGAAATCGCGTTAAGGTAACCCGTTATCTCGGAGACCGGCTCCGGTGCCAAGATAACCCAACAAACTTTGACGAGCCACGACGGAAGGATCGGAGTCGGCATTATCGGCGCTGGCGAGATCGCCGGCGCGCACATGCGTGGTTACACGCAAGCCGCTGAGCACGCACGGGTCACGGCAATTGCTGACGTCGATCCATTGCGTGCCCAACGTTTCGCGGAGTCGGCAGGCGGCACCGAGGTGTTCGCCGATTACAAACAGATGATCGAGTCGCCGCTTGTAGATGCGGTCGACATTTGTCTACCGCACCACCTCCATCGAGACGCAATCGTCGCGGCGGCCGCGGCGGGGAAGCACATCCTTTGCGAGAAGCCGCTCTGCGTGACACTCGACGAAGCTGAGGCTGTGAAGCATGCGGTAGCCAGCGCGGGCATCACCCTTATGTGCGCGCACAATCAACTTTTTCTGCCAACCGTGGCGACTGCACGGCAGATGATTCGCGACGGCAAGTTAGGCAAGGTCTACGCCGCCCGCACAACCGACATCTTCCGCTTGACAATCGAGCCCGAAAGACTTGGTTGGCGTGCAAGACGGGCGACCAGCGGCGGAGGCGAACTGATCGACACGGGATACCACCCGACCTATCTGCTGCTCAACCTGATCGACAGCGCACCGGTGAAGGTCGTCGCCTTCGTCAGCCGGCATCGCATAGCGATGCTCGAAGGCGAGGACACAGCGAACGTGCTCGTTGAATTCGCGGACGGCACGGTGGGAACGATAGTGACGAGTTGGGCGTATGAGCCTCCCAGTTGTACAGAGCGGTTTTCGGTTGCCGGTGAATCTGGAAGCCTATGGAGCGACGGGCGAGCGCTGTACTACAAGCCGGCCGGTGGTGAGCAAGTCACCGTCCAGGCGGCTGGCGCCGAAACGGACACGTATGCTCTCGAGGTGGTCGACTTCATCGACTGTCTTCGAGAGGCCAGGCGCCCGCTGAATACCGAGGTCGAGGGCATCAAAGTCCTTGAGGTGATCCTCGGTGCGTACGAGTCCGCGGAGCGGGGAGAGATTACGGAGCTGAAGAATCCATAGGCGGTTGTGGGCCTCGCTTGGGCTCGCGATCGTGCTCACCGCCCTCGCGCTCGATGTCCTGAATCGCTACGAGCCAATCGGAATCGACTTTCACACCTACCTCGCCGCGGCAAATGTTGGTATGGAACACGGGTGGTCGCAGATCTACGACCAGACCCTCGTTGGGATCGAACAAAAGCGCTTGGTGCCAGATCAGATCGCTCAATCATTCCTGAGCCCTCCGACCGACGCATGGTTGACGGCGCCTCTCACACCGCTCCCTTACTGGGTTGCGTACTGGATCTGGGCGGTGATCACCCTGGCGGCGCTGGCAGGCGCGCTCGCGTGGGCATCGCTAAGCCGTGGCGCTGCCCGCTTCATCTTCGCCGCCGCGGCCATGGCGCCTTGGTGGGTTGTGCATGCGGTGAATCTCGGGCAAGTGGCTCCACTCGTCGCGACAGGGGTCGTGCTCGCCACCCGACTCGCGCGCGAACGCCGGGACCTCGCGGCTGGGCTCGCTCTCTCCCTTATTTACTTGAAGCCAAACACGGCGTTGCTGGTGCCATTCGCCCTCCTGGTCGCGGGGCGATACCGGATCTTCGTCTCCTGGGCCGGTGTGGGAGTTGTCATCGCCGCGGTGGCCTTTGCGTCGATGGGCGTCCAGGGCGTGTCCGCTTATGTGAGCCAGCTGCGCGGACCACTTCCCGAAGGCGCCAACAACCTGACGTTGGAAGGTGCGTTCGGAGTGGGGGGGACGTTCGCCACCGCGCTTCGGTTGGTCATCGTCGCCGCAAGTCTTGCGACCGCGTTTCGTTTTCGGGACTCGCCCGGCCTCGCCATCGCAGCCGGCGCTCTTGGCTCGCTGCTTGTGGTCCCGTATCTGCACGGTTCGGACCTGTGCGTCTTCGGGGCCGCGGCCTGGATCGTCTGGGAGGAACGCACGGTGCTGATGTGGCGAGCACCGCTGGCAGCCGGTTGGCTGGTCAGTACTCCCTATCTAAATAGCACTGGCCTCGCCGTGCGCTTGAACCGATGGACGCTGTTCGAGCTGGCTCTGCTGATCGCTCTGGCCGTGGCTACCTTTTGGCGAGGTCGTGGAGCGCCTAGACGATTAGCTTCAGCGTCAGGATCTTGAACGGTGTGAGCTCGAGTTCCAGTTGACCGTCGCGCACCGCAATTTCGTCCCGGTTTCGTTCGAGCAGGTCGCACAGGAATGCGCGAGACGCCGGCAGCGATGTGCGCACGCGCGCTCGGCAGCGACCACCCCACGCCTCATAGAGCCGAATGATGACAGCGTCCGAATCCTCCGCTCGCTTGATCGCCTCGACCACTACCTGTGGCGTATCGACCTCGATAAGTGAATGCTCGCCGGCGCTGATTCCTCCGCGCATAGCCCGCAGCGGATTGTTGAGATCCTCCGCGGCTGCTATCACTCCCGCTTCGCGGAAGTCTCCCGGATGAGGCATCAGCGCATATGTGAAGCGATGCTTGCCGCGGTCCGCGGCTGGGTCGGGATGCGTCGGCGCGCGCAGCAGTGACAGTCGCATGACCGACCCCTGGATGTCGTAGCCGTACTTGCAGTCGTTGAGTAGCGCGACGCCGTAACCTGGCTCGCCCAGATCTGCCCAGCGATGAGCGCAGACTTCAAAGCGGGCCTGGTCCCAGCTGGTGTTGGAATGTGTGCTTCGCTCGACATGACCGAACTGGATCTCGTAGGTGGCCCGGGACGATCGCACCGCGACAGGAAAGGCGACTTTGAGGAACTTGTGCTCCTCTTGCCAGTCAACTTCGGTTTCGAATCGAAGCACCCGCGAACCTGCGTCGAGGACCATCCGCTGTTCCAGCTTTGATGAGCCGAAGTTGCGGGCGAACCGCACCGCAGCCCGCAGCGGTCCCTCCATTTCGACCTTGGCGCTCGCGAGCTCTGTGATCTGAACGAAACTGTTGCGGTAGTCGGCGTCAACATCCCATGCGTCCCAATTTTTCGGGTTGTCGTCGTGCAGCAGAAGCGCGTTGCCGTGTGCGTCGACGGCGAGCACTTCGCGGCCCGCCTCCTTGTCCCAGATTGATGTCAAGAGCCCGCGATCGTCCCACGTCACTCGAAGCAGGCCGTTTTCCATCACGCGGCCGGAAACAGAGACCGGCTGCACTTGTATCGGTGCCGAGTCAATGATCGACGCCCAGCCGCACGCCGGTGCGTCGACCAGAATGTGCCGCCCATCGACCTCAACTACCTCGCGGCGCGCATGCGAGTTGACGTTGAAGACGGTCAGGTTGTCTCCGCTGCCCGCCAGTCTGGATTGGGCCGAGGTGGTGATGCCGGCAGCGATCTCGATGACGGCTGCGAGTTCGCGCTCGGCATCTTCGTAAACCCAGTCGATGCTCGAGCCAGGAAGGATGTCGTGGAACTGATTGATAAGGACGCGCTTCCAGGTGGAATCGAATATGTCCGCCGGATAGCCATGTCCAACCGCAACCGACCAGATTTCAGCCTCACGCAGGGCTTGCTCAGCGCGCCGGTTCAGCCACTTGGTCCGCGCCTGCGACGTGTAAGTACCGCGATGGAGCTCGAAATACAGTTCACCGACCCACGTCGTGAGGTTGTGCGCCTCTCGTTTCGCGTGCGCGAAGAAATCGGCCGCGCGGCCGAGCTCGACCTGCGGCGCACCATCGATGCTCCTCAGACGGTGAGCCGATTCGATCATGTCCGGCTCCGGGCCACCGCCCCCGTCTCCCCAGCCGTAGAGATAGAGAGAGCGTAATGAGCTTTCCTTGTCCTTGAAGTCGGCGGCGCTTCGCACGATCTCGCCTGCTGTGAAATTGCCGTTGTAAGTGTCCGCCGGCGGAAAGTGCGTGAAGATCGCCGTCCCGTCGATGCCTTCCCACATGAACGTGTGGTGCGCTGGCTTGTTGGTGTCGTTCCACGAGAGCTTCTGAGTCAGGAAGAATTCGCCACCTGACTCGGCGATCAGCTGTGGCAGGGACGCCGGGTAGCCGAAGACGTCGGGTAGCCAGAGCTCGCGGGTATCGACGCCGAACTCCTGCATGAAGAATCGCTTGCCGTACACGAACTGCCGGACCAGCGCCTCCCCGGAAGGAAGGTTGCAGTCCGCCTCGACCCACATCGAACCCACCGGCTCCCATTGCCCGGCTGCGACCTGTCGACGGATGCCTTCGAAGATCGTTGGATACGACTGCTTCATCCATGCGTACTGCGCTGGCTGCGAGCACGCAAATCGGTAGTCGGGGTACTCGTCCATCAGCGCGAGCGCGGTCGAAAAGGTTCGCGCAGACTTTCGGCGCGCCTCGCGCAGTGGCCAAAGCCATGCGGTGTCGATGTGCGCATGTCCGACCGCAGTGATCTGATGGGTCGACGTGCTCGGTCGTGAGAGAGGTCCCGCCAGGTCTTCGGGATCGTCGCTGTGTGCGAATCGACGCAGCGCTTCCAGAATCTCAGCGCGCCGGTCACCCTCGGGCAGAGCAAGCGCGAGCTCGTAGAGTACTTTGAAATCAAGCGCCAGCTTCCGAGCGGACGGATCCTGGACCCGCAGCTCGGCTTGTCGGAAAACGAAAGCCGGGTCAACAGACTCACGGAGGGCGATCATCGATGGAGCCATGGCCGGCCCGGAAACCACAGCGGTTGGCATGGCGGAGGCTTCCAGGTAAAAGTCGACCTCGGTCGACTCGATGGGCAGCCAGCGGTGGTTGGGATCCACACCGCGCCACGGCTTCCCGTCACGCCACGCGAGCGCCTCACAAGTGAATCCTGTGTGGCCCTGGAATCCGAGGTCGAAGACGGCGACGACGCTCTTTCCGACCCACTCAGCAGGAACCCGACCGCGCACGTGAAACCAGGTTGTACTCCAGGGCGGACCCCATCTGTCGCCTACCTGGAAGGGCCGGTAGTCGCCGCGAGCCGTCTCGGCAAATGTGACCGGCTCGCCGCGCACGCTGTACGCGGTCAGCTCCAGAGGTGCCCCTTCGGGCTCCACGGCGGTCATAAGCTGGGCCATCTTGGTCGCTAGATCGATTTCAGCTGCCGTCCCCACGCCGTCCAAAAGGTTAGCCTGTCCATCCGGTGGCGCGCGAGTGATCGTTCCGATCCGTGTCGGTGTCATCGGATGCGGCACCATCAGCGGCGCATATCTGAAGAACATGGAAGCCTCGCCCTACCTAAACGTAGTGGCTTGCGCGGATCAGGTCCTGGAAAGGGCGCAGGCTCGAGCAAGAGAATTCGGGGTGTCCAAGGTGTGCACCACCGATGAACTACTCGGGTCCGACGAAGTTGAGCTGGTGGTCAATCTGACCGTCCCGCTCGCACACGCGGAAATCACCTTGGCGGCTCTCCGTGCCGGAAAGCACGTCTTCTCGGAGAAACCGCTGGCTACGACCCGCGACGACGGTCGTCGCATCCTGGAAGCGGCCGCGTCAAACGGCCGTCAGATCGGCTGCGCGCCAGACACCTTTTTGGGCGCGGGAATTCAGACCTGTCTTCGCCTCATAACGCAGGGGGAAATTGGCGAACCGCTGGCCGCCTCCGCCTTCATGCTGAATCGCGGCCCGGAGAACTGGCACCCGAATCCTGCTTTTTTTTACGAGCCAGGCGGCGGCCCACTGCTCGATATGGGGCCTTACTACATAACCACGCTCGTGTGCTTGTTGGGCCCGGTCCGGCGGGTTGCCGGAATGGCACGCATCCTTTATCCGACACGCACAGCGGACCGTGGCCCGAGAGCGGGCGAGACTTTCAAGGTAAGTACGCCCACATTCGTGGCCGCGTTGATCGAATTCGAGAGTGGTGCCCAGACGACCGTCGTGAACAGCTTCGGCATCTGGGGGCACGACCTTCCCAACATGCAGCTCTACTGCGCCAAAGGAATCTTGAGCGTTCCAGACCCAAACTATTTTGGCGGCCCGGTGAAGGTTCGACCAATTCAGGATGAGTCCGTGTGGCGAGAGGTTCCACTCATGTATCAGCACACCGAAGGTCGCGGCAATTTCCGTGGGCTAGGTGTCGTCGAGATGGCGCTCGCGATCGGCAAGGGAGATCAGCCACGCGCGGCCGGCGAGCTCGCATACCACGTGCTCGATGTCATGCAATCAATCGAGGAGTCATACATTACCGGCCGGCACGTCGAAGTTCGCAGCAGCTGCAACGCGCCGTCTCTGCTTCCACCGGACGATAGCCTTGTGGTCCCAAGGTGATCGCAGTCCAGCTCTATACGATTCGCTCGCAGCTCCAGGACCCATCCCGCCTCGGCGGCGTTCTCGAGCGTTTGCGCGAGATTGGTTATCGCGCGGTCGAGGTCGCCGGTCTGGGTCCAAAGACGATCGATCACTTCGGCGATGAGCTGAAGAGAGCAGGCATGGTCGCGTGCGCCGCGCACGTGGCGCTCGATCGTCTGGTGCGTGACCTCGACAGCGTGGCCGCTGAGTGCAGGGAGTGGGGCTGCGCATATGTGGTCGTACCGAGCCTCCCCGAGGAATATCGCTCCGAGCAGGGCTATCGGCGATTCGCAGCTGAAGCGACTGAGTTGGCAAGTCGCCTGCGCCCGTCCGGTCTCCAGCTGGCCTATCACAACCACAGTCACGAGCTGGAACGGTTCGGTCAGCAAACAGGGCTGCAGACGCTCTTTACCACCGTTTCGCCGGACGCCCTCATGGCGGAACTGGACACGTACTGGCTGCAGTACGGAGGCGTCAATCCGGCGGCCTGGATACGCCGCTTCAAGCACCGAGCTCCACTCGTGCATCTGAAGGACATGGCGGTCGATCGAGGCCGGCCGGTCGATGCTGAGATCGGCGAAGGTAACCTGGACTGGGTTGAAATCCTGACCGCATGCCGCGACGCGGGGACCGAATGGCTGGTGGTGGAACAGGACGAACCGCGCCGCGACCCGATGGAAAGCGTGGCGATCAGTTATGCAAACCTGTCGAAGCTCGCGGCTGAAGTGGGATTGGAGGCCTGAGGATGCGCAAGCGATTGCTTGGTCGAACCGGTGTCCTGGTGTCGGAGTTCGCGCTCGGGACGATGACCTTCGGCCAGGAGGCCGATGAGCCGGCGGCGAACGCCATTCTGGACCACTACGTGGAGAGCGGCGGGAACCTGATCGACACCGCCGACGTGTACCCGCCGGTGGGGCCGCGCGGCACTTCAGAGGAAATCATCGGGCGATGGTTAAAGCGGCAGCCTGCGGTTCGCGACTCCATCATCCTGGCGACGAAATGCCGAGGCCGGATGGATGACTCCGGCAACTCCGAAGGTCTGTCCCGTCGCTGGATCATTCGCGCGTGCGAAGGAAGCCTGCGCCGGTTGGGCACCGACCACATCGATCTGTATCAAGCACACCAGTGGGATCCGGCCACTCCGATAGAGGAGACCCTGGTCGCGTTCGACATGCTGGTGAGGTCGGGCAAGGTTCGCTACATCGGCGTGTCCAACTTCACCGGCTGGCAGCTCGAGCGTACGGTTATGACCGCACGGCAGATGGGGCTCTCGGCGCCGATCTCGCTGCAGCCCCAGTACAACATGCTGGCTCGCGAGATCGAGTGGGAGCTGGTGCCGGCGTGCCTGGAGGACCGGCTCGGGATACTGCCGTGGGGCCCGCTCGCTCAAGGCTGGCTGTCCAACAAGTACACGCGTGATACCGCACCGACGGGCGCGACGCGTTTAGGAGAAGACCCCAAAAGAGGCCTTGAGGCCTACGATCGCCGCAACATCGAGCGCACATGGCGGATCGTTGATGCCGTGCAGGCAGTTGCCTCCGAGCTTGGGGTTCGGCCCGCGCGAGTCGCTCTGCGCTGGCTTGCCGATCGCCCGGGAGTAACTGCGCCTCTCCTTGGAGCTCGAACCGTTGAACAGCTACACGACAACCTTCTGGCTGCAGACATCTCACTGGAGGAGGAACAGCGAACAAGGCTCGACGCGGTCAGCGAACCGCAAACTCCGGATTATCCATACCGGCTGCTCGCTGAAAACGCCGCCGCTCGGCGAAGTCTGCTCTAGGGGACCGCGGCTGCTGCGGGAACAATCATCAACTTGTACGGGACGATGGACTGGCTCGGCGTCTGCTGTCCATCGAGCTGCGCGAGCAGCAGATCCACGGCCCGGCGTCCTATCTCGCGCTCGTTTTGCTGAATGTGAGTGAAGCGTGGCTCGACGAATTGACCACGCGGGGAGTCGAAGCAGGAGATCATCGTCTCCTGATGGCGCTGCAGGTCACGGAGGACGTCTCTGATGATCAGCGCTATCGGATACTCGGAAGCGACGAAGCCGGTGATCGACTCGTGGCTTTCTAGAAACGCGCGGATTGCTGCGTGGTCGGCGGGAATCCGACTCTCAGGATTGGGAAAGCCGCAGTTCAGCTCGGTCAAAAGGTGCTGCCGGTCCAGCCCTAAGCCGCGCTGGCTGAACGCGGCCCGAAAGCCATGCAATCGGTCTTCGATGCTGGACGTGTTCGCAGGCGGCGATGAGACGAAAGCAACGTGTTTGTGGCCGGCGTCAAGAACGTATCCCGTGAGCTCTCTTGAGGCCGCCAGGTTGTCCGTGTAAACAGAGCTGGCGGCGATGCCCTTGAGGTTTCGATCCACGAGCACCAAAGGACTCTTCGCGAGCGCGAGTCGCAGCAGGCTCGCGTTGTAAAACTCGCCGTTCACTGGAAAGACGATCAGGCCGTCGACTGAGTCAGAGCGGACCAATGCCTTAATGGCACGCTCCTCTTCTTCCTGCTCACCCCGACTGCGCTTCAAGACGAGGCTCAATCCGTTTTCGTCGGCCCTCTCTTCGATCGCATTCAACAGCTCAAGGCCATAGGCAGGCGACGCATCCGGGAGCAGGAATGCTATCCGCGAAGTTAGGCGGCGCGAACGAGGTGGCCGCTCTCCGTCACCGACCTCCGCCAGTCGACCCAGGTCCCGTGCTACGAAAGTGCCTTTGCCGCGGATCCGCTCCACGAATCCTGCGCGTTCCAGGTTCTGTAGTGCTCGCATCGACGTGATGCGGCTAACACCGTGCTTGAGGGCTAACTCCTTCTCCGATGGAACCCTATCGCCGCTGCGGAGGCTGCCCTTCTGTATGTCGTCCAGCACGTAGTTGTAAAGCCGCTCATACAGAAGGTGGTGCTGAGGATTCATGGTAACGCTTGCCTTATGACATGTTAATACAACCACTTGCGCGATTGAACCGACGTTGCTGATGCCCAGCTGAGCCCCCTGCAGCCCCGCTCAGCGGTGATCTTGACATGTCATATCTACAATGTTAGTTTGCGTCGTGGCCCATTGCGGTGGAGCAATCGGCGGCCCCGCGCCGGCGCGCTCTCGCCCCGGACTCGTTGACGGCCGACCGGGAAGAAGGCGGGGGTCCACGGTCACTGCGACGGAGGAGAACGCTATGACATTACTTCCGAGGCGAGGGCTCAAAGCCTCGCTGATCTCCCTGGTAATGGTCGCCACTGCCTGCAGCAGCGGCGGCGGCCAATCAGCCGCGCCGCTTCCGGGATGCAACTCGGGTACGACACAGGTTCTGTTCTGGACCTCGCATACGCCCCCCGACACCGACAGCATGAAGCACACGGTCGACGCCTTCAACAAGCAGAGCACTACAGCGTGCGTGAAGATGGTCGCGGTGCCTGGGTCGGAGACCGACATCGCGAAGCTGACCACCGCTGTGCGCGGCGGTACGGGTCCAGACGTTTACGAGCTCGACCGCTTCACCGTCGCTGAGCGAGCCGCCGCCGGCGTTCTCACAGACCTGACCCCGTTCGGCGCGGCAAACGAGTCCGCCAACTACCTGGATTTCGCTTGGCAAGAGGCCCTTTTCAAGGGCAAGCCTTACGCGCTTCCATTTGACACCGACGCGCGCGCCCTCTTCTACAACAAGGACCTGATGCAAGCGGCAGGGGTTGACCCCAACGCTCTCGACATCTCGAAGGGTGCGCCGACGATTGACACGGTTCGCACCATCGCGAACAAGCTGAACAAGAAGGATTCCTCTGGCAAGTACACGACGGTTGGGTTTGTGCCTGCGATCAGCCAGGGTTGGCACTACACGTGGGGCTTTGCCTATGGAGGGAGCTTCTTCAATGCCAGCTCCTGCAAAGTGACGCCCGATGACCCCAAGATCGTGCAGGCGTTCAAGGACATGTTCTGGGACTGGTCAAGCTCACTCGGAGTCGACCAGCTCCAGACCTTCATCAGCACTTACGCCCCGACCACCCCACCGTTGCCAACCGAGCAGGACGCCTTCCTGACCGGGCACATCGGCATGGTCATTACGGGGCCGTGGGTGCTCAGCTGGTTCCCCCAGTACCAACCGAATCTTCACTATGGAATCACCTACATTCCTGTCCCGCATCAGGGCGACCAATCAGCAACCTGGGCCGGTGGTTGGTCAGTCGTGATCCCCAAGGGCGCCAAGAACGCTAAGGGGGGTTACGAGTTCATGAAGTACTTCGCCGGCGAACCGGGCCAGCGGGTCTATACCAAGGAGACCCAGCACATGCCGACCTGGAAGACCCTGCTGACCGACAGTACCCTCTACCAGGGCGACCTCAAGATTTTCGTGCAGCTGCTGCCCACCGCTCACAGCCGGCCGGCGCTTCCGGTTGGAAGTCTCTATTGGGACCAGCTCAGCACAGCACAAGACGCGGCGATTCGCCACAGCAAGGATCCCGCGGCGGCGTTGAAAGACGCAGCCACAGCGACCAATGACAAGCTGCAGCAATACTGTCCGCTTGCTTCGTGAGCCTTACGTGAGGTCAGTCACAGAGGGGCGGCGTTGATCGCCGCCCCTCGCCTCGGCCGCTTTCGCCTCAGCCCTGAGGATCGGCGGAATCTACGCACCGCGCTGCCTTTCATTGCGCCGTGGATCATCGGATTCCTGGCCTTCACGGTGTATCCGATCGTCTACTCGCTCTATCTCAGCTTTACGCACTACACGGGTTTCGGAGACGCGACGGCGGCAGGGTTCGACAACTACCAGCACATGGTGAAAGATCCCCTTTTCTGGCAGTCGCTCTCCAACACGCTCTACTACGCCGCGCTCGCTGTCCCCATTGGCTTGGTCGTGGCGATCGCGCTCGCTCTGATGATGAATCAGAACGTACGCGAGGTCGCCATCTACAGGGCTGCCTTCTACCTGCCGTCAATCATCCCGCTGTTCGCGCTGACTTTCATTTTCATCGTCCTTCTGAACCCTGGCTTTGGTCTGGTCGACTTTCTACTTGAACGAGTCGGACTACCAGCCGTCAACTGGCTGGGCGATGCACGCTGGACGAGGATCTCGGTCGTTCTTCTGGCTCAGCTGGGCGCAGGTGGACCGGCTCTGATATTTCTGGCGGCGCTGCGGGCGGTTCCGACTGAGCTATACGAGTCGGCGTTGCTGGATGGAGCGGGACCACTGCGGCGCTTCTACAAAATCACTCTTCCCCTTATCACTCCGGTCATTCTCTTCGACCTGATCTACGGGACCATCCTCGGGATCCAGATCTTCACGCCGGCCTATGTTCTCACTGGGGGCACCAGTGGTGGCGGTGCATACACCGCCGGTCCCGAGAACTCGCTTCTCTTCTTCGTCTATTACCTTTACAAGAACGCTTTCCAGTACAGCGACATGGGGTACGCCTCGGCCCTGGCCTGGATTCTTTTCGTGATCAGCGTCCTGCTGGCCCTGGCCATCATGCGCTGGTCCCGGTACTGGGTCCATTACGAGGCGAGCTGATGGCACTCGCTCCGGAGATCAGGGAGGTCCCGCCACTCGCGATAGCCCGCATACCTACGCCGCGCCCGTGGCGCCGTGTGAGGATCCCAAAAACTCTTGGGGCGCGGATCGGATTGATCGTGGCGGGCGTGCTCTTCTTGCTGCCTTTCTACTGGATGGCCAACTCCGCGCTGAAGAACCTCCACGAGCTTTCGGCCTTCCCGCCGACGCTGTACCCTCATGCGCCGGCCTTCGACAACTTCGTGAGAGCCGTGACGTACATACCTTTCGGCACGTTCCTCCTCAACTCAGTGATCCTGACGACCGGGGTCACCATCGGCGCCGCGATTTCCAATCCCCTGATCGCCTACGGGTTCTCCCTCATCAGGTGGCCGGGGCGTGACCTCGTCTTTGGAATCGTGCTTGCGACCATCTTTCTTCCCTTCCCGGTCTTGATCGTTGCCCTCTTCGACATCTTTGCGAAGCTCCACTGGATCGACACCTTCTTGCCGATTATCGTGCCGGCTTTCTTCGGCAACCCCTTTTTCATATTTCTGATGCGGCAGTTCTTCCTGGGTTTGCCGAAAGAGATCTCCGAGCAGGCGCGGATCGACGGCGCCAACGAGTTCCAGGTCTTTCTCCACATCATCATGCCGCTGGCAAAGCCTGCCGTGGCTGTGGTGATCATCTTTGCGGCCGTGCAGGCCTGGGGCGAGTTCCTCACTCCGCTGTTGTACCTGCAGGACGAATCCAAATACCCACTGTCGATAGGCCTGCAGTTCTACCGCCAGGAGCACGACGTGGCCTACAACCTGCTGATGGCGGCGTCCACCCTCGTCGTCCTGCCGGTCGTGGCCCTCTTTCTCGCCTTCCAGCGCTTCTTCATCGAGGGCATCACCGTGGGAGCCGTCAAGGGCTAGGCAAGGCGCGCCGGCAACCTAGGGGAATAGGGGCTCCAATCGCGAGCGGTCCAGCAGCGCAATCATGTCCGCGTCAGTTGGCCGTCTTTCGAACCGCGCCGCCGCGTCCAGCACGCGTGGCAGCAGGTCGACGTCGCCGACCGTGTTGAGGAAGACCCCTGGACGTCCAAGCACCCACCAGACGGCCAGGTCGATGTCCGACTGCTCCTCGAGCGGCTCGTACCAGGTCGTTCGGGTGCGGTCACGTCCCATCCAGGGCCGCATCGCGATGCTCTTGATCGTCTGGACGGCAACCCGCCGCTCGGCGCAGGTCCCGGCCAGTGCCTCGAGGTTCTCCGTGTAATACGGCTCCTGCATGGTCACGAAGTTGTATGGCAGCAGAACCGAATCGAAATCAAATCGCGCGAGGGAACGACGGTGATTGGCCGCGATCTGGATGCCATGACCGGTGACACCGATAAATCTCACAAGCCCTTGGTCGCGCGCCTCGACGGCGGCCTCGATCGCGCCGCCTGGACTGAGCGCCGTGTCCCAGTCGCCCGGATCGGCGAGGTTGTGGAGCTGCCACAGATCGATATGGTCAACGCCGAGCCGGTCAAGCGAGCGGTGTAGCTCTTCGCGGGCAGCATCCTTCGTCCGCGCACCCGTCTTGGTGGCGAGAAAGAAACGCCGTTCGCGCTTGAGCCATGGAGCGATGCGCAGCTCCGCATCGCCATAGCTCGCCGCGGTATCGATGTGATTGACGCCATGCTGCATGAGGACTTCGAGCGTCCGGTCGGCGACAGACTGTGTAACTCTCGACAGGGAAGCCGCGCCAAAGATGGCGCGACTGCTTTCGTGCCCAGTCCGGCCGAAAGGAGCGCGAGCGATCACAGAACTGCCTGGCCCGTTTGGGCATCGAACAGGTGAATGCTCTGCATGTCGATGCCGAGCTGGACGCGCTCGCCGCGGTGGATCTTCAGATGGGGATCAAGGCGAGCGACGATCGCGTTATCGCCCGCGGCGCCGTAGACGAACTGGTCCCTGCCGAGCATCTCCGCCAAGTCCACTTGCATGTCAATGGTAGGCTCGCCCCTGGACGCGCGTTGGTGCAGCGCTTCGGGACGGATGCCAAGGACAGCGGTATTCAACCCCGGGTCGCGCGGCAGCTCGATCTGCAGCGCCGAAGCTTTCGCGGTTCTGCCGCTGACCGACACCGGGATTAGATTCATGGCCGGCGTGCCGATGAAGCCCGCGACAAACATGTTCGCCGGATGCTCGTAGATCACTTTTGGAGGAGCGACCTGCTGCAGCACGCCATCCTTCATCACCGCGATCCGGTCACCGAGTGTCATCGCCTCGACCTGGTCGTGCGTGACGAAGAGAAACGTTGCGCGCAGCGTGCGGTGGATCTTCAGCAGCTCGACGCGCATATGCTCGCGCAGCTTGGCGTCAAGGCTGGAGAGTGGCTCGTCGAGGAGAAATAGTTGCGGGTCCCTGACGATGGCCCGGCCGAGCGCAACGCGCTGCTGCTCGCCGCCCGACAGCTGCCGTGGCAGCCGCCCGAGCAACCCAGCCAGGCCAACGACATCGGCCGCCCTGTTCACGCGCCGCTCGATCTCCGAGTGGTCAACGCCTTGCATCCGCATTCCAAACGCCATGTTGTCGAACACGGACATGTGCGGATAGAGCGCGTAGGCCTGAAACACCATCGCCACATCGCGATTGCGCGAGGGCACGTTGTTGACCACGGTTTCGCCGATCATGATCACGCCCCCAGTCACGTCTTCGAGTCCGGCAAGCATCCGCAGGGCAGTCGACTTTCCACACCCCGACGGGCCGACGACGACCATGAACTCCTTGTCCTTCACCTCGAGGCACATGTCCTTCACGGCGATTTCGTCTTGAGCAAATCGTTTCGTCACGTGTTGGAAGCTCGCGGATGCCACCGTCGCCTACCTAACCGGTCAGATCACCAACGCGGCGGGTGCGCGGCACTCGCACCCATTCCCTGCGTTCAGCCGACTCGACGGCGGCGGTCATCAGCGCGATGGTGCCAAGGTTGTCTCGGCCGGACGTTTCGGCCTCACGGTTCGCACGGACCGCGCTCGCGAATTCAGCGAGCGTGCCCGCGCGATCGATGTGGGCCATCGCCGGCAACGGCACTGTGCGCCGCCTGCCGCGGCGCGACCGCATGACCACCCGATCCAGCAGGACGTTGTCCTCGCCACGGCTCGTCCAGAAGAGTTGGCCGCGCTCGAACTCCATGCTCCACTCACCTGCCCACGCTGTCTCAGGACCGGCGCTGATCCAGCTTCCTCGATAGCTGACCACCACTCCACCATCGAAGAGCATCGATGAGACCGCAGCGGGAGGGCCCTGGTAACCGCTCCACGGCGGATTCGAAGCCTCACACAGAACTTCCAGTGGCTCGCCGGCAAGGATGAGGCGGAGTAGATCGAAGTGGTGGATCGACATATCGACGAGCAGGGGGTGGGCATCGGTGTGATGCCGGCGTGGCGCGTTTGGCGGAGAGGGGTCGTTGCGGCGAAAGTCGATGGAAACTTCATACAGGTCTCCAAGCGCACGCTCATGAACAAGCCGAGCCGCGGTCCTGACGGCAGGGAAGAACCGATAGTTCTGGCTGACCATCAACGTCACGCGCTTCGCTTCCGCCAGGTCGACCAGCTCCTGCGCGCACTCGAGTGTATCGGTGAATGGCTTCTCGCACAACACCGGCAGACCCGCTTCGAGTGCCGCTCTTGTGATCGGCGCGTGCGCAGCGAGTGTCGTCGTAACCAGCACCGCATCGGGCCCTGTTGCTTCCAGTGCCTGGTCCAGTGATGTGAAACATATTTGGGCGGAGATTGGAGCCTCCTCCTGGAGCAACGCCAGAGCCTCGGGGTTGGAGTCGACGCAGCCGACAAGTTCCACTTCAGGGACCTCGGGCACGAGCAGACGGGCCCAATCACGGCCCCAAAAACCCATTCCAACCTGCACGATGCGCAGGGGGCGCCCAGCCTCGGCAGTCATCGGCGGCTACCCGAGAAGATGCACACGCTCACCAAAGTTTAGCCGGGCGATCCGAACCCGCCAGAAACGACACTACCCCTACTCGTCGTCGGCGAGGGCTTCCTCGATTGCGCGCTGGGCGATGCCTGCAAGTACAGGGTTGGTGGTCCGGTAGTAGGGGAGGGCGATCAGACCAAATGACAGTGCCCAACCGCGACCGCGCGCCCAGGTCGCATCGTCGACGGACAGCGCCATGCGGAATGTGGCGCGGGTTTCGGCGGAAAGGTATGTCCACGCGACCATCACGTCGCAGGCGGGATCGCCAACACCCATGCACCCGAAATCAATGACAGCGGATAATCGGCCGTGTTCGGCCAGCAGATTTGCTGCATGAAGGTCACCGTGCAACCAGACGGCCCTACCGTTCCAGGCGGGTGCGTGGACGGCGGCTTCCCAGGCCGCGGTCACCGCATCGGCGTCGAGCAGGTTGCGCAGTGCGGTGATCGCGTGTCGGGTGGAAGAGTTTCTGGTGATAAGCGGCGCGCCGCGATAAGAGTTCTGCTCACTGGGCGGCGGACCGCCTGCGGGATCGATCTGCTGGAGTGCGGCGAGGAATTCACCCAGCTGGGTCGCGGCTCGGCGCTCATCGGCGATGCGCTCCATGGTCGCCGTCTCTCCTTCGAGCCACCGGTATACGGACCATGGCCAGGCGTAGCTCTCAGCGGGCATGCCTTTCGCGATCGGGACGGGGATGGCAAGCGGCAGGAAGGGCGCAAGTCTCGGCAGCCACAGATGCTCCTTCTCGACCTGCCCGGTTGCCGTGAGGATGCGTGGCAGTCGAACAGCCTTGTCTTTCCCTAATCGAAAGAGGGCGTTATCCGTCCCGGCGGAGCGGACGGGCTCGATCGAAAGGTCTGCCCACTGCGGAAACTGCGCGGCGAGCAGGCGAGCCACGAGCGTTACGTCGATGGGCGCCTCGTCGGCGTGCAGCTTGCCAGTCGATGAATTCATTCGCGGATCGGTGAGACGGACACACCCATGAAAACCAGTACCGCAGGTTTCTCCAATACAGTGGGGACTGAGTCGCCGGGCGGGTTCAGCATGAAGACCACTCCGCGCTTGTCGTCCTTGTGGGGAGGTAGGGGAGAGTGGGTCAGCACGTCACCGATCCCGACGAGCCGGCTCATGTAGTAGTTCATGTAGTAATCCGAGTGACTTTAGCGGCTCGAAATAGATCCAAAGGGCGTGCGCGCCTCGCCAATCGAGCTCAAAACCCTCGAAAACGGTCTCAGCTGAACCGCCCTGGGTTCGATGGAGACTCCATTTCTTGGGAGGATGGAGTCCATGGGAAAGCGAAGCGGCCAGACTCAGCGGCGTTACACGCCTGAGCTTCGTGAGCGAGCGGTGCGAATGGTTCGGGAAGCAATCGCCCAG
>DASYVJ010000107.1:0-27209 GCA_035937155.1 Candidatus Dormiibacterota bacterium | reverse complement strand
AGCCTGAACTCGCGAGAGGTCGATGCATTGGGGGGCGTGGACGCGGTGATGAGTCGGGCCCAGCCGGCCGCCACCGTGATCGTTCGTCGGGGACCGGAGGGCGCGACGATCCACGCCCCCGGGTCAGAACCCTTGTCGATTCCGTCGATCACGGTGCAGGCGGTCGATACGAGCGGTGCCGGCGACGTGCACGTGGGCGCCAACCTCGCCGGCCTGGCGCGCGGACTGAGCTGGCCTGACGCCGTCTTGCTCGCCAACCGGGCGGCGGCCTATGCGGTGTCTCGGCCCGGTCCAGCCGCAGGCCCTACGGATGAACAGCTGGAGGTTTTCCGAGCCGGTCGCTGGTAGTAGCATTTCCGCGCGCTCTGCATTCAGTTGTTGGGAGGGGGTAACTAATGGCGACTGACGTGGCGGTCCGACCGAAGGCGACGATGTCGGTGGAACAGAACGGCATCAATGTCATCTCCGACGCCGAGCGGAAGGGACGTCCACGCGACCTGTTCTGGCCCTGGTGCGCAGCCAACATCGCCGTCCTCGGCATCAGCTATGGATCCTTCCTGCTCGGTTTCGGAGTGTCGTTCTGGCAGGCGACCATCGCCGGCATCGTCGGGACCGTCCTCTCTTTTCTGCTGGTCGGATTCGTCTCCCTCGCAGGCAAGCGTGGATCGGCGCCGACGATGGTGCTCAGCCGGGCGGCGTACGGCGTGCAAGGCGGAAAGATACCGGCGGCTTTGTCCTACATCCTGCTGGTCGGCTGGGAGACCGTTCTGGTTTCGCTGGCCACCCTCGCCACAGCGACCGTCTTCGCCCGGCTGGGCTGGGGAGGTGGCGATGCGACCAAGATCATCGCCTTCCTGTTCGTCGCCGGCGTGGTCGTTTTCTCAGGCATCTTCGGCTTCAACGTGATCATGCGGCTGCAGACCTTTCTCACCGTCGCGCTCACGGTTTTGACCGTTGGGTACGTGCTGCTGACCGCCGGCCACATCAATTGGGGAGCGGTCACAGCGGTTCCCGGCGGCTCGGCTCAGGCCGTGCTCGGGGCTCTGATCTTCGCCGCAACGGGCTTCGGGCTCGGTTGGGTGAACAGCGGAGCCGACTACTCGCGCTATCTCCCCCGCTCTGCCTCTAGTGCGGGAGTCGTCGGATGGACGACGTTCGGGGCCGCCATCGCCCCGGTGCTGCTGGTCGTGTACGGGCTCCTCCTGGCCGCGTCCGACCAGAAGCTGAGCTCGGCCATTGGCGCAGATCCCGTCGGAGCCCTGACCACCCTGCTTCCGACCTGGTACCTGCTGTTTTTCGCGCTGGTGGCAATTGGCGGCCTGATCGGCGGTGCCGTCCTCGACATCTATTCGTCCGGCCTGGCGCTGCTCACCCTTGGACTGAAGGTTCCACGCTGGACGGCGGCCGCGATCGACGGCGTGATCATGGTCCTCGGCACCATCTATGTGGTCTGGATCGCGAGCAGCTTCATCGGTCCTTTCCAGGGCTTCTTGATCACGCTCGGGGTGCCGATCGCCGCCTGGTGTGGCGTTTTCCTCGCCGATCTCCTGCTGCGAAAGCGTGACTACGCGGAGTCCGACCTGTATGACTCGCGCGGCCGCTACGGCTCCCTCAACTGGGTCGCGGTTGGTACAACGCTGGTGGCTACCTTCCTCGGCTGGGGCCTGGTCACCAATACTTTCGCCGGCTGGCTCAGCTGGCAGGGCTACCTCTTGAACCCGCTGGGCCTCGGTCCAAAGGACAACGGACCGTGGACCTTTGCAAACCTTGGCGTGTTGGTGGCGCTGCTGGTCGGCTTCCTGGGCCAGTTCCTGCTGGCGCGCGCTCAGGTCGCCAGGCAGGAGTCGGCCCAGACGTAAACCGCGCTAGGCAGACGCCTTGTTGGCTTCCTTGCCCATCTGCTGGTAGGTGAGGATGATGATGCCGTCACCAACCGTCTTTGAGTCCGTGAGGCGCAGGCGCTTCATGTCGCTGCTGTCGCCGAAAAGGCGCTTGCCGGTCCCAAGGACCACGGGATATACCATCAGGCGCAGCTCGTCGACGAGGTCGTTCGCGAGGAGCGTTCGCACCAGCTGAGCGCTGCCGTGGACCACGATGTCCCCGTCCAGCCGCTGCTTCAGCTTCGAGACCTCCTTCACCACGTCACCCTTGAGTACCGTCGAGTTATTCCACTCGGCCTTCTCGAGCGTTGAGGAAACGACGTACTTGGGCATGCTGTTGAACTTGTCACCGAATTCGTCTTTCACGGAGGGCCAGGCCGACGCAAAACCCTCATAGGTCACGCGCCCCAGGAGCTGCGCCTCCGCCTCAAGGGTCTCGTCGAGCTTGAACTTGTCGCCCTCGTCTCCTCGACTGATGTTAAAGGTCCATCCCTCGTGCTTGAAGCCGCGCCCATCCGGTCCCGGGGCTTCCATGACGCCATCGACTGAAACGAACTCGGTTACCACAATCCGTCCCATCTCTTACTCTCCTATTCCACTCCGTGGATCTGTCTCAGCAGTCGCGCAAGCCGTCGGTGACAAGCTGACTTAGCTCTGCCGCCGCGTTGAAGTCTTGAGTCAGCCGGTTCTTCGTCAATGCGAACGCGATTCCGGTCGCGGTGTCGCCGAACGCAAAGCTGCCACCGACGCCGCCGATACCGAAAACGCTGCTCGCGTCCATTGCGCCAGGGCGGCCGATGCTGTACCCCAACGCCCACGTCGTGGGCATCCCGAAAACCTCGTTCATGCCCCTGCTCACCACAGCGGTGATCTTGCGCAGCCTTTCGGATGAGATGAGCCGGACGCCGTCCACCTCGCCGAGGAGCGCCGCGTACATGCGGGCGATGGCCCTCGCGGAGGTCTTGCCTCCCGCCGGGATGTCGGCGGCCAGTATGTCCACGCGGTTCCCGAGCTCGGCGTTTGGCATAGTCGACATCGGACCGGCCTTGAACATGGAAGGGTCCTGAGGCATCGCCGCCATGGCTGCCATCGCTTGGGGATCCATCGGTGCGTCCTCCAGCCGAGCCAGCCGGTGCTGTTCGGAGCGCGGCATGCCGAAGTACAGCTCGTCGCCAATGCCGAGAGGGCTGCAGATTTCCTCCCACAGGACATGCGAGATTTGTTTGCCGGTCGCGCGGCGAACGATCTCTCCGACGATGTAGCCGAACGTGTACGCGTGATAGCCGACCTTGGTGCCCGGCTCCCACCACAACTCGGCGCCTGCGATCGCGGCGCACATCTTGTCCCAGTCGCACAGGTCTTCCAGCGTAGTGTCCACCGGTATGCCTGGCACGCCAGCCGTGTGGCTGAGCACATGTCGCACCGTCACCTTTTGCTTGCCGTGGCCACCGAACTCCGGCCATAGGTCAGCGACCGGGGTGTCGTATCCGAAAAGGCCACGCTCCGCGAGGATGTGGGCGACGGTCGAGGCCGCACCCTTGCCAATCGAGAAGTTGTAGAACGGCGTGTCCGATTTGACCGGCCGCCCGGTGGCGGGGTCGGCGACTCCAGCGACGGCATCGACGATCAGCTCGCCCCGCTGGTACACAGCGACCTGAACACCCCTCTCTGAGCCTGAGTCGACCAGCTGGTCGATGGCATCCTGGACATGCTGTTGCACCATGCTTGCCACCAGTTTCATGCGTTCCTCACTTTTGTATCCATCTCAGGCGACCGCCTCGCAATCGCCAAGCTCGACGTTCATCTCTTTTGAGGTGCGCGACCGCAGAACAGACACCGCCAGCCCGAGCGTGATGACGACGGTGCCGGCCCCGACCAACCACGCAAGGTGGTAGCCACCCGCTAGCGCGGCTGCGCTGCCGGCGCCATCGTGGACAAGGTTCAAGGTGCGAGCGCCCGCCAGCGTCGCAAGCACCGCAAGCCCAAGGGCACCGCCGACCTGGCCTGTGGTGTTCAACACTCCGGAGGCCAATCCTGCGTCGCTTGGTCCCGCGTCAGACATCGCGATGATCGTCAGCGCCGGGAACGAGAGACCGCCACCCAGCCCCAGTAGCGCCAGCGGGACAAGGAGATTGATTGCGTAGTCGGCATTGGTCGGTCCAAAGCCGAGCCACGCGAGTGCCGGCACAATCACCGCCTGACCTGACACCAAGACCGCGAGCGGACCAAATCTGGTGATCAGCGGCGCCGAGAAGCGAACGGAGAACAATCCCATGACGACTGCGACGGGCAAGAACGCGAGTCCAATCTCTATGGGGCCATAGCCGAGAACGCGCTGCAAGTCGAGCGACGCAATGAAGAAGAAGCCGAGGAAGGCTGATGACATCAAGGCCTGCACGATGTTGGCTGTGGACAGCTTTCGCGAGGCGAAGATGCGCAGAGGAAGAATCGGGTTGCGTCCGAGCGCCTGGCGCACGACAAAGGCGGCCAGCAATGCGACAGACAGCGCCCCGAAGGCTAGGGTGCGGAGAGAGCCGAGCCCGTAATCGGACGACTGGACGATCGTGTAGACGCCAAGCATGAGGGCGACCGTGACGAGCACAGCACCGAGAACGTCCGCTCCCTTGCCGATTCCAATTCCGCGATCCGGCGCGAGCAGGTGAGCGGCGATCACGGCCGTGACAACTCCAATCGGAAGATTCACGAAAAAGATCCAGTGCCAGCTGACGGCCTGCGTGATCAATCCACCGGCAAGAAGTCCGATGGCGGCTCCGGCGGACGCGATGAAGCTGAAAACGCCGAATGCCTTCGCCTGATCATCCTGCTTGGGAAAAAGCGTCACGATCATGGCCAGGATCACCGCGGAGCTGACGGCGCCACCGATGCCCTGAATGAAGCGGGCCACGATTAACATTCGCGAATCGAAGGACAGGCCGCAAAGCAGCGACGCACCCGTGAAGATGCCAAGGCCGATGAGGAAGACGCGCTTGCGACCGAAGAGATCGCCCATACGGCCGGCGAGCAGCAAGAACCCACCAAAGGCAATCAGGTACGCGTTGATGACCCACGCCAGCCCCGATTGGGAGAAGCCCATGTCGCGCTGAATGGACGGCAGAGCGACGTTGACGATCGTCATGTCGACCACGATCAGAAGGAAGCCCGTGCAAAGGATCGTCAGCGAGAGCCAGCGTGAGTTCTTCATGCTCCTTTGGACGATCGCCCACCGATAAACTCATCGCTTTCGATGAGTTTGTGGCGCCTGTCCCGTCTTAATCAGAGATGAGGAGCGTCAAGATCACGCTTGACTGCTGGTCGATCGGAGAACCGACCGTGTCCACGATCGATCAGATGGCCCGCCTCCAACTCGGTGCGCGTCGCTGCGGCTGCAACCTCGAATTGAAGGACGCGAACCCCCACCTGCTGGAGTTGATCGGCTTCGTCGGTCTGAGCGGAGTCCTATGCGTCGAGGCGGGACGGCAGGCCGAACAGGGGAAAGATCCTTGCCGTATCGAGGAAGAAGGTGAGCTCGGCGATCCGACCCTCCGATAGCTCGAGAACCTGCAGGGCCCACGGTTCATAACCGCCCAGCGGGCTTGGCTTGTATTGCCCGTACGCGGGCGAGCCGTTCGCGCTGACGGTCGGGATCACCCGTGAGCCGCGACAGCCGATTCCTGGTCCGAGCCACCAGGCAAAGATGTCCTCGCGCCCGAGCAACCACATGTCGTAGGGCGGCATGGATTGGCTCGCGTCCTCGCGAATGAGCGAGGTCAAGGCGTTCATGTCGTACCTCTCGAATGCCGCGACATACCGGTCCAGCATCGCTCTATCGCTCTCGCTCAATGGCGGCACTGGATCGCTGGTGCTCATGTTGCTCTGGGCGAGTGTTGCCCGAGCGCGCTGAAGCGCGCTGGTGACCGATGCCACCGAGCTGTCCAGCAGCTCCGCCACCTCAGATGCTTCCCAGCGAAGCACTTCCCGGAGAATAAGCACCGCGCGTTGACGCGCGGGTAGCTGCTGCAGGGCTGCCACAAACGCGAGGCGGATCGACTCGCGTTCGACTGCGAGATCTGCCGGGTCCCTTTCCGGGGAGACCAGGTGCTCAGGGATCGGCTCGATCCACTCCTTCGCAGACCTGACATTCAGATTTGATTCGAGAGGCTCGACTGCCGGTCCAACGTCCATCGGCCGGAGGCGCCGATCTCTGCCTTTCAACATGTCGAGGCAAACGTTGGTTGCTATGCGGTACAGCCAGGACCGCATCGCTGACCTACCCTCGAAGCGGTCTCGGTTCCGCCACGCGCGGACGAAGGCCTCCTGGACGGCGTCCTCGGCGTCAAACGGCGAACCGAGCATCCTATAGCAGTAGGCGATCAGCCGCGTCCGATGCTGCTCCAGCTCGCCAAATTCCGACGCGACCGCGACCGTAGATTGGCGCACAAAGACGATTGTAGACGCGGGATTGAATTCAGAAATTGGTCGGAGGCCCGGGGTTTCGACCCCGGGCCCCACAGTCCCGCATTCAACGTGCGAGCGTCAGTCCGAGTTCGAATCGCACGCCACTGACGCGAGGGTGGGCACCGGCCCCGACCCGTCGTCGCTCGCTCGCTTGATTACGGCTGCCGCAACATCCCGTCCCAGCTTCAGGCCGACGACGATGTCGGTCCGATAGTGGATACCGGCCCAAAGGCGAGACATGCCGAGGTCGTCGGCGAGGTTGTTGATCGAGGCGGCGTCGCGCGGGAACAGGTAGGCTAGCATGGCCCCATAGGCCCCTGATCCGCCACCGTGCGCCGCCGGATAACTCGGATGATTGGGTGTTGTGAAGAGCGTCGTGAAGCCGGGCGATGCCTGGGAGGGCCGGATCCGCCAGTACGCATACTTTGCGTCCCAGGTCGCGACGAGGCTGTCGAACTCGGCTACGGACATCAATGCGTACGCGCGGGCCGCGCGCGGCGGGTTGTCGGCCAGCCGCTCCTCGAAGAGTCGCTTGGCAGCGTCCGCGTACCACGTCAGCGTGACTCCGTCGTCTGTCTGAGCGAAGAAAGCCTTCGCTTTCTGGGCGAAGCTCGGCGTGAACGTGATGACCTCCTGCAGGTCTGCCGTGAAAGCTGTGCTGCCGAAGACGGGTGGCGGGCCAGGGCGAAGGTCGGCGCCTGAACCGAGAACCCAGGGCTGCCACTTTCCGGCGACCGGCGTGATCGGGTTGGTTCCCGTCCAGAGTCCAGGTCCAGCCGGGATGACCCCATCCCAGGCAAGGTCGTGGCGGTCGTGCTTGCCGTGCTCGACCACCGCTGCGCCCACCATTCGGCCAAGCTCGAGGCCGGCCGCCACGTCGCTTGGGTACTGGACTCCCGCCGCAACGCGCGAATGCGCAGCGTCCTCTGCCCTCTTTATGAAACTGGCCGCGTCAGCCGGGTAGAGGTAGCCGAGAACCTCCGCCGCTGCACGGCCCGCCGCCGCGTGCTCGCTTGGGTAGGAAGGGCTTTCCGGTGTAGCGACTGCGGTCTTGAGCTCGGAGCTCAGGCGGCTCGGCCGCGGGCGATTGTGCGCGTATTTCCAGTGCCACGTCGCGATGATGGCGTCATAAATGGCAACCATCACGAGCGCAAGCTGGCGGCTGCCGTCCGGACCGCGCCGGCCCAGCGGCGTGGCGGGACCGATGATGTAGGGCACCGCATAGTCCACCCAGCGGTAGCTGGGTGAGCCCGCATTCCAGAAGTCGATCTGGTCGAGGGTCGCTGCGTCACGCGCGCCTGCCAGCGCTATGAGCTGTTTTATCTCAGCCCTGGTCGCCGCCTGACCTGGCGGCGGCGGGACTTTGATCGCGGAACCGGATGAGATCACCCAGGTCTTCCAGGCTCCTGCGCCCGGTTCTACCTGGCCGCACGGCTCCTTGCCTGGCGAGTCTGCCGCGTGGACCGGTCGGGCTTCCTCCAGCGCAAAGCCTGACGCCAGGCCAATTGCGGTGCCCGCCATGCCCAGGCGGAGCAGGTCACGCCGAGTCAAACGCTTGGACGTGAGCGCGAGCGTGTCAGCCATGAGCAACTTGGTCTTCATGTCTCCACTCCTATTGGTACATGCTCGTCGCCGGCGCAAGTCGCCGAGACGGCCGCGGGCGTCCTGCACCGATGGTTAAGTCAAGATGAAGTCGGCGTCACGCACTACCTCCGCCCCAACGAGTGAAGCAGAGGTCTTGCCGCGTTCTCGAGAGAACGCTGCCAAGCCCGGGTTAAACCCCACCGAGGTGGGTACCAGTCGGACCGGCGCGAGGGCTACTCCCCTCTACGAATGTCCAAACCGTAACACAGCTTTTGCGCGGTGACTCATCGGTCCCGAGCACTCAGACCGGGCGTCATTTATCCCCTCCCTTCCGATCGATTGCCAGGACTCGTCGTCGAGGGCAAGGACACCTTCGATTTCCTCGGCCGCGAGCCTCACCTGCGCGACTGCGGCCACGACGGACTCGGCAATGCAAGGTCCGCTGTCGATGTCGCGTGGTCGCCTAAACTCTCACTCTCGGTACTTGGCGAGCACCCTCGCGCACGAATGAAAAACAGCTCCCCGGCCTGGCTCTCGGCGGTTGAGATTGCTCGCCGCGTCGGTGCAGGCGACCTCGACTCGCAGGAGGTTGTGCGCGTCCACCTCGATGCAATCGATCGCCTCGACCCGGGCATTCACGCCTACGTGCACGTCGACCGCGACGCCCGCACGAGCACCGGTCCGCTGGCCGGAGTCACCCTGGCTGTGAAGGACAACCTGCCGGTGGCGGGCATGCCCTGGACCGAAGGCAGCGCGGTCTGGCGCGATCGCGTCCCGGATGAGGACACGGTTCCGGTAGCGCGAGCGCGGGCGGCCGGGGCGGCGATCCTGGGCAAGACAAACCTTCCGGAGCTTGCAGCGGCGGTTGGGACGACCAACGCCATCTTTCCCGCCACCAACAACCCGTGGCGGGCCGGCATCACGCCTGGTGGCTCCAGCGGCGGCAGCGCGGCAGCCGTGGCCGCGGGAATGGCGACCGTATCAATGGGCACCGACATGGGCGGTTCGATTCGCATCCCTGCCTCTTGCTGCGGAGTCGTCGGCTTGCGCCCCTCGCCGGACCGAGTCCCCAGCGAGATCGTCGACCCGGTGGGGCTGTCAGTGATCGCCCCTATCGGGCGGACCGTAGCCGACGTGAGGCTGCTCTTCTCTGTGATGGCGCAAGCTCCCAGTTCCCAGCCGCCGCCGAACGCGCGGGCCTTCCGAATCGGCGTGGCCGATACGACCGCGCTCGGCATGGAGGAAGCGTGCGCCGAAGCATGCCGGCGGGCGTCTGATGCATTCGAGTCGGCGGGCCATCACGTTGAGCGCATCCCTTGGGCATCGGAGGCGGTGGCGGCGGGCTACGCAGTGGTGAGGCGGGCCAGTATGGCCTCCTTCCCCGCCGACCCGCGGCTGTTCGCTCCAGGCATCCGCAAGCTCGTCGAGCAGGGGCGCGCGTTGTCCGCACTCGACTACTTCCAGGCTTTCGAAAGCGCCACCGCCGCCGCACATGAGGTTGTCGTGAAACCGCTGTTGACCCACTTCGACTTCCTGCTCACCCCGACCCTGGGCTTGGTTCCGATGCCGATCGAGGAGGTACCGCCGTTCCTGAGCGAGCCGTACGGTCGCTACATCCAGTTCGTGCTGCCGGTCAGCTTCGCGCACGCGCCGGCGGTGTCGATTCCCGCCGGCCTCCATGACGGCCTGCCGGTCGGCGTGCAGCTCGTCGGTCGCTCAGGCCAGGAGTGGGAGCTGCTGGCCCTCGCCGAACAGCTGGAGGCGATGCCCGGCTTCGGATTCCAGCGGCCAACCCCATCCGATTGACAATGTGCACGTGAAGAGAGTTCAGCGCGTCGAGATGTTCATCTGCCCCATGGCCACGCCGTCAGACACGTCCGGGCTGCAGCAGCTGGCGGATTCGGGAAAGATCAAGCCCGACACGCTCGTCGCGCTCGCCGGGAAGACGGAGGGGACCGGACAGCACGACGACTGGGGTCGGGTGTGGGCGGACGTGGCGCTCCGCGAGTGGACGGCGATGTTCCTCGGCATCCCCGTGAGCGAGGTCGCCAAGGAGGTCATCTTCGTGCTGTCTGGCGGATGCCCAGGTGTGATCACGCCCCACATCGCGGTCGTCACCCGGGAGTGGATCGAAGTCCCGGACGGAGACACCGCGACCCAAGAAAAGAGGGAAGACAAGAGATTGGTCGTTGGGCGGGCCGGATCCGATGCGATGCCACCCGAGGAAGTCGGCCGGATCGGGCAGATTCGTAAGGTGGCGGAGGCAACGCGCCGAGCTATGGCCGATGCGGGCCTGACCGATCCCCACGACGTCCACCTCGTCATGGTCAAGGTGCCGGGCCTGACGACCGCGAGCATCAAAGACGCGGAGTCTCGTGGCCAGACGGTGGTTTCGCACGATCTCTCGTTCGGTCCCGAAGGCGCAGGCGTCTACGCGAACGACGCGGCGGCGCTTGGCGTCGCTATGGCGCTCGGCGAGGTCCCCGAGTCGGCCTTGTCGGATTACGTGGTGCGGCGCAACTGGGACCTCTTTTCAAGTGTGGCCATGACGTCCTCCGGCGGCGAGAAGCGCCACGGCGAGGTCGTGCTCTTCGGCAACTCAGCGGGCTCGCGAAGCTCGCTGCGAATCGGACACGCGGTCACCAAGGACTTCATCGATGCCGAGGGCGTACGGAACGCGCTCCGCTCAGCCGGGCTCCAGTTCACCGGGTTGCCCTCTGAGAGCGATCTGTCACGCCTCGTTCACGTCTTCGCGAAGTCGGTCATTCCCGGCAGCGACCAGATTCGCGGGCAGAGGATTACCCTGCTCGATGACGTCGACGCGTATCAAATCGGGAAGGCGCTGGGCGGGATGCTGGTCGCGTCAGTGACCGGCCGTACCACGAACTACGTGAGCGGAGGCGAACGAAACTCCCACCAGGGGCCGCCGGGAGGCAACATCGTGGCCGCCGTCGTCAGGACTGGGTCTTAACCAGCTCAAACAGCTTGAGCGGCGATAGCGGCATCTCGGTGATCGGCACGCCCAGCGCCTCTTCGACTGCCGAAGAGATGACAGCGCCGACCGGGATCACGCCCGCCTCCCCCGCCCCCTTGATGCCAAGCGGATTCAACGGCGACGGCGTCTCAATGTGGTCGATCTCGATCGCGGGCACTTCGGTGCAATAGGGCATCAAGAACTCCATGAACGAAGCGTTGCGAAGCTGGCCTTCCGAGTCGTAGTGCAGCCGCTCGTAAAACGCTCCGCCGATGCCCTGCGCCACCCCGCCTTCGATCTGGCCCTGGACCACCATCGGATTGATCACACGGCCACAGTCATGGACGACCACGTACTTGAGGATCTCCAGACGAAACGTCTTGGGGTCCACCCGAACATAAGCGGCATGGCAGCCGGCTGCCCACGTCGAGCCGGGCGGGCTGTAGTAGCCGGTCGCCTCCAGGCCCGGCTGCTCCCCTTCGTGCAGCGGAGGCCCGGGACGCGTCTTGGCGCTGAACTGCGTCGCAGCCTCAGTGCCGCCGCCGAAAGCGTAACGAACAGGATTGGCCAGTATCGAGACGGCCGCAAGCGGGATGCCGCGATCCGGCGAGCCCTTGACCCGGACCTGGCCGCCAACCAGCTCGAGGTCCACGGGATCAACCTCCAGGTGGTCAGCGGCGATGCGCCTGGCCTTGTCCGCTACCATGCCCGCGGCTAAGTGCATGGCATTTCCCGCGGTGACCGCGCCGCGCGAGGCGAATGTGCCAACGCCCCAGGGAAATCGGCGCGTGTCGCCGCCGGTCACCTGCACGTCTGCCACGTCGACCCCGAGCTCGTCGGCGACGATCTGCGCCCAGACCGTCGCGTGGGCCTGACCCTGGCTGGGGATTCCGGTTGCCGCCACCACCTTGCCCGACACGAGCACCTGCACATGCGCACCCTCGTACGGGCCAACTCCGGTGCCTTCCACGTACATCCCCAACCCCATCCCGACGTGATCGCCCGGCGGCCGCGGGCCGAGGTTCGCGAGCGCTTTCTCCAGGAGGGCCGGGTAGTTCCCGCTGTCGTAAATGGCCGTGTTGCCGTCCTGCCACGCGACTCCGAGCACGTACGGAAACTGGTCGGGCTGGATCAGGTTGCGACGGCGGACCTCCGCGCGGTCGAGCCGGAGCTCTGCAGCGATCGCATCGAGCGTCCGCTCCATGACGAAGCAGGCGTGCGGGCGGCCGGCCCCACGATAGGGCGACGTTGGTGTCGCGTTGGTGTACACGTCGCGGAAGCGCACTCGGTAGTTCGGGACCCTGTAAGGCCCAGGAACCTGGGCGGCTGTGATGATCGGCAGGATGATGCCGTAGGGCGTGTAGGCCCCGGCGTCGTGGATGAAGTCGACGTCCAGCGCGAGGAGCTTGCCCTCATCGTCGTAGCCGACCTCGACCTCGTGCACCTGACCGCGCTCCTGGTTGACGGCGGTGAAGTGTTCCTGGCGGTCTTCGGTCCACTTGACCGGCCTGTTGAGGTGCATCGCGGCGTAGGGCACCAGTAGCTCGTCGGAGTAGAACAGCATGATCTTCGGCCCGAAGCCGCCTCCCACGTCGGGCGCGATGACTTCGACGCTCGATTCTGGCAGTCCGAACAGCACCGCAAGTCCGCCGCGGATCGAGGTCGGAGACTGCGTGGAGTCGTAGACCGTCAGCTTCTTTTCAGAGGTGGACCAGCGAGCCCACACTGCACGAGCTTCCAGCGGACTCGCTGCGCCACGTTCGAATCGGAAATGCAGCCGCTTGCGCCTAGGTGACGCGGCCAGAGCCGCCTGGACCGTGCCAACCTCCTGGATCATCTCGGCCGCGACATTGCCGGGCACGTCGTCGTGGACCAGGTGGTCGGCGCGGGCCGCCGCCTCCGGAGTGATCACGACTGGCAGCTGCTCGTACTCGACCTCCACGAGCTCCGCTGCGTCCTCGGCGACGGTGCGGCTTTCGGACACGATGAAGGCGACCGCCTCGCCCACATACCTCACCACCTCGGACGCCAGGCAGCGCTGGGTGCGGCCGTGCGTCAGATTCGGGTGCGGGATGAGGATCGGCAGGTCTGTCTGACCGAAGGGAAGGTCGGCGGCGGTGTAGACGGCGACCACGCCGGGCATCGCGCGTGCAGCGCTGACGTCTATGGAGCGGATGCGCGCGTGCGCGAAGGGTGAGCGTATGAGGTACGACTCAAGTGCGCCTTCATCGATGTCGTCCGTGAAGCGGCCATGGCCGCGCAGGAGCCGATCGTCCTCGACGCGCTGGACCCGCTTCCCAAACCAGCGCGTTGTCACTGCTCCGTACCGCCCTCACCCTCGCCCTCTCCCGCTAGCGCGGGAGAGGGGATTGCGGATAGCTCAGCTGCACGGCTAACTGCTCGTCGGATCGAGGCGTAGCCGGTGCAGCGACACAGGTTGCCGGCGATGCCTTCGTCGACCTGCTGTGGCGTCGGGCTGGGATGTTGGGCCAGCAGCCCGACGACCGACATCACGAACCCGGGAGTACAGAACCCGCACTGGAGCGCGTGACACTCGTGAAACGCCTGCTGGACGGGATGCAGCGGAGCGCCGTCGGCGGCCAGGCCTTCGATAGTCGTCACCTCGTGGCCCTCGGCCTGGACGGCGAGCATGAGGCAAGAACGCACGGGCGCGCCGTCGAGCAGGACCGTGCAGCACCCGCACACCCCGTGCTCGCACCCGACGTGGGTGCCGGTCAGTCCAAGGTCATGGCGCAGGTGGTCCGAAAGCAGGCGGCGCGGATCGACAGGCGCGGGATGGTTGGCGCCGTTCACCTTCATGCGGCAAACGCCCGCTCTGTCAGAACACGGACCAGATGGAGGCGGAAGTCCGGCGTTGCCTCAAGGTCGCCGCTTGGCTGCAGACCTTGCGTTGGATCGCGCGGATCGGCCAAGACGGGTGTCGGAGCGACGCCGAACAGCGCCAGCCGGTCGGCCGCTCGCACCACGCCCGCCAGCGCAAAGTCGCCGTGGCGCCGCGACTCTTCGATGACGGCAAACGGCTCGGACGATGCCGGAAACCAGGCTTCGATCACCAGCTCGTCCGGCTCCAGGGCCGTCTCCATCACGCCACGAAACAACCGCTCCGCCTCGATGACGCGCTCGCCTCGCGCCGACCGCGCGATGACGTGACCGCCGAGTGCCAGCAACACGGCGGGCAGCTCCGAGGCGGGATCGGCGTGGGCAAGGTTGCCACACACAGTTCCCCGGTTTCGGATCACACGATGCGCGACCAACCTCACCGCGGCGCTCAACAGCGGGCACAGGCGCGCCACGATCTCGGAGTCTTCGACGGCCGCCTGGCGAGCGAGCGCCTGAACCGCGACGCCGTGGTCTCGCTCGTAGATGCCGTCCAGGCCGGAAATCCGATTGATGTCAACGATGTGAGCCGGCCGAGCGAGGCGGAAGTTAAGCAGTGGAACCAGCGACTGGCCACCAGCGAGCACCTTCGCGTCCTCTAATGAGGCGAGGAGCGCGCACGCCTCTTCGATCGTGGTCGGAGCGCGGTACTCGAAAGGCGGCGGCTTCACTCTTCCAGGATCGCTACCGCGCGGCAGAGGGCCGCCTCACCGCCCTGGAAACGCCAAGGAAAGCATCCGAACTGGATCTTCTGGTCCAGCACCTCGTCGATCTGCCCGCCCAGGTTTTCGATGTGGATGATGTCGTGCGGAAAGAGCAGCGTGTGCATGATCTGGTAGTCGCGCTTGGGGAAGATCTCGTCGAGGCTCTTGCCCAGCTTCTTCTCCGCCTCCTCCGCCTCATCGGCCCGGATGCGCCGGATGACCGTGTTCATAGGATGGTCAGCGCTGCCGACGTCGACCGCGATCCATCGCACGCCGCGGTCCAGCACCCACTCGGCGAAAGCACGAGCGGGCCCCGGGTGACGGATGAAGTACCTCGTCTCGTCCGCCTTCGAGCGGTCGGTCCAGTTCTCCGGGTAATACTGGTGGTAGCCGGTGTGGATGACCAGAATGTCGCCTCGCTCGATCCGGTGGCCTGTGTCTTTCTCCCACTGCTCGAAGTGCTCGGGCCCGTACAGGTCGTAGTCGCCGACGCCCATTTTCTCGAGGTCGACGACGCATGCCGAACCAACCAGGAAGTTCAGGGTCAAGTCGCCGATGAACTTCCCGCGCGTCATGAAGTGAGCGGGCGCGTCCAGGTGAGTGCTGACGTGCAGCGTCATGGTGATCTCCTGGCCTCCGGCCCTTTCGAACGCGAGGTGCTTGATCCAACGAATGGCAGGCCCGGGGTAACCGGCGAACGCGGGCGTGTGCAGCGAGAAATCCTGTGTGAGGTCTAGCAATCTCATGTCGCGATGCTTTCATACATCGAGATGTCTGGTCAGCCACGCGTTCAAAGTTGCCCCGTCACCCCAGGCCTCAGTCACCCGTTCCCGTACAGCAGGAGTTGCGATCCAGGGCCCGATCGTCCACTCCTGCCAGTAGAAGAGACGCTTGTACCGAAGCAGGTCGCCGCGGCCATGGTCCTGCGGATAGGGCGGCGGCACGCGCTTCAGCTCCTGCCCGCCCATGTCGTAACCCTTTTCGCGCAACCTGTCGATGATGGCCGCGAGTTTCGAACCTGAACCCGATGCGGCCACGGCCTCGCGAAAGCGGGCCAGCTGTGCGGCATCCATCATGTAGCGGCCTCCGCCGACTACCAGACCTGCAGCGCCCAGAGCAACATACCCGCCGTCGCGCGTGGTCGCATAGATGTTGGTCTTGTACGGCGACTTGTCGGCGGAAAAGCGTATGTCACGATTTGGCCGCGACAGCCGCGCCGGTCCGAACCTGGACTCGAGGTCGGCCAGCAGTGCGACCATCGGTCGCTTTACGTCTTGCTCGTACTGCCGTCGATGGGCTTCGAAGTAAGCCTTTGAGTTGTTCACCCGAAGCCCGGTGAAGAAGCCCTTGAAGTCACCCGCCCAGCCAGTGAACTCGCCAGCCACGGGAAGGAGCATAGCCGCCGGCCGGCAATCGACTTTTCTGGACGGACTAGACTCGATTCTCGTGACCGGCGAAACGTCGATCAGCTCACTCCAGGCGGGCTACATCGAGCTTGCCTCGGTAGTTCGGGCTCTGCATGGAGACTGGACGGCCGCCGCGCCGGGATATGACGGGTGGACGTGCCGGGACCTGCTCGCCCACCTGTCGAGCTCGGCCGCTTCGCTGCCCGCAGTTGCGAGCTCCATAACCGAGCCCAGGGATCCCAACGCGCCGGCGTTCGACTCCACTCGGTGGAATGCATCGCAGGTCCGCCGGCGCGCTGACAAGCAGCCCCAGGACCTGATCGATGAATACGACGCGGGGACGACGCGCCTGGTGATGGTGCTGTCCGACTTGTCGTTGGACACGCCAGTCACGATCGGCCCGTACGCAGGTGTTTCGCTGGGCGAGGCGATGGCGAAGATGCTGGAGCACCAGCGCCACCACCTGTCGGACCTCAGGGAAGCTCTCGCCAGCTAATACCGACCAGCCTTGCGGGCCGCCGGCTACGCCTTGTCGATGCTGACCAGCCAGTTGATGCCGAATTTGTCTGTGAGTCAATGGAGCCGTGGGACTCGTGTGGGCTCCCGGCGGGCGGCCACGCGTCGTGTTCGACTTCACGATCAAGGGCGGAAAGATCGTCGAGATCGAGATGGTCGCGGACACAGAACGCCTCGGCGGGCTCGACCTGGCAATCCTCGGCGACTGACGAAACACCAGACGAAACCTACTTTGATTCTTGGATGGTCCGCGCGGGCGAGGGCAATCTCGTGGTCAGCAGCGCTGCGATCAAGGAGATGGCCGCCCCGGCCAACAGCACCGTGTTGAGTCCGTTGTGGACCAGAAGACCTCCCACGACGCCGCCGGCGACCGATGAGAAGTAGAGCGGCAGCAAGACCAGGTTGAGCGTCGTGGCGCGGCGCTCTTCTGGGACGCCGGTGGCCAGAAGCGCAAATACCATCGAGATCGCAGTGGCGGTGGCGGCGCCGAGGGCGACCGCGCCCACGGTGAGCCAGACCAGATTAGGTGCCGCGGCCAGCTCTGCCAGACTTGCCGCAGCGACCACGCACGCTCCCGCGAGCAGTGGTCTGAAGCCAAAGCGATCGCCGGCGGCGCCCGCCAGCGGCGAGAGAAGCGCTCCGAACAGAGCTGACGCGCCGAAGACGATGCCGATCTGGCCGGCGGCGCCTGCCGTGCCGCCGATGAGCCTGATCACCAGCAGCGGCAGAAAAGGATTTGCGATCTGCTGCGCGAAGTAAGCAAGGCCGAAAATGCCGAAGACGATCAAGGTGAACCGTCCGGTCAGCGCCATCCGCAGTGCGCCCAGCGCGAGTCGCGCCGCCGACCCCGAAGGTGGTGGCGGACGCGCACCCTCCCGGGCGAATGCCAGCAGGATGATGCCGGCCGCCAGCGACATCACCGCGTCGAGAGCAAACAGCGTGTGCAGGTTCAGGACGCCGCGACTGACGAGCCAGCCGCCGATCGCAGGGCCGAGGGCAAAGCCGAGCGAAGGTGTGACGCCAAACAGGGAGATCGCGAACCCGACCCGGCCCTGCGGGGCAACGGCTCGAAGGGCGGTGAGCATTACCCCGGTGTTCCCGAGCTGGAAGCCGACAAGGAGCAATGCGAACGCAGCTTCCCACCGGTTCTGGGCGAGCCACAGCCCGGCGAAGACCACCATCTCGACGAAGGCACTGCGGGCGATGATCGGGATGCGCCCGTAGCGCTCTGACCAGACCCCCCAGAAAGGCACCAACGGCAGGCCGAAGAAGAAAAAAGCCGCGCTCAGGTATCCAGTCCAGGCCGGCACCTCCGCCGGCGGCACGTGCACGGTTCCCAGATAGAGCGGCATAAAGCGAAAGACGTGGGAGACGGTGAACGCCTCAATCGTCGAAGCGATCCCAAAGAGCACGAGCAGCGTGATCCACCCGGATGCCTTGCGGGTCGAGGCGGCAGGGTCCACACCCGCAGACATGTCAGCCGACTATAGAGGCCGCCAGACGCCCACTAATAGGCCAAAACGCTGTACAGCTGGTTGGCCCAGGCGGCCGGGCCTCCACCGCGTCCCCTATTGGCCCCTTACGTGACGCTCAGCTTGATCGTGAAGCAGTTGCCACTGCACACCGCCTCTTGATCCTCGGCGCCAACTGCCATCGCGAGAATCGCATTCTGGGTCCGAGACCCCGCCCAGGTGTTGGATCGCCGGTATATGTGACCTCGGCGGTGCCCAGGAAGTAAGCAGTACCAAGGGCGATGAAATGCGGAGCAGTGCCCCTCACCTGAATGTGCAGAGGCTGGCCGTCCACGACCGTAACCGTGAGCATTGTTGTCTTGCAGCGGGACCTTGCACTTACCGCCCGACATTGTCGGCGACCGCCTGCGGTGGCAGCTGACGTGGCTGGACTTCCATCGCGAGAGCATTTCCGCGTAAAGGTTAGTGAACCACAGCAGCGACTCAGCCCGGGCATCGGACAATCTGGGATCGGTCGCTCACTGCTAACTTGGCAGGTTGGAGCCGCCCATCGTAAGCTCGGGACGTCCAATGCGGCGGGGCGTATGGCCAGCCGCACACTGCGGACACTGCCGTTCATGGAGGTGCAGATGGCAAATACTTACCTGCTCTTGTACAGCGGTGGCAACATGCCGGCGAACGAAGCGGAACAGAAGAAGGTCATGGACGCATGGAACTCTTGGTTCGCCAAGCACGGCGAAGCCATCACTGACGGTGGAAATCCGTTCACAGCGAAGGCCAAGACGATTGGCTCTGACGGCAAGGTGACCGATGGCGCGTTCGCCGCGGCCACCGGGTACACCCTGATCAAGGCTGACTCTCTCGACAACGCAGTTGAGATTGCGAAGGGCTGTCCCGTGCTGATTGGCGGGGCTAAGGTTGCGGTCTACGAGACGTTCGACGCTATGGCGGCCATGGCAGGATCCAAGCAGTAGCGAGACACCGAATAGGGCGCCGATCAACTCGATCGGCGCCGCATTCCCATACAGCGCCCTGGTCGGTCGGCAGCTAAGGAGTCCGCCATGAATTCGAAGGCAAACCCAGTCACCTGGTTCGAGATTCCGGTGCGCGACCTACAGCGTGCAAAGACGTTTTATGAGCAGGTCTTTGATACGAGCTTGGATCTGCTCGAGATGGGCGGGATCCGGATGGCCTGGTTCCCGAGACCAGAAAATGCGGTGGGAACCTCCGGCGGGCTGATCGAGGCTCCTGGACGCGAACCGTCGAGGTTCGGAACAGTCGTCTTTTTCAATGTGGCGAGCATTGACTCCACGCTGGCGGCCGTCGAGAAGACCGGCGGCACTATCGTCATGCCCAGGGCCGGAGGTGGTAAGCACGGCTCGATCGGACAGTTTGCGGACCCCGAGGGAAACATCGTCGCGCTCTACTCCGACGAGACTTGAGCGCCTACGACCCCGCTGCCTGGCACGACTTCTTCGTGACCGCGGGAACGGCGGCCGCCGCCCTGACCGGCCTCCTGTTCGTCGCGCTCTCGATACAGATGGACCGCATCCTCGGTCACCCCGAGCACCGCTTCCGAGCCCGCGGAAACTTCTTCGGTCTGACGGTCGTCATGGTGATGGCGCTGGTCGTCCTCATACCGACCCTCAGCGGCCGATGGCTAGGCATTGGGATCATCGTGCCGAATGTGGCTGCTGCCGCCGTCAATGCCTGGCATATCCGCCGGGTCCTTCCGACATTCTTGGGGGGCTCGATCGTCTTTCCGCTGCGCGTCGCGCTCTCTTATGTGTTGATCGCGATGGGGATCGTGGGCGGCGTCAGCGTGGTGCTGGGTGCAGGCGGCGGTCTCGTGTGGCCGGCCATCGAGTCCATCGGGATGCTCCTGATCGCGCTGCTTGGGGCATGGTCACTTCTCGTCGGCGTCGCTCAGCGTTCCGGAACCGGAGTCAGGGACCAAGGGGCCGCCGGTCGCTAAGGGTCTGTAATCCGGCCCACCGCCATCCTCAGCCGCGGAACTTCGGTAGCACGTCCGCGACAAGCCTTTCCAGTTTCTCGCGAGTAGCGAACTGGCCGCTCGTTACGCCGGCCTCGAAGGCCGGCTGGGCGTGATTGGCTAGGCCGAACACGAAATCAGTTGCGCCGGCTTCTGCGAACCGCCCGATAAAATCCGCCGCCGATTCAGAGGAGGAGAACACGTGCTCCTCGGCAAAGCCGGCGAGATAACAGCGGCGCACTGACCCGGGATCCCTGCCCTGTTCTACGCACATGTCGTCCAGGCGCTTCATCCGATCGCGAAACCTGGGCAGCGATTGTTCGATGCCTACGCCCTCATCGCCCACCGCCGCGGCGCCGTCCGCCAGTCGGGCCGCGAGACGTATTGATTTCGCCGCATAGACGGCGATCCAGATCGGCGGTCGAGGGAGCTGGACCGGCTGCAGCGAGGGAGCGTCGTCGAGCCGGACGTGCGCGCCCGTGTAGGTCACCCGCTCACCACGCAGCGCTCGATCGAGGACTTCGGCGACCTCCGTCAAGCGCTGGGCGCGTCCCGCGCCGTCGAGGTAGTCGATCCCGAGCCAGCGATGGTCGTCTTCGTAGTAGCCGGCGCCGATGCCTACGTCTACACGCCCTCCCGAGACCTGGTCCACAGTCAGCGCCTGTCTGGCCAGCAGCATCGCGTTCCGCATGGCGACATTGGTGATCAACGTGCCGATCCTGACCCGCTTCGTATCTGCGGCCAGCGCGGCTAGTGCGGTCCATGCCTCGAGGATCGGCAGACTGTCCGGGACCGCCTGGTCTGCCAGCCAGACAGCGTCGAGTCCAATCCTCTCCGCGAACTGTGCGTCGCTTCGCAGCTCGGCGTACGGCAAGGCCTGAAAGGTGAGCACCCCGAAAGCGAGTGCCCGACCTGTCATCGACCAACGGCCGACTTCAACGAGGCAAGAGCTCTCAGCTCGGGTAGGTACGGCACTGATCGGTCTCGCGTGGCTAGGTTGAGGGCGACCTGGTCTGCGCCGGCAGCGAACAGAGCGTTGATACGCTCCTGCACTGTCGCAGTGTCGCCCCAGGCCACGACTGCGTCGAAGATTGCATCTGACCCAGGCGGCTGGAGCTCTTCGGGTTTCCAGCCCAGCCGGAGCAGGTTGTTCCGATAGTTTTCGGTGCGGAGGTAAAGGCTCGTGTGCCCATCCCCGATGGCTCGCGCCTCCGCGCGTCCACCGGCCAGCACCACTGGCAGATCTGCGACCAGGAAGGGCTCCGGGCCGAGTTGCTGCCGAACCTGCCGGATGTGGTCGGACGTCGTGAAGTAGGGATAGGCACCGGCAGTGCGTTCCGCCGCCAGCGTCACCATGCGTGGACCCAGTGCGGCCAGGACAATCGGAGGTAGCGGCGCTTCCGGACCACGCCAGGGGGCTTCCCCGATTCGATCCAGATAGTCCCGCATCGCGGAGAACGGCCGGGCATAGTCGTGCCCTCGGGAGGTGACCATTGGAGCGTGGCTGACGCCCAGACCCAGGATGAATCGATCCGGCCAGGCCTCGGCTAATGCGCGGCCGCCCGCGGCCATTGCCATCGGATCGCGCGCCCAGATGTTTGCGATGCCGCTCGCGATAACCAGGCGTGAGGTCGCGCTGAGGAAGATCGCACCTTGCGCAAACACCTCGCGGCCCAACGATTCGCCAAACCACAGAGTGCCGTAGCCAAGCTTCTCCATCTCGGCAACGACCTCTCGCTGCACGGTGGCCGGCTGGGTAGTCAGTGAACCCGCGAAGATGCCCAAGCGGCCTGGCTTGATGTTGCCCAGCCGAGTGAGACTCATCCGCTTGAGGGTATCGTGCGGGCGCGATTCGCCGCCGAGTATGTTGTCCGGACTACCCGAAGGAGGGATCCATGAACCCAACCCCCAGCGTGCGTTCCCAGAATGTCCGCACGAAGCGCCTCAAAGTTCAATACATCGAGTCCGGGCCATCCGATGGCGTACCCGTTGTGATGATCCACGGCAACCTGTCGACCGGTCGATTTTTCCAGCACCTGATGCCCGCCGCCCCCGACCGCTACCGAATCATCGCGCCTGACATGAGAGGGTTCGGCGACACCGAGCGCGTCCCGATTGATGCCACACGCGGGCTACGCGATTGGGCCGACGACACCTACTCGCTTGTTGAGTCGCTTGGGATCTCACGACCCGTGCATCTTGTCGGATGGTCGACAGGGGGAGCCGCGATCGCGAATTACGCCGAGGACAGGCCCGTCGCCTCCCTGACGTTCATCGATACGGTGTCGCCATATGGCTTCGGCGGCGTGCGTCCCGACGGCACCCCATGCTTTCCCGATTACGCAGGTTCTGGTGGGGGCACCGGCAACCCGGAATTCACCCAGCGCATCGCGGACCAGGATGCGTCCGATGAATCACCGTTCTCGCCCCGCAACGTGATCAATACGTCCTACTGGGCGCCATCACATCGCGAACCTAAGAAACGCGAGGACATGTTGGTGGCTGAAATTCTCAAGTCGGTTATCGGAGACGACGGCTACCCCGGTGATGCGACGCCTTCCGCAAATTGGCCCGGCATCGCGCCGGGCACAAGAGGCATCCTCAACGCCCTGTCTGGCAAGTACTGCAACTGGTCGGGAATCGTCGGACTCGAGCCCAAACCTCCTGTCCTCTGGACACACGGCACCGCCGACATAGTGGTGGCTGACGGCTCCGCATGGGAAATGGGAACTCTCGGCAAGATGGGGGTGGTTCCGGGATGGCCGGGAGAGGAGGTGTTTCCTCCACAGCTGATGGTCACGCAGATCCGCAATGTCCTGGAGCGCTACCGCGCGGCGGGCGGACATGTCCAGATGGAGATGTTCGAAGGCTCGGGCCACGGGCCTCTATTCGATGCAGCGGAGCGCTGGAGCAAGCTCTTCTTCGAGTTCCTGGAGACGGCCGAGCCCTAAGGTCAAGGCTCGAGCTTCAGAGTCAGGATCTTGAACGGCGTGAGCTCAAGCTCTATCGCGCCGTCACGCACGGTGACCTCTTTCCTATCGCGCTCCAACAGGTCACAGAGGAACGCTCGCGAGGCCGGGAAAGTTGTGCGTAGTCGAGCCTTGCAGCGGCCGCCCCACGCTTCGTAGAGCCGAACGACTGTCGCGTCCGAATCCTCGGCCCGCTTGATGGCCTCGACGATGACCTGGGGAGTGTCAACCTCGACAAGCGAGCGGCGCCCTTCAGGCTGTGGGTTGCCGTGAGCGATTCGCAACGGCGCGTTCAAGTCTTCGGCGGCGGCGATCACTCCAGCCTTGCGAAAGTCGCCCGGGTGGGGCATGAGCGCGTACGTGAACTCATGCCAACCGAGGTCTGCGGTTGGGTCGGGATGCGTGGGCGCGCGCAGCAGCGAAAGGCGCATGACAGAACCGCGGATGTCGTAGCCGTGTTTGCAGTCGTTGAGCAGCGCGACGCCGTACTCGTCATTGCCCAGGTCAGCCCAACGCTGCGCGGGCACCTCGAACATCGCCCTCGCTTGGCTTGTGTCCTCGTGCGTCGGCCGCCTGAGGTGCCCGAACTGGATCTCATACGTCGCCTCGCGCGACTTAACGGTCACCGGGAACGCGACCTTCAGCATCTTGTGCCGCTCCTGCCACTCGACAAAGGTCTCGAAACGCAGCACTCGCGAACCTGCGTCGAGGGTCATGCTCTGGAAAAGCCACGACTCGCCGAACCTGCGTCGAAACGCGAGCAGTCCGCGGAGTCCGCCGCGCTGCCGGACCTTCTCAAGCGCGGTCACTTCAATGAATGCGTCGCGGTACTCGGCGTCGAGGTCCCAGGCATCCCAGCGCTTGGGGTTGTCCTCATGCAGCTGAAGCAAGTTCCCCGGCCCGCTCAGCACCTCGCGATTCGCTTCCTTGTCCCAGATCGAGGTAAGCACGGCACGGTCGTCCCATTCGACGCGGAGCAACTCGTTCTCCATGCTGTGGTCGTTGACCGACACGTGTTGTTCGGGCGCGTGACGTGAACCGACCATCCGCAGGGCGGCGCCTCGACACGCTCATATTCGCCGGTGAGATTGATGACCTCGCGGCGCGGGTGTGATGTCGCATTGAAGATCGCCAGCTGTTCGCCTATGCCGGCGATCGCCGACATGGCCACCTCGCTGATGCTGGTCGCTCGCGCTTCGACGTTCTCGAGATCACGTTCCGCCTCCTCGTAGACCCAGTCGATGCTCGAACCCGGGAGGATGTCGTGGAACTGGTTGAGCAGCAGCGTTTGCCACAGGGCGCTCAGCTCGGTCGAGGGATACGCGCCACGGGCCGCCACCGACCACATCTCCGCCTCACGGAGCGCTTGCTGGGCCAGGCGATTCAGCCGTTTCGTTCGGGACTGGCTCGTGTACGTGCCTCGGTGCAGCTCGAAGTACAGCTCACCGACCGCGGTGGTTAGGCCGTTCGCTTCGGCGGAAGCGGCATCGAAGAATTCGCTCGCCCGACCGATCTCCACCCCGAGCCGATGCGCCGACTCGATCATCTCGGGCTGAGGACCGCCGCCTCCGTCACCCCAACCAAACAGGTAGAGCGACTTTTTGGAGCTGTGGCCGTCCTTGAAGTTGCGAATGCTCCACTCGACCTCCTCAGGTGTGAAGCTGCCGTTGTAGGTGTCGGCAGGCGGGAAGTGGGTGAAGATGCGAGACCCGTCGATCCCCTCCCATATAAAGGTGTGGTGCTCGGGCTTGTTGGTGTCGTTCCAGGACAGCTTCTGGGTGAGAAAGAAATCGCAGCCCGCTTCTGACATGAGCTGCGGTAGGTTGCCCGGGTAGCCGAACACGTCCGGCAACCAGAGGACCTTTGTCTCGTAACCGAACTCGTGCATGAAGAACCGCTTGCCCAGCAGCAGTTGGCGCACCAGCGACTCGCCCGACGGCAGGTTGCAGTCCGCCTCGACCCACATCGCTCCGACCGGCTCCCACTGGCCCGCTTCAACCTTCGCTTTGATGCGGCGGAAGATGTCGGGGTATGAATCTTTCATCCACGCGTATTGCAGCGGCTGCGAGGCGGCGAAAACATAATCGGGGTACTCATCCATCAAGGCGAGCTGCGTCGACCAGCTTCGGGCGACCTTTCGTTTCGCCTCGCGCATCGGCCACTCCCAGGCGGTATCGATGTGGGCGTGACCGACTGCAGTGATCTTGTGTGATGGGTCGAGGCGGGTATCGCTTGCTGCGGGCTCCGCAGATTCGTAAATTGCGAGCCTGGCCTGCCGGAGGACGAACGCCGGCTCGAGCGATTCGCGCAAGGCGATCATCGACTCTGCGGGCTCGGGTCCCTGCTCGGCTGCTCGCGGATTGGCCGCCGCTTCCAGGTAGAAGTCGATGTCAGTGCCGTCGATGGGTAGCCAGCGATGGTTAGGATCGACGCCCCGCCAGGGCTTGCCGAGCTTCCAGGCCTGCGCTTCGCATGTAAACCCGGTCGGCCCATCAAAGCCAAGGTCGAACTCGGCGACCACCCGCCGGTCGGCCCACGAGTCGGGCACCCGGCCCTGGACGTGGAACCACGTGGTGCTCCAGGCGGACCCCACGGATCGCCGACTCTGATCGACGCGAACTCTCCGCGAACAGCGTCGGCATAACTGATGGGTTCGCCGCGCACGCAGAAGACAGTCAGCTCGAGGGGCGACTCGTCGAACGACGGCCGAGTGCCATTCACCTCCAGGTGCATCGTCGCTCCTTCCACCGATTAGTTTCCGCCGGCCCGGTTGTTATATCCGAAAGACATGCCACCGATTGTTCTGTTTGGAATCCAGTTCACTTTCTGCCTGGCGGCTTATGGCCTTATCGCGTGGTGGTATGGAGCGCCCCGGCTCAACAGGCTGCCGCGTGAGGTGGCGTTGGTGCCGCTCGTGTGGATCCATGCCTTTCGCATCGTCGGCGGGACGATCCTCGCGCCCGGCGCCGTCGATGCCGGCGTACCGATCGAATTCCGCACGATGATCGGATACGGCGATATGGCGACGGCCCTCCTGGCTCTGCTGGCTCTGATCGCCCTACGCCGTCGCGTGCCCGCCGCCATCGCATTGGTCTGGCTTTGCCTCACCGTTGGGCTACTCGATACGGTGAACGCCATCATTCAGTCGATGCGCGACAGCGTGTTCACGTATCCGCTTGGCCTGAATTGGGTGATCGTGACCACTTACGTACCGGCGTTGCTGGTGAGCAGCGTCCTGATCTTCATTCATCTGCGCAGGCCCGGCCGCTCGGCAACTTAGGCAATCAGCTCCACAGGCAGGTCGAACCGCGCAAGCACCCCCGGATCGGAGAAAGCGTCGATGCGCGCGATCTGGTCACCATCGCCGGCAATCACAAGCAGCGCGAAGAGTACAAAGCGACTGTCGGAGTGTTCTTTGACGTAGGCGGCGAAGGCTGGGCTGCGGTTCGCATGAGCTTCCGCCAAACGCATCGGCCCCCTCGGGAAGATGGACTGAGCAAGGAAGTCACCGATCTGCCTCGATCCGATGATCATCGGCATGGGGGGCATGCCTAGCACAGCATCCTCGCGCAGGAGTGAGACAAGGCCCGCCACATCCGCGGTCTCCCAGGCTCGAACGTAACGTTCCAAAAGACTTGGCAGCTCCGATCGTCCCGCTTTCTCAAAGATGCTCGTTTGGCGTGGCCGGCTGTAGCTGGCGCGAAGCGTGGCGCGCGCCCGCTGAAGCGCGCTGTTGACCGCCGGCACACTCATGTCAAGCAAAGCGGCGACCTCAGTGGCGCGAAAGATCAACACGTCGCGGAGAAGCAGAACTGCTCGTTGGCGTGGTGGCAGTAGCTGGAGAACGGTCAGGAACGCGAGCGAGATGGACTCGTGGGCGTCGTAGCAGGCCTCGGGTCCGGCATCCGGCGGGGCGATGTCCGTCAACAAATGGTCTGGAAAAGGGCCGATGGCGAGGCCCGGTTCGACAGGTTCGCGCTTGCGCTGCTCGATCGCGTTGAGGCAGACGTTGGTGGCGATGCGATAGAGCCAGGCTCGGAGCGAAATCGAACGCCGGAATGTTTGCCGACCCTGCCACGCGCGAGCGAAAGCCTCCTGGACCGCGTCCTCGGCCTCGTGGACCGTGCCCAGCATCCGGTAGCACTGGACGAGAAGCTCGCTCCGATATTGGGCCGCTTGGTCCCCGAAAGCCTCAGCCGAATCCAGGAGCATTTAGCCATCCATTGTGCGTGAGGAAACTTCTGCGCAGCTGTCATGGTTGCGGCCCCTGGTTCAGTCTGAGCAGGCTTACGGCTGGACGAATCGCGCTCCCCTGGAAGATCAGCGAGAGGACCACGATGCCGTATGCGATCACCGGC
>DASYVJ010000106.1:0-65606 GCA_035937155.1 Candidatus Dormiibacterota bacterium | reverse complement strand
AGCGCTATGAACGCCATCGGTAACTGCATGTCCAAGGCCTTGTCCATCGTCTGGGGCGTCTGGCGTTCAGGCCTGGACTTCGACCCAACCCTCGGAGGTCCCAGGGCTTGACAAGACCCTATGGGTTCTAGGGTGAGGGCCGAGGGGAAGGAAGTCCCCTCCGGTTAAACCGTGATTCTCTTGAACGACTCCGCGTACCGGTAGCCGCCCTTCTTCCCTACCTCGCGGTGGCGCTTGCGCATGAACTTCTCGAAATCCCACTCGCGCCCCGGCTTCGCGACCTGGCTCTTGTGCTTGTGCAGGGCTGCGAACTTGAGGTCGAGCGTCGGGCTGATGTCCACGAAGTAGTCGCCCGAGGTCCAGAACGGAATCCAGACCTCTTTCACCTCGTGCGCCTGCAAACCCTCTTTGAGGAGGCTGCGAAACGCGCGAGGATTCCGCGAGTCCGGATACACCGCGGCCATGGTGGCTTCGCCGACGGCGAGGTGATCGGGGTGCGATCCGCCCATCGGCGCGTCTAGCACGCGCCCTGGAATATGCGTGATGACCAGCTCCGGCTTGTACTTCCGGATCATGCGCACGATGTCGTGGCGGAGCTTGAGGTCGGGTGAGAGGTGCCCATCCTTGTAGCCAAGGAACTCGACCTTCTTGACGCCGAGCACTCGCGCGGCCGCCTTCTGCTCCTTCTGACGAATCGCCACCAGGTCGGAGTCCTTCTGCTTGGGGTCCTCCCCACCTTGCGAGCCGTCGCTGACGATCACGTAAGTAACGCGAGCACCGTCTTTGGCCAGCTTCGCGATCGTCCCGCCGGCGCCAAAGTCCGGATCATCAGGGTGCGCAGAAACGACCAGCACGCTGCTGAATTTCGGGGATTTGGAATTGGATGAGCTGCTGCGGGCCTGTTTCCTAGTAGTTGTCTTTCTCGTCGCCACGTCTCTGACATTAAGCGATCGAGGAAACCGACCATTCCCTCAGAGGTACCTCCCCGCTCGCCGGGGAGGTCGGCCCGTTAGGGCCGGGTGGGGGTTCCCCTCTTGCCTCAGCGCCTGGGCTTGGCCGGAGCCCCCAGCGATGCCAGTGGAATCGCGGGCTGGATCGGCTTCCACAAAGCCCGGACGTGCTCGGGGCTGAGTCGCGATCGAGAAGCGATGACCCGGCCGCCGAACGCGGCGGTCTTGACCGCCGCCCACCCCACGCTTCCGGCCATACGCATCGGCACGGTGACCACGGCTGCCAGGGCAGCCGCCTCCTCAGCCGGTCTGGCGCTGCCATCGACGGTGGCCTTGGACAGCGCGTTGGAGGCGTCGTCGTCGACGTTCCAGTGCTTCGCCAGCACGGCGCACTGGCTAGCACCAAGCCGGCCGACCGCGGTGACATAGCGCGAAACCATCGCACCCAACGTCCGCGGGTTGGTGACCGGGATGGCCGAGCCGAACGGAGCGTAGGAGGCGGCGAACTTGATCGGCGTCAGATGATGGCGGCGAACCAGCGCCGACACGGCGTGCCACGCCGCCACCGCCTGGTCATCCGACCGGCCGTCGAAAAAGTCGATCAGCGCCGTGCCGGCGTTGACCATCGGCGCCACCGCCTCCTCGTTTGCGTTCGGTGCGGCCGCCGCAACCTCTTCCCAGTCGTGCTTGCTCAGAGACGCGAGGTGATTGGCGAAGCCCGCGACCTTGACCTCGTCGATTGACATCGACAGCGCAAAGGGCGCGTACATCTCCGCCACCTGCTCGCTGTTCATGCGACCGTGCGACTCGACCGCATAGCCGGCGCGCTCGACAGCGGTGAACGTGCGGCAGCGAGTGAAGATGTCCAGCTCTCGAGTGCCTGCGATCGTGGCCAGGATCGACCGCACGACGCCGGCCGGTTCGACGCTGCTGTCGCGGGTGACGCTCGCCACAAGCGTGCGGCGGTCCATTACCCGCATCCACTGGATGGGCGTGAGCTCCGTGACACCTTTGATGAAGGTCGCGACCTCAGCGCTGTTCGGCCCGTAGGGGGCCGTCGCTTTCGGCGGAGCGGCCGCCGGGATGCGCTTTTTGGAGGGTTTGATCGTCCGGATCGCGCTGCTCGTCGCGGCTTTCACCCGCACAGTCGCGGGTTCGTGGTCCGCCGACGTCAGCGAGTCGAAAGGAATCACCGCCTCGAGGGGCACCCACAGCTCGGCAATGTCACGCTTCGCCAGGTCGGGCAGGCAGCCGAGCACACGCCCGCCATGGACAGCGGTGCGGACCGCCGCCCAGCCTGAGTCGCCGGTGATGTGGGCGGGGATCACGGTTAGGGCGGCCATGGCGACCGACTCCTCGCTTTTCGTATCCGGGTTTTTGGCCACTGCCTGCAGCAGTGCCCGTGAGGCGACGTGGTCGAGGCGCCATCGGTGGGCGAGGCCCTCGCACTGGGCGGCGGAAAGAGCTCCGAGCGCAGCCAGGAAGCGCAGCGTCACGGGGTCGAGCACGTCAGATCCTGAGACCGGAATCAGCGCCGCGAACGGAGCGTAGTGGGCCGCGAACTTCAGAGCCGGCAGGTGATGCCGCGTGACGAGCGCCGACATCGCCTGCCAGGCGGCTACCTGCTTCTCCTCACCTTTCTTCGCCAGCGCCTCGAAGAGCACCTCGCCCGCCTTGGACATCGTCTCGGGCATATGCCCATCGCTGCCGCGGATCGCGGCCTGGATCTCGTGCGCCGACTCGCCGGCTCCTTCCTTGGTCACCGATACGACCAACCGCCGCGCCGCCAGCACCTGCCGCCACTGCCACGGCGTCAGCTGATCGACAGCTTCGATGAACGCCACGACCTCTGCCGTATTCGATCCAAAGCGCTCCGGAGCGTCGTCGTTGGAACGATGAATGCGGCCGACCAGCCCGTTCGGGACCCCCACACCCTCAATTTTGGCTGGGCGGCAGAGCTTTAAGCCGGGCTTAAACCGTCTCCACCTTGAGCAGGTTGGTCTGGCCGGCCAGGCCAACCGGGACCCCGGCCACGACCACCACCGTGTCGCCGGTCCGGACCAGGCCGCTCAGCCGTGCGGCCTCCGTGGCGTTTGCCACCATCTGGTCGGTGTCTCGCCCAGGGCTGACCAGCAGCGGGATGACCCCTGCATACAGTGCCGTCTTGCGGAGGACCTCCGGGTGCGGGCTGGCGGCGATCACCGGTACGCGTGGCCTCGCCTTGCTGCACCTCAGCGCGGTCGTCCCGGACTCGGTGAAGGCGATGATGACCCTGGCCCGAAGCTCGTCGGCCGTGGTCGCGGCGGCGTGGGCGATGGCGCTTCCGATCTGGCCCGGTTCGCGCCATGGCTGCCGAGCACGCTCAAACCCCGGATGCCGTTGCGCCGACAAGCAGATCCGTGCCATGGCGCGCACCGCTTCGACCGGGTGCGCTCCGACCGAGGTCTCCTGCGACAGCATGACCGCGTCAGTGCCGTCCCAGATGGCGTTGGCGACGTCCGACGCCTCGGCCCGCGTCGGGCGGTTCGAGGTGACCATCGACTCGAGCATCTCCGTCGCCGTGATGACTGGAACGCCCGCGCGATTCGCTCGGTCGATCACCTCTTTCTGCACCGCAGGCAGGTCGCCAAGCTTCAGCTCGACGCCCAGGTCGCCACGCGCGACCATCACTGCGTCGGCGACCTCGAGGATCTTGCTGAGGTTGCGAATCGCTTCCAGCTTCTCGAGCTTGGCGATCACCGGAGCTCGGCACCCGAGGTCGCCGAGATGCTTCTGGCACAACAGGACGTCTTCCGGTTGGCGAACGAAGGACAGGGCGACCCAGTCGACGTCCAGCTCGACCGCCAGCTTCAGGTCCTCCATGTCTTTCTCGGTCAGCGCGGGCATAGGCAGCGTGCGCCCTGGCACGCTGATTCCTTTGCGCTCGCCCAGCAGGCCGCCTCGCACCACCGAGCATTCGGCCCGTCCGCCGGCGACGCTGCGCACCACCAGCTCGATCCGGCCGTCGTCCAGCAGAACCCGGTCGCCCCGATGCAGCGCCTGCACGAGCTCCGGGTGGCTGACCTGAATTTCCGTGTCATCGCGCCGCGGCTCGCTGGTCAGGAAGACGATGCGGCCGCGCACCAGGCGCTGGAAGGCGGACTCGAGCGGACCCGTGCGGATCTTCGGCCCCTGCAGGTCGCCCAGCAGTGCGATCGGCCGGTCGCATGCTTCGGCGGCCTCACGCACGTCGGCCGCGACCTGGCGGTGCATGTCGTGGTCGCCGTGCGAGAAGTTCATCCGCGCGACGTCCATTCCGGCCTGGATCATCGAGCGCAGCACCGCGGGCGTAGAGCTGGCCGGCCCGATGGTGCAGACGATGCGCGTGCGCCGTATCTGCGTCATTGGTACCGGTTGACTCGGCGGGTGAGCTCCTCTTCGGCGTCGATGACGCGGCGCTCGAGCTCGAGCGCACTGATCACCGCTCCTCCCATGCCGCGAACCAGGTCGCGCTGAAAGCGATCTGAGGTCGCGACGGTGATCATGTCCCCCACCTGAGAGGCGTCATACGCGATGCGCTCGATGGCGTGGTCGGCCGAATGTCCTTTGCGTGTGAACAGAACGCGCACGCCTTCGACGATCACCTCTGAGTTGGTACGTGCGGTGGAATGGTGCGCGTCGAAGACCACGGTCACCTCCGCCCCGGCCACCATGCCGAAAACGGACAGGCGCTCGATCAGCCTGTCGCGCGCCGCCTCCAGCGACGCCCCGCCGAGCAGCCCCTTGAGCTCTGGCCAGGCGTGGATCACGTTGTATCCGTCGACGACCACGCGCTCCGGCACGCTTAGCGAAATCTCATGAATGCCTGGCCATAAGCGATCAAGGCCTGATCGATACCCACCAGGTTCGTGATCTGAACCACGAATCCGAAGAATGCGTGGTTGACTGGCGTGACGAGCCACAAGGCCGCGAACACCGCGATGATGCCCAGCTGTCCGTACTGATTTGCAAGGCCCTGGGCCGAGTAGGGCAGCCACGGCCGCAGGATGCCGAAACCATCAAGGCCTGGCACCGGCAGCAGGTTCAAGACAAGCGCGATGGCTTCGATGAATCCGAGGAAGGCCAGCGCCCCGAAGAAGTTGACGTGGGGTATGACCCAATCCTGGTGGCCCGGGATCAGGAAAGGGATCGCCACGAGCACAGCGCACAGCAGGGTGCCCACAGGCCCAGCGACGGATACAGCCGAATCCCAGGCGCGGCTGCGCAGCGCGGCGCGATTGATGTAGACCGCCCCGCCGGGCAGACCGATGCCGCCCAGCAGCAGAAAGAGCACCGGCATGACCAGGCTCAGCATCACGTTCGTGTAGCGAAGCGGGTTCATGTCGAGATACCCGGAGGCGCGCACGCTCAGGTCGCCGCCGAGGTACGCGACCATGGCGTGGCCGAACTCATGGATGCAGACTGACGTGATCCAACCGGCCGTCACGAACACGATGGTCAGAGCTCCCGCCAGTCCCGGAAGGATGCCGAACCACAGCATCGCCCCCGAGGCAGCCGTGACGCCGACGAGACCGAGGAACACGGGGCTCACCTTGATCACGCCGCGCAGCGACGGCCACGGCTTGCGCCGTAGCGCTGCGTCCGGCCGTTGCCGGCTGGGCGCGCGCGGCTGCTCCGGGCGCGAGCGATCGGGGGTGTCCGTGCGGCCAGCGCGCGTCCGGCCCTCGGTCCGGCTCCCCTGCAGCCTGTCCGACTCGCCGGGCTGAAAGTCCACTTTTGTGCCGGCCTGAAGGTGGCGGCGGAGGTCGTACAGGGTGAGGCCTGCCTTCTGGAGCGGCGCCGAAGTTTCCGGCGAGTCGGTGTAGATCATCGCGAGCAGGAGATGAATCGAGTCGACGTGGTAATGCCCGAGCACCTGCGCCTCGCGATTCGCGTTGACCAGCAGCTGACGCAGCGGGATGGCCTTGGCGCCAGACCCATCAGTCGCCGCCGGCACCTGCGCAACGATGGTTGATGGATCGAAGCCAAGCGCGCGAATCGCCTCGTCGGCCAGCGTGCCTCGAATCGACAGCAGCACCTGGAGCACGTCGCTGGGCGTGGCGCTTTCGTCGCGTGTCTTTGCCATCGCTGCGGCGCGTTCGAGTATGTCTCGTGCTGAACGCGTCAGCGGAATGTCCGCTGAGTCGCGCTCCATCTCCGCCAGGGCGTCAGGCATCAGGCCTCAGTTTAGGAACTGCCATTGCGCTGCCTCGTGACCTCGTACAGCAGCGCGGCCGCGGCCGCCGATGCGTTGAGGCTCGCGATGTGGCCCTTCACCGGCAGGCGAACACGCGCATCGCACCTTTCTTTCACCAACCGATGAACTCCTTCGCCTTCGCTGCCAACCACCAGGCAGACGCGCTGCGTGAAGTCGAAGTCCCATGCCTGCATCTCCCCGCGCGGGTCGAGGGCCACGCACCAGATACCGGATCGCTTGACCTCGGTGATGGCCGATGGCAGGCCCGAGACCCCTGAGATGCGGAGCAACTCACTCGCGCCCGAGCTCGCCTTGACTGCGGCCGGTGACAGCGGGGCGCTCCGATGCTCGGGGATGATCGCGCCTTCGGCGCCGGCGACCTCCGCGCTGCGCAGGATGGCCCCGAGGTTTTGCGGGTCCATGATCGAATCGAGCGCGACGAGCAGCGTTGGATTGGTGGCGAGCAGGTCCTTGAGCGGCCAGTCGCGCCGAGGCTGCAGCTCCGCCGCGACGCCCTGGTGGACGCCGGGGGCGATGACGTCCAGCCGCTCGGGCGGGACGACCTCGATCCGAGCCAGGCGGCCCAGCTCCTCGAGTCGGGGATCGTGGCCGAGGCCGGAAGCCTGATACACCTTGACGACCCGCCCGGCCCGCGCCGCTTCCAGCACGGCGTTGCGGCCGTGGATCAGCGGAGTCGTCGCGATTCGCGCGGTGCCACTGTTTGCGCGCGGCCGCTGCAGTGGGCGTTTTACCGGACGCGGCGCCATCGCACACCTTCCTTCGAGTCTTCGAGCGCGATGCCCTTCTGGCGAAGCTCCTCGCGAAGCCTGTCCGAACGGGCGAAGTCGCGCGCTTTACGCGACGCCTCGCGCTCGGCGATCAGGCGCTCGACCTCTTCGGCAAGCCCCGGCTCCTCCGTGCGGACGACGTCGAGGTGGGCGTCGAAATCATCGACCAGCTGCAGCAAGGCTTGGCGGCCGGTCTCACCAACGCGCCCGGCGTCCAGCGCCGCATTCGCCTCTCGAGCGAGCTCGAAGACCAGTCCCAGGCCTTGAGGCAGGTTGAGGTCGTCATCCAGGGCCTCGCGATAACCGCTCCGGACTTCACCGATGCGAGTCAAGAGGCGATCGTCCTCGAGGTTTCCAGGCTCGGTGCGTCGCACCCGGTCGGCAAACTCCCGCAAACGGCGTACCTGCTCGGCTGCCGCGTTCAGAGCTTCATCGCTGAGCCGCAGGCGAGCGCGATAGTGGGCGTTGGCCATCAGGAAGAAGCGAACCGCGACCGGGTCGTGGCCGGCCTCGCTGAGGTCGCGCAGCGTCGTGAAGCCGCCGGCGCTCTTGGACATCTTCTCGCCCGTCGCATCCGCGAGATGCTCTGAGTGCAGCCAGTAGCGCGCGAACTGCTTGTGGTTCGCCGCTTCCGACTGCGCGATCTCGTTCTCGTGGTGCGGAAACATGAGGTCCACGCCGCCTGCGTGGATGTCGAGCGTCTCCCCCAGGTAGCGCTTGCTCATCGCCGAGCACTCGATGTGCCAGCCCGGCCGGCCGCGGCCGAACGGCGCATCCCAGGCCGCACCAAGCTTCTCGTCGATCGGCTGCGCCTTCTTCCAGAGCGCGAAGTCGCTGACCGATTCCTTGTCGTATTTGTCCGTGGCGACCCTCATTCCGGCTTTGAGGCCGCTGCGGTCCAGGCGCGACAGCGCCCCGTACGAGGGAAAGCTGGAGATCCTGAAGTACACGTCGCCGTCGGCGACGTATGCGTAGTGGTGCGCGATGAGCTCGCTGGTCATCTCGACCATCTCGGGGATGTGCTCGGTCGCGCGCGGGTAGTGCTCCACCGGCTGGGCGCGGAGCGCGGACATGTCTTCGAAGAACGCTGCGATGTAGGGCTTGACGTATTCGCCGATCGTGACCTCGGCGTGCATCGCCTGGTCGAGGATCCGGTCGTCGATATCCGTGAGGTTCATCACGTGGTTCACGGCGTAGCCGCTCACCTGGAGATGTCGCCGGATGAGGTCGTAGAAGAGAAACGCGCGAAGGTTGCCGACGTGGGCGAAGTTCCACACCGTCGGTCCGCACGCGTACATGCCCACGTGGCCTCGCGTGATCGGCTCGAAGACATCCTTCGTGCCGGTCAGCGTGTTGTGCAGCTTGAGCGTCATGTTTCCTCGATCAGCGCGACGGCCTGCGCCGCTATGCCGGCCTTCCCGCCCAGCGCGCCCAGTCCCTCGGGGGATGTGGCCTTGACGCTGGCGTTGCCTCGATTGATGTGCAGGCGCGTCGAGAGGTTCCGCTTCATGTCTTCCAGGTGGGCCTGCAGACGAGGCTCCTCAGCGATCACGGTGCTGTCGACGTTCACGATCCGGTAACCGGCGACTCGCACGGCATCGGCCGCGCTCGAGAGCAAGTCCAGACTCGATGCGTCTTTGAATTTTGGATCGTCGGCGGGAAAGAGCTTCCCGATGTCGCCCAGGCCCGCGGCACCAAGCAGCGCGTCGATCACGGCATGCGTGAGCACGTCCGCGTCCGAATGGCCGTCAAGACCCATCGGATGCGCGATCCGCACGCCCCCGAGGATCAGATCGCGGCCGGCCTTGAGCGGGTGGATGTCATACCCGATCCCCACCCTCACCCGGCGGCGGCTTCCTGCTCTCTGATCAGAGCCTCCACGACCCCGAGGTCCTCGGGCGTCGTGAGCTTGATGTTGCCCGGCTCGCCTTCGACGACCGTGACCGCATGACCCGTCGCGGCGACGAGCTGCGCATCGTCGTCGCCGACGAGGCCCGCATCAGCTGCTTCGCGATGGGCGCGCGCGAGCAGCTCGTATGCGAAGGCCTGCGGCGTCTGCGCCAGCACGATTCGCGACCGGTCAAGGCTTTCAACAAGCCGGTTGCCTTCCACCCGCTTCACCGCGTCGCGCGGGGCGATCGCGGGGAATGCCGCGCCAGACTCCATGGCCGCGGCGAGCACCCTCCGGACGAGGGAGGCCGTGGCCAGCGGACGGGCGGCGTCGTGCACGAGCACAAAGTCGCACTCGCCGAGGGCCGCCAGGCCGACCCGGACCGATTCTTGCCGGCTCTCGCCGCCCGCCTTGACGGTCACCCGCTTGCGCGGATGCAGGGCCTGAACCTCTCGCTCGGCGTTCTCCAGCCGGCTCGGCGGACCGACGACCACGATCCGATCAACCTCGTCCAGGGCCAGGAAGAGCTCGAGCACGCGGGCAAGCGTGGTCCGGCCGTTGAGCTGGACCAGTGCTTTGCTGCCCCGGCCGAGCCGCGACCCGGAACCGGCTGCCGCGACGATCACTCCAACAGTCACGCGGACTCCTCGCGCTTGCCGCGATTGGTGCCGCGCCGCCCGTCGACGCCGGCCGGCTCGGCGAAGATCATCCTGCCCGCCGAGGTCTGGATCACAGACGTCACGACGGCGGTGATGGTCTGGTTCAACAAGCGGCGCCCGTTCTGGATCACAACCATGGTGCCGTCGTCGAGGCTGCCGACGCCCTGGCTTGGCTCCTTGCCTTCGCGTGCGACAGTGACCACGATCTCCTCGCCCGGGATTGCAACCGGCCGCATGGCCTGGGCCAGCTCGTTGAGATTGAGCACCGCGACGCCTTCGAGACGCGCGATACGGTTGAGGTTGAAGTCGTTGGTCATGATGGCCCAGCTCTTGCGCTTGGCCGTGCGCACAAGGTGAGCGTCGATCTCGGTGCCCGGCGCCGTATCGTCTTCCTCCACCTGCAAGTTGATCGAAGGGTCCTTCTGCATCTCGGTCAGCACGTCCAGGCCGCGCCGTCCGCGCCGCCGGCGCGTTGCGTCGGCCGAGTCGGCCACCATCTGCAGCTCCCGCAGCACCGAGCTGAGGATGACCAGTGGCATGTCGACGAAACCTGTCTTTGCGATGTCCTGGATGCGGCCGTCGATGATCACCGACGTGTCGAGCAGCACCGCGCTCAGCCTGTGTGTATCGTCTGCGCGGGCAGCGCCGGCACCGAAGAACAGCGAGTTGAGCTCAGCGCGCCGGGTGAGCCCGACCGCAGCGCCCTGCGCCGCCAGCAGCAGGGCAAGCACAAACGACAGCGCGTAGCCATACGGCAGGTCGCGCACGAAGAAGCCGATGAGAACGGCGATGACAAGGCCGACGACCATGCCGAGAAGGCCGCTCAACAAATCGGGCAGCGGAGTGCTCGTCAGCCGGAAGTTGAACGTTCGCCAGCCGCCGAGCACGTACGGCGTGCCCAGGTAGGCGAAGATCAAGCCTTCCAGCGTGGTCAGCCCGATGATCACGTATCCCGGGTGGGGGTTTCCCACACCGCGGACCATGAAATAACCGAGCAAAAAACCACCGACCACTCCGAGCCCCGCCCCTAGCCACCGGGCGAGAAACTCGGAACGCTTCACGGGTTACCTCCTCAGGAGACCGATACCTCGGTACCTGTAATGAATGCGCCAGACCTCATAGGTGTAGAAAAAGCGGCGGAGGCTGCCTCCGCCAGGGTCCGGACCTCGACGATCTCGAGGCCGGAAGGCCGTCCGGCTTTAGTGCCGGCCGGAATCAAGGCGCGCGTGAGACCATGACGAACCGCCTCCTGGAGGCGGCGCTCGAGCTGGCCTACGCGGCGCACCTCACCCGTCAAACCCAGCTCACCGATGACAACCAGGCCGTCTGGCAGTGGCCTGTTGTTCTGGTTGCTGACGATTGACAGGGCAAGACCTAGATCGGCGGCCGGCTCGGTCACCCGGATGCCGCCCGCGACGCTGACAAAGATGTCTGAGTTGCCGAACTTGTACGCGAGGCGCTTTTCCAGCACGGCCAGGATCATGTGAAGTCGGTTGACGTCGATCCCGTTCGCGATCCGCCGCACCATGCTGTTCTGATTCGTATTGACGAGGCTCTGGATCTCGACCAGCAGGGGTCGGGTTCCCTCGAGGGCAGCCACGATCGCGGTGCCCGGCGACGAGGTGGCAGCCGATCCGAGGAGGGCGGCGGAGGGGTCTGACACCTCTTCCAGACCTGCCTCGCCCATGGCGAACACGCCGATCTCCTCGGCAGAGCCGAATCGATTCTTCATCGCTCGCAGGATACGAAGCTCCTGCCGCCGGTCGCCTTCCAGGTACAGCACGGTGTCAACGATATGCTCCAGGACCCTGGGACCGGCGATTGCACCGTCTTTGGTCACATGTCCGACCAGGAAGATCGGCACCCCGATCTCCTTGGCAAGCCGCATCAGGCGGGCGGCGGACTCCCGGACCTGGGTCACGCTTCCGGCGCTGCCTTCGAACCCGGCGTCGGTCACGGTCTGGATCGAGTCGATTATCGCGAGCAACGGTGGGTCGGCCGAGATCGAGTCGCAGATCGCGTCGAGATCGTTCTCCGCCAGGAGGAAGATGCCCGACTCAAGGGCGCCCAGGCGCTCCGCCCGCATACGCACCTGCTGCGCCGACTCCTCGCCCGAGATGTAGAGGACCCTACCCCCGCGTTGAGCGACCTGCGCCGCCGCGTGCATGAGCAGCGTCGACTTCCCCACCCCCGGTTCTCCGCCGACCAGGACCAGGCTGCCGGGCACGATCCCGCCTCCGAGGACCCGGTTCAGCTCCTCCCACCCGAGCCGGCGGCGCGGTGCCGCCTCACTCGAAATCTCGCTGAGAGCGATCGGGGTCGAGGCGCCGGCCGCCTTGCCTTGAAACGCGCCCGGCGCGCGCGACCCTGCTCGGCCGGGGGCCGCTTTGCGGACCTGGAACTCCTGCAAGGTGTTCCACGCGTGACAGTGAGGGCACTGACCCGCCCAGCGGAGGCTCTCGCCGCCGCATTCGGTGCAAACAAAAGTGATCGTGGATTTAGGCATGGGGGAAGGAGGGACTACTCTCCCACCCGCGGTCAGCTTTTACAAGTGGACGCGTAGCCTTTTATAGCGTCGGGCGTTGTATTTCTAAGAGGAACGGAATTGAACCCCCGGTTCCTTGAAGCGTAAAAGCGCCGCCCTGACTACCCCCGGGGCGGCGTCCCCTTTTCAAGGAGTCCCCTCTCCCGCGAAGCGGGAGAGGGTTAGGGTGAGGGCCGCGAGAGAAGACCTACTGCCTCTCTAGATCCGCCAGGCGGTCAAGCGCGGCGAGCGGCCCGCCCTGCGCGAAGACGTCCGGGAGCGCGGCACGAAGGCTGGACTGGACCTGGCTTGCCAGCTGCACCCTGACATCCAGCGAGATCTCTGGCCGCCTCCTCGCATACGAGCTGACAAACCGCCGGAGCTCTGGATCGAGCCGTCGGAGCGTGAGCTCTGCGGCCGAGGCCGCGGCATATGCAGTCGGTGCCGGCACGGCCAACCCTGCAGATGCGGGTGGAGTTTTTCCACCGGGCAGCTGCCACAACCCGATGTGGTCTGAGTCCTTGACCACGATGGTCCCCGCCGCGAGGTCACCGAGGCGCTTGCCCTTGCCGTTGACGAACAACACGACCAACCCGACGCCATACGCATACGGTAGAAAATCGACGATCCGCACGATGTTGCGGATCCCGGCCTGACCGAACGTGAGCGGCTCGCCTCGATCGCCGACGGCGCGCAGGCGGAACGCTTTCTTGCCGACCGTCTGGCCGGACCACAGCGATTCGCTCACCCAGAAGTAACCGAAGACGACCACGAAGCTGCCGATCCCCAGGATCAAGGTGGCGGTCTGGGCGTCGACTCGTGAGGCCGCCAGGGCGACGAAGAAAACCGCAAGGACAATGCCCGCCACGATGAGAAGGTCCAGGATCTGCGCGATGGCGCGAGTCCCAAGGCCGGCGACCTGGTAGTCGAATGAAACGCGCTCAGGCGTCGGAACGACTAGGTCGCTATCCGGCAGCGGCTGCATGTCCGGTAATTTTGGCCCTGTCATGAGGGCTGAGGACTTCGTAGCGCTCAGGCGCGACGACTGGAACAGGCTCGAGGACCTGCTCGCGCGAGCGGGCGGCGGACGCCTGAACGGTCTTGCGCCGGCTCAGGTGCTGATGCTGGCAGCGCTCTACCGGCGGGCTACCGCCGATCTCGCCCGAGCTCAGCGCGACTGGCCTGGCGAGCCAGTCCATCGATACCTGAACGGATTGGTCGCCAGGGGTCACGGGGTCGTCTACCGGCGCGGCGGAGAGGTCTGGCAGCGCGTTCGCGCTTTCTATACCGAGACGCTTCCGCGAACCTACAGAGAGGCGGCGCCCTACCTCCTGGCAGCTGGAGCCCTCATGTTCCTGCCCGCGATCGTGATGTATTTCGTGGTGCTGGCCAACCCTGACGCGGCCTACGGCATACCGGGCATTTCGCCCAGGCTCATCGATGCTGTTCACCACCACCAGCTGTGGACCCACATCCCACCCGAAGTTCGCGTGGAGACGGCGGGGCTGATCTCCGCCAACAACATCTGGGTGTCGATGCTCGCGTTCGCACTGGGCGTTGTGTTCGGGCTTCCAGTGATGTGGGTGATGATCTCCAACGGGATCAGCTTCGGTGGGCTGTTCGGGCTGACACAGGCCTATGGGATCAGTGGCGGCCTGTTCGACTTCGTGATCGGACACGGCGTGCTCGAGCTGTCGATCGTGGTCGCGCAGGGTGCGGGCGGATTGATGATGGGTTGGGCGCTCATCTCGCCTAGCAACCGCCCGCGTTCCGACGCGCTGGCGATCGCGGCCCGGCGCGCGTTCACTTTGCTCCTTGGCCTGGCGCCGCTTCTCCTGATCGCCGGCTCGATCGAGGGCAACATCTCGCCTTCGAGTGCACCGTTCCTCGTCAAGCTGGCCATCGGGCTGACCACCGGATTGCTGTTCTATTCGTATTTACTGCTCACCGGTCGACGTCACAAGAGCGCTCGCTCCTTGAGCTCGAGGTAGCGCTCGACCAGGGCCGGCGAAAGCTGTCCGGCCACAACGTCGAGGCCGAGCACGCCACCTCGACGCAGCAGCTCGAAGCTTTCGCGGCGGCTCGCGACGAACTGCTCGGCCGCCGCCCACTCATAGGCCCGCGCCGAGGTTGTGACCGGCGCATCGCGAGCGGCGAGGAGGGCGGGGTCGGACATCGCCACCACCAGGACGAGATGTTTCGCGGAAAGCCGAAGGCAGTGAGCGACAAGGTCTTTTGAGGCTTCGGGGTCCTGGACGTCGGTCAGGACCACGACCATGGAGCGGCGGCCAAGTCGCAGCGCGAGGTGCGTCATGGCGTGGCCGAAATCTGGTTCGACGTACTCGGGCTTGATCGCGTACAGCTCTTGGGTCAGCCTGCGGATCTGGGTGCTGCCCCGCTCTGGCTTGATGTATCCCATGACGTGGTCGTCAAACGTCATCAGGCCGACGCGGTCTCCATAAGCCTGGGCGACCCAGGCGAGCATCAGGGCGGCGTTGATGGCGTGGTCGATCTTGTCGAGGTCTCCCGCCGGCGCGGTCATGAGGCGGCCGCAGTCGAGCGCGATCATGACCTGCTGCCCGCGCTCAGCCTCCACCTCCACGACAACCGGGCGGTCACGCCGCGCGGTCGCGGTCCAGCTCACGCGCCGGATGTCGTCGCCGCGAACGTAGTCACGCAGCCCCGCAAAAGCGGTGGAGGCGCCCGGCGGGCGAGCGCGGCGCATGCCTGCCATCGCCCGCAGGCCGCGCCGCAACGTGAGCTGCACGCGCTTGATGGCGACGACGTTGGGAAAGACCGCCACCTCGTCCGGATGCAGCAGCCGGACCTGCCGGCGCCACCAACCCTCATCGCGCCAGACCTGCAGGTCGACCGGACCGAACCGATAGGCGCCGCGCTTCGGGGAGGCGGTGCGATAAGTGAGCTGAAGGTGGCCGGTGCTGTCGAAGCGACCGTCAACTTCGCGAGGCTGAGGCTTCAGAGCATCTGGAGCGTGATCCGCAATTCTTGCCATCAGCCCGGCTGCACCGGGATTCTCGACCACGACGGTGACGTCCTCGCGCTCCCCGAGTGAGAAGGGCTCAGGCATCTGGCGCCGAACCTGGTAGCCGGAACGGCCGGGCAAGCGCGCGAGGTCGCGCGCCACGATGATCACCAGGCCGGCGTGATAGACCACGGCAACTAAGCCGAGCACGGGCGACACGACGGCGAGTGCGATTAGGACAGCGCCGATGGCGACCGCCCAGAGCAGCCGAGGCTGCGGCGCGAGCCCTCGGATCAAGCTGATTGCTGGATTGCTCAGCGGGGCGGGACGACGCGGCTCGCGACCGCTTCCAGGACGCTGTCCGGGGTCTGCCCGCCGACCTCAGCCTCCGGGCGCAGGATCAGTCGGTGGCGGAATGCGGGCGCGAGCAGCGCTTTGACGTGGTCGGGCGTGACGAACGGCTGTCCCTCGAACGCGGCGTAAGCACGCGCGCCGAGCATCAGCAGGACCTCGGCTCGCGTGCTAGCGCCGAGGGCGATCTCTGGCGCATTGCGTGTGGCCGACGCGAGATCAACGACGTAGGCGCGAATCTTCTCGTCGACGACGACCTTCGCCACCTCGGCCTTGCAGGCCTCGATGTCGCCAACTCCAAGGACCGGCTCGACACCCGCTTTGGCAGGATCACGAAGCTCGATCCCTGACTCCCAGCGACGCAGGACCTCCATCTCGTCCGCCGCCGATGGATAGTCGAGGCGGACTTTGAAAAGGAAGCGATCCTGCTGGGCTTCGGGCAGCGGGTACGTGCCTTCGTACTCAATCGGGTTCTGAGTCGCCAGGACGAAAAAGGGGTCAGGGAGCGCGAGCTGCTGGCCTTCCAGCGTCACGCCGCGCTCCTCCATCGCCTCGAGGAGCGCTGACTGCACCTTGGCCGGGGCGCGATTGATCTCGTCGGCGAGCAGCACGTTGGTGAAGATCGGTCCACGCCGCAGCGCGAAGGTGCGGTTCGTCAGGTCGTAGACAGAGGTACCGACGATGTCCGCCGGCATGAGGTCAGGCGTGAACTGCACCCTGCCGTAATCGAGCGCAAGGGCGCGGGCGATTGACTTCGCGAGCAATGTTTTGCCGGTTCCGGGCACACCCTCGAGCAGCACATGCCCTTGCGCGACGAGCGCGATGGCGCAGAGCCGGATGGCATCTTCCTGGCCGACCACGGCCTTGATCAGCTGCTCCCGGAGCCGGGCGTAGAACTCAGGTGCGGCCACCGCGGTCCCGGTCATCTGGCGACCCTGGCCACGCTGTCCGGTGTGACCGGCCGGGCGATCTGGTGAAGCCGCTGGGCGGCCTTTAACAGCTCAGCCTCGCCGGCCGCGGAGGCATAGAGGGCGTTCTCCGCTTCGGCCAGTTCGGCGGCAAGCCCTGGTACGCGCACCCAGAGAGCATTCCAGAAGCGCTCCCGCGGCTGCAGAGGGATGCCTGTCTGAGCGGCAACCGCTCGCTCTGTCGCGGAGGCGAGGAGTCCAAGGGTGAGGGCGCGCGCGCTTGAGCGGTGCAGCAGCTGGCCGACAGCGACCGCCCACTCCACGTCTGCACGCGCGGCCTCAGCAGGTCGCGGGATCGGGGGGCCAAATGACCGGCCGCGCCGCAGGAGGCCGGCGAACACCGCGACCAGCAGCCACAGCAGACCAATGCCCCACGGAGTCGTGAGCCAGGCTTGCGGCGCGAAGTCGCTGAGGATGACGCCGTGATGGTATTCGTCGAAGAGGACGGCAGCGCTTGGACCGGCGAGGCCCAGCAGGTCGGCCAGCAGCCGCCCATTGTCCCGCTTGCCCAGGTTGCCGTTGCAAAGCACAAGAGGGTCGGCAAGCACCGCGATCGCACCGGCTCCGATTCGCTGCAGGTAGCCCAGCACGAAACCGTTTTGAGAGCGCAGAAACGGGACCTGGCCGGGCGCCGTATCCACGGGCATAACCTGACTTGCGCCGGCCACGTTCGTGACTCCCGGCACGACTGGGTTGCCGGTCTCGTTGTCGTTGAGTTCGAAGCCTCCAAGTCGGGTCACCCCAAACGCCCGGTCAAGCTGAGGATCTCCTTGCTCCGAGGCGTAAATCAAGGCGCCACCTGACCGGACCCACAACCGCGTCCGCTCGGCTTCATCCGACGTGTATGGGCTCGTTGGAGTGAAGACGAACATCGCGGCACTGTTCGCGGGGAGTGAGAACGTACCGCCGATCTGATCGGTCGGGTGACCCATGGCCTGCGCGAAAAGCCGCGCCGCCGAGGCGCCGTTGGCCGCGTCACTGTTCGAGCTGTGGTCCGGGGAATCCTGCTGCGGCTGCGCGACATAAGCGGCCACCGCAATGGCGATCGAGATAAGACCCACGATCACCCAGCCACGTGCTCCCTTCATGCGGCCACCGCGACCGGCTGGCGGAACGGCGCCGCCACCTGCGCCGCGCGTTCATAGGTTGAGGCGTCGACAGCCCGGCCGCCGTAGACAGCCGCCTCGAATGGCAGGAGCAGCGGATCCAGGTTCGCCGGATCAGGGGATCCGTGGAAGATCTCGCGCACGGTCAGAGGACTACCCTCCCAGGTTTGCTCTCCGGCCAGCGTGGCGGCCACGCCAGCACAGAGGGCGCGAATCGCGCCAACACGGTCACCCCTGGCCGCCATGCGATCGGCTTCTGAGAAATAGTCGGCGGGCGCGCGCGGACCGCTGGGCTGATTCGCGATGGCGCCCTGCTTGAATCGCCCGCGAGTCGAGCTGAAAACAATCACGGCGATGGCGACGAGCACGATCGCGCCGACCAGGTAGAAAAACCACACTGGTGACCGCAATCCACTGCCACCAAACAGCAGGCTGACCAGCTGCCTCAGCCGGTCGCCGGCCCACTGCAAGAAGCGGTCCACCAATGAGGGCGGCTGATTCAAGGCGTCGTATCGATGCATCGCCAGCACGTCATGCAGGCGCTGCTGCGCCAACGCCGCGTCGGACGTGTCGGCGGGTTGGTCCAGGGCGGCCATGAGCGCGAGGAGTCGTGCCTCGGCATCGACGTAGACAGGCGGCTGGCGCTGGAGGTCGTCCAGGATCTCCGGCTGCGTCAGACCGGTGCCGGATTTGAGCACTGTGACCGCCTGCTGCGCGGTGGCCGTGTCGTCAGGCGCCGCCCCCCGAATCAGGTTGTACGCGTCCATGACGGCCTGGCGGTAGGTTGAAGGAACCGCAGAATCAGCCGCCGCGGCAAGCGGCGTCACCGCGGCGAACGCGAGCGATGAGGACACCAGCGCGAGCGTGCGGAGCCAGCGGCGGCGGTTCAGTGGATTCTCACAGCGCGGGCAGCGGCGACGGCGGGTTCACCTGCTGCGCCAACTGGAAGAGGTCGAGGCCTTCACGTCGAACCCGCAGGTCGAAGTAGATGAGGACCAGTGCGATCTGAATGACGGGATCGACGAGTGAGCCGACGATCACGCTCGTCGCGCCTGAGATCCACAAGACCACGACCGGTGAGATGACGAGCTGGAGCAGCGTCTGGCCCAGCGTGATGAATGCGCTGAGCGCGAGGCTGACCACGTATGACAGGACAAACATCAGGAAAAGGATGAGAAAGGTGCGCCACCAGCGCCCCTGGACCAGGCGCCAGCTGCGGCCCATCGCCGCGCCCAGTCCTACGTTCTCGATGAACATCACCGGCATGACGACCGCCCAGCCGACCCAGATCCAGATCCACAGCGGAATGAGGCAGAAGACAAAGGCCATCGCCACGATCAAGGCTCCGTAGCCGAGCAGCTGGAAGTACCGGCGAACAACACCTGAAAAGACGCCCGCCAACGTGATGGGCCGGCCCAACGCCGATTCGCATGCGGCGTACGTAACCGCCCCATAGGAGAAAGGAAGCAGAGCCAGAATGACCAAGAAGAAGATGCCGTCTGCGGCCAGGGTGGACGTGAGCACACTCAGATCTGGCACCTGGCTCGGGTTGCTTACCTGAAGCAGACCGCTAAACGCGTGGTAGGTGAATCCGGCCAGCGCCGCCTGAGGTATCGACAGGATGACGGAGAGGCCGGCGAAGAATAAGAAGTGGCGCCGGTACATCCGAAACGTCTCGTCGAGCAGATCGCCGATCTCGAGCGGGCGCAGGCGAAGCGGAATTGGGGCGCCCATGGCCGTCAATTGTGGGGCCATATACGGCACGCAGTTGCCGGCGAAGCTTCGCCGAGACTGGCGGAAGCGGGCGTTCTATCCGCGGAAGGGGAAGGTGACTCGAGCTCCGCCAGCCCGCGCCCGTCCTGAGTCCGGCCCCGCCGGGGCCCTCCCCTCCCCCGAGCCAAAACACACCAGCCGTGACGAATTTAGCGTGCTCTCCAGCCGGTGCCAACCCAGGTTGTAAAGACCTCGGTGTTGGACGGCTGAGTGCTCTAAGGCTTGGCGGTCGCTCCCGTCCCAGCCGGCTCCTTGTGGCGGGGCTTGACCGGCGTGAACTTGAGGGAATCCTCGCCTTCGACATCGATCTGCACCGTGTCGCCACGGGCGATCTGCCCGCGAAGCAGGTGTTCGGAAAGCTGGTCTTCGATCCGGTTTGTGATGACCCTCCGCAACGGCCGGGCGCCGTAGACACGGTCGTATCCTTCCTTCGCGAGCAGGTCCTTCGCCGCATCGGTGACCTCGATCGTTATCTGCTGCTCGACCAGGTGCTTGCTGAGGCGCTGCAGCTGGAGGTCGACAATCTGCCGTATCTGTCCGGTGGTCAGGCTCTTGAACACGACCACGGCGTCGACCCGGTTGAGGAACTCTGGGCGGAACATCCGCTTGAGCTCCTCATCGATCTTCTCTTTCGTGTTCTTGTGGCGCCGCTCGACCTCCTCGGACTCGTCCACGACCGCCGGCTGGAACCCAAGCGATGTGCCTGCCTGGTTGACGTCCCGAATGCCGAGGTTCGAGGTCATGATGATCACGGTGTTCGCAAAGTTGACCACCTTGCCCTTGGCGTCGCTCAGGCGCCCGTCCTCGAGGATCTGCAACAGCATGTTGAAGACCTCGGGATGTGCCTTCTCGATCTCATCGAACAAGATCACCGAGTAGGGCCGGCGGCGGACGGCCTCCGTCAGCTGGCCGCCCTCGTCATACCCGACGTAGCCAGGAGGCGAGCCGACCAGTCTTGCGGTCGTGTGCCGCTCCATGAACTCAGACATGTCGAGCTTGATCAGGTTGTCTTCTGAATCAAACAAGTACTCAGCAAGGGCACGCGCCAACTCGGTCTTCCCGATGCCGGTGGGCCCGAGGAAGATGAACGAGCCGATCGGCCGGCGCGGATCTTTCAGGCCAGCGCGTGCACGGCGCACGGCTTGGGACACGATCTTGATAGCCTCGTCCTGGCCGACCATCCGGTTATGCAGCTCGTCCTCCATGCGGAGAAGCCGAGAGGTCTCCTCTTCGACAAGTCGCGACACCGGAACACCGGTCCAGGCGGCCACGATTTGCGCGATGTCTTCCTCCCCAACTTCGGGGACGGTCTCGCCGAGCTTGTCGCGCCACGCCGCTTCTTTGAGCGCGAGCTTGTCTTGCAGCTTCTTGACCTTGTCGCGGACGCTGGCCGCGGCCTCGAAGTCCTGCTTGTTGACGGACTCGTCCTGGTCCGTCTTCTGCTTCTTGATCTCCTTCTGTAGCTCTTTCAGGTCGTCAGGCGTGGTCGTCAGCTTCATGCGCACGCGCGCGGACGCCTCATCGATCAGGTCGATCGCCTTGTCCGGCAGAGCGCGGTCGCTCACATACCGGTCGCTCAACACCGCCGCCGCGTGAACCGCCGAGTCGGTAATGGTGACCCGGTGGTGCTTTTCGTACAGCGACTTGACGCCATTGAGAATGTCAATCGTCTCGGCCAGTGTCGGCTGGTCGACGTAAACGGGCTGGAACCTGCGCTCGAGCGCGGCATCCTTCTCGATGTACTTGCGGTACTCGTTGAGCGTCGTTGCTCCGATGCACTGGATCTCGCCTCTGGCCAACGCCGGCTTCAGGATGTTGGCGGCGTCGATGGCGCCTTCGGCCGCGCCTGCGCCGACCAGAGTGTGAAGCTCGTCGATGAACAGCACCACCTCGCGGCTTGATCGAATCTCGTCAAGAATCTTCTTGAGACGCTCTTCGAACTCTCCGCGGTACTTGGTGCCCGCAACCAGGGCGCCCATGTCGAGCGTCAACACACGCTTGTGCTGAAGCGACTCTGGGACGTTGCTCATGTTGATCTGCTGGGCCAGACCCTCGGCGATGGCGGTCTTGCCCACGCCGGGCTCGCCGATCAGCGCCGGGTTGTTCTTGGTGCGGCGGCTCAGGATCTGAATGACGCGTTCGATTTCTGTTTCTCGCCCAATGACCGGATCGAGCTGATTGCGCCGAGCGAGCTCGGTGAGGTCGCGACCGAACTGGTCGAGAAGCGGCGTCTTAGATGGCTTCTTGGGAGCCGGCTCGGCTTCTGTCTCTGCGCTCGAGTCGTGGAGCAGGCGCTCAATCTCCGAGCGAACCTTCTCCAGCGTGGCGCCGAGGTCCTCGAGGACGTGAGCGGCGATGCCCTCACCCTCGATCAGCAGCCCAAGCAGCAGGTGCTCTGTGCCGACGTAGTTGTGGCCCATCCGGCGCGCTTCCTCGAAGGAGATCTCGATGACCTTCTTGACCCGCGACGTCGGGATGATCTGCTGGATGATGATCCGCTCATTCCGGCCCAGGACCGACTCGATGGTCTGGCGGACCTTCCCGATTTCCACGCCAAGGTTGTTGAGAACCTTGGCGGCCAGGCCTTCACCCTCGCGGAGCAAGCCCAGGAGCAAGTGCTCGGTGCCGATATAGCTGTGGTGCGATCGTTCTGCTTCTTCTTGAGCGAGCGTCAGAACCTTCTTGGCTCGTTCAGTAAATCTCTCAAACGGATACAAGGTCCTATTCCTCCTGGATTCCTACGCCTTGAGTGGGGCCAGCACCTCCTCGAACGTTTGCTTTGGTACCCCGAGGTACCTCCACACCTAATATAACGTCCAACTCGACCAATCGATTTCTTTGGGCGGAGGCGCGATGAGGGCGGTTCTCGGGCGCCTCGGTGTTTACCTCCCCGCGGCCGTCGCCTTGGCACTGGCGACACTCTTTATACCCACTGCCGAGGATTCATTCATCCTGCCTCGGGCCTCGACGGTCATCGCGGGTGCTTGCCTGGGCGTAGGACTGGCTCTTCTGGCACCCGGCGGGCCTGGACTGGGAAGGCTTCGCTGGCCGCTGATCGGGGCCGCCGGCGCGGCGACTCTGGCGTTTGTTTTCTCTATCTCCTGGCCCCTGAGCTTTGCCGGCTCGTACACCCGTTATGAGTCGCTGCCGATCCGGCTCGCCTACTTCGGGCTGTTCGCTGTGGCCGTTTGGCTCTTGCGCGAAAGCCGGCCCCGCGACTGGGTGGTGAGAGCGTTTGTCTTCGGCACGGCGGTGGCGTGCCTGGAGGCCATGGCGCAGTGGGCTGGACATGTTCCATACCGGCCAGACGGGAACCTTGGAAACGCAAACCTGCTGGCCGCTCTGATAGCCATGGCCTTTCCCCTCGCCCTCGCACGCGGGTGGCGCGGCGGCCGCTTCATGGTCGCCTGGTGGCTTGGCGTGGCCGTCATGGCTGGCGGCCTGGTGGCCACGACATCTCGGAGCGGCGGACTTGGGGCGCTGGCCGGATGCCTCGCACTTTTGGTGTTCTCCCTCAGAGGAAAGGTGGCCGCCGCCGCCGCGGTCGTCTCGACAGCCGCATTGGCGACAGCTCTCGTCCTGATCGTGTTGTCGCCGCTTCGTTTCCTGAACGACGACCCCGGGCAGCTGAGGATTCATCTCTGGCGGGACGGCCTGCACATGATCCTGGCGCGACCGCTGACAGGTTGGGGCGAGGACACGACCGGGCTCGCGTTCGGGCATTTTCTAAGCGGCGATTGGTCGCCCGGCGTCACGTTCGATCGATTGCATTCCGGGCCCCTCGACATCGCCGCCACGCAGGGATTGCTCGGCCTGGCCGCCGGCGGCTGGCTGCTGGTGATCTTGTTCCGTGGAACGTGGCGGTCACGTTTCTCGGGCGACGTAGGCGCTCTGGCGGCAGCCTGCGTCGGTTACAGCGTGTGGGTACTTTTCAATTTCGACTGGGCGCCGGCCACCGGCGCTTTCTGGCTCCTGGCCGGAACGGCGTGGGCAGGTGTCCGAGCCGCCCAGGTCGAGCAAGACAGCTCAGCCACCTCGCTCAGCTCGTCAGCAAACGGACCTGGCGTCTGGCGGTCAAGTGCGGCTGTGGCCATGATCCTGGTCGCCGTCGCGCTCGGCGTATTACCGGTCATGGCGGACGTCTGGTACTTGCAGGGAAGAGGCGAGCTGTCCGTGCGGGTCGATCCTCTGCAGGCTCGCTATCACTGGGCGCTCGGTCAGGCCCTGGTCGCACAGGGGTCGGTCGCCCGAGGCGTGGATGAGATGCGGATTGCTGCAGACCTCGGCGAGACCGAGCCTGGCCTGTACGTCGAGCTAGGCGACCGCGAGGCTCAGCTCGGTCGCCAGGCAGAATCACGCAAGGAGTACAGGAGAGCCCTTCAGATCGACCCGTTTTACGCCCCAGCCACCCAGCGTCTGGCTGCGACCGGCGGCTGAACCGGCGCCACGCGCTCCCCTGGCGGGCCCTCCCCTCCCCCGAGCCATACGACACCTGCCGCCTTCAACTCAAACAGGCAAGCGAAAGAAACGCAACCCTGCTTGTAAAGGATCGACGGTTAGAGCTAGGACTCGTCCTCTACGTCGTCGTACTCGTCCGGCCGTCGCTCTGTGCGCCCGGCGCCCAGGTTGGCCGGCGGCGCCGACAGCTGCTTCAGGCTCAGCGAGATGCGCCGACGGGCGGTGTCGATCCCGATCACCTTCACCTGCAACGTCTCCCCTACCTTGAGCACGTCCTCAGTCCGCTCCACGTGATCCCACGACAGCTCGGAGATGTGGAGCAAACCCTCGATCCCGGGCATGATCTGGAGGAAGGCCCCGTACTTCTTGGTCTTCGTGACCTGGCCCTCGACGATCGAGCCGATCGGCATCGACTGCACGAGTCTTTCCCATGGGTCCTGCTGCAGCTGCCGCAGCGACAGCGAGATGCGTGTCTGCTCCGGGTCGAGCTTGATCACCTTCACGGTGACCTCGTCACTGAGCTGCAGGACATCCGTCACCTTCGAGACGCGATCCCACGAGAGCTCGGAAATGTGAATCAGTCCATCGGCGCCGCCGATGTCCACGAAGGCTCCGTAGCTGGTGATGCCAGAAACGGTTCCCTTCACCGTGGCGCCGGTCTGGAGCCGGCTGAAGAGCTCTTCCCGCTTGCGTGCGCGATCCTCATCCTCGGCAGCCTTCTGGCTGACGATCAGGCGGTTGCGCTTTCGGTTGACCTCGAGGATCTTGACCGGGATGCGCTGGCCGACCAGCGACTCCAGGCTGCCTGCGTACGCACGCGCCACCTGACTGGAGGGCAAGAAGCCTCGCAGCCCAAGGATGTTGACGATCAGGCCGCCCTTGTTCTGCTCCCGCACATCCGCGTCGATGACCGAGCCGTCGGCCTGCTTCTCAGCGGCGACGATCCACGTCGTCTCCGCCCGCGCCCGGCGCAGGCTGAGGACCACGTTGCCTTCCTCATTCTCCGGCTGGAGGACGTAGACCTTGATCTGGTCACCGGGCTCTAGCCCGACGGAATCCACGTCGCCCCGCATGCCGAGCTCCTTGCTCGAGATGACACCTTCGGCCTTGGCCCCGATGTCGACCAGCACCTCATCCGCGTCGACCCGGACCACGATTCCATCGACGATGTCCCCGTGGTTGGGAGTCTTGAAGGCCTCCTGGTCGTAATGGAGGTAGTCCTCCATCGTCATCACGTAGGATGAGTCGTCGGGCGCCTCCTTCTGTTCTGTCAGGACAGCACCGGACTCATTGGACAACGCACGTACCCCCTAAGGTTTATTGGTGTGGTGTTGGTCGTCATAACGGCCTCCGCCAATACGAATCGCAATTGTAGCTCAGAACCCACCGTTATCCCGGAAACTCCTTCGAGAGGTCGTGGTTGTCGATCAGCCTTGTGGCCCCGATCCGGACAGCGACTACCGCAAGCGATCCGGGGGAGTTAAACGTCTCCGGATCGACCACCTCCGCGTATTCGATCTTGGCCAGCGGTTCGGCTTCGAGCCGGGTCCAAAGGGTCTTTCGAAGCTGCTGAGGGTTCCGCTCTCCTGCGGCGAAAGCGTCGGCCGCCAGCCGCAGGGCGGAGCTCAGACACGCTGCGGCCTGGCGCTCCTCGGGGCTCAAATAGGCGTTGCGCGAGCTCAGGGCAAGTCCGTCAGCCTCCCGGACCGTGGGGCCAACGCGGATCTGAACCGGAAAATCCAGGTCGCGCACGAGACGCTTCACCACGGCGACCTGTTGAGCGTCCTTCTGCCCGAAATACGCCCGGTCTGGCTCGACGGCGGAGAAAAGCTTGCTGACCACCGTCGCGACGCCGTCGAAGTGGCCGGGACGGGCGGCACCCTCGAGAGGTTCCGAGACCCCGGCGACATGGACCCGGGTGGATGACCCGGGGGGGTACATCACGTCAACAGCCGGCTGATAGACGGTGTCGACCCCGACCCGCTGCAGCTGCTCGGCGTCCCGAGCCGGATCCCTCGGGTAGCGACCGAAATCCTCGCCAGGCCCGAACTGGATCGGGTTCACGAAGACGCTGACGACCACGATTGCGTTTTCGCGCCGCGCTTCTGCAGCCAGGCTGAGGTGCCCGGCGTGAAGCGCGCCCATGGTCGGAACGAGTCCGATCGTGAGGCCTTTGCGGCGCCACTGTCGCGACGCCTCGAGCATCGCGCCGGGATCTTCGAATACGGCGAAGGGACTATCCGGCGCCGTACTTGACCTCGTCTCGTTCTTCGCTGGGAGCCGGGACTGCACCGTTGGCCGAGTAAGCGTGCTCGGGCCCAGGAAACTCGCCGCGCGCAACTTCGTCCGAGAACCTCTGCGCCGCGCCCGCAATCTCCTCGGCGAGCTTGGCGTATCGCTTGACAAACTTCGGCGCCTTGCCCGTCGTCAGGCCGAGCATGTCGTGGAATACCAGCACCTGGCCGTCCGTGCCTGAGCCGGCGCCAATGCCGATCGTCGGGATGCGAAGAGCCTGCGTGACGCGACTCGCCAGCTCGCCAGGCACGCCTTCGAGGACGATGCTGAACGCTCCCGCTTCTTCGAGTTCCTTGGCGTCGGCCAGGATCCGAGCCGCCTGCGCCTGGCTCTTGCCCTGGACTTTGAATCCCCCCATCTGATGCACGAATTGGGGCGTCAAGCCAAGGTGACCCATCACCGGAATGCCCCGCTCGCTCAGGCGCCGGGTGATTTCGACGATGCGGCCTCCACCCTCCAGCTTCACAGCGTGCATACCGGCTTCTTGAAGGAATCGCCCGGCGCTGGCGATTGCCTGCTCCACCGACACGTGATACGACATGAAAGGCATGTCGCCCACCAGCAAGGCCTTTTGCGAACCCCGTGCGACAGCCTTTGCGTGATGGATCATCTCGTCGAGCGTCACCGGAAGCGTCGTCGGGTAACCCAGCATGACCATCCCGAGGCTGTCGCCCACGAGGAGGATCGGAATGCCAGCTTCGTCGAGGATCCGCGCGCTCAGGTAGTCGTACGCGGTGAGCATCGCAAAGCGGTGGTGCTCTTCTTTGAATCGCTGGACGTCCAAAACCGTTGTCATCCGCGACGTCTCCTTCGGGTCGCTGCCACTTGATGGGTCAACGCCCTTTGCATCCGCTCGGCCGCCGCAGGCTCCAGGCCCGCCTCCACTGCGATTCCGAGCGCGATCGAGCCGAGCATACGATATAAGTCCGCGACCGGCAGGCCGGACAGGGCCACGAGATGGCGCTCGACTGTGTTCGCGTCGCCCCTCCGCACCGGCCCGGTGAGCGCCTCCGCCACGCCACGCTTGCGCACGCTGGCGAGGGTTCCCTCCGTTAGAGCCAGCAACCCAGTGGTCGCCTCCTTTTCGCTCCAACCGGCCGTTTTGAGCAGCTGCACGGCTTCGCCCAGCAGCGCGTCGACATAGTTCGACGCGAACACCGCGGCGACGTGATAGAGCACGCGCTCGCCATCGCGGACGTGCTTCGGCCTGGCGCCGACTGCGCGAGCCAGGCCGGCGAGACGCCGCCTTAGCGACGCGGTGGTCGCGTCGACACCCACGACGATGCCATGCAGCGAGGCCGGTGGCTGTGGCTCCGGAAAGGACTGAAGCGGGTGAAATGAGCCGACAGGGTGCCTTGATCCCAGCGGCTCGAGAGCACCGAGCGGCAGCGCGCCGCTGAGGTGCACGAAGACGACGGTCTCCGGAATCCGCCTGCCCGCCCGGGCCAGGAGTTCGGCGGTTGCCATTAGAGCGTCATCCGGTACGGCCAGGAAAACGACCGCGGACGGCGAAGACTCAAGGCTGCGGGCGAGGGCCCGGATGCCCGTCCTGGCCGGCCTAAGCTCGGCCCGATGCCCGGCTGCTTTGAAAGCTCTCGCCAGCGTGCGGCCCAGGTTTCCCCGGCCGACGACGAACAGGGGCTGGGGTGCCGGCGTGCTAGGAAGCGGTGGAGCTGGCGGCGGCGGGCACTTGAGGCGCCTCGCGGGCGAGGATCTGGTCGAGCTCCTTGCCGTCGAGCGTCTCGACGACCTTCAGCTGCTCGACTACGGCGTCCATCTGGCGACGCTGCTGGGTGAGGATCGCCTTGGCGGTCTGATAGCCGTGGTCGACGATGCTGCGGATCTCCTCGTCGATGATCGCAGCGACCTCCTCCGAGTAGTTCCTCTGCTCACCGAGGTCGCGTCCAAGGAACACGAGCTCTTCGCGGTGACCCATCGCCACGTTGCCCAGCTTGTCCGACATGCCCCATTGGGTCACCATCCGGCGCGCCATCTGCGTGGCCTTCTGGATGTCGTTCTCGGCCCCAGACGTGATGTCCCCAAAGACGAGCTCCTCGGCAACGCGGCCGCCCATGATCCCGGCGATCTGGTCCATCAGCTCGTCGCGCGAGATGAGGTACTTGTCCTCCTCGGGCAGGCTCATGGTCCAGCCCAGTGCCATGCCGCGCGAGATGATCGACACCTTGTGGACTGGGTCGGTGTGAGGAAGTGCCTTCATCACGAGGGCGTGACCCACTTCGTGGTAGGCGATGATCTCCTTCTCGTGGTCTGAGATGCGCCGGCTCTTGCGCTCGGGGCCCGCGATCACCCTGGCGATCGCCTCCTCGAGCTCGTCCATCCCGATCACCTTCTTGTTGGCACGGGCAGCCAGGATGGCGGCCTCGTTGATCAGGTTGGCAAGGTCGGCGCCGCTGAACCCGGGCGTCTGGCGGGCGAGCACCTCGAGGTCGACAGTGGTGTCGAGCGGCTTGTTGCGCGCGTGCACGTCGAGGATCGAGCGGCGGCCCTTGATGTCCGGCCGGTCGAGCGTGACGTGGCGGTCGAATCGACCTGGGCGGAGCAGTGCGGGGTCCAGAACGTCGGGGCGGTTCGTCGCAGCGATGACGATCACGTGCGTGTTCGTGTCGAATCCGTCCATCTCGACGAGGAGCTGGTTGAGGGTCTGCTCGCGCTCGTCGTGGCCGCCGCCAAGTCCGGCGCCACGCTGGCGTCCGACAGCGTCAATCTCGTCAACGAAGACGATGCACGGCGAGTTCTTCTTGGCCTGGTCGAAAAGGTCGCGCACGCGGCTGGCGCCGACACCGACGAACATCTCGACGAACTCGGAACCGGAGATCGAGAAGAACGGCACGCCGGCCTCGCCCGCGACTGCCTTGCTCAACAGCGTCTTGCCGGTACCCGGAGGGCCCACGAGCAGCACGCCCTTAGGGATGCGCGCCCCGAGGGCGACGAACTTTTCGGGGTACTTCAGGAACTCGACGATCTCACTCAGCTCCTGCTTTGCCTCATCGACTCCCGCGACGTCGGCAAACGTGATGGCGGGCTTGTCCCCGGCGATCAGGCGTGCCCGAGACCGCCCAAACGACATCGCCTGGTTGTTGCCGCTCTGGGTCTGTCTGAGCACCCACCACATGAAGGCTGCAATCAGGATCACCAGGATGATGTTCGGGAGCAGCACGCTCAACAGGTAGCTGCCGCTGTTGTTCTTGTCGAAGAACACATCCACCCTGTCCGTGGTCTGCAGCTCGGTCAGCCATTGGGGATTACCGCTGGAGTCAGGCAGTACGACGTTGTGCTTCTTGCCTTGCGAGTCGATGGCGATGCCGTCGGTGCCGTTGATCTCGAGAGACTTGACCCCGTTGGGCTCGGCGGCGGTCGACATCAGGGTCGAGAAGTGCCAGTCGTTGGAGCTCCCTCCGTTCTGGAGCGATTGCCACGTGAACCAGAACACCAGGCCGAGCACGACGACCAGTGCGAAATAAAACAGGCTGGAGCGGGGAAAACGGCTCAACTCGACTCTCCTCGAGGGCTGATCGGCGTTTCTAGACTAGCAACTTTGGGGGTCCAACGGTCCGGCATCGGCGAGATTCCAACGTGAAGGCTGGGCTCGCCCGCGACGCTCATGAGGTCCGCGGCCACTGCGATTCCAGGCACCCACGCGAGCCGATCGCCTGCGAAAACCAACGGCCATGAGTCGCGCTCCTCGCGGGGGACGCGCGCGTCGACCAGGATGTCCTGCAGCTTGCGCGATCCCCTCCCACCGGCCGGCCGCATGCGCAAACCTGGCCTCCGGAATCCGACCGTCAGGTGTAGGTCAGCTCGCAGATGTGTCGCATCCGAATCGTCGCAGCCGTTGCATCGCCTGACGGCGAGCTGCGGCCGCGTGCCGCCGTTGGCGCCCGGGACTCCCGCCCCGATAACTTCCATGTGGTCACCCACGATACGAAAACGCCGACCGCCAGGTAGATCGACACCCCGGCCGCCGATTTTGCCGCCCGCCAGCCCAAGCATCGATTTGAGGTGGGCGCGTGACAAAGCGGGCAACACGCCACCTGCGCTCGCGTAGAGCAGCTTCATCACCTCGGCCCCAACCGCTTCCGGCATTTTTGCGACGTCCCACCTGGTGGGAGTTCCGGCTCCGAGCGCCGCCTCGGCCTGTCGCTCGATGCTCTCCTGGTTGGAGGCGGCTCGTCGAGCGACGGCATAGAACCGGCGGCCGATGCCCGGCCGGTCGCGTTCGAGGGCCGGAAGGATCTGATGACGCAGGCGCGCCCGCGCGAACTTGAGCTCCGCGTTCGCCGGGTCGTCATAGGCGGTGAATCCGCGCTGCGCGAGGAACTCAACCACCTCGGGTCTCCAGACCGCAAGCATTGGTCGCACAAAGGGCCCGCGCCTTGCCGGCATGCCACGGAGGCCGGCGAGCCCACATCCCCGCATGAGGTGCAGGACCACACCCTCGATCAGGTCGTCGGCGGTGTGACCGAACGCCACCACGTTCGCCCCAACCTGCGTGCGAGCCCGCTCGAGGAATTCGTAACGCAGAACCCGCGCACCAGCCTGAACTGAGCCGCGTGGCATGGGTGACTCGCGACGCGCGGCCGCCAGACTCACGCCCAACTCGGCGCACAGCGCGCTCACCTGGTCGCCCACCTGCTCCGAACCTACTCGCAACGCATGGTCGAAATGAGCTGCTTTTGTGTCGAAGCCAAGCTCGTGAATCGCGATCAGCAGAGCACTCGAGTCGGGACCACCGGAGACCGCGACGAGCACGCGATCGCCCGGTCGGATGAGCCCGGAGTCGCGGATGCCATCAACGAGCGGGTTGGAGGAGTTTTTCCGTGGCATGGTGGTGCCGGCTGGACTCGAACCAGCGACAACGCGATTATGAGTCGCGCGCTCTACCACCTGAGCTACGGCACCGCGCAAGCCGGGCGCGAGCTAGGCGCCCTCAAAGGAGAAGATCCTATCTTGCGGTCTGTGCCCGCGCCTTCAGCTTGCGCTTCTTCACTCGTCGCTTGGCCAGCGCCACTCGCTTTCTCTTGTTCAAGCCTTCTCCAGAATTGCGGCCCGATCCCGGCCACGGCCGGCTCGGTGGTTGGGGGCAGATTGGTTGCGGAGGTCGGATTCGAACCGACGACCTTCGGGTTATGAGCCCGACGAGCTGCCGCTGCTCCACTCCGCGATCAGAGTATACCGCTGGACTTACGATCGGCCGGTCGGGCCTCAGTGCGTGCGGGGCGAAGCCGAAGGTGATGGACTCGGGGACGGCGTCGGGGCGGCGGTGACGAGGTACAGGCGCTCCTGCGGTCGGGCGTACCCATTAAGCCTGGCCTCCTCTTCATTCGCCGTGCCTGACGTGATGGCCTGGACGTCTTTCTTGTAGCCCTGGTTTTGCGCGGCGAGGACAGTGTTCTGGTGACGCAGGTCTGCCACCTGTTGGCTGAGCTTGTGGCCGATATAGGCCTCCTGTGCGAAGGCGACCCCCGCCCACCCCAGTGCGCCCAAGACAGCGGCGACGACCAGGGCATGGCGCATTCCGAACGCGCTGCTGCGCAAGGTGCCGGAGGCGACGATGACTCTGTTGTATTTCATGCTGGGACGTAATCAGGATTCGAAGTGGAAGCCGACTATAACAAACGCCCCCTGGCCTAGCCGCTTTCCTCCCAGCGCAGAGCGAGCTGTTCGGCGTCGAGGTCGCGGAAGGACTTGCCTTCTTCGCGCAGCGACGCCTCGGTCCTGGAGAAACGATCGCGAAACCGCTGTCCCGCGACCCGCAGCGCGTCTTCCGGATTGACCTTCAGTCGCCGCGCCAGAGCAACCATGGCGAAGAGCAGGTCGCCCATCTCCTCGAAGGTCGCTTGCGCATCGGTCGAAGTTGCCAGCTCGCGGGCTTCTTCGGCGACCGATTCGGCCGCCTCTTTCGGCGATGTGAAATCGAAGCCCACGCGCGCCGCCCGCTTCTGCAGCCCGAGCGCCCAGGCCAGAGCCGGGAGCGTCGCGGGGACGCGATCGACTACGGAGCCCTCGTTCCCGGACTTGCGAGCTTCGTCAGCCTTCTGGTGCTCCCAGTTGCGTAGCACCTCGTCCGCATCGGCGACTGAGGTTGTGCTGAAGACGTGCGGATGGCGCGCCACCATCTTTGCCGCCACCGCCTCAGAAACCTTCGCGGCGTCGAACCGGCCGTCCTGAGCCGCTATCTCCGCATGCATGGCGACCTGCAGCAGGAGGTCACCGAGCTCCTCCATCATCTTGGCGTCGTCGCCAGAGTCGATCGCCTCCAGGAGCTCATATGTCTCCTCGAGCAGATACGGCCTCAGCGAATCGTGCGTCTGCTCCCGATCCCACGGACAGCCGTCGGGTGCCCGCAGCCTCGCCACCACCTCGAAGATGGCTTGAATTCCAGGCGAGTAAGGCTTCTCGTTCGATTCAGGCACAGGCTCTGATTCTGGCATGGCGCCTTCAGCTGCCAGGGACCGCGACCACCCGAGCGGACTCGTAGAGCTCGGCCATCTCGTCCAGCAGCTGCAGGAGATCCCGCTGCCACCCCTCGCCCTGCCGTCGCATCTTCAACCGGTTCGGCGCGACGGCGATCCGGCCCGCCATTCGGCGCGACAGCTCATCGACGTCGAGGACCCGCTGTGGATCGACCCGAATCACGATGTCGTGGCCTTCTGCGACGACACCGCGCAGACCCATGCGCTGTCCTCTGAGCTTGATGCGCAGCGAGTAGGCGAGGTTGTCGAGCTGTGCCGGACCCGGGCCGTATCGATCCTCGAGCGAGCGCAGGACAGAGTCGAGCTCCTCCTCGTCCTCCGTAGCGGCGAGCTGCCGGTATGCCCCCAGCCGCAGCTTCTCGTCGCGAATGTATGAGCGCGGGATGAAGTGATCGAGCGGCAGGTCTAGGTTCATCTCGGCCGTAGACAGCACATCTCCCACGGTCGACTCCTCGGAACCGCTGCGCATCTTCGCCACCGCGCCCTGGAGCATCTGCAGGTACATCTCGAATCCGACGGCTGCGATGGCACCGTGCTGCTCAGTGCCCAGCAGGTTGCCGGCGCCCCGGATCTCGAGGTCGCGCAGGGCGATCTTGAATCCCTGCCCGAGCTCGTGCAGCCCCGAGATGACGTCCAATCGTTTGTCGGCCTGCTCGGTCAACGAACGGCGCGGGTCATAAAGGAAGTACGCGTATGCGCGCCTTCCGGATCGGCCGACGCGGCCGCGAAGCTGATAGAGCTGGGCCAGGCCAAATCGGTCCGAGCGCTCGACGATGATCGTGTTGACGTTGGGGATGTCGAGCCCTGACTCGATGATGGTCGTGCAGACGAGCACGTCGAACTTGGCCGATTCGAAATCGACCATCACATGCGCAAGCTCGTCCTCACCCATCTGGCCGTGCCCGATCACGACGCGTGCCTCCGGCACGAGCTCCTGGATACGTTCCGCAGCCTTCTGGATGGTGCGCACCCGGTTGTGGACGTAGTAGATCTGGCCGCCTCTCTGCAGCTCGCGCGTGATCGCTTCGCGGACGAGCTCATCCTCGTCCGCCGTGACGTAGGTCTTGATCGGCTGGCGTTCTTCTGGCGGTGTCTGGATCACGCTCATGTCGCGGATCCCACCCACGGCCATGTGGAGCGTTCGCGGGATGGGAGTCGCCGAGAGCGAGAGCACATCCAGCTGAGTCCGTAGTTTCTTCAGCCGCTCTTTTTGCATCACGCCGAAGCGATGCTCTTCGTCGATGATGAGCAGACCGAGTCGCTTGAAACGGACGTCACGCTGCAGCAGCCTATGCGTGCCGACCACGATGTCGACCTGGCCCGCCTTGATGCCTTCGATGTTGCGAGCCTGAGTCTCGTCGTCGACGAATCGCGAGAGCATCTCGACGACGACGGGAAACTTGGCGAGCCGCTCGCGAAAGACGTGGAAGTGCTGCTGGGCAAGCACGGTGGTCGGCGCGAGAAGCGCGACCTGCTTCCCGCTCATCGCGGCCTTGAACGCCGCGCGGAGTGCAAGCTCGGTCTTGCCGAAGCCGACGTCGCCGCAAAGCAGCCGATCCATCGGCTTGTCAGACTCCATATCAGCCTTGATCTCCGCCAGTGCAGCGACCTGGTCGGGAGTCTCCTCATAAGGAAAGGAGGACTCGAGCTCTTGCTGCCACGCCGTGTCCGGCGCGAACGCGATGCCCGGCCTCGCCTCCCTTAGCGAATAGATCTTGAGCAGCTCGTCGGCTACGTCCTGGACGACCTTTCGCGCCCGACCTCGCGCGCGAGTCCAGTCGCTGGTGCCCAGCCGGTGCAGCGCCGGCTGCCCTTCGCCCCCGAGGTATTTCTGGACGCGGTCGAGGTTCTCCACGGGAACGAAGAGCCGGTCACCCTCCGCGTACTCGAGCTCGAGGTACTCGCGGTGAGCGCCTTCCGACTCGATGAGCCGCATGCCTTTGAAAAGGGCGATGCCATGGTCGACATGAACGACCAGCTCATCCGGCGCGAAGTCGAGCGTGAACTCCTTGGTCATGTCCTGCGTGCGAGTTCGTCTGCCGCGAGACGCGCGCGAAGGCCGGCGCAGCCGGCCGAACAATTCGGCATCGGTGGCGAGGTGAAAACCGATCTCCGGCTGCGACGCGCCCTGGGTGATGTCGATATCCGCCCGGCGCAACGCCGGCTCGAGCTCGAGATCCAGGTCGAGGTCGACCTCGGCTACTGAAGCGCTCACGCCGCTCTCGTCGAGGAAGGCTTTCAGTCTCTCGTCCTGCTCCGTGGCGAAAATGACGGTCGCCGATTCGCTCAATGCGGCGAGGCCGGCCGCTGCTCGTGGCCGCCCGACTAACGTTTCGAGCTCGGTCCAACCCAGATCCACCGCGTCGCCGGTTGACTCACCGGCTCTCAGCTGCAGGCGAGACCGCTCGCCAAAATCGTTCAGTCGGTCGATGCCGACCGTCGGAAGCGTGAAACCTCGTGGCAGCTCACCCCCGCCCGCTTCGGCTGCCGCCAGCATCTCGGCTTCATCGATGAGCGACCGCGCGTCCGCCAGCTGGCGCTCGGGGTCGAAATCGAGCACGACCGTGCCGGCTGGCAGGTGATCCAGCAGCGAAGGTCGCGACGGATCCAGGTAGGCGGCATAGAACTCAACTCCGGGAAACGCGGCGCCTGACTCGAGCCGGACGAGCTCATCCTCCCAATCCGACCGCACGTCCGCGCGCAGGCTCTCGAGCGAAACCGAACCACGAAGCAGCGCGACAGCAGCTTGGCCGCGGGCCGGACCGAGCAGCAGCTCCCGGCCCGTCCTGATCGCCGCCTCGGGCACCGCCATGACAGATCGCTGGTTTTCGGGATCGAACAGGCGCAGCGTCTCGACGACATCCCCTGCCCACTCAGCTCGCACCGGCGCATCGTCGGCGCTTGGAAAGACATCCAGGATCCCCCCGCGCAAGGAGAATTGCCCTCGGTCCTCAACCTGGGGTTCTCGCGAGTAGCCAAGCTCCACCAGGCGAAGGGCCACGGCGATGGGGTCGGGCCCGCGATCGGGAGCAAGAGTCAACGTGCCTGCGACCAGGTTCTGAGGCGAGATGGTCTGCCTGGTCACCGCCCGCCGCGATGACACGATTACGGCCGGCTCATCGGTCGCTTGCGACAGCGCAGACAGCGCCTCGAGGCGCTTGTTGACCGACGCGTCGAATGCCGGCGGCCGATCCAGGAAAGAAATGCCGATCTCGGCGAAGACGTGGACAGGCGGGGATCCGGCAAGCCAGGGCCGGAGCTCATCGGCGAAGCGCTCCGGAGCCGGGACCAGGATGAGCACCGACCGGCGCTGTGCGGCAAAGGCTCGTGCCACCGCGCCCGCGATGATCGGCCAGGCCGCCTTGGGCAGGCGGCTGACATCCAGCCGGCTCGGGGCACCCCGGATCCACCGCTCCAGAGCCGGCGCTGCTGAGATCGTTCGTTTCCATAAGCCGCTTTCGCGAAAGCCGCTTTCGCGAAAGGCGCTTACGCGAGGCGAGGTCATGCGAGCTCCTCACAGCCAAGGGAGCCCGGGCGGTTGTAGCGATCCATGGCGCGCTCGACACCCGCCTCGAGCGCCAGCTCCAGCGCGCTCGCGACTCCGTCGATGACGGTCGGGAGGCGCGCGGCTTCGGCCTTCGTGAACCGCCCGAGGACGTACTGCCGGCCCGGTTGAGAACCCTTTTTTGCGGGCTTGCCGATGCCGACCCTGAACCGCACGAAGTCAGGCGTGCCCAGGGAGTTGATCAGCGACAGGACTCCGTTGTGTCCGGCGCCGGAGCCGCCGCGCCTGATCCGCATGCGGCACAGGGGCAGGTCGAGCTCGTCGTACACCGACCAGACCTGTTGGGGTGGCACATGGATATCACGCATGGCCTTGGCCACCGCCTCTCCGGAAAGATTCATGTAGGTCTGCGGCAGCACGAGCCACACACGGTGCTTCTCCGAATGACCTACGAGTGACTGCCACCGCTTGCGGTCGATCCGCACACCCAGCCGGCTGGCGAGCTCGCGCACGCACGCGAAACCAAGGTTGTGGCGCGTATCGGCGTAGTCCGACTCGGGATTGCCCAGGCCCACGATCAACCGCTCTTCGACTGACTCTTCTTGCATCCAAAATCCAAATAGACGCACCTAGGCCCGCGGCGAGTGCCGCAGACCCTTTGCAGATTGAGTTTACCGGGAGGTCAGAGTCGTCCTGGCGCCAGCCGCAGGCCGGACAGCGCCAGGGCGGCGATCGTGAGCCGCGACATCTCCTTCAGCTCAGCGGCAGAGGCATGGTCCCAACCCAGCAGGTGGAGTAGCCCGTGGACGCACAACAAGGCGAGCTCGGTCTGTTCGGGATGACCGTACTCAACCGCTTGTCGAACAGCCATCGGCCACGATACGGCGAGGTCTCCGACGTGCTGCAGCGAGCCCCCGAACGAAAGGACGTCGGTCACCGAATCGTGGCCGGCGAAGTCGCGATTCAGCCGCCGCAGCTCCTCGTCCGAAGTCAGCCTGACGGCGAGGGTCGCGGTTCCAGCCGGCAGCCGAGCCACGACTTCGGGCACGCCGGCCGACTTCTGCAACACGCGCCGCAAGAACGCGGGCGGGACAGGCGCGCGAACCGCCTTGAACACTTCGACATCCAGCCGTACGCGCTCAGCCACCGTCACCAAGTAAACCGGGTACAGTCCTGGCCGTGCGGATCCTCGTGAGTGGCGGAGCCGGCTTCATCGGCTCACACGTCGTTGACGCATACGTGGCAGCCGGCCATGAGGTCGCGGTCCTGGACAACTTCAGCACCGGCCGCGTCGACAACGTCAACGGGGCTGTCGCCGTCCACCGCGTCGACTTGCGCGACCAACCGCAGGTGGAACAGGCGGTCGCGACATTTCGGCCTGAGCTGGTCAACCACCACGCGGCACAATCGGAGGTGCCGAAGTCGGTCGCCGACCCCACCTACGACGCACAGGTCAACATCATCGGCGGGCTGAATCTCCTCAAAGCCTGCGTGGATCACCGTGTGCGAAAGGTGATCTTCAGCTCGACCGGTGGCGCCTTGTACGGTGAGCCCGATGTGGTACCCGCGGACGAAAACCATCCCGTGCGACCTCTTTCGCCGTACGGCACCAGCAAGCTGGCGTTCGAGCAGTACCTGGGCACTTTTCGGCGCACCTTCGGACTGGATTACACGGTCCTCCGATACGCGAACATCTATGGCGCGAGGCAGGACTTTCACGCCGAGGAAGGTCGCGTCATCGCCATCTTCGCCGGACGCATGCTCGAGCACAAACCACTCACCATCGACGGGACGGGCGAGCAGTCTCGCGACATGCTTCATGTGGGCGACGTGGCGACCGCGAACCTGGCCGCGCTCGAGAAAGGGTCCGGCGGCACGTTCCACATCAGCACGGGGGTTGCCATCTCCGTCAACGACCTTTTCCGCAAGCTCGCCCTGCTCACCGGCTACGGTCGCGAGCCCAACTACGGCCCGGCGCGGAAGGGCGATGTCTACCGCATCGCTCTCGACAACACGAGGGCCCACGACCAGCTCGGTTGGGAGCCCCGTGTGAACCTCGAAGAGGGGCTCAGCCTCACGGTCGACTACTTCCGCGAACAGGTTTCGAGCGCTCGAGCGTGAGGAACTTCGGCCAACTCCGCACCAGTTGATCGGACCGTGACTGACCCAGCGATACTCGCAGTCGACGCAGGGCTCGCCTTCCTGCACGGCGTCGGCGCCCGGGCGCTCCTGGTGTTCGCGGTCCTGCTGGCGATTTGGGGAACGTACCAATACTTTCGCAACGCCGCGGTCTCGGCAGGCTTTCGCTCGAGCTACCTGATCATGGCCGGCTTGACCGCGTTGCAAGGCTTGATCGGCCTGGCCGCGTTCGCCCTTGGTGGCCGTCCCACGACGCTCCTTCATCTGGTCTACGGAGCATTCGCAGTGCTGTTCCTGCCCGGCGCCTACCTCTACGCCCACGGTGGGAGCCGCCGTCGTGAAGCAGTTATCCTGGCCGGCGCGGCGTGGCTGGTGAGCATCGCTTATTTCCGGGGCATCGCCACCGGCTGACCGCACTAGCAGCGCTAAGCGCGGAAGAGCAGGCCCACCCCATAGGTGATGGCTGCGACGACCGACCCCACCACGAGCATCTCGACGCCGGACCGCACGCCGCCCTTCCCTGTGAAGAACGACCTTGCGGAGCCGATTACAAAAAGAAAGCCGGCGCTCACGGCAAATGCCACGACCAGTGCCGCGAAGCCATTGATGCTGGTCCCGAGCAGGAGCCGGCCCAACAGGTAGCCCGCCACCGGTATCGCCCCGCCGATGAGAGTCGAGATCCCCGCCACCACTCCCTCGCGCATGGGGTTCTCGAACTGGTTCACGTCGAGGCCCAGCTCTTCGCGAGCTTGCGTTTCGAGCCACACCTTCTTGTCAGAGGTGATTCGTCCGACGATGGTCGCCGCTTCTTCTGGAGTGAGGCCCTTGGAGCGGTAGATCTGCACAAGCTCTGCACGTTCGAGGTCGGGCATCACTTCGATTTCTGCCGCCTCGCGGGCCAGCTGGCCCTCGAAGACCTCGCGCTGAGACTTGCTCGCGAGATAGGCTCCACCCGCCATCGAGACGCCGGACGCGACCATCGCTGACAGGCCGCCGATCAACACCACACGTGGGTTGACGCTGGCGCCGCCAACGCCGGCAAGTACGCCGAGGGTGGCGGTCAACCCGTCATTCACCCCATAGATCACATTCCGGATGCTTTCGACTCCGCCGCCGTGCCACTCCTCGTCCACCGGCTGATTCGCGCCGTCGGTGCCCTCCTCAACGGCTGACTTCGATTGCTGCGTCTCGCCGGCCACGCCTTCGGCCGACTGGTGATCGAGCTCTTCAGGAAGCACCTGGCGGAGCACGCCCTGCGCTCGCTCGTCGGCGACCGTCGAGACCTGGCTCAGATAAGAACGAAGCACGACCCCCTCCGCCGCGCCTGCCAGGGCAAGCGCCGGGCCGATCCCGGCCACCCTGGCCAGCGTCGCGAGCAGCTGGGCGGTCAGCTGAGGCCGGCGGTCCTGGAGCCTGACGGTTCCGGAGCCCAGCAGAGACGCCCACGCATCGGCGTGCCGTCTCTCGGTCGCCGCGAGCGATGTCAGCCGGCGTTTGAGGTGCACGTCCGAGGTGACGCCCGCCAGCGCCTCATAGACATCGGCCAGGCGAATTTCGCTTTCCCAGTTGGAGCGCACCGACCGCGCGTCGGGGGCAGACATGGTCTGCTCGGGCGGCGTCACGCGTACATGGTAGGGATGGCTGGTCGCCGGAACGCCGGTACGCAGCCGGCAGCCACGCCGGCGCGGCCGTGTGCGGATGATTGTCTTAACGTAGGTATCGCCGATGGACCCAACCTCACTGGTGACCGAGCCTAAAACCTTTTCGCGTGCTGAAGCGAGTGGGTCCCCGCGGAACGCCGGCCGCCGGATTCTCATCACCGGAGGCGCCGGCTTCTTGGGCGTCAACGCGACGATGCACTTGATAGCAGACGGGTGGCATGCGACTGTGCTCGACAATCTCAGCCGGCCCGGGACTGAGCGAAACCTCAAGTGGTTGATCACGCAGCATCCGGCGCAGACGACCTTCGTCAAAGAGGACGTGAGGAACGCAAGCGCCATGGCCGAGCACGTCAAGGGCCAGGACGCCATCCTCCACCTTGCCGGCCAGGTCGCGGTCACGACATCGTTGCTCGATCCGAGCGCGGACTTCGACATCAATGCGCGCGGCACCTTGAATGTGCTGGAAGCTGTGCGCCTTCACAATCCGGAGGCACCGTTTGTTTTTGCATCGACGAATAAGGTGTATGGAAAGCTCGATCGGAACAACGTGGCCTGTAAAGAGAGTCAGCCGATCGATTTTCACAGCCCATACGGCTGCAGCAAAGGCGCGGCAGATCAATACGTCAGGGACTACGCCCGATGCTTTCACATGAACACCGTCGTCCTGCGACAGAGCTGCATCTACGGTGCGCACCAGTACGGGACTGAAGACCAGGGATGGGTCGCGCACTTCGTTCATTCGATCATCAACAACCGGCCCATGACGATCTATGGCGACGGCACCCAGGTGCGTGACCTGCTCGATGCGCGAGACCTGTGCGCCTTTTACTCGACGGTCATCCAGAACATCGATAAGACGCGGGGAGAGATCTACAACGTCGGCGGCGGGCCGCAGAACCAGCGGAACCTGCTCGAGGTCATCGAGCGGATCGGCAAGCTAGCCAATCGGAAGCCGAAATACACATTTGCGGATTGGCGCGAAGGCGACCAGACGTACTACGTAAGCGACATCACCAAAGCAAAACAGGCGCTTGACTGGGAACCGCAGATCGGCTTTGATCGCGGTCTCAACGAGCTCATCGCCTGGGCGGAAACAGTCAACTAGACGGTCAACTAGAAGAGGGCGAACGCTCGCAGGTAAAGTGCCCGCAGCCCCCGGGCAGCGCACGCAGTACACGAGCTTCGAGCCAGGCCGCTGAAGCCACCGCGCGGCTGGTCGCGCGCATCAGCCGGCCGGCGATCCCGCCGCGGGAGGTGGACAGGTCCTCAACCGAACCGCTCACGGGTCCGCGCCGGTCCAGCCACGAGAAGTACGCGATGTCGAGCAGTTGCAGCAAGAGGTGATAGCTCCATCGGGTACGCCTCACCGGCAGTCCGCAAGCCGCAGCCATCGACCGGAATCGATCAGCCGAGAAAATCTGGATGTGCCCGCCATGCCTCACCTTGGCGGTCCACCGAGTCCCACATCCAACCAGCCGGTACAGCGTGCGCGGCTGCCCTTCGAGGGGAAGCACGATGTGGAATCCGCCGCCCGGCTTGAGCACGCGCGCGACCTCACGCAGAACGACTTCCGGATCTTCGACGTGCTCGAGGACGTCGAAAATCCAGACGAAGTCGAATGCTCCATCTTCGAAAGGCAGCCTTTCGGCCACAGCGCTGCGGAACTCGACCCCCTGCGGAGTGGCTGCCGCGATCGCCAGCGCAGCCTTGCTCACATCACATCCCACCACCGCCAGATCCGGCCGCGCTCGCTTGACAGCCTTGGCCACTGAGCCGGCGCCACAGCCCACATCGAGAACCTTCCCGCGGACGGGTCGGAGGTCGTCGAGTAGGTAGCGCAGCTTGAGGCCGTTCATGCACCAAGGGCGCGGCTCCAGCTGCGCTGCACCCCAGGTCTTGGACTCGTACGAGAAGGACTCGCCTGGAGCCACCGCAGGGTGATTCGACACCTCAGCGCCCGGCGGCAGCCGCGCGGGCGGCCTGCTCGCATTCACCGGCGGAAGGTGCGGGAACCTGCACCGCAAAAACAAACCACCCATTTCCGATCTCGGGCCCGACCTGAGTGAACCAGCTCGGGTTATCTGCCATGTAAGCCTGGTAATCCGTGACGGATTGGCTGAGCGGTCCAGGCGGCGACAACAGCATCAGCCTGGTTCGCGTCTTCGAGAGCCAGCACTTCAGGAGTGGGCCGGCCACAGCCTTGTGGTCGCTGTACCGGTAGCCGCCGGGGAGGTAGTAAAACGGATCGTAGAACTGGCTGATGATGCGATCACCCGGAACGCGTTGATCGCGCGCCATCACGTACAGCAACGTTGGTTCGTCACCGGGCATGTTCAGCACCGAACCGCGGTACTCGGGCAGGTTGTAGACAGCTCCGACCGCTCGCCCAACCTGAACCTCGTAGCGGAGCAAGGGCGCCGTCGCGGCGTATGCGTTCTGGATCGGCGCCCACAGCAGCTGCGCGGCCGCCACGCCGGCTGCGGCAGCGGCCCAACCCGGAAACCGCAGGCGTTCCACGCGCTTCGGAAGCACCTCGATGAGAAGAACGGCGAGCAGGATGGCCGCGAAATCGAGTGGAAGCTCAAAGCGGCGCTCCTTCCACTCGGACGCATAGCGCAGATAGGTCGCAAAGCTCATGGCGGAGTAGCCAAATCCGTAGGTCAAGAGTAGATAAGAGGCCGGCCGCCTCCAGAGCGCCCACGCCAGGCCGGTCACCGATGCCAGGACCGCAATACCTAGGGGAATCCACAGAAGCTGCTGGCCCTGACTGAGGGTGGCGCTCGTCCCGCCGGCCCCGAGCGCAACGAACTGGAAGTTCACGTAAAGCGGATAGATCGGGTTGCCTGTCTGATCCAACAGGAACTTGAAGTACACACCCATGGTCAGCAGCCACCCGACCAGCACCGACCAGCGCGGCTGATACGAGCGCCGTCCCAGCAGCCAGGCAACGACCAACCCAGCTCCGAAGAGCCAGGCCTCGATGCGCGCCATCGCGGCAAGTCCCCACGCCACGCCGGCGAAGAATCCACGTCGAGGTGTCAACCAGATGCCCAGCAGCACCAGCGCGATCGCGATCGGCTCCGCCAATCCCGATACGTCATTGAAGATCGCGACTGGGGACAGCGCCGCGAAAGCCGCGGCCGCGATCGCCACGCCCATCCCCCAGTAGCGATGACAGAGGAGAAAGATCAACACCACCGCCAGCGAACCGAAGGCCAGGCCCAACAGCCGCGCCAGCACGATGTCCACTGAGCCTGTCGCGAAGAACAAAACGTTCATCAAGAGCGGGTGCAGAGGCCCCCAGAAGTACTCCCACCCGCGCATGTCCCACAGGCGTCCGTGCGCCAGACCGACCTGGTTCGTCAGGTACGCGATCTGCCAGTGGTGATAGGCGTCCGTGAAAGGGTCGCCGGCGTTCTCAGGGTCCGCGGCGACGAACAGGTACGCCAATCGCGAAACGACGGCAGTAACCGCAACGAGCAGAACCCACCGCAGAGGCGCCGGGGCCCGCTGCGTTTCGCGCTCAAGATGGACGGACTCGGCTCGGTCGATGCGTCGGTCCTCGTCATCCTCGTCGGCGAGGAGCCGGGGCAACAGCTTCAAGCCGTGGCCGCCTCCTTCGCGATCTGCTCGTGACTCCGCGCGACTTCGAGGACGGCCCGCTCCAGGGTGTCGATGTGTCTCTCCCAGCCGAACCGCCGTGCCCATGCGAAGGCGCGATCGCCCGTCGCCTGATTCTCGGTCGGATCGTCAAGCAGTCGCGAGATTCCCGCCGCGTAATCGCTCACCACAAGCGGCTCCGCAAGATGTCCTGTACGCGGCCCGACCGTAACCGTCGGGCCGGCCTGGTTCCAGGCGACGACCGGCACGCCCTTGGCCATCGATTCGATCACGCCCATGCCGAAGTCTTCTTCGGGGGCCGGGTAAACGTAAACAGCAGCTCCCGCGTAAAGCTTCTGCAATTCATCCTCGGCAATCGCTCCGAGGAAGAGGACCGCGTCCGAAAGGTCCAACTCCGTCACCAGCGCCTTGAGCGACGCGGTGTGGGAGGTCGCCGGGCCCGGAATCACAAGCTGCACGCGCGGGTGGCGGCTGCGGACCTCGGCCATCGCGCGAATGGTCAGGTCGAACCGCTTCTGCGGATAGTGACGGTTCGTCAGCAGCACGTACGGCCGGCGGATCGGGTAACCGTTGATGGTGAGTCCGCCTGAGAACCTCGCCTCGACCGGCAGAGGAAAACCAGACGAGGCGACGTGGCAGCCGGCCGGGCAGTCGATGGCTTCGCGCCCGTAAGTGCGCCGGATGATGTCGCCGATGTAGTCGCCGTTGACGAGCAGCTGGTCTGCCTCCTGCACAGAGCGCCGGTCGGCCCAGGCCACAAATCGCGCTGCGCGCAGCACGATCGCCGCGAGCAGCCGGTAGTCGGCGTTGGCCACCCACCCCGTCTCGCGGTCGATGCTCCGCGGGTAGACGAGGCGATTCGGCTGGTTCAGGTAAACAACGTATGGCACGTCCATCAGCCTCGCCGCCCACCATGCGATCCACGCACTTGGTTGGTTGCAGCCCACGATCGCATCAACTCCACGAAACCGCCAGGCGTAAACAGGCATCAGGACAGAGGTGGCGGCCATCTGCGCAGCTTCGCGGTAGGGGAACCAGCGGGGCAGCTGCGGCAGAAACGTTCGCACCCGGACTTCGCCGATGAGGTCCGGGTAGCAGCGTGCCTGATCAACGGTGGGCGCGTAGCACTCGACCTCGTATCCACGTCGCCGCAGTCCGAGCACTTCCTCGATCACGATCCGCTCGCCGCCGCCGGAATACGTGAACCCGCAGTGAAAGACAGCAATCCGCCGCGGCCTTCCGGTGCGGGCTCGGCGGCGGCCTCCGACCAGAAAGAAGCTCAGGAGGCCGAGCACCAGCGCGTTGCCGGCGGTGATCGCGTGATACAGCACAATCGCCCCAGCGGCAACCGCCGGGGCCAAGCCAAGACCACCTCCCAACACGAGCGAGCCCGCGACCTCCAGGTTGCCGACGTATCCAGGTCCGGCTGGGACGGCGAAGCTCAGCAGCAAGGCGGGGTAGGCGGCCATCGCCTGGAGCGGCGGCACAGAGATGCCCACGGCCGCGAAGAGAAGCGTGAAGTTGAAGGCATCGATGACCAATGCCAGGACAGTCAAGGCAGCAAGCCGCCACGCCAGTGTCGGGGTCCACAGACCACGGGCGCCGGCCCGGAATGCAAACGCTTGGCCGGCGATGACCGAGGCAAAAGGTGCCGGCAGCAACCGCCTGGCGATCCAGGACCTCGCGAGCCGCGGGCCAAGCACCGCAGTGCCGAGCACGGCTGCGAGCAGTCCTACCGCGAGCGCGGCGGCGCCGAGCAACCCTCGCGGCGCATTGATCGCTCCGGTCAAGGCGACCACCTCGAGGACCGCCAGCACCGCGGCTACGGCGGCCAGGTCGCATGCCTTGTCGATCACGATCGTCGCGAGGGCCGAACCTGCCGGCACGCGGTGGCGCCGCCAGAGCCACCACGCCCGCGCCGCATCGCCCGACCGAATCGGCAGCACGTAGTTGAGCAGGCCGCCCGCGGAGTTCATGGCGAAGGCCCGGACCATCCCGACTGGCGCGAGCGGCCGCAAGAGCAGCAACCAGCGGCGAGCGCGGATGAGGCTCGTCAGGAGGAACAGCACGATCATCAGGACGACCGGCGCCCAGCTGTGGACACGGGCGTGGCTCATCACCTCGGTCAGAGAGACCGTGCGGAGCCACAACCACAACAGGACCAGGCCAAGGGCCGTCTGCAGGGCCAGCCGGAGCCACCGGTTCATGCAACCACCTCAAGCTCGTCCGACGGCGCCGTGCCCAGAATCCAGCGCTGAACGAAGATCCAGAAACCAAAGAGGAACCCGATGACGAGGAGCGTGCCTCCGTAGTCGTGGAAGAGGACGGCCGGCGTGATGCCGATCGTGGCGGCGATTCCGGCAACGGCCGCGACGCGCAGCAAGTTCAGCAGCATCGTGCCGGCGACACCGATGACGATGACCTGGACGCGCGCTTCGATGGGATGGCTTCCGCGCAGCCCGGACAGGAAGCTGACGCCAAGCAGCACCAGGCTCTGCCAGCCGATGCAGTTCCACGAGATGAACAGCGTGTGCATGGCGCCGCCCCCATCCCATACCACGAGGTGGCTCCCCGACGCGGCCGCATGGATGCCGGCCAGGCCGAGCAAGCCGACCACCATCCTCGCTTCGACCGGGACGATCGCCTGCAGCGGGTTGTTCGCGCCGAGCTGCATCGCCCACGTGGTCAGGAGATCGTCAAACGTTGTCACCAGCGGCAACAGCATCAGCAGTGCGCACAGGAGCGCCAGCAGCGACAGGTTGAGATTGTCGCGATCCCGCGCTTTCATCGACGCACCTTCACGAAGGCGAGCAAGCGCTTGCGGCCGGTGAACAGGGGAATCAAAAGCGCAAACGCCGCGAATCCGAGGAGAGACTCCGGCACCACGATGCTGGGCGGCACGAGTCGCGTATTCGCCACGCCGTCCCCACCGTCGTATAGAAGGTCGATGTTGTTGCCGCTTGCCTGGCTGATGTCCACCCTCAGGCACAGCGAACCGCCCGCCGGGATCACCAGCGCCGGCTGGCTGCCGCTCGTGTCGACTGTGAACGGGCTGGTCTTATGAGCGCCGCCCAGTCCGTAAGTCGTCGTCCAGGTGGTGCCGCCGTTCGGGATCGTGGCCACGAAGCCTGCGCAGCTGGCACCGGCCGCGACCCCCGCGCTCACGATGACGGTCGTGCTATCTGTCGCCCCGCCGCCCGCCCAGTACATCGTGAACGACCAGACGCCCGCCGCCACCGTCTGCGCCGGTAGGTTGGAGAAGGTCCAGACACCGACGTTGGTGAGGTGGCAAGCCGGCGTCCGGATGCCCATGGTCTGGTTCATCGTCCCCGGGGTGCAACCCGGCGCGGTTCCGGTGCCGTGCAGGTATAGCGGGGTGCCAGCAGCCTCGACAACCGGAGCGCTCGATGCCAGCCACCCAAGTCCGCCGAAGGACACGAGCATCGCGATCGCGACGGTCCAGCCAACCCAGCGATTTCTAGGCCGGGCGACGCGGCGCGCCACCATCGGAGCCGGCTGCGTCGCCGGCCTCAACTCCGCGCGCCGGGCTCGTGGGCCGAGCAGCCAGCGACCCAGGAGCTGGAGCCGCCGGAGATGGTGTACCTCGTCCGTGACGTGCCCGGTCTTCGGGGTGCGGAACCAGGGGCCCTCGTCCTTGCTCACCAGGCCTTTCAAGGCCGCCCAACCCTGGAACGGAACGAGCGCGAACGAGAGGACCACCGCGCCCCATACGCCCTGCAGGTCGCGCGCGGGCGCCTCCTCCAGGATCAGCCCGCCGAGGTTCATCAAGGGAAGCGCGAAGATGTTGGAGAAGAGCAGCGACCAGCCGAGCAATGCGGTCCAGCCGGGGACATGGGTGTGGAACACGATCTCCGACACGAGCCAGCTTACAGTCCCAACCACGAACAGCGCGGCCTGCAAGTAGTAGGTGGAGTCATAGAGGAACTCGACCTTCTCGAGCGGGGTCACAAAGGGCGACCGCATGATCGGGATGAACCACCGGCGCACGTTGTATGTATGTCCTTCGGCCCATCTCATTCGCTGCCGGGCCAGACGCGCGAAGGTACTCACGCATTCGGCCGGCGTCTCGGCCCATGGCGTGTAGACGACCTTGTAGCCCTGCATGTACAGCTTCAAGGTGAGCTCCCAGTCCTCCGTGATGCTCGTTCCCCAGCCGACCTGCCGGAGGACATCCGCGCGGATCATGTAGGCCGTGCCCGCGATCATCTTCAGCGAGCCGACGGCGTCCTGAAATGGGCGCTCGACCATGTAGCTGCCGGAGTATTCAGCCCTCACCGCTTCGGTCAGCCAGCTCTCCGACTTGTTGAGGACGTGCCACTGGTAGCTCTGCACGGCCGCGACCTCGGTCCTGCGTTTGATCTGACCTGGTTCTGACGGAGGGTCGGTTCGACCAAAAGCAGATTCCAGAGGCCGGTTGCCGTTGCCATTGCCCTCGCTGACGCGATAGAAGTGCGGCAGAAGCCGTTCGATCGAGTCCGGGAACGGCACCGAGTCGGCATCGAAGACAACGATGTATTCGGCCCTGGGGTCGGTAACTTTCAGCGCTTCGCGGAGCGCACCGCCTTTGTAACCTTCGCGGCTTGTGCGGTGGAGGATCTTGAAGCGTGGCTTGTTCTTCCATCTCTGCAGCAGCTCCACCGACTGATCGGTGGAGTCATCGACCAACACGACCTCGTACTCGGGGTACTGGAGCTGGTCGAGCGCTTGCAGAAGCCGCTCGATGACGCGCTGCTCGTTGTACGCGGCCACGTGAACCGAGACGAACGGTTGGTACCCCAGGTCGATGTGGAACCCGTTGCCGTTGCCGTTGATTCGCGTATGCCCCGTGAGGTTGGGTGAGTGCGATCCGTTGCCATTGCCGTTGCCGTTGCCATTGCGAGGAGCGCGACCCACCAGGGTGGTCAGCAGCACCATCGCGGTGCTCAGGTAGTACTTGATCGCGTACGCAAAAAAGACCGCACCAAGGAAGAGTCCAGTGAAGGCGAACCCGTACGCGAGCCAGTCGGCGCCGCTGCGAATCTTCGACTGCGCCACCAGCTCGACGAACCCACGCACGATGGCGACGATTGGGATCGCGCCCAGGACAAAGGCGGCGATGAGGATGGCATTGAGGAGGACGCTCCAAGCCAGTTGGCCGCGATCGGATCGCGGCCCGTTATCTGAGCCCGGCGTGTCCCCGGCCATCAGACTGCCCGACGCAGGTTGGCTATCTCAGAGGTGGCAAAGCGTCGATGACCGCCCGGTGTGACGGCAGCCGGCTGGAGGCGTCCTTCGCGAACAGCCCGGTTCAACGTCTGCTGACTGATTCCCAGGAGCCGCGCAGCCTCGCGCGAAGTGATCAGGCCGGTAAGTCCGCCGCCGGAATCGTCCGCCTCCTCGGGTAGAAAGCGGTGATGACCGCCGGGAGTGACGACAGCCGGCCGGAGCAGTCCGCGCGCTACCGCGCGAAGAACCGTGGCCCGGCTCACGCCCAGGCGGTTGGCTAAATCGTTCGAGCTGATCAAAGTGTGCAAATCGTTTGCTGGAGCTAACGCACTATGACGACGAGGGAGTCTCCCGGTCAACCTGACGCCTTGGGATTCCAAGAGTGACGCAGTCATTTCGTCGTCGAAAAAGTGCAGACATTGTCCACGTTGCTCTCGGATTCCGCGCCTAGACTTTTGCGTTGCGTGGGTGTGCACGCGGACCGTCAGAACGGAAAAAAAGGGCCCAAAAGGGAAGGATTCCGGGAAAAGTCAATCGGGGAAATCATTATTCGTTAGAACCTCACCCCCCGCAGCCAAGCTCGGAGCCGGTGTCGAGAAATCGCCCGGCCCGAGCCTTTTTTATGCCTTTTTTGGCTCCTGACGCTCCGGCGCTCCGCGCCGGACGGCCCACTCGTGCAGACCTTCGCGCCAGGGCCGCAGTGCGGCCACCCGGCTGGACGCAAGGCATCCGTTGAGCGGTCTCGCCGCGGCGGAGCCAAGCGCGGTCGATGACATTGGTGTCACCTCGGCTGCCACCTCAAACTCGGCCAGCACCGCGCGGGCGAACTCGTCCCAGCCGGCGCACCCTGCGGATACGACGTGGACCACCCCTTCAAGGCCGGAGTCAGCCAGCCGGATGGCGGCCGGGGCCAGGTCGCCGGTATAGGTCGGGTTGACCATCTGGTCGGCGACCACCCTCAACGGATCCCCCACTTGCGCGCGCGACAGGATCCGTTCCGGAAAGCTTCCGCCCTTGATCGCGGATCCGGTGTCACCGAAAAGCGCCGAGGTCCTGACGACGAGCGCGTGCGGCATCAGCTCTAGCACGCGCTGCTCGCCCTCCAGCTTGGAGGACCCGTAGGCGCTGAGCGGCGCCGGCAGGTCCGACTCGGTGTACGGCCGCTGCAGCGCGCCATCGAAGACGAAGTTGGTCGAGAAGTGGATGAGGCGCACGCCGCGACGCGCGCATGCACGGGCAACGTTGGCTGCGCCTTCTGAGTTGACCGCATATGCGAGGTCTCGCTCGGTCTCGGCAAGGTCCACCGCGTTGTAAGCAGCGCAGTTGAACACAACCGTGGGTCTACGACTGGCGAGTAGATCTTCGAGGGCGTGGGGAACCGTTACCGACACATCCTCGCGCCTGATCCCCGAGCCCTTGCCAATCAGCCGCCCCAGCTCGGAACCGAGCTGGCCCCCGGCCCCCAACACGATCGCGCTCACATCAGGCACCGTACCAATTCAAGCTGGCAGTAGTGAAACCATCAGGATCCCCTGATGAACGCCGGGGTGGCCAGGGCGGCCGGGCTACGCCCGGTCGCGACTTGGTCTCTTAGTCTCCTTGCGTTGCGGGCCTTCAGACTCTGAAATCAGTCCCATCGATATACCGGAGGGTTGCAGCCCCGTCGCGAAGCGACCGGGCGATGCGATCAGTAAGTCCGATCCTGCTCGCGCCTAGCGCGCAGAGGGAACCATCCGGGTTCCCTCTCATAGCTAGTCCAGTTGTTTGGCTAGACCGGCATGAGTCAGCAGCAGAGTCGTGATCTCGCGCTCGGGTGCCGGGCGTCCAACGAGGAATCCCTGCGCCGCGTCGCAGCCGGCTTCAACCAGGACGGCTTCTGCGGCGCGATCCTGCAGGCCTTCGGCGACGACTCGCAATCCGAGGTTGTGACCCAGCCCGACTGCCGAGCGCACGATCGCCCCGGAGTCCGGGTCCGAAGCAAGCGCCGACACGAACGAGCGATCGATCTTGATCTCGTTCACCGGCAGCCGCATGAGGTAAAGCAGCGACGAGTAGCCGGTGCCGAAGTCGTCGAGCGCCAGCCGCACCCCCATCTCGTTGAGTCGGTGAAGTGCCTTGGCCGCGGCGGCGGCCATCGCCACGCCCTCAGTGATTTCAAGGGTGAGCCGCTGCGGTTCCACCTTGAACGTACCGAGGGCACGCGCGACCATCTCCTCCAGCGAGTGGTCCTCGATGTTGCGGGGCGACACGTTCAGCGAGACCGAAACGTCGAGTCCTTGCTCCAGCCACTTACACAGCTGCGCGAGGGCCGAATCGATGACCCAGGCGGTGAGCGGGTGGATGATGCCGGTCTCCTCCGCCATCGGGATGAAGCGGTCGGGCGGCATCAAGCCCTCGCGCGGATGATTCCAGCGCACCAGCGCCTCGACCGAATGGATCGCGCCGGTGGCGAGCGTGACTTGCGGTTGGTAATGCAGCACCAGCTCGCCCTGTGGAATCGAGCGCCGCAGCTCGCCGGCCAGCCCCGAGCGGCGCAGCGTCTGCGCCTCTTGTTCCGGCGCGTACACGGCGTAGCCACCGCCCGACCGCTTCGCGACATACATCGCGACGTCGGCGCGGCGGAGCAGCGTGCTTGGATCATCGCCATGAAGTGGGTACATCGCGGTGCCGATGGAGGCGCCTGTCTCGACCATCTGGTCGGCGATCGCGAACGGTCCTTCCAGAGCGGCGAGGATCTTGCGCGCAGTGGCCACCACGTCATCTGGATGCTTGGCGTCGGTAGTCAGCACCGCGAACTCGTCGCCACCAAGCCGGGCGATGGTGTCAGTCGCCCGCAGGACACCGCGCAGCCGAGCCGTGACCTCCTGCAGGAGGCTGTCGCCACGGTCGTGTCCGAGCGCGTCGTTGATGTCCTTGAATCGGTCGAGGTCGAGCAGCAGGACTCCGAACATCTTCTGATTGCGCCGTGCCGCGAGCAGGGCCTGCCGCAAGCGGTCGCCGAACAGGCTGCGGTTCGGCAACCCGGTCAGTGCGTCATGCAGAGCCTGGTATTCGAGTGCGTCGGTATGGGCCTTGCGTTCGGAGATGTCGCGGAGAGTGGCGATGAACAGGTGTCGCGAGCCGATCTGCATCGAGCTGACGACGAACTCCAGCGGAAACAAGCTTCCGTTCTTGCGCTTGCCCATCGTCTCGTGAGCACCGCTGACCGGGATGTCGAGCTTGAGCCGGCGCTCCAGGTAGTTGACGAACGCACTCCGGTGCGTTGTCGCGATCAGGACGTCAGCCTGCTGACCAACCAGCTCCTGCTCGGGATAACCGAAGAGCTTGATGACTGCGGGATTTATCGATTCGATGAGTCCGGTCTGCTCTATGGTGGCGAGACCATCCGAAACGTTGTCCAGCACCGAGCGCATTCGCTTCTCGCTTTCCTGCAACGCAACCTCAGCGCGCTTGCGCTCGACGAATTCACCGATCTGCGAACCGACGTCGTTCATGACGGCGAGCAAGCCCTCGTCCAGCTCGCGTGGGGCCCAGGTGTGGAGTGCGATCATCCCGACAACCCGACGGCCGCTGCGCACCGGGAATCCGACGATTCCTTTCAAGCCCGCGGCGACCGCGGCGGCAGAACGAGGCGACTCGTCCGACGCGACATCTGACACCGAGACCGGCGCGCCCGTTTCCCACACGCGCCCCGCCAAGCCTTCGCCGCGTGGGTAGCTGGTTGTCGCGGCGGTGACCTCATAGCTCGACGTATCCCGCCCCGGACGCTTCCACGCCGTGACGAAATGCATCGCGTCGCGCTCGGGATCGACCTCCCAGTACTCGGCCAGCTCCCAGTCGAGCGCCCGGCACAGTCCTTCAAGCAGACCCGGCGCGGCCTTCTCCCAGCCCGGCGAGGTGACGAGCGCCTGGGTGACTGCGAAACGGGCCGCCTGCAGGACCTCGGCGCGCTTGCGATCCCGTAGGTCGACCGCAACGGCCTGGAGATATAGAGGCTTGTTGTCAGGGCCACGCACGAGCCGAGTGGTCAGGTCTACCCAGACGGGCTCACCGTCCTTTCGCGTATAGCGATTCTCGGTCCGCGTCCCTTCGTCCTCTCCGGCGAGCATTCGCCGCAGCGCGGCCTGGAGCGCGGGGACGTCATCCGGGTAGGTGATGTCGAGCAGCGAAAGGTTGCGCAGCTCCGTGTCGCTGTAGCCGACAAGCTGGCAGAACGCGGCGTTGACCGTGGTGATCTGGCCGTCAAGGCCGGCGAAAGCCATGCCGGCCTGCGCTTGCTCGAACAAGGTTCGGAACCGGGTTTCGCTCTCGCGCTCGGCCTCCGCCATGCGGTGCCGATCGCTGATGTCGTGGACGAGGGCGAGCAGCCGGTGCTTGCCGTGAGCACCCAGACGGCGCACCGCGGTCTCGACCTGGATGCGCTGACCGTCCTTGCGGACGAGCGCCGACTCGTAGCGAAACGGCAAGTCGCTACGCTCGGGACGGGTCGCGAGCTCGTCGGCGAGCCGCTTGCGTTCGTCCAGCGGGGCCAGGTCGACCAGCGAATCCAAGGCGGCGAGCTCGGCGGTGTCATACCCGGTCAATGCCTGGTAGGCGGCATTTGCGGCGAGGTAGCGGCCGTTCTCCGTGATCACGAGGCCTTCGCCGATGTCGCTGATGGCCCTGAGGAGCGAAGCCTGACGCTCCGCCTCCAGCGCGAGATTCCGATCGAGGGCGAGCTGGCTGAGATACGCCAGGACTGCCAGCACGAAGAGGGCCAGGCCCCAGGCGACGAGCTCCCCGGCCCGGACATCGGCCAGCCAGAGCCGGAAGCCGACCGCCACGACGATGACCACAGCGGCCACGCCGGTCAGCACGGGCAGCAGGCGGGCCCATCGCAGCAGCCGGCGACCCTCGTTAGCCCACCCGGCTACTGCATCTTGGCCGGAAGGAACCCATCCAGCAGGGCCGGCACTGGGGGCAGGTAGGGACGGCTCGGGATCGCTCGCCAACTCACCCACCTTAACGGTCGAACCCGCGATTCGGTGCGCTGGGAATTCCGAGGGCCCGGAACCCGCCCGCCGCCCGGATTCGATTACTTGCTGGGTTTGGCCTGGGGGCGCTGAGGGACGGTCCGCTTGAGGGGCGGCCGCCGCTGGGCATGCAGCGGCTTGATGCCGTCGGCGCCGTCGTTGTCGGTCGTGCGAGCGCGGCCGGCGGCGGCGTGCAGGGTCCGCAGCTTGGTCAGGCGCTCCTTCTTCGCCACGAGGGCGGTCTTCAAGGCGTCCGAAAGCTGGGTGTCGTTCATGGGAACCACCCGGAGCCGGGCTTCCAGCTCCAGGACCTCCACCTCGGCCCGGGTCAACTCGAGATCGATTGTTTTAGCCACTCTCTTCCTTTCTTATGTACGGCTCTAAGTAACAGCCGAACCAAATAACTACCCCGAATCTCGTCAGGTTATGCCTAAAACCTTGGAAGTAGCTTAGAGGGCGGCTCCGCGCTTCAGTCCAGAGAGATGGCGTCGCGTAGCTTCTCGAAGAACCCCTTGGAGACTTTCTCGGGCTTGCCGGTGAGGCCCCCGACCTTCCTCAGGATGGCCTTCTGCTCTGGCGTCAGATCCTTTGGAATGACCACCTGGACGACGACGTACTCGTCGCCTCGCCGCCCGCCGCGGACGTCCGGCATGCCGCGGCCCGCCAGGCGGAACGACTGGCCGTTCTGAGTTCCGGCCGGGATGGCGATCTCGACCAACCCTTCCAGGGTCGGGATCTCGATCCGGTCTCCGAGGGCAGCCTGGACCATGTTCACGCGCAGCTCGTAGACGGTGTCCTGGTCGTGCCGGGCCAAATGAGGGTGCGGCTTGACGCGCAGGGCGACATAGAGGTCGCCCGGCTGGCCGCCGCGAAGCCCTGCCTCTCCCTCGCCGCTCAGCCGGATCTGCGACCCGGTGTCGACACCGGCCGGGATCTTGACCGAGAGCTTTATCGACTTTTCGAGGCGACCCTGCCCGCGGCACTGCACGCATGGATTCTTGAGCAGCCGGCCCGCACCCCCGCAGGTCGAGCAGGTGGCGGTGGTGACCACCGCTCCGAAGATGGATTGGGCTTGCCTGCGGATCTGGCCCGAGCCTCGGCATGTCGGGCATGTCTCATCGCCGGTGCCCGGCTCGGCGCCGTTGCCTGAGCATCGTTCGCAGATGGCGAGTCGCCCGACCGCGATCTGCTTCTCGACGCCCGTGAACGCCTCTTCGAATGTGATCGTCAGGTCGTAGCGGAGATCATCGCCGCGATTCGAACGCTCTCGACGCCCCCTACCGCTGAAGCCTCCGCCGAAGAAACTCTCGAAGATGTCTCCGAACGGCATGTCGGAGAAGTCGACGGCGGGTCCTCCGCCCGACTCAACCGCGGCGTGGCCGAACATGTCGTACGTCCGGCGACGCCCTGGGTCGGACAGGATGGAGTACGCCTCGCTCGCCTCCCTGAACCGGGCGGCGGCAACCGCATCGTTTGGGTTGCGGTCTGGATGCGAGTCCATTGCGATTTTGCGAAAGGCGCGCTTCAGGTCGTCGGCAGAGGCCTGCCGGGCCACGCCCAGGACCTCGTAGTAGTCGCGCTTGACGGCCAACTTGATTGTTTAGCTAATTACTTCGTCGGGGGCCGAGCGCGCAGGCGGACGCGCCAGCTTGACCAGTGCGGGCCTGACCACGCGATCGCGGACTCGGTAGCCGCGTCGCAGCTCTGAGGTCACGGTGTCTTCGGGCTGGTCGGCCGACTCATCGTGGCCGATCGCCTCGTGAAGCTTGGGGTCGAAGGTCGCGCCGACGGCCTGGATCGCCTCAAGGCCATGGGCTGCGAGCGCCTCCTCGAGCTTTCGGACGCTGAGCTCCAGGCCCTTGACCCATGCTTCGTCGACGCCGTCTGGCTTGTGGTCGAGCGCCTTGTGCAGGTCGTCGAGTGCAGGCAGCAGCCGCCCGATCAGATCAGTCGACGCGTGCTGGATGGTCTCGAGCTGCTCCTGGCGCGACCGCTTCTTGAAGTTGTCGAAGTCGGCGGCCAGACGCAGGTGCCTACCCTTGGCTTCAGCCAGGGCTGACTCGACCTCCGCAATCTTGCCTTCCATCAAAGCCACCTTCCCGGATTCCTGAGGTGCACCCTGGGCATCGAGCTGGTCGTGCGGTCTGCGCGTGGTCATCGCTTTCTAGATACCGCGAAAAAGCGACTTCTCAAACCCGAGAGCCTCACAGCTCGGCCATCCGGTCGCTCGCGCTCCTTGCCACGGCCTGCAGGCGAGCGACGGTCTGGCTGTAGGCCATGCGGGTCGGCCCGATCACACCGAGCACGCCCTTCATCTGGTTGGATGGCCCGTACGTGGTCAAGACCACAGCACAACCCTGGAGCTGGCTGGACGCGTTTTCCGACCCTATGACGATCTGCAAGTTGGACTCGCCGATCAGCTCGCGGAGCAGCACCGTCAGGTAGCGCGTCTCCTCCAGCACCTCGAGCACCTGCTGCAGGCGTGACGATTCCGCGAATTCGGGCTGCCGCAGCAGGTTGCGAACGCCGTCGTGGACGACGAGGCTCTCGGAGCCCTTCTCGTACAGATCGAGCACAGTGACGATCCGCCCGAGGAGTTCCTTCTCCAGTCCCAGCGCCGCGCTTTCGTAATGGCGGCGGACGTCATCGCTCCCGCGGCCACCCAGAGTCGAGTTGAGCTTCGACCCAACGCGGCTGAGCTCGGCTTGTGTCGCTTCTTGCCCGACTGTCAGCACCTGCTGGCGCAGGAGATTGCCCTCGAGCAAAAGGATCAGGAGGACCTCGGTCGGCTCGAGCGAAACCAGATCGAGGTGCTTGATGCGCGCTTGCGAGCCTTGCGGCGCGCTCGCGACCGACGCGTTCTGCGTCACGGCGGCGACGGTCATCGCCACCTTTTCGACCATGCCCTGGACGTCCGCGGGGGCCTGCCTGAGCTCGTTCTCGATGTATGAGCCGACCTGTTCCGGGATCGTCTCGAGGTTCATGAGGAAGTCGACGAAGTAGCGGTAGCCGGAGTCGGTCGGCACGCGCCCGGCCGACGTGTGCGGTTGGGCCAGATAGCCGAGATCGGCCAGCTCCGCCAGCTCGCTCCGAATCGTCGCGGACGAGAGGTTCACGAAGTAGCGGCTTTGCAGCGCCTGGGAACCGACGGGCACGGCGCTTGTCGTGAATTCCTGCACGACCGCCCGGAGGATCTCCTGCTTTCTGTTTTCCATGGTTTTCAGCACTCTGCCTGGCAGAGTGCTAGTTACAGTACCGCGAGTGCGATCTGGTTGTGCATGTCCATCCCACGGCGGGTGGGCACGATCCGGCCGTTGATCCGTTCGATGAGACCGCCTGCGGTCAGCTGGACGAGCTCGGAGTCGAACCCAGGCGGCGGCGTCATCCCATCGGCGGTGCGCAGCCCAAGCATCAGCGACTCGGCCGCCGTCTTGCGCGCCGCCAGGTCTTCCCCATCCGCCACCGGCACTGGGCACGCAGCGATGTACTCGCGTGGGCGGGCGAGGTTCCACCACCGGCGGGCCGTCTCGCCGTCGGTGATATACGAATGGGCGCCCGCACCGGCTCCATAAACCGGCAGGCATCGCCAGTAAGCCTGGTTGTGTCCGGATTCGAAACCTGGCCGCGCCCAGCTCGAGACCTCGTAGCGCCGGAAACCGGCGCTCTGCAATTCGGCGCACGCGGCGTCCAGTTGATCCCACTGGAGATCGGAATCGACCTCGGGCACCCGCCCAGCCTCGCGGCGGCGCCACAACAGCGTGCCCTCCTCGAAGGTCAGGCAGTAGGTCGAAATATGGTCCGGGCCGAGCGCCAATCCGCGGCGCAAAGTGTCCAGCCACGAGTCGAGGCTCTGAAACGGGACCGCGTAGATCAGGTCGATGCTGATGTTGCGCATGCCCATCGACCTTGCGAGCTCGAACGCGCTGGTTGCCTGGGCGGCATCGGTTCTTCGTTCCAGCACCGCCAGCGCGCGGCCATCAAAACCCTGAACACCGAGGCTCAGACGGTTCACGCCGCCTTGCATCCAGGCGGCCAGCTTTGCCTCATCGGTACTGGCGGGGTTAGCTTCGAGAGTGACCTCGGCGTCGGGAGCGAGGTCGAACGTTGCGCGAACGAATTTGAGCAGTCGCGTTGCGAGCTCGGCGGACAGAAGGCTGGGCGTGCCGCCGCCCAGGTAAACCGTCTGCAACGGCTCGAACGAGTAGCGGTACCGCGCTGCGGAGAGCTCGCGCTCTAGCGCGTCGATGTAGTCGGGCATGAGCCGGTCCATGCCCGCGTAGGCGTTGAAGTCGCAGTAACCGCATTTGTGCTTACAAAACGGGAGGTGCAGATAGAGATTCCGGAACGGTTGCTGTGTCATACGCCCTTGATCGTGTAGCGCTGACCCCGCGCAGCTTCAAGCTCGCGACGCAGCAGATCGACGGCCTGCCGCTCGTTGGAGACGAGCTCCTTGATGCGCTGTGCCATTCGATCTTCAACTCGTGCGATCTGGCGCCCGATCTGTTCGACGTTGGCCTGCTGGCTTCGGTATCGCTCGCGCTTGCGCCAGAGCCGCGCATGCTCATCGCGTAGGTCGGCCACCGACCGGCGCACCTGGCAGTCCAGACACACACCCCCACGAGCCTCGTTGCTAGGGATCTGCTTGCCGCAGTCCCTGCAGAAGACGAGGATGCCGCTCAAGTTGGTTGTTCCCTTCCCCCGCTAGGGGGAAGGTGGCGCGCAGCGCCGGATGGGGGGACGTGGCTGAGATCAGCCTTCAGGTCAACCACCCTTGCATCACTCAGCTCGCGCAAGCGGTCCGGCGCGATCTCGAACACGGAGTCAGGCCGGCCCGCCGCCGCCCAGACGACCTCGTACCCAAGCAGGTCACGGTCCATGAACACCGGCACGTCGGTCACGTACCCGAAGGGCGGGACGCCTCCGATCGAATAACCGGTCGCACTCCGCGCGGTCTCCGCGTCAGCCTTGTGCACGGGTTCGCCCGCAACGCCGGCAAGCCGCTTTTCGTCCAGGCGGTTCGCGCCGCTGACCAGCGCCACCACGGGCGTGCCGGCCGCGACGAAGACCAGCGACTTCACGATCTGCCCCACCTCGCAGCCGACGGCACGGGCCGCCTCGACTGCCGTGCGAGTGCCTTCCGGGAACTCCTTGACGGTCAGTCCGGTGTCGGTGCCGGCGAGCCAAATCTCGAATCGATTCACTTACCAAAGGATAGGAGGCGCTTGCAAACGGGCGCCACGGCACCGCACTCTTGTCGGCGATGACTTCACATTTGGGACGAGTTGTTGTCACCGGTGCCGCCGGATTCATAGGCTCGCATCTATGCGAGCGGCTGCTGGCGCTCGGACACGAAGTGGTGGGCCTAGACAGCTTCACCGACTACTACGAGCGGGCGCGAAAGGAGCAGAACCTCGAAGTCTCGAGGGCGCATCCGGACTTCAAGTTCCATGAGCTCGACCTCGTGGACGGCGACATTGGGCAGCCGCTCCACGGCGCGCGGGTCGTGTACCACCTCGCAGGCCAGCCCGGCGTCCGCCCGAGCTGGGGAAGCCAGTTCGACCGCTACGTACGCGACAACGTCCTCGCCACGCAGCGCCTACTGGAGTGTCTGAAGGAGACGCCGGTCGACCGTCTTGTCTTCGCCGGCAGCTCGTCGGTGTATGGCGACGCCGAGATGTTCCCGACCAAGGAGTCGGCGCTTCCGCGACCCGTTTCGCCTTACGGCGTGACCAAGCTCGCCGCGGAGCACCTGGCTCTCCTGTACACGAAAAACTTCGGCATTCCGGCGGTTTCTGTTCGGTACTTCACCGTCTACGGCCCTCGCCAGCGGCCGGACATGGCCTTTTCACGGTTCATGCAAGCGCTCGTCGACGGCCAGGCGATCGAGGTGTTCGGCGACGGCGAGCAGACGCGCGAGTTCACCTACGTCTCGGACGCGGTCGAGGGGACTATCAAGGCCGCGACGGCGGACGTGGTGGGCCAGGTCTTTAACCTCGGAGGCGGAAGCCGCGTCACGGTCAACCGCGTGCTGGCCACGCTCGAAGACATCAGCCACATCAAGCTGCAGAGGCAAACCCTTCCTGCGGCGCCAGGTGATCCTCGACACACGGGTGCCTCGATCAATCTCGCTCGAGAGCGCCTCGGATGGGAGCCGCGCGTCTCGCTTCGCGAAGGTCTGACCAAGCAGTGGGAGTGGTTCCAGGCTGCGCGCAGCCGTCAGGGGATCTCTAGCCGGTAAGGCTCAGCTGCCACGCCGGCCCAACGCGTGACAGGGGCGACTCGCATGCGCGCGATGCGGCCTCGACAGAAGAGGTCGACCGGCACACAAGGATCGCCGCCTTGGTGCCCAACGCGAAGAGACTGAAGTACTGTCCGGTGCCGACGTCGTAGAAGGTCGCAATGCCGTTCTGGTCAAGGGTGTAGGTGCCGCGAAGCTCATCGATCCACGTGGTCGCTTCCTGCGCCGTGCCGAAGTTGAACATGCCGGCGCGGACTTCCATGTGCGTGTCGTTGTCCAGCGCGTAGTCGCCGAACACGATGCTGTCGACGCCTGTGATGTGCAGGATATTTGCCAGCGCCTCGGGAGAAGCGAAGCCGAGCATGACGACGACCGCTTCGATCGGCAGAGTCAACGAGCCGAGCAGGGTGATATCAGGCCCGCGCGGCGGCAGCAACGACGCGACACTGATGGGCAGCGGAGTGGCGTGCACTTTCCCGGACAGCACATCTTTGAGACGTGCAGTGACCTTGCTCGCCATCTTGCCCAACTTCGCTACGGCCGGAAATCCGTCCTTCAAGCTCAGCGTGATGGTGGTGACGATCTGACCGACGCGAACGAACGTCACCGTGCCGTACGGTGCAGCCCCGGACGTTTGCGATCCGTAATAGAGGACCTGGTCACCCACCTTCGGACCGCTGGCCGAAGTTCCGAATGCGGCCTGCGCATTGGTCATCTCCGTCGTGGCCGATGAGGTCGAGTCCCAGACCATGTAGTCGATGTCGAGCGTTTCCGCGGTGCCGATGTGGGAGAACCGGGTGATCACATGGAACTTTTCCCGGAAGGACATCGAGGCCGAGTCGAGCGGCCGCACGCCGAACGACGGAGGCCCAGGCCACCAGTTGCTGTCACCAAGCAGGGAGCGGACGTCAGCCAGGGACGGGTTCGCACCGTAGAGGTCCATCGGCCGAGCGTTGCTCGCTGTCGAGGACGATCGTGTGCACGCGCCCGTGATCACCGCCAGCAGCGCGATCACAGCGATCAATCGCATCGTCCTAGTCAAGCTTCAGCACCGCCATGAACGCTTCTTGTGGAATCTCGATCGAGCCCACCCGCTTCATCCGCCGTTTGCCTTCCTTCTGCTTTTCCAGGAGCTTGCGTTTGCGGGTAATGTCGCCGCCGTAGCACTTGGCCAGCACATCCTTCCTCATCGCCGGAATCGTCTCGCGGGCGACCACCTTGCCGCCGATCGCCGCCTGCAGCGGCACCTCGAACATCTGCCTCGGGATGATCGTCTTGAGCTTCTCGACAAGTTTGCGGCCTTGCACCTGGGCCTTGCTGCGATGCGTGATGAGCGACAGCGCATCGACAGGTTCGCCCGCCACGAGAATGTCGAGCTTGACGAGGTCGCCCTCGCGAAAGCCGATCATCTCGTAGTCCATCGAGGCATAGCCTTTCGAACGCGACTTCAGCTGATCGTAGAAGTCGTGAATGATCTCGCCGAGCGGGATCTCATACTCGAGCACCACCCTGTCGCCGGGCTTGTGCTCCAGGTGTTTGTAAGTGCCGCGGCGCTCCTGGCACAGCTCCATCATCGGACCGACATATACGGACGGCACGATGATGGTCAGCTTCACGAAGGGTTCGGAGATTGATTCGATCATGGTTGGATCGGGCAATAGCGCCGGGTTGTCAACAGCGATTACCTCGCCACGTTTCAGCTTCACGCGGTACTCGACGGTAGGCGCGGTCGTGATGAGGTCGAGCTCGAACTCTCGCTCCAGCCGCTCCTGGACGATCTCGAGGTGCAGCAGCCCGAGGAATCCGCAGCGGAAGCCGAAACCGAGCGCGGCCGAGTTCTCAGGCTCGTAGGACAGCGCCGCGTCGTTGAGCTGAAGCTTTTCGAGCGCCTCCTTGAGGTCCGAAAAATGGTCTGACTCGGTCGGGAAAAGGCCGGCGAAAACCATCGGCTTGACGAGTCGGTAGCCCGGCAGCGGCTCGGTTGCACCGTGCTCAGCGGTCGTGATCGTGTCGCCCACACGTGCATCGACGACGTTCTTGATCGCCGCGATGACGTAGCCCACCTCGCCCGCGGTCAATTTTTCTGCGGGGCGGGGCGCCGGCGCGAACCAGCCCACCTCATCGACCCCGTGCACCGAACCGGTGTTCATCATCCGGATCTTGGTCCCCGGGAGGATCTCTCCATCGACGACGCGCACGTAGGTGATGACGCCGCGATAGATGTCGTAATGCGAGTCGAAGATCAGCGCTCGCAGAGGCTTGGACGGATCGCCGCGTGGCGGCGGCACTCGTGCGATCACAGCCTCGAGGATGTCCTCGGTGCCGATGCCCTGCTTGGCGGAGGCGAAGATGACCTGGTCTCGTGCGATGCCCGTGACGTCGGAGATCTCTTCGGCCACCATCTCGGGCTGCGCCGCATCGAGGTCGATCTTGTTGACGACCGGGATGATCGTCAGTCCGGCCTCCACGGCCTGGTACAGATTGGCGAGCGTCTGTGCTTCGATGCCCTGAGCTGCGTCGACAACGAGGATCGCACCTTCGCACGCGGCGAGCGACCTCGATACCTCGTACGCAAAGTCGACGTGACCCGGCGTGTCGATGAGGTTCAGTTCATAGGTCTTGCCATCTTTGGCCGGATATGTCATCCGCACCGCCTGCAGCTTGATCGTGATCCCGCGCTCGCGCTCCAGGTCCATCGAGTCGAGCACCTGGGCCTGCATGTCGCGCTTGTTGATCGAGCCGGTGTACTCGAGCAGGCGGTCCGCCAGCGTGGACTTGCCGTGATCGATGTGGGCGATGATGCAGAAGTTCCGCACCCGGTCCTGGGTCGTAGGCACGCTCAAATCCTAGGGGGGCGACCGGAATCGTCGGCGAGAGATCCGGCGCCGAGGTGGCCCAGATGCTAGGCGCGGCCGAGCATCGCAGTGAGCGCATCCGTTGATGCGTGAGCGAGAAGCGCAGGTCGCAACGACGCAGATGGGCCGCATTCGGCGTCGCAGATCCGTCGAGGATTTCCGGTCGCCCCCCTATGGGGCCGAAAATACGGCACGTGGGACCCGTGCTAACGATCGGGGTGGTGCTCTGCCTCGCGGGGTTGATCCTGCTGCTCAACCTGTTCGGAGCGGGCGACGCGGTCATCCGCCGCGTGACATCGCGATCCCTGGGCGAGCTGGCGCCGGGTTTCGCAGCGAGCCTGAGGGGTTTCAGGACGTACGCTGTGCTCGTCCTGGCGGTCGGCGTCCTCTGCATCGGCCTGGCCGTGACGGCCAGTTTTCTGCCGCTCGGGTTAGGGCTGCTCGTTTTGGGCGCGGCGGTCTTCGGCATCGCGTCAGTGATCGCCATCGTGGGCGAGGTCGAGACGTACCGCGCGCTGAAACGCTGACCGGCCGGTTACTCCCGAGCGGCGAGAGCGATGGCGAGACCTACGAGCGCGGCGGTGTCGGCACGTAGATTGCGCGGCCCCAGGCCGGCTTTGACCTGAACGAGCTCCAGCTCGCGGTCAGACCACCCGCCTTCCGGACCTACCAGCAGTGTCAGATCCCGAGGTCCGGCCAGCGCGGCAAGCCTGGTTGGAGCGTCGCGAACCAACATCACCGGATGCACGCTCGCTTTCTGCACGTCTTCTAGAGAGTCCAGGGCGACTACCTCCGGTATGCGCAGCCGGGTGGCGAGCATGGCGGCCTCGCGGCAGATGGTGCGCCACCGATCGGCCTTGACGCCGCGGGCGACGCTGCGGTCGGCTTGAAAGACGTGGAACGCGAAGGCCCCGGCCTCCGTGCAGCGAGACAGGACGAGCTCGAGCGCGGGCGCCGGCAGGTTGGCGATCGCGATGGTGATCTTCGCGACAGGCTCTGGCTGATGTGGTTGCTCTGCGACCACAACTCCTTCGACCCTGTCCGGCGCGACTGCGTCGAGGCGGACTGTCAACAAGAAGCCGGCGGGGTCGATGACCTCGATCTGCTCACCCACCCTGGCTCGAAGTGAGCGAGCGAGGTGACGAGCATCCCCGCCTTCGATGACGGCCCGAGCACCTTCACGTCGCGCAAAAAATGCAGGCAACCTTATTGACGACGAATCACATCGCGTCGAAGGTTTCGTAGACCGCGACCTGTCCCCCGCTTCTCAGGATGGGACAGCCCTTGGCCATCTTCGTGGCCGCTTCGAGCGAGTGCGCCTCGACGATGCTGTAGCCCGAGGCGCGCTGTCCGATCGGGCCCTTTGCTACGAGGCCACCCGGCTTGATCTTGCTGACCGCTCCGGAAAATGCATGGCCGCCGTCGACGATCGCGGCGCCGAGCTTCGCGTACCAGCTCGCCCACCGCTTCATGACGCGCGACTGCGCCGATGCTCCCTCGGGCATGCCGCCGCCGTAGTAGACGAGCATGTACTTGACCGGTGTTTTCTTTGTCATCGTTCTCTGACTTCGCTATTTGACCTTCTTGGCCGTGGTGATGCAAGGCTGGAACGCAAAGTGCTGAGGATGGCGAGCGCTGAGGCGAGGCGCTCCCGATTTGAAAGGTCGTTGAGCCAGCGATTCTGTCCAGAAGGGTGAGGCAGCGGAACCATCACAGGCCGGTCGCCAAAGCGTTGACCTACCCGATCCTCGAGCCGACCCGGGCCGAAAAAGCGCGAGATCGCCAGCTGCCCCACCGGGATGAGCACCTTAGGCTTCAAGAGTCGAAGCTCCGTCTCGAGCCAGTGCGCGCAGTTGGCAACGGCCGCCGGTGGCGGCTTCAGGTCACCGGTCCCTGTGCGGTTGCGGCCGGGAAAGCAGCGCATGAGCGCGGCGATGTAGGTGAGATGGCGGAATTCCTCGGGGCTTTCAAATCCGGCGCGGAGCATCCAGCGGTCGAGCTCCTTGCCGGCCCGTCCCGAGAATGGGCGCCGTGACTCGCGCTCGACGGGGCCGGGCGCTTGACCGACCAGGAAAAAAGGCGCTCCCCACCGTCCCTCGAAAGTTGGGTTCGCCTCGGGGATGATGCCCTGGTCGACACAAACGTGGCACGCGCGACACCCTGCCTGGTGGGCCAACAATGCGGCGCGACCGTTCATCGATTGCGAAATTAACAGGCAGGGTTGTCAGACATCCGAACGTCCGGTAAGTTCAGCCGCGGTTCGGTGCGTCGGCTTGGGGGCAATCAGTAAGTCCCAACCTGCTCGCGCTTGGCGCGCTGGCAAGCCAAACAGAAGGGTGGGCCCGCCAGAGGTGCGTCCTCTCAGGCGGGCGGCCCGGGAGTGCTGCGGGACAACTTTCAAGTACCGGTAACATGCCCTAACGATGGCCGTCCCCTCCTCCCAACAGGTGCTCGAGGTGCTCGGGCACATCCAGGACCCCGACCTGGGCCGCGATGTCGTGAGCCTTGGCATGATCAAGGAGCTCGAGGTCAGCCCGCAGGGCAAGGTCAGCTTCACGTTCGAGCTCACGACTCCCGCCTGCCCGGTCCGCGATCGCTTCAAGTCCCAGGCGCAAGACCTGGTCGGCGAGATCCCTGGCGTGACCGGCGTCGACGTTCGCATGACGGCCAACGTGCGGCCCGCGTTTATGCGGCCGAAGCCCTCGGAAATCCTGCCGGGCGTCAAGCAGACCATCGCCGTCGCCTCGGGTAAGGGCGGCGTCGGCAAGTCCACCGTCGCCGTCAACCTCGCCGCCGCGCTGCGCAAGAGCGGCGCCGAGGTCGGCCTGCTCGACGCCGACATCTACGGACCCTCGGTCCCCGCCATGACCGGCTCAAAAGTCCAGCCCGAGCAG
>DASYVJ010000105.1:0-26530 GCA_035937155.1 Candidatus Dormiibacterota bacterium | reverse complement strand
AGCGGGACCGAAGCGCCGAACATCAGGAGCACCGGTAGGAAGATCCAGTTCAGGTGGTTCAGGAACAGGTTCATGAACCGATGGATCCGCAGCCACAACGGGATCTCGGGGTGCTTGAAGAGCCTGGCGAGCACGTAGGGCACGTCGGTGATGCCCCATGCCCAGCGCTTGATCTGGTTGTACTGGCTCATGTGCGTGGATGCATAGTCGCGTGAGTTCGGCGAGTCGCCATAGATCGGCAGGTAGACCGACTTGACCGCAAAGCGCTGACCGAACGTGAAGAACGCCTTCCAGTAAAACCGTGAGTCTTCCGGAATAACGTCTTTGTCCCAATAGCCGACCTTGCGGACGAATTCGAGGCTGCACGTGTAGCTGCTGAACGCAACCAGGCGATGCGGTCGCGAGTGCAGGAACATCTGCCACTGCGACGTGCTGGCGGACATGATGCGCACCGCCATCGGGACCTGCCAGATGTTGTTGTGAAACAGCGGCACCGGCTGCCAGATGGCATAGTCGCGCAGCACTTCGCGGGCGTGGTGCCAGCTGATCCAGGCGAAGTACTGCGGATGAACCCGGTAGTCCGAGTCCAGGTCGGTGATCAGGATCTGGTCGAGGTTGTAGCCCGCTTCAGTCAGCACCCTGACCATCCAGCGTCCGCCCCAGTTCATCGCTGCCGATTTGCCGACGACGATGCCGGGCTCCAGGGGATCCTTGATGTGGTAGAAGCCTCGCACCTGGCTGCCGAACTTCTCCTTCAACCGAGCCACGTTCTCCCAGCCAGGCTTGTCGGTCTCGCGAGTGATGATGCCGATCATGGTCAGCTCGGCCGGGTAGTTCGAATCAACGATCGCCTGCACCGTCCGCTCCAGCACGTGGTATGGCTCTGTGTACGTCGGGATCACAGCCAGGTGGTAGTACTCAAGAGGTTTGTGGGCGCCCTGCTCCTGGTCCTCGCGACAGAGTGCCAGCCAGTCTTTCGCCATATCGCGCCGCATGCGCCACATCGTGCTGTAGACACCGGTAACGACCGTGAACGCGCGAAAGAACCAGTAAATGTCGAACACGAACACGGCTGTAGCGACGGCTAGCGCTCCCGGCGAGCTGAAGATGATCGGAATCCAGGCCGGCGCCAGCAGCAGAATCCACGTAATGAGCCCGGGCCCGGCCTCGAAAAGGCGCGCGCCAAACTGGCGCAGCGCGAGCTGGAGGGCCGACGCAGGCTGTTCCGCCGGGACTGTCGCCATCAGCCGATTATGGCGGCGACTCAAAAGCAAAGCGGCAGGGGGTTCACGCCCGGCCGCTTTGTAGCTTGATAACGCCGGGGGTGCTGAGCCGGGTCGGTTCTGCCTCCCACAGGCGAGTGCGGCGCCTTAGGGTCGGGAATACCGAATGCCCTGGCGGCCTTCTAGTTTCCATGGAGAACATGAAGCACTTCGACGGCCCGACTTTCGAGGCTGACGTGCTCAAAGCCAGCCAACCTGTCGTGGTCGACTTCTACGCCGACTGGTGCGGTCCGTGCCGGATGATGACGCCGGTTGTGGAGCAACTGGCGGGGGAGTACGCCGGCAAGGTGACGATCGGCAAGCTGGACGTGGACGTCAACCAGGACATCGCCATCCGCTACGGCGTGATGGGCATCCCCACCCTCGGTATGTTCCGGGACGGGAAGCTGGTCGACCGCCTGGTGGGATACCCCGGGGGCGCGGGCCCGATCAAGGCCTGGATCGACAAGAACGCCAACATGGGCGAGATGGCCAACACGGCTGAAAAAGCCGCGACGAACTAAACAACCGCCTGGAAGTAAGAGCGGCGGGGGAAATCCCGGGCCGCTCAGTTTTCAGACCCGCGTGGCGAGGGCGACCGGGCTACGCCCGGTCGCAACTTTGTCCTAAAGCCTCTTAGCGTCGCGCGACTTCAGACTCTGAAATCAGTCCCAACGATATTCCGGAAAAAGAGCAGCCCGGTCGGCTAAGCCGACCGGGCGATGAGAGAAAACCATCCGGGTTTTCGCTCATATTCTTAGTGCCCCCACATGGCTCGTTCGGCGTGTTGAACGGTTTCAGCTCCATGCTCGCCTGTGCGAATCCGCACGGCGTCCTCCACTGGGAGGATGAAGATTTTCCCGTCTCCAACCTCGCCTGTGCGCGCCGCGACGGCCATCTTGTCGACCACGGTGTTGACGATCTCAGATCGCATCACGGCTTCGATCTTCAGCCTCGGACGAAGTGAGATATGTACGGCCGCTCCTCGGTATTTCTCCGTGTAGCCGCGCTGGGCTCCGCAGCCTTTGACCTCCGTAACGGTGACTCCGGATACCCCGCACTCGTCCAGCACGTCCTGGACCTCCTGGAGCTTTTCGTGGCGAATGATCGCGACGACCATCTTCATGCGGACGCCACCCCCTGCGACGTCGACACGGGTTCGTGTGAAGCGTGCGCGTTGACAGTCGGCGTATCCGCGGGGCGGTAGACCCCGCCGGGCACCGGCATGAATGATTCGGGATAACCCCACATGCCGTGCTCGCTGATGTCCAGGCCTTCCATCTCTTCGCGCGCCGAGACGCGCAGGCCCACGGTCTTCTTGATGATCCAGAACAGCCCGTAGCTGAGAACGAAGACGGTGACAAACGAGGCCGTCACCGCGATCGCCTGTGCACCGAGCTGGTGAAAGCTGCCCGTGTAGAACAGGCCACCCTGGCCCACGCCATTGAACTTGGCCAGCGCGGGCGTCGTGAACAGGCCGCAGCTCAGGGTGCCCCAGATTCCGGCGAGTCCGTGCGCTGGCAAGGCGCCAACCGGGTCGTCAAGGATCTTGTCGAGAGCCAGCACCCCGACTACGACAATCACGCCTGCAACCATGCCGATGACGATGCCGGCCCAGGGCTCGACATAGCCTGAAGGCGCGGTGATCGCCACGAGGGCTGCGATTGCTCCGTTGCCGATCATGCCCACGTCCATTGTCTTGGTGATGAGGTAGACGGTGACCAGCGCTGCAACCGCGCCGCCGGCCGCGGCAAGGTTGGTGACCACGACGACATCGGCGAAGTGCAGGTTCGTCGCGTTGAGAGTCGAGCCTGGGTTGAAGCCGAACCAGCCGAACCAGAGGATCAGCACGCCCAGCTGGGCAAGCGGCATGTTATGTCCGGGGATCGCGTTCGCTCGTCCTTTTTCGTACTTGCCGATCCGCGCGCCCAGCAAGAGGAGACCCGCCAGACCGGCGGTGGCGCCGGTCAGGTGCACGACTGTCGAGCCGGCGAAGTCCTGCGAGCCAAGCGTCGCCATGAGGTATCCGCCACCGAAGAGCTGGTGGCTGATGAGCGGATAGATGAAGGCAGCGAAGGGGATGCCGAAAAGGATGTAGACGATGAACTTGGTGCGCTCGAGCATCGTCCCCCACACGATTGCCAGAGAGACTGCGCAGAACACGAACTCGAAGAACCACTTTCCGGCCGCGGGAACGGTGCTGGCGGCGATCGCCGGCAGGTCCATCGTCGAGCCCGGACTGAAGGTTGGGAAGAACCCGCTTCCCCCAATGAAGGCAAAGGCGCCGCCGGCGCCAAACGCCAGGCCGAACCCGACGCCCCAGTAGGCGATTGAGCTCACGCTCAGGTTGGTGATGACTTTGGCGACCACCGTGCCCACGTTCTTCATCCGGCTGAAGCCGACCTCGAGCATCGCGAAACCGGCCTGCATGAACATGACGAAGCAGGCGGCGACGATCACCCACACCGTGTCGGCCGCAATTCCCGCCGCTGACGTCGCGGTGGTGTCATCCGCGAAGGCCGCCACCGGAACAAGAGCCGAGAGCAAGGCGATTCCTGAAGCGACGCTAATCTTCTTCAGGTCATGTGTCGGTCTGTACAAGGTTCCCCTCCAGTAGTGAAATCTGCCGTTTGGCTGCCGTCAGGCTAAATGCAGTCCAAACCCTCGTCCCACGTGTGGATATGCCAGGCGCAGCGCCATAGCCTTGTGTGAATGACACAAATCTGGCGTGACGTTGAAATTGCCTACTGTGTTAAGCCCACATAGCAGCTGCCTCGCAATTCGTGGTGTTCACACCATGATGTGAGGTCAGTGCGCCGCTACGCTGACTGTGGGCCCGTCAAATCCACGAGGTCGAGGGTTCATGGAGGGTGTTCATGGCGATACAGACGAAGGCGCGTAGTAAGACAAGCCCGAGCGAGGTGATCGAGCGGGCGAAGGCAGAGGGCGTCGAGGTCGTCGACGTTCGTTTCATCGACCTGCCTGGTACGTGGCAGCACTTCAGCGTGCCCATCGGCGAGCTCGAGGTGGACAGCTTCACCGACGGCCTCGGCTTCGACGGCTCGAGTGTCCGCGGGTTCCAGGCGATCAATGAGAGCGACATGCTGCTCATGCCCGACCCGGACTCGGCGACGATCGACCCCTGCCTCGCACACAAGACGCTGTTCCTCATCTGCGACATCGTCGACCCGATCAGCCGTGAGCCCTACTCGCGAGATGCGCGGTTCATCGCCAGGAAGGCCGAGGAACACCTGAAGAAATCAGGCATCGCCGACATCAGCTACTGGGGCCCCGAGGCGGAGTTCTACATCTTCAACTCTCTTCGCTTCGACCAGAACGCGCACAGCGGCTACTACCACATCGATTCCGAGGAGGGCATCTGGAACTCGGGCAAGAACTCCGAGCCAAACCTTGCCTTCCGACCGCGGCACAAAGAGGGTTACTTCCCCGTGCCGCCGACCGACAAGTTCCAGAACCTTCGCTCCGAGATTATGCTCAAGCTGATCGAGGCCGGCGTGCACGTCGAGGTGCAGCACCACGAGGTCGGGACGGCCGGCCAGGCTGAGATCGACATGCGCTTCGACTCGCTGACGAAGATGGGCGACAAGATGATGGTTTTCAAGTACATCATCAAGAACGTCGCCGCGCAGCACGGCTATGTCGCGACCTTCATGCCGAAGCCGCTGTTCCAGGACAACGGGTCGGGCATGCACGTGCACCAGAGTCTCTGGAAGGATGGACAGAACCTCTTCGCCGACGAGGCCGGCTACGCCGGCTTGAGCGAGATGGCAGTGCACTACATCGGTGGTCTTTTGAAGCATGCGCCGGCGCTGCTGGCCATCTGTGCCCCGACCACCAACTCGTACCGCCGCCTCGTGCCCGGATACGAGGCCCCGATCAACCTCGTCTACTCGAAGCGCAACCGCTCGGCGTGCGTGCGCATCCCGATGTACTCGACGAACCCGAAGACCAAGCGAGTCGAGTTCCGCTCGCCGGACCCGGCCGCCAACCCGTACCTGGCGTTCTCCGCCTGCCTGATGGCCGGTCTCGACGGAATCAAGCACAAGATCGCTCCGCCCGACCCCCTCGACAAGGACATCTACGAGCTCGAGGGTGAGGAGATGGCCAAGATCAAGAAGGTGCCAGGCTCGCTGGCCGAGTCACTCGACGCCCTGGAGAACGACCACGCGTTCCTTCTCGAAGGCGGAGTCTTCACCAAGGACGTGATCGACACCTGGATCGAATACAAGCGCAAGAAGGAAGTCGACCAGGTGGCGCTTCGACCTCACCCGTGGGAGTTCATGCTCTACAGCGACGTCTAAAGCGGACACACTCTCCATACGGAAAGGCTTCGGGAAATCCGAGGCCTTTCGTTATATGAGAGGAAACCTAGGTTTCCTCTCATGGCTCTTTTTCCTGCAGGTTGGGATTTTCTGAATAGTTACTCCCCGCGATGCTGGGTGGCATTGATGCCCGCGGGGGACGGCCGGAGTAAATCCGGCCTGCTTGCGACGCGGGGAGTTTGGTTACATCCCTAGCATCGCGCGGGCGCGCAGCGCGATGCTGATTGCCACTCGCGTTTCCGGGTCGTCCAGCTGCAGGCCGGTTAGGGCCTGAATGCGCTCGACCCGATACGACATCGAGTTGATGTGAATGCCGAGCTGGCGAGCCGCCGCCCGCCGGATCCACCGCGCCGCGGCCAGCGCCTCGAGGGTCTCCAGCAACGGCGTGTCGCGCGACTGTGCGTACTGCAGCAGCGTGCCGAGAAGCTCGTTAACGAAGCGGCGCAGCGCGTCCGGGCTCTGCACTTCGAGGAGGAGCCTGAAAGCGCCCAGTGAACGGTATGACACCACCCGCCCGCGGCCACCCGCTCGGCGTGTCAACCTCAGCGCTTGCCGGGCTTCCACGTGGGATCGCGCGAGCTCGCTCACTCCGTTCGCCAGGTTGCCAATGCCGACCGACGCTGAGCCCGGCTTCATCACCGGGGCCGCGGCGGCGAGCACCTGGCCGGCCAGCTTCTCGACGGTGGCCAGGTCCGGGGCCACCTCGTCGGGGACGAGGAACACTGCCGATACCGACCGAACCAGCGTCAGCGTGCCCGGCAGCCGCGAACGGATCAGGCCACTGAGGGCCGCGTCCAGGCGGTCCAGCTCGCCTCGCGCTCCAAGCGCCGTCTCGGTTTCATCGTCGTCCGGCTCCAGGACGAGCGCCCATGCTCGCTGCGGCAGCCGGTGGCCGAGCCGCTCTGCCTGGCGCGCCACCCGTTCCGCCTCGTCGGGCTCGAGGCCGCCGGCCAGAACCTCCTCGACCAGATCCCCCCGCAGTCGGCGTTCGACTTCGGCCGCAGCCCGCTCCTTGGAGAGCTCCAGCGCCAGCACGGTCGACCCGTGCTCGAGTGCTCGGCGGCGACCGGCTGAATCCACGGTCTTCTCGTCGACGGCGACGGCAAGCATGCCCAGTACGTCAGAGCCGGCCCGCACCGGGACCACGTCCAGCGCGCGCGCCGGCCGGCCCGCATTGATGCGGACTTCGCGAGCGCCGGCTTGACCAAGAGGGCTGGGAACGTGGATGCGCTGCGGCATGCCGTCGGAGGACTCCCCCGCCCCCCTGACCCTGTAGCCGTCCGCCGAGTAGAGCGCCGCGCGCCCGCCCGCGAGCGAACCGACGACCTCAAGAATGGGATGAAACCCCGCGCCCTCCAGAGAGAGCTTGGTGAACCGTTCGTGGATGTCGTGCGAGAGCTGTATCTCGGCCAGCTGTACCTCAGTCCGCCTCTGCAGCTCGCTGCGTTCGAGAATGCCGGCGACCTGCCCGGCGATCGCGCGCAGAAAGTCGATGTCACCCGCATTGAAGTCCCGCTTTTCGGCGCTCTGCACGTTGAGCACGCCGACCAGCCGCGGCCCCGATTCGATCGGCACCGACAGCATCGAATGGAAGCGATCCTCGTCCAAGCCCGGCACCCACTTCCAGTGAGGCTCCTTGCTCACGTCCGGCACGACCGCCGGCCGCCTGCTCTCTGCGACCCAGCCTGTGATGCCTTCGCCGACGGGCATTACGACTTTGCCCACCATCCTCTCGTTCAGCCCGTTGGTGGCGGTCAGCCGCAGCTCGCGGCCTCGCGCCGTCAGCAGGTACAGGGAGCAGACGTCGGTTCCCATCGCCGACGTGGACTCGCGGATGATCAGGTCGAGCAACTCGTCCGGCCGTTGGGTCGCCGCGGCGGCCTGTGCCAGCCGGACCAGGAAGCTGAGCTCCCTGGCGGCCAGGCTGGTATCGCCGGTGCTGGTCACCACCTCAACATGGTTCACCTTCCGACCGCGCCTCAACCTCGTGTTACCAACACAATGAATGGCCTCGTCGCTAGTGTGACTCATACGTACATCAATTGCGGTTGGCGAGAGTTAGGCTAAGGCGCAAAGAGTGAACTCTCCCCACAGCGGTCACTGGCGGGAGCATTTCGCGGGGGTCGACCTGCCGGTCCCCGTCCACGGTGGTGGCATGGTCACGGGCGTCAACTTTGACAACGCCGCCAGCACGCCACCTTTGAAACGCGTCCGCGATGCAGTGACCGGGTTCTCAGAGGTCTATTCGAGCGTTCACCGCGGCACCGGATACAAGTCACGCCTCGCCACGGAGGCCTACGAGCAAGCGCGTGAGCTGGTGGCGCGCTTCCTGGGCGTCGACGAGCGCTCCCAGGTCGTCATCTTCGTGAAGGGCACGACTGATGCGCTCAACCGGATTGCTGCAGAGCAAGCTCGGCTCGACGGCCGGCAGGTCCTCGTCACCGAGATGGAGCATCACGCCGACTTGCTGCCCTGGCGGCATCGCAGCGGCCATGTCATGGTCGGCCTATCCGACGACGGCCACATCGATCTGCAAGCCATCGAGCACGCGTTGAAGAGCGGCGGGGGAAAGATCGGTCTTGTCGCGGTGTGCGGCGCTTCGAATGTGACTGGCTTTGTTTCGCCCATCCACGAGGTGGCTGAGCTGGCGCACCGGCACGGCGCCCTCATCTCTATCGACGCGGCGCAGCTCGCGCCTCACCACCGCATCGACATCCGTCCGGCAAGCGACCCAGGGCACCTGGACTTCGTTTCACTGTCGGGCCACAAGATGTACGCGCCGTACGGCGCGGGCGTGCTTGTCGCGCCGCGCGCGTTCTTCGCCGGCGCGCCTGAGGTAATGGGCGGCGGGGCAATCAGCATTGTCACGTGGGACGACACCGTCTGGGCAGACTTACCTGACCGCGAGGAAGCCGGCTCGCCAAACGTCATCGGAGCCGTCGCCCTCGGCGTCGCCATCGAGACCCTCCTCGAGCTGGGCTTTGACGAGATGCTGCGACACGAGGTCGAGATGGGCACGACGCTGCACAGCCGTTTGAGCCACATCCCTGGGGTCGGCGTACTGGGAGACGCGCAAGCGAGCCCCGCAACCCCGCGACTCGGCCTCGCGAGCTTCGTTGTGGAGGGTGTCCACCACGGGCTGGTTGCCGCCGCACTGAGCCATGAGTGGGGGATCGCCGTTCGCAACGGCTGTTTCTGTGCGAACCCATATGTGTTTCACCTGCTCCACATGAACAAGCAGGCGGTCGACGCTGTAGAGGGTGAGGTCACGTCAGGCCACCGCCAGGCGTTGCCCGGCGCGGTCAGGGCAAGCCTTGCGCCCTACAACACCACGGGCGAGCTGGACCGCTTCGTCGACGCCGTCACCCACATCGCAAGCGGTAGGCTGAAGTCGACTTACGAGCAGGCCGCCGATGGCACCTTCTCTCCTGCCGGAGGGTGGCCGCGCATCCCGAGCCCGTTGAAAACGTTGGTCAAGAACTCGCGTTAGGAGGATCTACATGATCAAGTTCATCGTCGAGGTGCTCATGGCGATCTTCCTGCACCCGCTCGCTTACATCCTGTGCATCATCAACATCGTCAACCGCACAGACATGAGCGGGTTGTCGAAGGTGTTGTGGATCATCATCACCTTCTTCTGGGGCATCGGCCCCATCCTCTACATCCTGATCGGCGGGGGCAAGTTCTGGTAGCCGGCTGATCCGATGGGCGATCGACGAGCGACGCGAGCCCTCGTCCTCGGACTGCTCAGCCTGCCGTTTGGCGTTTTCGCTCCATTCGCCGTCTGGACCGCCATCCGGTCGCTGGGCCGCATACGAGCCTCGAAAGGCGACCTTCGCGGCGCAACGCGCGCTGCGGCCGGCCTCGTGGCGGGAGTCTTGGGGTTGGCGTCCTTCGTAGTTGGGACCGCCTACTGGTTCCTCGCATCGTGATCGCACGCGCGATCGTCGTCGTCGTCGTCGCGCTGCTGGCTGCGGCCACGTATCCCGGCGCCGTCGCCGTATCCATGGTCGTCAGGTTGACGGCACCGCCGGCGGCTTCATCGCCAGCCCCGCCGGGTGTCCTGCCGTGGCTGCATGTCGAACATCCTGCCAACGACCGGGCGTACATCGCCGACGATCAGAAGCGGATGGTGCTGTTTCACGGCGCGGTTCCCGCCGACCTGCTCGACTTCGGCAACAGCGCCAGGCCCGACGCTCCACCCGTGTACCCGACCGATCCTGCGGCGTACGAGGGGGGTCGCTGCCCCGCCATCGTCGACAGCGCCTATCCGCCGCTTTGCCAGTCGGACCTGGCTCAAATGGCGGCGTTCGGCTTCAACTCCCTGCGCCTGCCGCTCTCCTGGAGCCTGCTCGAGCCAGAGCGCGGTCACTTCAACCAGACCTACGTCGATCGCGCCGCCCAGGTCGTGGATTGGGCGAGAGCGCTCGACATCTACGTGATCATCGACATGCACCAGAACGCGTACTCGCGTTATGTCGGCCCCGGCAAGGGCGTGGACTTGTCGGCCAACAGCGGTGCGCCTGCCTGGGCGACGCTGACCGACGGGCTGCCTTCGGGGCTCTTCTTGAACAACCAGCGCGAAGCGAACGGGGCTGTCTTCGAATCATTCAGCAACTTCTGGTTCAACCGCAGCGGCATCCAGGACGAGTACATCGCCGCGGTCAGCTTCCTGGCCAAACGGTTCAAGGACGACAGCGCAGTCGCCGGTTACAGCATCTTCAACGAACCGCAGCCGGGCTGGAACCTGCCGCCCGGTTTCGAAGACCTGCTCCTGTTCCCGTTCTATCGCCGCGTCATCGATGCGGTGACCGGTGCGCATGACGGCTTGCCGTGTCTAACCGGAATCTTCATGCCCGCGTTCTGCGGCTACGCCGATGCCGGCGTCCACGACGTGCGGCATCTTTTCTTTCTGGAGCCGGGGTTGCTCCGGCAGATGACCGACTTTCCAACTCACCTCGGGCTGCCGGTGAGCTCCTATCGCAACCTCGTGTTAGACATCCACGCCTACACGCACGGTTTCACCCTGGAAGCACTTCTTCCCGGCAATCACGACCCCTCCAAAGCCACCTATCCATGGGGTGGCTACGACCAGACCTACAGCCTGGGCGAACGCGAGGCGAAAGCCATGGGCGCAGCGCTTTTCGTTTCCGAGTTCGGCAACGATCCGAGACGCGACTCGGTCTTGCTCGCCAACGAAGTCCTGGAGCAGGAGAAATACAACGTCGGTTTTGCCTTCTGGACTTGGAAGGAGACCAGCGGAATCGGCTGGGGGATGTTCGATCCCACAAAAACCAACGTCTCGCCGATGCAGTCGAGCGGCTGCCCTAGAGCGGCGCGCGAGCGGTTGCTGGCACGAGTCTACCCGCGCGCCTCGAGTGATCCCCACCCTGAGTACCACTACGACTCCGACACTGGGGCCTTCACGCTGTCGGCTCACGGGCACGCCGGCGACCCACCGACGGTGGTCTACATTCCGCCCGAGGTTAGAGGCGCCGTCGCCATTTCAGGAACGGCCGCGGCCGTGACAGACACCAGCCCCGACGGCGGCAGGCTCGTGACCGTGACTCCCTCAGGAGGCCCATTCTCGATCGCCGTCGGCCCTGCGCCGCTGGTTCTGGTCGGGTGTGGCTGACTTTAGGTAGGTAAGCAACCCCACATGGGTGTCAAGCGACCCAGAAAATCGGGACAACTCCAAGCCGTCCTTAAGGGTTTCCTGAGTCTTGCTTGGGCTAATCTGGACGTGGAAGGGTGGGTAACCGACCAGATCGCCCCATGCGCCTGCGCATCCTGACGGATGACGCCGCGAATGGTGGCGCCGCGAATGGTGGCGCCGCGAAGAAAGACGCCCCCGCCACCAACGGCCATGCTTCGAATGGATCTGCCACCAATGGCCATGCCGCCAATGGCGTTTCCACTAACGGCCATGGTGCAAATGGCCATGCCACGAATGGCGTTACCGCGAAGAACGGCGCCGCCACCAATGGACATTACACGACTGCCGTTGCAACGAATGGGGCTGCCGCCAATGGAGCCGCTACGAAGAATGGCGCGGCCAAGAATGGCCTGCAAGCGAAGAAGAACGGGGCGAGAACTCATCGCCCCGGAACCAACGGCGCGGCGACAGTGCAGCCGGCCGTCAAGCTCAGCGGCGTTACGAAATCGTTCGGCCGAACGGCCGTCCTTCGTGACATCAACCTATCCGTCGCGCCCGGCGAGCTGATCGAGGTCACCGGGCCGAGCGGCTCGGGCAAGACAACCCTGTTGCGGCTGGTCCATGGGCAGCTGCGACCGAACAGCGGCGAGGTCTGGGTTCGCGGCCGGGGGTTGCACCGTTGGTGGCGCCGCGGCCTGGGTCGGATCCGCCGAAATGTCGCCTTCATCTTCCAGGAGCACCACCTCCTTCCGCGACTCACGGCGCTCGAGAACCTGACGCTCGCGCTTCAGGTGACCGACCCGCAGCTGCCCTTCAAGACGATCAAACGACGTGCGCTCGAGACCCTGGAAACGTTGGGACTAGTCCACAGGCGGAATGCGTATCCGCATCAACTGTCGGCCGGAGAGCGCCAGCGTGTCGCTGTCGGGCGCGCTCTCATCACCCGACCTCGCGTAATCCTCGCGGATGAACCCATGGCCTCGATCGACGACGACAACGCGCACATCGTCCAGCGCCTTCTCGAGGATGCGGCCGCCGCAGGCACCGCCGTCATCGTGGCGACGCACCGGCATTCGTTTCCTTCGAGCCGGATCCTTCGCCTTCCTGGCGGGACCGTCCATCTGAATGGATCGAAGAAAGCAGTTTCTAACGGCAACGGCACGCACTCCGCCCCGCCGCTGTGGCGCCTCCTGCTTCCGATTCCTGTTCACGAGCGACCGCACCACAAGCAGGCAGCCGCGCCGAAGCCGCTTCCTCTCTGGCGCCGGCTGGTCGCTTCGACCGCCAACAGTTACCGGCTTGTTTTTTTGAGCGGGCTGCGAAGCTGGAGTCGCGACTTGCGTCTGACTGCGCCGGCGCTGGGTTCAATGGCCCTCCTGCTGTTGCTCTGCGGGACGCTCGCCATGGTGGGGATCGCCATCGAACGAGTGGCCGCCCAGCAAACCGCACAGGCGTCGCTGGTCCGCATCTACCTCGCTTCTGACTCGACGCCCGACGCAGTCGCTGCGCTCAAAGCGCGCTTGACCTCCGACCCGCGGGTCACCTCGGTCACTGACGTAAGCCCGGAGCAAGCTCTGGCGGAGGCGAGCAGCCGGCCTGGTCTCGACAACCTGGCCAGCCTCAGCGCCACCAATCCGTTCCCGGCAAGCCTTGACGTCCACGTCCGCCTGGTGACCCAGCTCGGAGCAGTGGTTGCATCAGTGAAGAACGACCCGGCCATCGACCCCACGTACCCGACGTCATACGACCCGGACACCTACTCGAGGCTGCGACGCGTGGCATTGACCGTCGGTGCGATCGGGGGCGGCCTGCTTCTTCTGTTCGGCTTGGTCGCGTACGCGGTGATCGCCAATTCAATGCGTGGAATCGCAACCGCGCGCCGGCAAGAGGTCGCGGTGATCCAGTTATTGGGCGCGCGGGGCTGGATGGTGCGTGGGCCATTCGTCGTCGAGGGTCTGATGACCGGCGCGCTGGCCGGCGCCCTGGCCGCTGCGTTCGTCGCCGGCGCCTGGCTGCTCGCGACGCGATTCGAGTCCGCCACGTACGCACAGGTGCTCCCCGGCGTCGACGCAACCGCCATGCAGTACCTCGTCGCAGCGGTGATAGCGGCCGGCCTCGTGCTTGGCTCACTGACGGCGATGCTTGGCTTCCGCAAAGTCCGCGCGTGAGCACTCTGAGCGGGTGGACGTCGGCCCTGCGCGCGCCAGGTGCGTTCGCTCTCGCCGGCACGCTGATGGTCTTGCAGTTTTCGACAGTTGCCGCGACGAGCCCCTCCCCATGCCCATCACCGTCGGCTGCCTCTCCTTCGCGGGTGACCTGTCGAGCCGCAGTGCCCACCGCGACGCAAACGGCTTACGACCAGCTTCGCGCGCGCCTCGGAGGTGACCTGGCCAGTGCCCTGACAAGCGAGGAGCGTCTCACCTCAACGCTCAACCAGACCTCTGCCAGCATGCAGATCCTCACCGACCAGATCACCCAGGAAGAAGCTGTGATCGCCAGCCTTGAGGACCAGATCGCCCTACTTGACACGCAGATCGCTGACACCCAGGCCAGGATCGATGTCGAGAAAGAGCAGGTGGCGGTCATGGCGAAGGCGATCTACCGTCAGCCGAACTCTCTTTGGATGCTGATTGCACGCACCGGAAACCTCCACGACGCACTTCAGGCCACCGCAAACCTCGTGGTCGCGGGCCAGCGGGCCCACGCGCTGCAGGCCCGACTCGAGGCTGACCTGGCGAAGCTGCAGACAGATCGAGCCGCTCGGCAGGCAGACCTTGATCGTGAGAACTCAACCCGGGATCGTCTCGTTGGAAGCCTGAATACGTTGACTGACCTGAACAGCCAGCAGAGCGACGTCAGCAACCAGCTGGCGGACGTCATTGCTCAGATCCAGACGGCTCAGAACGGACTGCAAGACCAGCCCCCAGATGTCACCGCCGCGCTTGCTGCCCTACTCGAGTCACAGATGCAGGACCTCATCCAGAAGGCGTATCAGCTTGCTTGGAGTGCTGCTCACGTCGGCGCCGGCCTCGCGCTCCTGACGCACATGTTGCCCAGCGGTAAGACCATCGCGGGACTGACGCTGATCTGGCCCATGAACGGAGCCCGGGTGACGCAGCTCTTCGGCCCGAGTGACTTCTTGCTGGAACCGCCGCTCGGTCCGTACAAGCATTTCCACACCGGTCTCGACATTGCGGCGCCGTTCGGCACCACGGTGATGGCAGCGGCTGCCGGTGTGGTCGTCGCGGTTGGTCACTCCCGCATCGGTTACGGCAACTACGTGGTCATTGCTCATGGCGGCGGCATCATGACCCTGTACGGACATCTGCTCGAGACTGATGTCAATGTTGGAAACCAGGTCGCACGCGGTCAACGGATCGGGCTCGAGGGATCAACCGGATGGTCGACCGGCCCCCACGTGCACTTCGAGCTTCGCGTGAATGACACCGTCACCGACCCGCTGCCTTACCTTCCGAAGCTCGGAGGCTAGGGTAACCTCAGGCGTAACCACGCCGAACCGGACCAGTTATCACTTAGGTGACACTCGGCTGGACTTCAATCGAACGTCAGACTGCTGGTGCCCCCGGAGGGAATCGAACCCCCGACCTTGACGTTAGGACCGTCCTGCTCTATCCCCTGAGCTACGGGGGCGTGCACCCCGGCAAGTCTATTGAGTGCGCTAGGCACGAAGCGCCGGGTTTCTCAGCAAGGTCTCAGGATGCTCCCAGAAAGGGTTTAGAGGCCGCTGGCAGACTGCAGCACATGGAAACCAACACTCAAGGAAGAATGCAGGCCCGCGACGCCGCGATGCGCCTACTGAACAGGCTCACCGTCGGAGTCGCTTTCAGCGCGGTGGCAGGCGTCGGCCTGCTGGGCGTCGTGAGCGCGCAGACCATCCCGGGGACGACATCCACCGCCACAAGCACTGCAACTTCTTCGAGCACCGCCTCGAGCTCGACCTCTAGCTCGACGTCAAGCTCATCGCTCGGCTCGTCCTCGACACCCGTCATCTCATCTTCGAGCTCCGGTGTCGCCGTCTCCGGCGGCTCATAACAACACAGGGTTCCGGACCATGAGCGACACCGTGCTCTGGTACACGACGAGGGGCGCAGGTGCGGTCACGCTGATTCTCCTCAGTGCGGTCGTTGTGCTGGGCGTCCTCTCAGCGCTGCGAGCACAGAGCCCCCGCTGGCCGCGATTCCTCACCACCGGCCTGCATCGGAACCTCGCCTTGCTGACGCTTGTGTTTCTCGCGCTCCACATCGTGACCGCGGTGGCCGACCCCTTCACCCACCTCGGCTGGCTCGCAGCTGTGGTGCCGTTCTCCTCCTACTACCGAACGTTGTGGCTGGGACTCGGAGTTATCTCCTTCGAACTGCTGGCCGCCATCGTGGTCACCAGCCTCCTACGTGGGTTCATCGGGCACGGCGCGTGGCGCGCCATCCACTGGCTGTCCTACGCGTCGTGGCCGATCGGCGTGGTCCACGGATTCGGTACCGGCACTGATGCCTGGTCTGCGTGGATGCTCGTCCTCACCATCGCGTGCGTCGCGGCAGTCGCCGTGTCGGTGGGCTATCGACTCATGAACGGCCCGCGCGATCCCCTCGCCACGGAGCGGACGGCATTCCGCGCGGCGGTCGAAAGGCGAAAGGAAAGTTGAGCCAGCTGCGGTTGCTGGCCGGTCGCGCTTTGACAGCGGGGCCCGAGGGCCTCAACGAACACCTTCGCCGCATCGGCCCGCTGCCGGCCGGCGGCCCGGAGCTCATCGAGGTGCTCACCCGCAGCGGCCTCACCGGGCGTGGCGGCGCATGGTTTCCGCTGGGCGTGAAGTGGCGAACGGTCGCCGCGCACTCGCGTGGGACCGCTGTGGTCGTCGCCAACGGCGCCGAGGGCGAGCCGCACAGCAAGAAGGACCGGCTGCTCATGACGACTCGCCCCCACCTCATCCTCGACGGCGCATTCCTGGCCGCGCGCGCGGTGCGTTCGAAACAGGTCGTGCTGTACGTCGGCGAAGAGCACCATGCCGCACGACAGTCGATGTCCGCAGCGCTTGCGGAACGGAGCGATGAGGAGCGCCGCATGGTGCGCACGGTGTCCTCCCCAGCTCGCTACGTGGCCGGCTCCTCAAGCGCGGCGGCGCACCTGGTCAACACCGGTATCGCGACGCCCACCACCACTCCGCCTTCAGCTCACGAAAGCGGGGTCGACGGCGCACCTACGCTGGTGCAGAACGTCGAGAGTCTCGCTCACGTGGCGCTCATCGCGCGTTACGGAGATGCCTGGTACCGATCCGCAGGCCGGCGTGGCGGCGCCGGAACGCTGCTCGTCACGATGAGCGGAGGAGTCGCGGGCCCTGGTGTGCTGGAGATCGAAGCCGGCACGACAGTCGCCGAAGCCTTGGAGATGGCGGGCGGCGCAACCGAACCTCCCGGAGCAGTGCTGGTCGGTGGATATTTCGGCTCGTGGGTGGACGCTCAGCAGGCCTGGGAGCTTCCACTGGATGCTGGAGCACTTCGCACCCGAGGCCTCTCGCTTGGCTGTGGCGTCATCGGGTTGCTGCCGAAGAGCCGCTGTGGTGTGTGCGAGACCGCGGGCATCATGCGTTACCTCGCGACCGAGAGCTCGGCGCAGTGCGGGCCGTGCTTTTTCGGTCTTCGCGCCCTCGCCGACGCCTGCAGCAGGATCGCCGAACGCGGCTCGAATCCGCCCGACCTGCAGCGCCTGCAGCGCTGGGCGAACGAGGTGAAGGGTCGAGGAGCTTGCCATCATCCCGACGGCGCGGTGATCTTTCTGCAGTCCGCGCTCAAGGCCTTCGCAGGTGAATTCGCGCAGCACCCCGCTCACTGGCGTGCACAGGCTTCCGAAACAAGGCGGCCAGCATGAAGAAGGAGTTGCAGATCTCGATCGATCGCATCAGGTGCGACGGGCACGGCCTGTGCGCAGAGATCCTGCCGGAGCTGATCCGCATCGACGATTGGGGCTACCCGATCGTCGCACCCGGCCGTGTCCCCGACCACCTGATGCCGCTGGCAGAGCGCGCCATGGCGGATTGCCCCGTCCTCGCGATCGCCCTTCGGCGCGCGGAACGCGGCAAACCGGCGGCCGGGTGAGCGTCACCGTGCTGGGGATCGCCGACGACCGCGCGCTGGGTGGGTCTGTGAGAGTGATCGTGTCTCGCCCCACCGACCTCGGCAGGGCGAAGGCTGCGGTGGACAAGGTGCTGCGGGCCATCGACCTCGCCGCTAGCCGCTTTCGTGAGGACAGTGAGCTGAGCCGCCTCAATGCAATGCCAGAGCAGGAAGTTGTCGTCAGCCGGTTGCTTGCTCAGGCAATTGCCGCCGCGCTGCGGGGCGCCCGGTTGAGCGGCGGCGCAGTGGACCCGACCATTGGCTCCGCGGTCAGGTTGGCGGGCTATGACGCCGACTTCGCCTCGGTCCCAGTCGACGGCGGGGAGCTCAAGCTGACCGCAACGACCGTCCCCGGGTGGCAAGCGGTCCAGTTCGGCGAAGCCTCGCGTACGGTCCGCATCCCGACGGGAGTCCAGCTCGACCTTGGCGCCACCGCAAAGGCGCTGGCTTCTGATCTCGCAGCGGCTGCCGCCATCAAGGCGTGCGGCGGCGGCGGGGTCCTGGTGAGCCTGGGTGGGGACATCGCGGTCGCGGGCGAGGCGCCCGCAGAGGGCTGGCTCATCCAGACCAGCGAGGACAGCGGTGCCGCGATCGCGGAAGGCGAGGAGACGGTCAGCATCAGGACCGGGGGCATCGCCACATCAAGCACAACGGTCCGGCGCTGGATGCGAGGCGGCACGATCCTGCACCACATCATCGACCCTGCCACCGGCTTACCGGCAGACAGCTGCTGGCGCACCGCCAGCGTCATCGCGGCCACTTGCGTCGACGCCAACATCGCCTCGACGGCAGCGATCGTGATGGGCCTGAAGGCGGTTCCATGGCTGGAAGCCAACCGGCTGCCTGGCCGGCTGGTCGATCTCGACGGGAGTGTCCACCGGGCCGCCGGGTGGCCATCTCCCGCAGCTGATTCCGACCGACTTCCCAATATTCTCTGAGCAAATCCCCAGGAATCTCGATCAGCATTAACAGCGTGAACCATGAAAGCACGACCAAAGACGGCGCCAGGGTCCTCGTCGTGGACGACGAGCCCAATATCACGGAGCTTGTTGCGATGGCCTTGCGCTACGAGGGCTTTTCCGTCAAGACCGCAGCGACCGGAAGGGGCGCGCTCACGGCCGTCACTCAGTTCTCGCCGGCCCTCGTAATCCTCGACGTGATGCTGCCCGACATCGATGGCATCGAGGTCCTGCGCCGGCTCAACAGCACTGGCAACAAGGTGCCGATCATCTTCCTCACCGCCAAAGACGCCACCGAGGACAAGGTCCACGGGTTGACCATCGGCGGCGACGACTACGTGACCAAGCCGTTCAGCATCGAAGAGCTGATGGCTCGTGTCCGCGTGGTGCTGAGGCGCCACGGGAACGACAGCGACAACGGCAAGCTCACACTCGCCGACCTGGAGCTGGACGACGAGGCACACGAGGTCAGGCGCCACGGCCACGTCGTTGAGCTGACGAACACTGAGTACAGGCTGTTGCGCTACCTGCTCATCAACGCCGGCCGCGTGTTGACACGGAGCCAGATCCTCGACCACGTATGGCACTACGACTTCGGAGGCGACGCCAGCGTGCTCGAGACATACGTCAGCTACCTTCGCCGGAAGATCGACAAGCACGACCCACCGCTCATCCAGACTGTTCGCGGGGTCGGATACGTCTTAAGAACGCCACGAAAATGACGCTGTCGCTCCGTGGGCGGCTGCTCGTCGGAGTCATCTCACTGGTCGCGGTCGGACTTCTGGTTTCAGACGTCGTCACATACCTGACACTTCAGTCGTCCCTCTTGAGCCGGATTGACGAGCAGCTCAAGAGTCAATCAACCGTCGACACTGCCCGCACCGCGCTCCTCAACTTCCCGATCTGTCATGGCCGCGGTCCAGGCTCTGGGACGAACTTCGAACCGGGAACGATCACCGAGCTGATCGGCTCCGACGGCAAGATCGTCGCCGCATGCGGCGTCCAGAGCTTCGGCGCGCCTGCGTCGAACGCGGCGCCGGTGCTTCCGAAATCTCTCCCCAACGCGGGAACTGACAGTCCCGCCTCTCCCCTCACGGTTGCGGGCACGGGCGGTGTGTCCCAGTACCGAATGACGGACTGGCCAGAGAATTCTTTTGGCGGCCAGTTCGTGGTTTTCGCCATCCCGCTGACGCCGGTCCAATCAACTCTGAGTCAGCTGCTGCTGCTCGAGACTGTGATCGGTCTGGGCGTGCTAGGTGCGACCGCGCTGCTCGCGCTCCTGATCATCCGCATTGGGCTGCGGCCGCTTCAGAAAATGGGAGGAGTCGCGGCCGATATCGCGGCGGGTGACCTGACGCGTCGTGTCGACCCGGCCACTCCTAAGACTGAGATCGGAAGACTGGGCCTGGCCCTCAACGGAATGCTCAGCCAGATCGAGGCGGCCTTCGCCGAGCGCACGGAGTCGAACAACCGGCTGCGGCGCTTCATCGCCGACGCGTCCCACGAGCTGCGCACCCCGCTGACCTCGATTCGCGGATATTCAGAGATGCTTCGCCGCGGCGCCGGGGAATCCCCCACCGACGCGGAGCTCGCCCGCCGGCGAATCGAGGAAGAGTCGGTGCGCATGTCGACGCTCGTCGACGACATGTTGCTCATCGCCCGTCTCGACCAGGGCCGGCCCCTGGAGAGGAAGCCGGTCGACCTGCAGGCGATCGCTGCGGACACCGCCGCGGACGCCAGAGCGGTTGCGCCAACCCGCGAAATCACGATGACCGCCCCAGGGCCGGTAGTCGTCGAGGGGGACGATTTGCGGCTCCGGCAGGTCCTGGGCAACCTGGTGCGCAATGCGCTCGTCCACACGCCTCAGTCGACGGCAATCGAGATTTCGGTCTCAACCGTGGACAGCGTCGGCCGGATGTCGGTGACCGACCACGGACCAGGCCTCCGCCCGGATGAGATGGAACGAATTTTCGAGCCATTCTTCCGAGCTGATCCCAGCCGCAGCCGCGACAGCGGCGGCGCGGGCCTTGGACTTTCGATCGTGAATGCGGTGGTCACCGCGCATGGCGGACACGTGAGCGTGAAAGAGACGACCGGTGGCGGGGCGACATTCGAAGTCGAGCTGCCCCTCGCCGCCGAAGCCAGCTGAGGCGCTTCTCCAAGCAAGTTCCCAGGTTTCTTACAGCCTGGATTCAGGAAGCGGCGGCATTCTAAGAGTCGACAGTTTGATCCCCACCGGCTTCCCCCATGCAGTAGGGGGCGTCCCTAGCGCCCCTTACTTGCTGGGGAGGTCAAGTCCTCGCGGACGCCGGCGCGGCGGCAAGTGATTCTCGCGCTCCGATGCGCCGATGCAGCAGCGCCAGAGGCCGTGGCGCCCACCAGTTGACCCGGCCAAGCAGGCGCATGACCGACGGCACGATCAGGATGCGCACGATGGTGGCATCGATGGCGACGGCGATTGCCAGGGCGATGCCGATCGCCTTGATGATGACCACGCTGGCGAGACCGAACGCGAGAAAGACCGCCACCATGATCAGCGCCGCACCGGTGATCAAGCGGCCGCTCTTTTCGAGGCCCATCGCGACAGCGGCCTGGTTGTCACCAGTCCGGCGGTACTCCTCCTGGATGCGGCTGATCAGCAGGACCTCATAGTCCATCGACATCCCGAAAACGATGCTGAACAGGATCACCGGGAGGCTTGGATCGATTGATTGGGCGGTGAAACCGAGCTGCTCGCTGAGATGGCCTTCCTGGAAGATCCAAACCATGGCTCCGAATGACGCCGAGATGGAGAAGAGGTTCGTGATCACTGCCTTGAGGGGCAGCACGACCGAGCCGGTGAGCAGGAAAAGGACGATGTAGGTAATGAGGATCACAGTGCCGATCGCAGTCGGCGTCCTGTCCAGGATGAAATTGACGACGTCCAGGTCAAAGGCTGTTTCTCCAGTGGCGAGGACCTGACCGCCGGCGACTTGCTCCGCCCGAACAGCCTTGACGATGGCGCGAGCCTCGTCGCCGGTTGGCGGCTGGTTCGTGACGAGGTAGAGCCGCGCGATGTGGCTGCCGGTGTCGATCGACAGGGCCTGCTGCGTCGCCGCGGGAAGTGATTCGCGAGCCCCGGAGTAGAGACGCTGGTAGTCAGCCTTGGTGAGGCTCGGCTCGGTGTTGACGATGCTCTCGACGCGAAGCACGTTGGTGAGCGAGCCAAGGCGCCGGCTCAGGTCGTATATGTCGCCGACGTGATCGCCGGTCAGTGGACTGGAGTCCGGGTAGTACACCACCGCCTCGATCGTGGTCTGATCCTGGCCGGGGAAGTCCTTGACCAGCGTGTCGTACCCCTGGCGAGCCTGATTGTCCGGTGGCAGCTGGTCTACGCCGCCCTGCGCCAGCCGCAGCTGCAAGAACGGCGTTCCGGCGAGAACCAGAACGGCCAGTGCAGGGACCAGCACGAAGACTGGTCGCCGCATCACCCACATCGCGACTGAGTGCCACGCGCCGGCGCCGGCGGGTTTGCGCGCGCCGAGAAAAGGCAGCCGCAGCCTGTCCACGCGTGGCCCGAGCACGGAGAGGAGTGCGGGCAGGAAGGTGAGGCCATAGACGACAGCCATCGCGACGACGATCGCACCACCCGCACCCATCGAGGCGAGGAAAGTGCCCTGGTAGAAAAGCATTGCGGAGAGTCCGATCGCGACTGTGAGGCCCGAGAACGTGATCGCACGTCCCGCGGTCGACATCGACATCGCGATGGCGTCTGCCGAAGTCGCGCCAGCGGCAAGCTCGTCGCGGAATCGGTTGACGATGAACAGCGAGTAGTCGATCGCGACGGCTAGACCAATCAACGTCACAACGTTCATCGCGTACTGCGAAACGTCGGTGAAATGAGCCAGGAACAACGTGCCACCGACTCCGCCAACGATCGCGAGCACGCCCACGCCAAGAGGCAGCAACGCAGCCACGACCGACGCGAAGATAAGAAGCAGGAGCAGAAGAGTGATGGGCAGTGCGACCACTTCCGCTCGGTTCAAGTCGTTCTCGAGCGACTTGTTGAAGGCCACGTTGATCGGCACCTGGCCGGTCGCCACCACGCTGATGGTGTGTGCGTGGACCTCGCCGACGACCTGGTTGATATAGCTCTGTGCCTTCGGCGAATCGTCTTTCAGCGCCACGACGACCAGAGCTTTGTGAAGGTCCCTGGAGATGAGCGCCGAGCGCTGAGCGGTCGGCACGCTGTAGGGCGTTGTCACCGCGGTCACGCGAAGATCACTGTTCAGCGGGGTGACAGCGTCCTGCAGCGCTTGCTGAAACGCAGGGTCGTCGGCGGTCAGGCTGGCGCTGCTGAAGATCAGCGAGAAGCTCGAGCCGGTCGTGGCTGTCACGCCTTGAGGGTGAATCTCGTCGCTGATGAGCTTTGCCGCCTTGCCGGCTGGAAGGTCCGCACCGAAGCCCCCGTTGCCCGCGAGTGTTCCGCCGGTCAGGACGCCGGCGATCGACAGGCCGAGCAGAACCGCCGACGCGATGAGCGTGGCCCAGCGAAAGCGGTAGACAAAACGACCCCAGCGGGCAAACATGGGCACCCACGATACCTGCTGGGGTAACCCCGGACGGTCAGGATCGGCGTCGCGACCAGGCCGGATTCATTCCGGCCGTCCCCAATGCGCGCATGAATGCCCCCAGGCACAGCCAGGAGGAAACTACTTAGTTAGTCCGATCCCGGGAAGATGAGCGATGCATTCAGTAGGTCACAACCTGCTCGCGCCCGGCACGCAGAAGGAACCGAGCCGGTTCCTTCTCATATCTATTTCAGCTTCCAGACGATGCCCTTCAGGATGGGCGCCGACTCGGTGGTGAAGTTCTGCATGTAAGTCTGAGCCGTCATCAGGATGACGCCGTAGAAGACGCTGCCATCTTTGTTCGTGCCCACGAACATTGAAGCCTCGGCAGGCAGCGAGCGGCCGCCTGACACGAGCGTGAAACAAAGCTGCCAGAAGATTCCTGGCACGCCGCCGAGGGAGCCGGTAGTGGTATGGGTGTTGCCACATTCGATCGTGTCGGGATACTTGGACTTCAACGACGAGTCAAGGTCGGCCTTCTGCTGTTGCGCGCTCATCGTTGGGTTTTGAACAGCGCTGACCACGGCCATGTAGCCCAGACCGCTGGGGTCGGTAAGCGCGATCGTCGTGTTGCCCTTGGAAACGACCACCCATCCAGCCGCGACAGGAACCGTTTCTGCGTCGTTCGAGGCCGTCGGACCCTGGGGCGCGGCCGGTGACGCGACCGGGCTCGGTGAGCCGGCCGGAGTTGGGCTCGGTACGTCGCCAGCTATGCCCGAACTGGAGCTCGCCTTATTCCCCAGAAGGGCGAGTGCGGTTCCACAGCCGGCCATGACGACGACCAGGCCGACGACCGCGGCGATGATGAGCATCCACGGCGTGCGGTGGACCTGCGCCTGCGGCGCGGCCGCAGCAGGCGTGTAGTAAGGGCTGGCATAGGCGACCGGCATCGGCGGCGGTGACGCGTACGCAAGAGGCGCGGCTGCCGCGGTCGGCGGCGGCCCCTGCGGTGGTGCTGCCGGCGGTGGTGTGGCCAGCCAGGATGGCGGAGCAGGCGGCGACGCTGGTGCTCCGGCCACGGCCGGCGTCAAGGGGGTGCCGCACGCCTGGCAGAACTGGTTGCCATCAGGGTTCTGGGCGCCACACCTGGTGCAGGTCAGAGCCATCTATTTCTTCGCCGCCGCGTCGGGTACTGCTTCCACGCGCGGCCGGCGGGCGCGCTTGACCGCGTTTGGCGCGGCGGTAAGCGCCATTCCACAGTTGGGACAGAAGCCCGAGGCGACGATGTGCATGTGGCAACTGGGACAGATGGTTTCCGCATACCCCATGTGGGCGGCCTCCTCCAGCAACGCGTGGTGAAGCAGGTACCGGATGTAGATCAAAAGGGCGCCGACGATCGCCGCTTGCCAGATGAGGACGATCAGCTGGTTGACCGAGGTGTCCTTCATCAGCTGCGTGCCACCCGAGAATGCGATGTGCGCGATGACCGCCATGGCGACGCCCCCAATCTCGCGTCCCCCCAATCGCCCGCGGCGATAGCGCCAGATCGTGGCAACGATCATGCCCGTGGCGCTCCCTTGAAGCAGCGGCTGAAGCACCGCGAGCGTCGTCAGGTCGTAGATCCAGTTGCCCGGCGCGGTGTGCGCGGGCAGACTGGTCAGAACGCTCGAGAAGCCGATGAGCGCCTGAGCCAGACTGAAGCCCAGGCCGGCTGCCACACCGAAAACTAGACCGTCAACGGTTTCCGGGAAGTCCTTGCGGTTAGGCAGGAAGAGTGCCGGCAGTGGCTTCACAACCTCCTGCACGACCGGCAGCAGCAAACCGACGATCAGGAGTCCACCGACGTTTATGCCGGCCGTGCTGAACGGATTGCTGTTGTACTGGAGAGGGTTGTAGATGATCCCCTCGAACACCGTGAGCAGGATGCCGACGACTATGCCGCCACCGATCGTGAAGCCCAGCACGATGGCGGGCTCGTCGCGGTACACCTGGGCTTCGTACAGATAGATGAGGTAGAGGACGGGGACGAGAAACGCCGAAACCAGGATCGCCGCCGTGATCAGCCCGGCGAGATCAAGTACCAGGATGCCGGCGAGGCCGGCTATGAAAGCCCAGCGAAATTCGTGGATCTTGTTGTGGCCGAGGTGGGGAAAGAGCGTGGTGAACACCGATGGCTGGGCCACATGCTCGCCCGGATGCGCCGCGTAGCTATGCTCTCGAGTCTTGGCATTGCCAATCTCGTCAGTCGTCCCCTGGTGGGCTCCACAGCGCGTGCAGAAGACACCGTCTGGGACATCGTGAGAACAATGATCACACCGCACCGGCTGACTCCTTTCTTAAGGATTGCTGGGCGGTAAGGATAGGGCTCCGCGCCGGATTTTTAGTTGTTGTTTAACGGGCGGTTTCGGTCTCGGCCGGCTGCGCAGGCACCCAGCCCCGTATGAAGTGGCACGAATAGTGCCCCTGGTGCTTGTCGAAATAGTGCTGGTGATACTCCTCGGCAGGCCAGAAATGCGGCGCTGGAACGATCTCGGTGACGATCGGCCTGTCGAAATATCGTTGCGCTTCCTCTTTTGACTTGCGCGCCGCGGCTTCCTGCTCGGGGTTGTGGAAGAAGATGACCGACCGGTATTGATGCCCGTGGTCCGGGCCCTGGTAGTTGAGGGTCGTCGGATCGTGCATGTTCCAGAAAGCGTTGAGCAGTTCCTGATAGGAGATCTTGGCGGTGTCGTAGGTGACCTCGACCGCTTCCGCATGGCCCGTCCTGCCCGAGCACACCTGCTCGTACGTCGGGTTGTCGCGCGTGCCGCCCGCATAACCGGAAATGGCGTCGATCACACCAGGAATCTCATTGAACAGATGCTCAATGCCCCAGAAACAACCGCCCGCGAAAGTAGCTTTTTCCATCTCACCTGAAGCATACGCGGCTCCCTATGATGGCCCCTCACCATGACCATTCCGGGCGCTCCACGGGGCAAACGTCGATGGCTGCAGATGGCGACGATCGACATCACGCCTCTGCGCCGGCATCGCGATTTTCGGCTCCTGTTCATCGGGCGTCTTGTGTCTTTTTTCGGCACGATGATCACGGTCGTCGCATTCCCATTCCAGGTCTATCAGCTGTCGCACAGCGTGCTGCTTGTCGGCGTGCTGGGCCTCCTGGAGTTCGCGACGATATTCGTGTTCGCCATGATTGGCGGCGCCCTGGCAGATGCCGTCGACCGGCGCTCGATGGTCCTCCTGACCGAGGCAGGCCTGATGGCCTGCAGTCTCATCCTGGCGGCTAACGCGGCGCTTCCGAATCCTCAGCTGTGGGTCCTGTTCGCGATCACTGTCGGATGGGGGCTGCTGGACGCGATCCAGAGACCTTCCCTGAGCGCTCTGCTTCCGCGCCTGGTCGATCGCGATGAGCTGTCGGCGGCAGCCGCGCTCGACAACCTGCGCTCAACGCTTGGCCAGATCCTGGGACCGGCACTGGGCGGAGTCCTGCTGGCCGCCATCGGTGTGCCATTGACATACATGGTCGACGTCGCCACCTTTGTGGTCGGTCTTGCGTGCTTGTGGCTCATGCGGGAGGTCCCGCCGCCGGTCGATGCGGAGCGTCCAAGCCTTCGGCGCGTGGTCGAGGGTCT
>DASYVJ010000104.1:0-1890 GCA_035937155.1 Candidatus Dormiibacterota bacterium | reverse complement strand
TGACGCGGCACTTCGGCCCATGTGGTTCTCGCAGATGCTTCAAGTCGCCTTCGTCGGCACGATCACTGGCAGTTACGTCGATTTCACCTCTGCTCAGCACGCGGCGCTGAGTATGCTGGCGGCGCGCCGGGGCATCCAGCTCAAGGATGGCGATTCAGACAGGATCGTGGGCGCCATGAGCCACCTACCTGCTTACTCGGAGGTCGGTCCGGCGCTCTTGCTGTTGGTCGATGCCGGGTTCCGGCTCGCCGCGCTCACCAATTCGGTAAATGAGGTTGCGGAGGCGCAGCTCACCAACGCCGGCCTCCGCAGCAGCTTCGAACAGGTCCTCTCTGCCGACAAGGTCCGGCGGCTGAAGCCAGCGCCCGAGCCCTACCGGATGGCTGCCCAACACTTCGCCACGGATCCGAGTGGTGTTCGTCTTGTCGCAGCACATTCCTGGGACATCTCCGGCGCGCTGGAGGCGGGGTGCTCGGCGGCTTTTGTCGCGCGGCCGGGGATGGTCCTTAGCCCGATCGGTAAGCAGCCCGACATTGTGGGCCGCGACATCCAAGAAGTCGCAGAGCAAATCATCCAACGCGATCACTGACCAGTTCCCGGGCCTCAGCGACTTGGATGGACTCAAGAAGGAGTTGGCTCCCGGCCCGGAGGCGAACAAGCGCCTGGCCCAGGATCTGGCCGCTTTCGCAGTCGACGGCGGCCAGGTGCTCATTGGGGTGGCTGAGGGCGAACCGCTGACATTGTGGCCAGTCCAGCTGAAAGGCCTACCTGAGCGGGTCGAATCGGTCGGGATGGCCCGTGTGGATCCTGGCTCCCCACATGGTCGACCACGAATACTACGGCCGGAGCGACGCCTAACGCAGGCTCTCTTCGGGGTGGTTATGCGTCAGCCGGATCTAGTGTCCGATGAATCCAGCCGACCTGGTTCAAGATGTCGGCCGCGATCCCTGGAACCGTGCGGCCTTCATTGTCAATGGCGAAGTCTTCGAAGCCCGCACCGCTAGCCCAGCGCCGACCTACAAGTCTCCAGGTGATCGAGACCATGTGGAGTCGTGATTTCGACAGTCCACTGCTCCAGGTTCTCCGCAATGTGGTCGCCTACATCGATCGGCGTCTGTGACGCGAACGCCTCGTCAGGTGTCGCCTCGAGGGATGCGGTGACGCGATCGACGCCCGTGCGCATCGCCTCCAGAACCTCACTCCTGGAGGGTTCGGTGGCCTCCGCCTTCTCCGCCTGGTTGAAGGCGTCGATCATCTCCTGAGTTAGCTGGACCGGTGGATTGCCCAGCCGGAAGGCTTTCAGCACTGCCCCGTTGTAGCGCATGGACTGCGCCACATGATTCATGATTGCGCCGACCGCGGCCTCTTCCGCCGGGATGAATGTCAACCAGGTCCGGTCGTCCGCGGACTCGATGAAGGCCAGCACGGGCAGGTATGCCTCGCGAAAACGGTGCGCAAGCTCCTCGCCGCGACTCATGCGCGAAGGATAGCGGCTGCGCAAGGACCGGGACGACGCGATCGCCTGCTTCGCCACGAACCCGGCCGCCCATGCCGGGACCGCTGGAGGTACATCCAATCCTCAGCATGTAGGTCCGTCGGCCGTTGATCTCCAAAGCTGGTTGAGGCGTTTAGCCCCGCTTTAAAGCCATTCAGCGACACGCTCAAATGTCCCGGTTCCAGGTCACCTCGTGGACAATGCACGTGCCGGCAATCTCGGGGCACGGCTTCCCATCAACTTCACGATCCCCCCGACCCTGATACGCGAGGGCAGCCTGAGATGCGGATGGCTTATTGCCCCCCTTCACCCGAGCACGGCTCCAACGGAGCTAAGCTATCGGCTGAGGAGGTTCGAGATGGAAGCCAAGGTTGGAGATGGGATCGTGGTGGAGT
>DASYVJ010000103.1:0-7388 GCA_035937155.1 Candidatus Dormiibacterota bacterium | reverse complement strand
CCGGAGATCGTCGCCTGGGCGGTGTTCCAGGCGAGCGACCAAGCGCGCATGCCGCCCTCGAGCGTTACCGCCTGCACTCCGGTCGCTCTTAACAAGGCTGTTGCGGTGGCGGCGGTTCTGCCCGTTCCGCAGATGGTCACCACGAGTCCGGGCGGGAAATCGCGGCTGGCGAGCGAGCCCAAGCTGCCAGATTTGACGGCGTCGTAGGCATCGACTTGAACGCTGCCAGGGATCGACCACTCACGGTCGTCCGGCGTCCGAATGTCGACCACAGTCACCGGCTGGCCGGCGGCAAGAAGGTCCTGCAGTTCCTCAGTCGACATGGTGTGGGCCGGCGTGGTTTCGACCAGCCCTAGCCTTGGAGGAGGCGCCGGGTCTTCTCGTACTCGTCCTGGGTGATCTCGCCGGCGGCAAGTCGCCGCTTCAGCACCTCGAGCGCGCTGTTGGAGTCGCCTGGGCGCGGTCCGCCGGCTGCTCTGACCCCCCAGACGGCCAGCAGGATGATCCCGCCAATGACGATGACCATCATCACGCTCCCCAGAATCCACATCCAGGGGCTCCCGCCGTAGCCGTCAAAACCCATCAATTGATCAACCCCTTACTTTCATTGCCACGTTTTTTTTTGCCCATTGTCGATCGTCTTGCGAGCATTGTCAAGAAATCAATTGAATAGCTGACAAATGACGAGCCGGAAGACATAATGCGTGTTGATGCCAGATCGCCGGGTCAAGGTGGAGCTCTTCGACCAATTCGCGCGCGTCGCTCAGGCTTTGGCCAGCGGACGGCGAGTTGAGATCGTCGACGTCCTGACCAATGGTGATAGAACGGTCGACGAGATTGCGCGACAGGTCGGCCTTTCGACAGCTAATACCAGCCAGCACCTTCAGGTATTAAAGGAGGCGGGACTCGTCGCTGCGTCACGCGATGGCACGCGAGTGCGATACCGGCTCGCTTCTGCGGCCGTCTACAGGTTCTGGGTTGGACTGCGCTCGCTAGCTGCCGAGAGACTGCCTGGCGTGAATGGGCTGGTCGAGGCTTATCTCGGATCGCAAGAAGGTCTCGAGCCAATGAGCCGTGAAGAGCTATTGGCCCGACTTGATTCAGGCGAGGCCCTGGTGGTGGTCGATGTGCGCCCAACAGAGGAATATCGCGCGGCCCATGTCGCCGGAGCTGTGTCGATCCCGCTTGATGAGCTCGAGCAGAGGCTGCGAGAGCTTCCACGAGACCGGCAGATCGTCGCGTACTGCCGTGGCCCTTACTGCGCCTTTGCGCCGGAGGCTGTTCGAACATTGCGCGCTCATGGTTACGCTGCCAGGCACCTGAAGGACGGTTTACCGGAATGGGTAGCGGCCGGCGGCCGAACACAAGGAGAGAGCTATGGCTGACATTCTCGAGCTGGTCGACCTAGATGAGCTTCGTCACCAAGTCCGCCAAAAGTATCGCGACGTGGCCGCCGATCCGAATGGCATAAATCATGCCCACCATTTCCACACCGGCCGTGCACACGCTTTGCGTCTGGGCTACCCACCTAATCCTTTGAGCGACCTTCCCGAGCAGGCATGCGAGGCGTTTGCGGGTGTGGGCAATCCCTTCTATTGGGGCGGTCCTAAACCGGGAGAAAGCGTTGTCGATCTGGGATCCGGAGCCGGTATGGATTCTCTGCTGGCGGCGCTTTGGGTGGGCAGCGAAGGCAGTGTGATTGGCGTTGACATGACCCCCGAGATGGTTGAGAGAAGCCGGTCGATGGCCGAGGCGCTGGGTTTGAAGAACGTTGAGTTCCGCGAAGGGCTGATCGAGGATCTCCCTGTCGAAGATGGATGGGCGGACGTCGTCATCTCCAATGGGGTGATCAACCTCTGCCCAGACAAGATCGGCGTCTACCGGCAGATCTTCCGGGTGCTAAAGCCCGGCGGCCGGATGACGGTCGCTGATATCTGCCTTGAACGTCCCGTTCCTGAAGAAGCCCTCCGCGACATCGATCTCTGGACTGGTTGAATCGCCGGAGCCCTGCCGTGTGCAGGGTGGGAGACGGTGATCACTGGCGCGGGTCTCGTCGACGTCGAGCTGGCGAATCCAGTCGACACCTTCGCGGGCGCCGGCGGAGAGGCAAGCGCCAGGGAATTCGGAACGTTGGGTTACTCAATTCGAGCCCGCAAGCCGGCTGCCTAGGAAGGCCAGTACTGAATGAGCGACTGTTGCACGCCGAAGGGCTACCGTCAGATCTTCAGCGAGAAGAACGCCCGCGCGGAGGCAAAGCGATACCGGCGCAAAGGACTTGATGGAACCTCCCGGCGAATCGCCGATTTATTGAGGGAGCGCGGCGTCGAAGGCAAAACGCTGCTCGAGGTGGGGGGCGGCATCGGCGCTATCGAGATCGACCTGCTCAAGGCAGGTGTCCTGCGAGCGGTCAATGTTGAGCTAACACCCACCTATGAAGATGCCGCTGGCGAACTGCTCCGGGAAGTTGGGTTTGCAGATCGCGTCGAGCGCATGGTGATGGATTTCACCGAGGCGGGCACCGAAGTTGAAACGGCAGACATCGTCGTCATGAATCGGGTCATCTGCTGCTATCCCGACATGCCCAAGCTTGCCAGTGCGGCCGCCGAGCGCACAAGCGGCGTGCTCGTTATGAGCTTTCCCAATCGTCGATGGTGGACGCGCCTCGGTCTTACATTGGCCAATTTGGGGTTTCGAGCCATCCGAATGCAGTTCCGAGTTTTCCTGCATCCACCGGAACTGATACTGGCCGCTGTTGAGCAGCGCGGCTTTATTACCAGAATCAACGAACGGGGTCTGCTATGGCAGGTGACTGCACTAGAGAAAAACGCCTGAAACAGCCGGTGGATCCCTTAGTGCGAACTGGTGACGCTCACCCACCAGCGAGGGAAAGCAACCTCCTGCCATCCGTCCTCGCGATACTCGAAAGTGCGCTCCTGCCCGGAGGTGACGGTGTTGCCAGCAATCTGATCCTCGATCAACGCCAAAGCCTCCGCAGCCAATCGATCCTCTTCTGACTCCGACGCAACAAGGAACGAATACATGAATGCAAAGACTCGGAGGACGCCCTCAGGCTGGAGCACTACGTAGGTCGAGATCTTCCCCAACAGACCTGGTGTGAACTCGAAACCGGGCGGGCGCCGCTCGATACGGCAACCACCACTTTCCTTCACCAGCGGAAACAGGGTGTCGGCTCTCCTACTTTGTTGCGGCGGTACTTGTCGGCTGCTGGCGGCGCGGTGAGAGCGGAGTGCGCCGCCGCTCAGACAGGGCTAACTGGGCTAACTTCCGGTGTGGGTGATTGTGCTCGGACAGATGGTCCGCGTCTCCAGAGCACGGCTCTAGGAATTCCAACTGGACTGTCGTATGACCGATGCCAAATCGCTCGCAGATCGTGCCTTCCACTGCGCGCATAACGCGCTCGGCTTCGTCAAGGGGGTGCTCGCCGACCACGATGTGGCAGCTCATCGCTGTGTGCTCGGAGGAAATACACCAGACGTGGACATCGTGAGCCGAGAGGACGCCGTCCACGCTCGTGATCGCGTTTCGCACGGCCATTACATCCAGACCACGCGGCGTACCCTCAAGAAGAATGTTGACGGTCTCGAGGACGATCCGGAATGCGTTCCAGCCGATCAGTGCTGCGATGAATATCGAGACGATCGGATCGACGAATGTCCAGCCGGTAAACAGAATGATGGCGCCGGCTAGGATTACTCCGATTGAGGCGATCATGTCGCCGACAGCGTGGAGAACCGCGGCTCTAACGTTCAAGTTGCCGCCCCGGCCGCGGAAATTGAAGGCGATGTAGCCGTTTACTGCCACTCCGACGAGAGCGGAAACGATGACGATCCCACCTTGAACAGGCTGGGGATGAGCAAATCGCTGCACCGCCTCATAGGCGATTACAAAGACCAAGACAATGAGCGTCGCCCCGTTGGCGGTGGCGGCAAGGATGCCGGCGCGATGGTAGCCGAAGGTTCGCGTCTTGTCCGCTGGCCGCTTCGTCTGCTCGACCGCATACCAGGCGAGTCCGAGTGCCAGAACGTCGGTGGTGACGTGGCCTGCATCGGACATCAGAGCCAGGGATCCCGAGAGGATTCCGCCCACCAACTCGACAACGAGAATGATCCCTGTGAGCAGCAGGGCCTGACGCAGTCGCCCGCTCAGGATCGAGTCGAGGTGCTCGCTAGCGTGGGATTCGATTGGTATGGGCTTTGCATCCGCCGCACCGCGGCTAGGCGTATCAGGACGTTGCATTCCGCGTGAGTATACTTTCGGAGCCTGCGTATCTGAGCAGTTCCTCAGATATAGTTGGCCTATGGCCATTTCTGTCGATCCGATCGACGCCGAAGCAATTGCCGATGCTCAGACGGCCTTGCCGGAGGAGGAAATCCTCGAGTTCGTCGTGCAGGCGTTCGCGACCTTGGGCGATCCCACCAGAGCCAAGATCCTTTATGCGCTGACCAGACGACCTCTGTGCGTTCGTGATCTCGCCATCACGGTTGGCGTTGCGGAGTCTGCGGTATCCCATCAGCTCCGACTATTGCGTGACCGCCGGCTTGTGAAGGCGGTACGTCGCGAACATAACCAGATCGAGTACCGGCTCGACGATCATCACGTTGCCGCTCTCTTCAAGGAGGCCGAGTTCCATGCCGACCACGTGAGGCGAAGGCTCGCTGACCACCCATATCCAACCAGGATTCCCACTCCCTGAGCGCCCGAACCCAGCCTTCCCCGATTCGCCAGGTCGGCGCATTCTGCGTGAGCTGCGCTCGCGGAGCCCGCTCCTTCAGTGGACGCTATCGCGAGTTCCTCTTCCATCCGGGCACCCTATTTACCTTCGGGAGCCTGGCGTTGCTGATCCGGGCGGTCGTGATGACCCCCGCCGGACTCGTTGGGTAAGTGGCAATGTCTGCGACCCCAACTACCGGCTGAAGGATGGCGACGCTGCGTTCCTGGCTGCCGGGACGCCGATCTATCAGGTCAACGGGCACCCATCCAGCGAACAGTTGGCGGCCGTGTTCATCGGCAGCGTCGCGGTCTAGCGAGCCCTAACTCCCGCGCCGTAGACAAACGGCTTCAGGGCTGATCTGGCCTTCGCTGGATCACAGGTGGATCACGCATTCCCGGAAACGAACGGTTCCGAGAGGTCACAGAAGGACACGAAGCCCACGCCATTTGAGTTCAGGGGGCCCCCAGAGAAGCCGCCAGGACACTTGAGGACACGGCGCCGACACGGTTCGGGACCGTGAGGCCCCGGGTTCAAATCCCGGGCCCCCGACCAACGGCTGCCTTCCGAGACGTCCACATTTTGACTCCCAGCCGCGTCCCGTCCCCATATCTTGGGGAGCGATTCTGGAGCAAGGTGACACCCATCGGATTTGGACCCGCCTCCAGGCTGCGTTGTACGCGGCCACCGCGAGCAGCATCGCGGCCACGGCCGCACCCCGTGCGCCGAGTAGCATCTGGGCCAAACGATGGACCGCCCGCTCGCGCTCTTGGCCACCATCGGCGCTACCCCAGGGGAGACCGAGGATGAGCGTATGCGGCGCGGTCTGCTCGTCGGCGTGGCGCTGCTCATCAGCGTGCTCGCGATCTTCTGGGGGCTCGTCTACATCGCGTTCGGGGAACCGCTCGGCGGGGCGATCCCGCTGACGTACACGATCCTCTCGCTCCTGAGCATCGTCATATTCACCGTCACCCGACGTTACGACGTCTTCCGACTCACGCAGCTTGGCCTGATGCTCGTGCTCCCCTTCGCGCTAATGGTCGCGCTCGGCGGCTTCGTCCCCTCGAGCATCGTCGTCCTCTGGGCGTTCTTCGCGCCGCTCGGCGCGCTTGCCTTCGCTAGCCCGCGCGAAGCGCTCCGCTGGCTCGCGGCGTACCTTGCGCTGCTCGTCGCCGTCGGCGCCTTCGGCGGAGCGCTGCGCACCGCGAATAACCTTCCGGCCGGTCTCGTCGGCGGGATGTTCATCGTCAACATCACCGCAGTCTCGATTGTGGTGTTCGCCGCCCTATACGCGTTCGTAAGCGAGCGCGCCAGGGCCTTCGCAGCGGTGCAACGTCTCTTCGGCCAGTATCTCTCGCCGCAGATCGTCCGGTCGCTCCTCTCCGATCCAGGACGCGCGGCGCTCGGCGGCGAGAACCGCGAGGTGACGGCTCTCTTCGCCGACCTCGAAGGCTTCACACCGTTCACCGAGAGTCGGTCGCCCCACGAGACGGTCCTCGCGCTCAATCGCTACTTCAGCGCGGTGGTCCCGGTTATCTTCGCCAACGGCGGCACGATCATCCAGTTCGCCGGAGACGCGATCGTGGCGGTCTGGAACGCGCCGGTCGAGCAGCCGCGACACGCCCTCGCCGCCGCCCGGACGGCGCTAGCGATGCAGCGCGCGATCGAGGCAATCGTCACCGAGGACCCATCGCTCCCGCGTTTCCGCGTGGGGATCGCGACCGGCGCAGCGCTCGTCGGCAACATCGGGAGTGAGGAACTGCGGAACTATGTCGCGCACGGCGATGCCGTGAATCTCGCCGCCCGGCTCCAGACGGGTGCGATCGCGGGCCAGGTCGTGGTCTCGGCGCCGACGTACGCGCTCATTCGCGACCTCGCCACTGTCCGCCCACTCGGGAGGTTTGTGGTCAAGGGCAAGTCCGAAGAGGTCGAAGCGTTCGTCCTGGAGCGTGTCGCGGATTCATAAGGCCGCGGTCAGCGAATTCCCACGGCGCCCAAATGTGTAGAACACCCAACCACGCTCGGCGACCGCGAGAGAAGAACCGCGAACGCCCGCCAGGACGAAGCCCAAGATGTTGGCCGCGGTCGCTACCTTAGCCCGTAACTGCTATACGACCAGAACGGTACGCACTCACGGGCGAAACCACCATCATCACGGTCAACATGTGGGGTCAGCACGGCTGGATCGACGACAGTCACTTCGTGACCACGGTATCGGCGCCGAACGCCATAAACCAACCGGTGCCGGGCCGCCGAAAGCGACGAACTGGTCGTCTACGATTTTAACTCTCGGACCATGATCCCCGGACTAGGTCTCTACATGGGAAGGCTCGCGTGCGGTCTAGGTTGAGAGGGCCGCAAAAGAACCTACCTCAGCCGAGCATCGCCCAAGTCGTGTAGCAACCCGTTTAGCAACCCGTGCGGCCTCCGCCGACAGGTAGCGGCACTTGGCGAAGCCCCGGACGCAGTGAACTCAAACGTACTCTGGCGGCTCACTCCTGAACCGCCCTGGGTTCGATGGAGACTCAGGGGTGTCCTGATTTCGGTAGAGCCGGGTTCTTGGATTCATGCCGCTGTCGTCGGCCGATTGCGAGCCTCGAACTCGATCGGCGTCAGCATACCTAGCGACGAGTGGCGGCGTTGGCGATTGTGGAAGATC
>DASYVJ010000102.1:0-38998 GCA_035937155.1 Candidatus Dormiibacterota bacterium | reverse complement strand
GGCCTGCATGGCCACCAGGCGCTCAATGGTCGCGGCCGCCGACAGCTTGACCCGGTGAAGCAGCAGCTGGCGGGCGAGCAGGGCGCGATTCAGCGCGCGCCGGCTGAGGACCTGGGTGCCGGAAGCCACCGGCCCATTCTGGCGGCCCAGCCCCGAAGCTCCTTGCATCTTCGCGGCCTAGGCGGCCGGGCGCCGTTCTCACCCCACCGAATCTGGCGATTCCGTGGGGCCCCGAGAAGGGCGCTGAAGGCTGCGTCAAGGGGCCCGGCGCCGCGTCGTCACGCATCAACGGATGCTCTCCTCCTAGCGCCACCCTTTCCTTGACTCCGGCCGCCGATGCCGCGAATATGCTGCGGATCTCCGGGGCCGGGCCGCCTGGGCCCGGGGCGGAGGCTACGAGCCGGGGCTAGGCGAGTTGGCGCAGCAGCATCCACATCTCCTACTTGACGGCGGGAAAGCCGAGGTGTATGCACCCCTTCTGAAGGGCAGGTCGCCACGCCTGAGCACAGCGTGGGGGCCCTTCGTAAAGGGAGGGGTAAGTGAAGATTGACGCTCATCCGGGCGCGACAACGGGTCGGTTGGAGAGGGATGCGATCGGCCTGGCGCCGGTTCTGTTCCAGTCCATTACGCACATGGCGCCGGGCGCCGCCGTTGCGTTCTCCATCATCTTTGCCGTCACCTACGCGGGCGGGGCGACGCCGCTCGCCGTCTTGCTCGCCCTCGTGGCCTGCCTTTTCGTCGCCATCAGCATCGGGCAGCTCGCCAAGCACCTACCTTCCGCGGGCGGCCTCTACACGTACAACGCGCGCGCCTTACACCCCGCGGTGGGCTACTTCGTCGCGTGGGGATTCATGCTTGCCGAGCCGCTTGTGGCGCCTCTGCTGTACCTGATCTTCGGGAACGTGATCGCCGTCAATTTGAACAGTCACTTCGGCACGCCAACGTGGTTGTGGGCTCCCTTTGCCGCACTCGCGGGGATTGGAGTTTGGGCCCTTGTATACCGAGGAGTCCGGATCTCCACGGAGGCCGGCGTGATCATGGGAGCGTTCGAGATTGTCGTCTTCTTGGCGCTTGCGATCACCCTGATCATCGCCGCCGGCTCGAACAACACGCTCAGCGTGTTCAATCCCAACACCGGAAACTCGCACGGGCTCGGATCTGTGTTCGCAGGCATGGTCTACACCGTGCTGGCCTTCATCGGCTTCGAGGCGTCGCTGCCACTTGCAGAGGAGACCCGAGACCCGCGCCGGACCATCCCGCGCGCCGTCTTGTTGTCTTGCGTGCTGATCGGAATCTTCTATCTGATCTGCTACTACGGGGCGATCGTCTATTTCGGCCCAAACCTGGCTGCCGATGCAACCAAAGGCTTCTTCGCGTTCAACGGGGGAGACCCATGGGACGGTCTGGCGGCGAAGGTCTGGGGGCCTTTCTCCATCCTGGTGCTGCTCGCCATCATCAACAGCGCGTTCGCGAACTCGAATGCCGGTGCCAACGCAGCAACGAGGGTGGGCTATGCGCTAGCTCGTGTTGGAATACTTCCGCGAGCGCTGGCCAGCGTGCATCCGCGCTTCAAGACGCCCTACGTCGCGGTGCACGTGCAGGGGGCGCTCGGCATCGCCGTCGCCCTGATTCTTGGCTTTGCGCTGGGTGGCCCGCTCAACGCTTTCGCGCTGCTCGGCACAATCGCCACGCTCATCATCGTGATCATCTACATCCTCACGAACCTGAGCAACATGGTCTTCTACCTGCGCGAGCATCGCGACGAGATGAACCCGCTGCTCAACATCGTGATCCCGGTGCTCGGGATCATCATCTTCATCCCCGTCTTGATCGCGGCTTTCGGCCTTGACTTTGGCGGGCTGGGCATTGCGGGACTGACGGCGCCCGCGAACGCCGCGCCGTGGCTCGTGCTGGCCTGGCTTGCGATCGGCGTCATCGTCTTCTTCTACTTGCGCAGCCGGTCGCCGGCCAGCATCCAGGAAACCGCGACGACGTTCTTCGAGGGTTAGGAAGTCGGGGTCGCGCGGGGATCGCCCTCGCGCGACCCATCACTATGGAAGGGTTGGCTCGCCTGACGAGTTAGAGACGGGGTGACACGCCGGGGTCTACTCCTGTTCCTCGCGATGAGCGTGATCTGGGGCCTGCCGTACCTCTTCATCAAGATCGCGGTGAGCGACCTGTCACCGGCGGTGCTCGTATTCGGGCGAGTTGCGCTCGGGGCCCTGATCCTGCTGCCCGTCGTGATCGCGCGCGGCGAGCTGCGCGGCCTGTTCAGGAGATGGCTGCCGCTCCTCGTCTTTGCTGCGGTCGAGATCGGCATCCCATGGTTGATGCTTGCGAGCGCCGAACAGAAGATCTCCAGTTCGCTGGCCGGTCTGCTGTTGTCAGCCGTGCCGCTGGTGGGCGTGGTGATCGCGACGGCGCTCGGCAACCGCGAGCACCTCGGGCTGGCGAGCGTCTCAGGCCTGCTGCTTGGAGTCGCCGGCGTGGCGGCGATCGTGGGCTTTGACCTGAGGGCGTCAGGCTGGCTGCCGCTGCTCGAGATGGCTGTTGTGGCTGTCGCATATGCAGTTGGCCCAGTCATCATTTCGCGCTACCTGCGCGACCTTCCCCCGATGGGAGTCATCGCCGTGGCCCTTGCGGCCTGCGCGATCGTTTACGCGCCGGTGGCTGCGGTCCAATGGCCGCATTCCGTGCCGAGCCTCGAAGTGCTCGGCTCGGTGGCCGTGCTGGCGGTCGTCTGTACCGCGATCGCCTTCCTGCTGTTCTTTGCGCTGATTGCCGAGATCGGGCCAGTGCGCGCGACGGTCATCACGTACATCAACCCGGCTGTGGCGGCGGTGCTGGGCGTGATGGTGCTGCATGAGAACTTCACGGCCGGCATGGCCGTGGGCTTCGTTCTCGTCATCGCCGGCTCGGTGCTGGCGACACGGCGTCCAGCCACGACTACGGAAGCGCCGGTGAGAGCCGAAAGTCGATCAACCCAGGCTCAGTAATGCGCTAAATCTGAGGCCAGGACAGCTCCTCTAGCTCGTCGGCCCCGGAGAAGGTGGCTTTCTTTCGCGACTCGATGGGCCCCTTCGTGCGGCGGGTCCCGCTCGGACTTGGACGGCTGGTACTGCGGACCGTGCTCGGCGCGAAGGACATCGTCGACGATCCTGTAGGTGCGGCCGAGCGGCACCCGGTGTTCGCGCTGCACGCCGCCTGAAGAGGCGGCGCCGGTCAGCCGGCGGTTGGTAGCGCCGAAACCTCCGAGACCCAGTGCCTGGCGGCGGCCATGGAATCGAAGGTATGCGACTGCAGGCCGGCTTCGTTGTACAGCACCGAAACATCCTCGATCGTCAGCTTGCCCAGCCCTGTGGGGGCGGTCACAAACGCGAGCCGCTTGAGGCCCGCTCGGACGGCCAGGGGCATCCAGATCTCTTTGGCCCATTTCTGGTCTTCGTGGACGAACACCTTCATCTTCCTCGCGTCGCTCACCCAACTGGTCGCGCTGTGCTCCCGGATTGCCCGAATACCTTTCATGAGGCCGGCGCGGAGCTCCTCGCTGTTGGCAAAGGCCCTCCATTCGGAGAAGACATGGTGGTGGACGCCGTCCCAGCGGATCGACAGGTATGGCTCGTCTAAGTAAACGTCGCCGGGCAGTCGGATGATCAACGTATACGCGAGGGCGCCCGGTCCGTCGACTGTAGAAATGCTCGGCCCAACCCCATCCGAACGCATGGGACTACGTGGCCGTCAAGCAGACGAACCCGGCCGCACGAGACCTGACTCGTAAGCGACGACGACGGCCTGTACGCGCGAACGCGCGTCCAGCTTGGACAGTACATGGCCGACGTGGGTCCGGACCGTCGCTTCGCTGACAAACAGCTGCTCCGCGATCTGGCTGTTGTCGAGACCCCTGGCCATCAGGACGAGCACCTCGCGCTCGCGATCGGTGAGGGTGCCGACGTGGGTCGCGTCCACACTCGGCTGCGGCCGTACCTGAGCCTCGATCAGGCGGCGGGTGCGAGCCGGCGCCAGGAGCGCATCCCCCGCAGCGATCAGCCGGACTGCGGCCACCAACTGTTCCGGCGAAGAGTCCTTGAGGATGAACCCGCTTGCCCCCGCGCGCAGGGCCTCGAAGACGTACTGGTCGGCGTCGAAGGTGGTCACGACCAGGACGCGCAACGTGGGATCGTGCTCGATGAGCTTGCGGGTGGCGGCGATGCCGTCGAGACGGGGCATGCGGATGTCCATCAGCACCACGTTCGGGTGGTCTCGGCGTGCGGCCACCTGAGCTTCCTCGCCGTCGGCGGCCTCGCCCACGACCTCGATGTCTGCCTGGCCTTCGAGGATCAGCCGCAGGCCGGCGCGGACCATGGCCTGGTCGTCCGCCACCAGAACGCGGATCATTCGGCGTCGTAAGGCAGGTGGGCGAAGACGCGAAATCCGCCGCCCTCGCGGCCGCCGGCCTCGAAGCGGCCACCGAAGAGATTGACCCGCTCGCGCATACCAATCAAGCCATGTCCGCCCGCGACCGCTCCGTTACCGGAGGGACCGCGTCCGTTGTCCTCGACCGCGACCTCGACGGCCCCGCCTTCGCTCCTGACCTTGAGGTCGACGTGGGTGGCGCCGGAATGCTTGAGTGCATTGGTCAGGGCTTCCTGAGCGATCCGGTAAGCGGAGAGATCGACGCCTGGTGGGATGGACTCGAGACTGCCGCGAGAATCCAGCTCCACCATCAGGCCGGCCTCTCGCATCTGATTGACCAAGAGGTCCACGTGGCGGAGGCTGGGCTGCGGCGCGAGCTGGTCCTCATCGCCTGGCTGTCTCAACATGCCGACAAGCCGGCGCAGCTCCGACATGGCGGTACGGCCCGTGGCCTCGACCGAGAGAAGAGGCGCTCGGGCTTTCTCAGGCTGCCGCTCCAGTGCCTGCCGGGCGGCGCCGGCCTGCAGCACCATCAGGCTGACGCTGTGGGCGACGATGTCGTGGAGCTCGCGCGCGATGCGCGCACGCTCATCCGCGATCGCCGACTGGATCTGACTCTCGCGCTGCTCCTCCAGTTCAGCGGTGCGGGCCTCGAGGCGGTCGCCGCGCAGCTGTCGGTGGCGCACCGTCTTGCCGAGCACCCATGCGATGGCGTAGAAGGTCCATTCTCCAGATGCCTGGTCGAAGCTGCCCGGCAGCGTCGGCCCGTAACCCAGCAGCTGGTAGGCCACGATGATGGCCGCGCCCGCGTAGGTCCGGCGGCCCGCGGTGTTCGCCGCTGTCGAGTACACGATGAAAACCTGAGACAGGAACGCCTCGAACAGGTTCGGGCCGCCTGGCCCGAAGAAGTGGTTGACGATCTCGTGGACTCCGAACGGGCCCATCGCCAGCCCAACGGCCAGGAGCGGATACCGCAGACGGAGCGCCAAGCCGGCGCTTACCACCAAAAGAACCGCAGACAACACCGGCTTCGGACCCTGGATGGACCCTCCCATGTGAGGGATCGGTCCGGCCCAGACCTCGTACTGCGATAGGAGCGTAAACGCCACAGCCGGCCCGAACTCCAAGAAGATCCGCCAGCGCTTGTCCACCACTGGGCACTTTAGGTCACGTGAGTGCGCCTGCCATCGGCGCGGAGGTCGATCAGCCCGTACGTCAGCAGGATGAGACCGAGGGAACCTCCATCAGGCGACGGAGACGAAGTTCAACCGGGCGCCGGACGACGGCAACCCTGCTTCGGCCGGACGATGCAAGCCGTTCCAATCAACTTTCACGGAGGTGCTCTCAGAAATGAAAAGCAAATGGCTCGGCCGCAGTCCAGCTCTGATCGGGGCGATCTTCCCAATCTTCGGGTTCATCAAAGGTGGTGGCGACGACTCGGCTCCGACGGACGCCGCGACCGGCCAGCAGATCGCTGCTTACACATATCACCACGGCATACCGAACCTCAATTTCCTCTTTCACGTCGAGTTGTGGGCATTCGTGTCGGTCATGGTTTTCACCCTTGTCCTCTACTCCCGGCTCCGTCCCGCTGAGCCCAAGGTTGCCATCGCTGCGCAGGTCGCTGTTGCTGCTTGCGTCATCTCCATCGCAATCAAGCTCGGCAGCTTTCCAGCCACCTACGCGCTCTATTCGAGCCCGGTTCAGCTTGATCCCAGCCTAGCTCGCGCTCTTTATGTCATCGGCAGCTTTGCGTTCCTGGTCTCGATGCTCGTCCAGGCACTGTCGCTCGGAGCGGTCGCCGCGTCCGGGCTTCTCTTCGGCGGAATCCCGCGCTGGCTGGCAGGATCGGCGGGCGTGATCGCTGTGGCGATGGTCCCGGGCTTCATCCTGGGAGGCAACTACCAGGTGGCGCCGACGCTCGCCTGGTTCCTTTGGATGCTGGTGGCGAGCGTGACCCTGTTCGTGCAGGCTCCGCGTGGTGTCAACGAGAAGCAGCCGGCACCTCGAACCGTCGTGGCCGGAGCCGTCTGAGAGCTCGCATTTGCTGGGCGCCCGGCACGTGCCGGGCGCGTCGCTGTTTTGGTCAGAATGCCGGCGCCACCGCCTGCTGCCTTCCGCGCACGGTCGCCGGACCGGCTTCCCATTCCAAATCAGAGGTCATCAACACTTTCAGGCCGACCGCGGCCAGGCCAGTGACAAAAATGGCGTCGCTGACGATGGCCATGAGCATGTCGGGCAGGCCGATCGCGCCGCCGACAATGTCGAGCACCACGCCGATCGCGATTGCGGGGCCGGCCCATCGATAGCCGAATCCGGATCGCCACACCGCGATCCCGAGAAGGATGACGCCGAACGCGAAGAGTTCGTGCCCCAGCACCAACGGCAGGCCCGCAGGATTCTGCTGGACCTTGTCGATAAAGGCGGCCATGGCCTGGCGGTCGACGCCGGGACTCGCCATCGCCCAGAGCATGAGCTGCAACCCGCCCAGCGCGAGGTGGGCGAGGCAGAGGCCGGTCACGGTCAAGATGGCCGCTATGTGGCCAAGCACGACACCACGCCTTCGCAATACATGAAGCAGCACATAGATGGCGGGCATGAAGAGGATGGCCGAGGCGATGCCGAAGTAGATGTCCGCGAGCATCACGTCGTGGTTGCGGGCAGCGGCGTCAAGCTGCTCCGCGCCACTGCCGCTGCTTGGCGGATAGGTGATCTCCGCGATGGCAAACAGGATCGGCGCGAGAATGAGGCACAGGCCTCCGAGAGTGCGTCTGAAGTTTGTCGGATCCCAGATCTTGAGCATTGGTGCCCTCCAGTCGTTGGTGTTCGAGCTCTGAAGAGCCCGTCGCCGCCAAACTAGGCGCCGCTCCGTCGAATCCCTACCCGGTCCATTGCAGAACTTCTTGCGGCCGCGATTGTGGATTTCCGCCCTCGTTTTTCCGGTCTCCCACCGCGACTTCGTGCCACGTGCGGGCCAAGATGTAGCCATGACGGCTCGGTCCGCCAATGCGTGGTGGCTCCTGCCCGGCGCTTTCGCCCTGGTAGCCGCAGGAGTGCTCGGCCTGCTAGGCGGCCAGCTGTCGGGCTCGGCGGTTGACGTCGGCACAGGCCTTGTCTGGTACGTCGCGGGCGCGGTGGCCTACATGGCGCGGCCGGCCAACCGCGCCGCACGGCTCCTCCTACTCGTGGCGACCTTGCTTGCAATCGGAAAAAGCATCGGCACCGCCATCGCCCTGGCATCCATGACTCGTCCCGAGCTGGCCCACGACTGGGTTGCGGTCGTGATCGTGGACGCCGCCGGTTGGGCGGTGACTGCCGCCGGCGTAGCTGTCTTTGCAACTTTTCCCGACGGGAAGTACCAGCGGCCGTACGAACGCTGGATCGTTCGTGGGCTGCCGCCCGCATTCCTGCCGTTAGTGCTGCTGTATCTGGTTGGATCGTCTCGGGTCGGCACGAGCCAGTTCGGCTGGGTGACCCTCGACGCCGCGAGCCCCATCTACCTGCACGGGCTTGACCCCGCCGGTGCGACTGCCGGAGCGGTGCTTGGCGCCAACCTCCTGGTCGTTGTGCCGGCACTGGCGCTACTCCTGTTGCGTTACCGACGCTTTGGCGCGGACCAGCGCCGCCAGATCAAGTGGCCGCTCTATGCGCTGTCCGTGTCCGCAATCAGCGTGGTCGCACTCTCGTTCGGGCCCGGACCACCGGCCATCCCTTTCTGGATCGCGGCAGTCCAGTACGTGGGCACGATGGCTCTGCTTCCGACCGGCCTTGCGCTGGGAATCGTCATGTACCGCGGGCTCGACATCGACGATGTGATCCGGCGCTCGGTCGTCTACGGCGCTCTGTGGGCGCTCATCGCAGTGATCTACGTGGTGGTGGCGGCGGGGTTCGGGATCGCGGTGGGCCAGCGGGTGCCGCTCACGCTTGCGGTGCTGCTTGCGATCGCCGCCACGTTGCTCTTCCAGCCGGCTCGCCGCCGACTGGAACGCCTGGCCGATAGGCTCGTGTTCGGGCCCCGTCTCTCGGGGTACGAGCGGATCAGTCAGTTGGGCGTCCGCCTCCAGTCGACGGTTGCGGCCGAGGACGTGGCTGGGAGCGTGGCCGGCGCAGTACAGGCCGGCCTGGGCGCGAGCTGGGTGCGGGTCTTGCTCAACCGGCCGGAGCCGACGCCGATCGCCATCGCTGGGACAGAGCCAGGGGATGCTGCGGCGGTCGAGCTCTCCGCGCCCCTCGTGCAGGGCGACAGGGTGGTCGGCGTCATCGAGTGCGGCCCCAAGGTGGAAGGCCGCTACTCGGCGACCGACCAGGAGCTTTTGAACATGCTCGGCCTGCAGGCTGCGCTTGCGATCCGCAACTCGCAGCTTTCGGCTGAGCTGTCGCACCACGTCGAAGAGCTGGCGGCGTCGCGAGCGCGGCTGGTGCACGCCGAAGAGGTTGGCCGTCGGCGGCTGGAGCGCGACCTTCACGACGGCGTGCAGCAAGAGCTGGTGGGGGTGCTTGCCCGGCTCGGCCTGGCCCGCAACCAGCTGCGCCGAGACCGTGACCTCGCTGAAATCACATTGCGCGAAGCGCAAATTGACGCGCGACGCGCGCTCGAGGGGCTGCAGGAGCTGGCTCGCGGAATTCACCCCGCGATCCTGACCGACCGCGGCCTCATCGAAGCCGTCGAGGAGCGGGCGACGCGGATGACGGTGCCGGTCGAGGTCCATGCCAACGGGCTCGGACAGGGTGCGCGCTTTCCGCTCGAGCTGGAGGGCGCTGCTTACTTCTTTGTCTCCGAGGGACTGGCCAACATCCTCAAGTACGCGTCGGCCAGTCGCGTACACGTCCGCTTTCACTCGGAGCCCGGGCAGCTGGTGATCGAGGTCCAGGACGACGGCCGAGGCTTCGAGCCCGCGGGCGTCAAGAAGTCCGGGCTGCGCGGGCTCGAGGACCGAATCTCGGCGCTCGGCGGACGAGTTGAGGTCGCCAGCCGGCCCGGTCACGGCACGGAGCTGCGCGCCTACTTGCCCGTGGTCGAAGAAGCACATGTCTGAGCGGCTGCGGGTCATCATCGCGGAGGACAACTACCTGGTGCGCGAAGGCACGCGGCGCTTGCTCGAGGATTCGGGCGAGGTCGAAGTGTTGGCGTCCGTGAGCAACGCCGAGGAGCTGCTGCAGGCGGTCGACGGCTTGCGCCCTGACGCCGTGCTGACCGACATTCGAATGCCCCCGGGTCACCGGGTCGAGGGCATCGAGGCGGCCCATGCGATTCGGAAGAAGCATCCCGGCATCGGCGTGGTCGTGCTGTCGCAGCACTCGGATGCCGCGTACGCGGTGCAGCTGCTGAAAGACGGCACCGAGGGCCTTGGCTACCTGCTCAAGACGCGGGTCGGCGAGCTGGGCGAGCTGCTGCACGCGCTGCGCGAGGTCGCCGCTGGTCGCTCGGTGGTGGACTCCGGAGTCGTCGAGCGCCTGATCGACTACCGGTCGCGTCAGGCCGAGTCGCCGCTGCGCCTGCTCACCGAGCGCGAGATCGAGGTGCTGCGCGAGATGGCTGAGGGCAAGTCAAACCCGGCGATCGCGGGCAGCCTCCATCTGTCGGAATCGTCCGTCGAGAAGTACGTGAACTCGATCTTCTCCAAGCTGGGGCTTTCCGAGGAGCGACTCCTGAGCCGCAGGGTCGCGGCCGTATTGGCCTACCTGAGGGCGGCAACCACTCCCAACTGATCCACAGGTTCGGTTTAGGGCTGGTTCAAAGGGCGGTGGCAACCTGGGTCTATCGCCGCCGACGGGGCGTCGAAATGCCCGGTGAAGATGCCGGAAAGGAGGTCAAACCAATATGTTCAACTTCAAACGCAGAGTGGCGTTCTTGACCGTTCCTGCCGTGCTGGCAGTGGGCGCGATGTCCTACGGGTCGGTGGTGGCCTTTGCGTCACCCAGCCCGAGCCCCAGCCCAACTGGGACTTCGGCCCCGTCGGCAGCAGAGCCGGCGGAGTCCACAACGGCGCCCGAAACGGCCGAGGCCAATGAGCCGGCGCTGCCCGGCGCCGGTTATGCCGACGCGGCGGGCGCGCAGGTCGACACGCAGCAAGAAGGCATCCACTAGCAGGCCGTCTGCTGTGATGGTTTAAGCGAGTGAGCCCGGGGAGGGAATCGCCCCGGCTCATTCCATTTCCTAGTACTTGCGGATCTCGATGCCGAGCTTGCTCAGCTCGGCGAAGAGCTCATCCGGGTCGCAAAGGCGATCGGGTGGCACGACGCCTGGCGGCGGTGAGGTGCCGGCCGCCAATGTCCTCGCCGCGAGGGTGGCCGGGAGCACCGCCGCCATGTAACTGCGGCGCTGCGCCACCAGCGCGGTTGTCACCACGCGCCTGTCATCGGCCACCTCAACGACGTAACCGCCCGCGTGAGAGCCGAGCACCTTCGCCAGCGGAAGTCCAACCGGCGCGAGGCCTTCGAGCAGCCACTCGCGAACCGGGAGACGCATTGCAGCCGCGATCAAGAGATTCATTCCAAACGCCTGGGTATCGACGAAGAAATCGACGTCGCGCAAGCTGGGCCACACGCGCGGCAGGTTGACGGCGTCGGCACTTTCGGCAAGGTACCCGCGCGCGGTGCCGCGCCCGGGAACGCTAAAGATTCTCGACCGGCTCCAACCGGTCGTGCCCATCAACTGGCCGCCGCGCAGTACGCGAATCGGCCGGCTGAGGGAGCGAAGCAGCGAGGCAGCGGTGCCGGCGCTCGAGCTGTCGCGGCTTGCCGGTAGAAGGCAGACCGCCACACGAGTCGGCTCGGCAATGGCACTTTTGTGGACCGCCGCTGCCGTCACGGCTGACACGGCGCTGCAGGACGTGAGGACTCGAACGCCGGCCGCATTCAGGCGTTCGTTCATCGCATGCACCGCCAGCGTGTAACTCAGGTTGTCGGAGAGGTCGATCACGTCGAACCCGACCTTGATCGCGACCTCCAGAAGTGTTGTTGTTCGCCGGTGGAATGGGCCCGCTGCATCAATGACGACGTCACGAGGCTGCAGAGTCGACCGCAAGGCGTCGCCGTCTTCGATGTCGACTTGATGTTGTGATGGAGTGAGCAGTTCGCTTCCTCGCCGGCGTAACTGTTCCGCAATTGCGGAGCCGAAGAAGCCGCCGCCACCGATAAGCACGATCCGCCTCAACCGAGCTTGCGGCCCGTGAAAACGGCCCACGGGCAGAACAGCGCGAAGAGAACCCCCGAACAGATGGCGACGCCCAGGAAGTTGCCCGCGAAAGTGAACGCGCTAAGTCCGAAGCCTGCGGCCCAGATGGTCCAGGTCCACGCCAGGAACCAGCCTTTGAGCCCTCGGGACCCGAGCGTCAGCACGGCTCCCGCGACCGTGTAGAGGCCGTTGCCCGGGCCCCCGGTCAGCAAGCTTGTGACCGGAGCGACCCGGGCGTAGTCCTTAGGCAGCCAGGCGATCAGCAGGGACTCAGCGGTGAGGTCGAACACCAGTCCAGTTGACGCGATGGCGAGGGCCGCGACTCCCCAGCCCCACGCAGGTAAGCGAGCACCCCACCAGGCGTAGAACGCGAGCAGGCTCAGCGCGGCGGCAATCCAGCACACCCAACCGGCCCGCCACACGAGCTGGTGGTCCGTGATGTATGCAATGCGCGTGGCGACATCGGGCACGACTTCAGTGCCTGGTCGCAGGACCAGCAGCAGCGCCCCCGCGGCGGTCAGGTTGAGCAAAGCGCAGGCGTACGGCGCGAGGGACCGCAGCCGCGTGCCAGCTTGCGTGCCCTCGAGCAGAAAGAGCGCGAAGGGAATCCACCAGACGACGTCGTCGAAGATGACCAGGGTGAGGGTGCGGCCGGTCAGCTGGCCCGCGGCCACCGCGATGATCCAGGCCATCGGAACGAACACCTTGACCGCCAGTCCGATCGCAATGAACGGGTGGGCCCTTTGCAGTCGCAGGGCGGAATAGGCGAAGCCGAGGGCGAGCGCGCCATCGACAACGCCCAGGACACGCAACGGAGTTGCGATGCCGGGCCGGCCGACCTGGAAGAGGTCAAGGATCGTGGCTGGAAAGAGCAGCGCCCAGATAGCGAAACCAAACGAAGCGGTGGCAGCCAGGGCGAAGAAGAGACGGTAGTTGCGTGCGCGCCGGGGGTCGAGAGGTGCAGGCACCGGTGCTAGTGTCGCCAATCGTGGGTGGCGTGACGCTCCAGGATGTGCGGCTGTTTGCAACGACACTGCCGCTCACGACGGAGGCGCTTGTTGGCGGTCGCGTGAAGTTCCGTGTCGGTCGCATCGTCTGGCTCGCGTTTGCACGCGACGAGAGTGTGATGGGATTCGCGTTCCCGAAAGAAGAGCGCGATTGGCTGGTGGGTGGCTCGCCGGACAAGTTCATGCAGCCATCCAGGTCGGACCTGCGCTACCACTGGGTGCTCGTCCGCATGGCGGCGATTGACGAAGTCGAGATGCGCGAGCTGGTGTTGGACGCGTGGCGGATGGTCGTACCCAAGCGGGTCGCCGCGGCCTATGTCGAGGTTACTGAACGTCGAACTTGACCGGCACCATCCGCTGCGAGCTCTTCGGGGGTCGGGTGTATTTGCGTTTCTGTCGACGCGGAAGCTTGATGGTCTCCTGCTCCACCTGTTCGTAAGGAATGAGTGAGAGGAAGTGATTGATCAGGTTCAAATGCGCGGCACGCTTGTTGTCGGTCTCGACCACATACCACGGGGCTTCCTTGATGTCGCAGTAGGCGAACATCCGGTCCTTCGCCTCTGAGTAGTCCACCCACCGGGCGCGAGCTTCCAGATCCATCGGGCTCAGCTTCCAACGCTTGGTGACATCTTTGATACGCGCTTTGAACCGTCGCTCCTGCTCGTCATCGCTGACGGACAACCAGTACTTGACCAGGATGATCCCCGAGTTGACGAGCATCCGTTCGAACTGGGGGCACGTGCGCATGAACTCGTTGTATTCAGCCTCGGTGCAGAATCCCATGACACGCTCGACGCCGGCGCGGTTGTACCAGCTTCTGTCAAAAAGGACCATCTCGCCGGCGGAGGGTAGATGCACCGCGTAGCGCTGGAAGTACCACTGTGTCCGCTCTCGTTCGGTCGGGGCGGGCAGGGCGACGACTCGGCAGAAGCGTGGGTTGAGCAGCGCCGTCATCCGCTTGATGACGCCACCCTTGCCGGCAGTGTCGCGACCTTCGAACAGGACGACGACGCGGAGACCTCTGTGCCGAATCCACTCTTCGAGCTGGAGCAGCTCGACCTGGATTCGCCTTAGTTCCTTCTCGTAGTCCTTTTTCCCGATCGCGGTCGTACGCGACGCCTGTTTGACGAGCTTTTTGTGCTTGGGCTTCTTGGCGGTTGTCGTCTTATCCGCCGTCATGTAGTTAGAAATGTAGTCAATCCCTTACGGAGCGCGCCCAGCGAAGGAGTCGGCTGAATAACGGAGCGGCTGTTGGGCGCGACGAGCCCCATACTCACCGCCCATGACCAGGCGGCATTGGCGACCGGCACTCTTGCTCGCAGCGATGATGGCTATGAGCCTTGCGGCCTGCAGTGTGACACCGGGAAATCAGCCCGCTCCACCCGCACCGGGCGATCTGATCTGGCCGGCACCAGACAAACCACTCGAGCTCACTGTGCAAGCCGGATTGCAGCCTGAGGTTAAGGAAACGCTCATTTTTCATGTGCACGCGCACCTTGACGTTCTCATCGATGGGCGCTCTGTGCAGGTTCCGGCGGGCATCGGCATCAACGTGGGGGACGCGGCGGTCAAGCACGGCACATGGAACGGCGAGCCGACGTATGGCGGGATCACGGGATGCTCTCAGCCTTGCATCTCGCCCCTACACACACATGATGCGTCGGGTGTCCTCCACACGGAGTCGGCCAAAAACATCCCCAACCGGCTGGGCGAGTTTTTCACCGAGTGGGGCGTCTCACTAAGCGACGGATGCGTCGGTCAGTACTGCGCGCCGGCAACCGCGATCGTTGTGTATGTGAACGGCAATCGGTACTCCGGCACCGTGGCGGACATCACGCTCACAGACCGCAAGGAGATTGCTGTGATCATCGGCTCGGCCCCAAAGCAAATCCCGAACTCGTTCCCAGCTTGGGCAAATGCGTAATGTTGAAGATGGTGGATCCGAGGGGATTCGAACCCCTTACCTCTTGAGTGCGATTCAAGCGCTCTCCCAATTGAGCTACGGACCCACATGCGCGCGTAATCCAGCTGGAAGGCCAGTATAGCCCGGGCCTGATGACCGCCCGGCGCGCGGAACACCCCCCGACGCGCAGGCGTTTCTATACTCGCGAGATGGCATTTCTCTTCAAGGGAAAGCGGATTCCGGAGGGGGTAGATCCCTCTCGCATTCCGCCCGGCCAGACCCTCACCGCGCCCGACCGATGGCCGCTGCTGCACTTTGGGCCGGTGCCGAAAACTGACATCGCTACGTGGGACTTCAAGGTGTTCGGCGCGGTCGAGCACGAGCTGACGCTGGATTACGGGGAGCTCCGAGCGCTTCCTTCCAAAGACGTGGTGGCGGATATCCACTGCGTCACGGGCTGGAGCCGCCTGGGGGACAAGTGGACGGGCGTGCCGATCCGCGAGATCCTGGATCGAGTCAAGCCAAAACCCGAGGCGAAGTACGTGAATGCGCACTCCGAGTACGGGTACACGACCTCGGTGCCGCTCAGCGTGCTGGAGGCGGAGGAAAACCTGCTCTGCTACGCATGGAACGGGCAGGACCTGACGCCCGACCATGGGTGGCCGCTGCGCCTGTTCGTGCCGTCGAAGTACTTCTGGAAATCTGCCAAGTGGTTGCGCGGGCTAGAGTTCATGGAACGCAACCGGCTTGGTTTCTGGGAGCAACGCGGGTATCACGATGAAGCCGATCCCTGGAAGGAGACAAGGTACTGGTAGTCAGGGCGCGCTAGCCCGACCGCCGCTCGTCACTTTTACTTCTGATTTCGGTTCTGGTTCGCCGCTGGTGGCGGCTATGAAAGCGATGGTGCTGGCGGGATGCCCGAATGCGGTGCTCGTCGATGTGAGCCACGAGGTCCCGCGTTTTGACGTATCCGCCGGCGCGTTCATGCTGTTCGCCGGCACGCGTCACTTCGGCGCCGACTCGGTGCATCTTGCGGTGGTCGATCCTGGTGTCGGCAGCCCGCGCAGGCGGCTCGCGATCCGCGCGGGCGGGAGATATTACGTCGGCCCTGACAACGGCCTGTTCGCGATCGTCATCGAGGAGGTCGGTTTGCAGGAAGCAGTCGAGCTCGCGCCTCGGCCGCATGGGGCACCGACTTTCGAAGGCCGGGACGTGTTCGCGCCCGCAGCAGCCGCTTTGGCCTCGGGGATTCCTCTGTCGTCGCTTGGGCCTCCGACCGACGCGCCGAAGATGCTCGACGATACCTCGCCGCGGGTGCTTTGGGCGGACGGTTTCGGCAACCTGGTGACGAACCTGAAGCCGCCCGTACGGCGCATGCGGATTCACAATCACGACGTCACCGCGACGGCGTCGACATACGCCGATGGGCGGGCGAACGAGCCGTTCGTCTACGTCGGGAGCATGGGCTACCTGGAGGTTGCCGTGCGCGAAGCGCGGGCCGACAAGCTGTTGGGGGCGCGGCCAGGGATGAAGGTCGAGCTGATCTAGCGCTTCTCTTTTTCTCTCGTTTCTTGGCCCTTTACAACCAGGGTTTTCGTTTGGTTGTTGCCCCTGTAATTTCGTGTCGCTGTGGTTCGAGTGGCCTGCTTGCTCCTCTCCCTGTGCCTGGTGGGCTGCTCGAACCCGGCTCATCCCGTGCCCGCAATGGCGGCCGGTCCCGGTCCGACTTATTCAGTCAAGTTGTGGCAGGACGCGAGCATCTTCCAGCTCGTTGGAGGTCTGATCAGGTCGGCTCATCAGCGCGTCTTGGTCGAGATGTACGAGCTCGGCCGCGCGGACATCCTGCGCGAGCTGGGCGATGCGGTAGGGCGGGGAGTCAGCGTGCGGGTGATCACCGACCCGACCGTTGGAGCCAGCCGCAAGTCCGCGGTCATTCTCGATACGCTCCGAGTGCCCCAGCGTGTCTATCCCGTTGACGACGGGCGCCATCAGATCGACCACGTGAAGCTGTTGATCGTCGACGGGGAAGCCGCCGTCGGCGGGATGAACTGGGGCAAGCACAGCGACCGCAACCACGACTACGTGCTGGAGACTCGAGTCAAGCTGGACGTCGATCGCCTGGTCCGCATCTTTGACCAGGATTGGAGCCTCGCCGGCGGCCACCCGTCGCCCCTGGGGGCAATAGTGGCCGAGGTCGCGCAGACGGCACCGGGATCAGAGATCCGTTCGATGCTGGAGGCGGCGCTCGTCCATGTGATGCGACGCGTTCTTGCCGAGGTTTACACGCTGACCGACCCCGAGGTGATTGCTCAGCTGGTGGAGGCGCATCGTCGGGGCGCCATGGTTCGCGTGCTGCTCGATCCGAACCAGTCCTACAACCTGCACGGGTATGCGGTGCTTCGGGCGGGCGGCGTAGAGGTCCGGTGGTACCCGGTGCCTCGGGGAGTGCTGCTGCACGCCAAGATCGGACTGTTCGACGGTGAGCTGGTGTTGGGTTCTGCCAACTGGACGTTGAGCGGGCTAGGCGTCAACCACGAGCTGGATATCGAGACGCGCGACCCAGTGGCGGTGGCGGCGTACGCGGCGCGGTTTGCCGCGGACTGGGTGAAGGGTGGTGGTTAGGCCGAGGGCGGTGGGCCGGACTCCCCGGGGGGAGGCGGTCCTGAGGGTCCCGCCGCGGGCGGACCGGATGAGCCGAGCGCCGGCGGGCCCGAGGCCGAGCTGGGGCCGAAATTGACCTGTGGCACGGCGCGGTCGCCCTCGTCGGCCTGGAAGAAGCCGAAGGGCTTGAAGCCCAGGGCCCCGGCGATCAAGGACGTGGGGAGGGTCTGCAGCTTGATGTTGTAGTCGCGCACGTTGCCGTTGTAGAAGCGGCGCGAGAACTCGATCTTGTCCTCGGTGGCGGTCAGGGTTTCCTGGAGGTTGGTGAAAGCCGTGATCGCCTTGAGCTCGGGATAGTTCTCCGAGACCGCGAAGAGGCTGCGCAGGCTCTGGCTGAGCATGTTCTCGGCCTGGCCGATCTTGGCCGTGTCGCCTGTGGCGCCTGCGGCCACGGCGGCTGCACGGGCATTGGTGACTGCTTCTAGCGTGCCGCGCTCGTGGCCAACATAGCCCTGGACCGTGTTCACCAGGTTCGGGATGAGATCGTGCCGGCGCTTCAGCTCGACATCGATCTCAGACCAGGCTTCCTGGGTCCGGTTTCGGGCCGTGACCAGGCCGTTGTAGGTGAAGACCAGCCACAGCACGATGAGGACGACGATCGCGATGACGATCCACGTGCCCATCAGAGAGCCATCCTACGCGTGGGCGCGCCGCGCCCAGCGGGTCTTCTTAAGCATCTTCTTGTGCTTGTGCTTGCGCATCTTTTTGCGCCGCTTCTTGATTACCGAGCCCAATCCAACTCCCAGACACGATTGATTTTTTTGAAGGGGGTTACCCGCCCCAACGAGGGCCCGGGAATCATACCGTAAGCTGCCGGACCGCCGTTCGAGCCTAAACTCACGCCGATGTACTTCAGCGACGCCCACGAAGAACTTCGACTGCACATCCGGAAGTTCCTCGAGAAAGAGGTCCAGCCGCACCTGGAGGAGTGGGAGGAGAAGACCTTCCCGGACTCCATCTTCAAGCGGTTCGGCGAGCTGGGTTTCCTCGGCCTGCGCTACCCGCCGGAGTACGGCGGGCAGGGTGGTGACTACTTCTCGGCCGTGGTCCTGTCCGAGGAGATGGCCAAGGTCGCCTCCGGCGGGCTGGGCATGGCGGTCGCGGTCCAGACGGAGATGGCGACTCCGCCGGTCTTCAAGTTCGGGACCGAGGAGCAGAAGCACAAGTGGCTTGCGCCGGCTATCCGCGGCGAGCAGATCGCCGCGATCGCGATCACCGAACCTGACGCAGGGTCGGACGTGGCCGGGATCACCACCGTGGCGCGCCGGGATGGGGATCACTTCGTCGTCAACGGCCGCAAGATCTTCATCACCAACGGTGCGCGCTGCCACTGGGCCCTGGTGGTGGCGAAGGCCGACCGCGAGCGGGGCCACAGCGGCTTCAACCTGCTGGTCATCGAGAAGGGCACGCCGGGTTTCCAGGTCACACGCACGCTCGAGAAGCTCGGCATGCATTCGTCGGACACCGCCGAGCTGCTGTTCGAAGACTGCCGCGTGCCAGCCGCCAACCTCATCGGCGCCGAAGGGGAAGGATTCAAGAACCTGATGTGGGAGCTTCAGGGCGAGCGCATGATCACTGCCGCGGGGGCGATCGCCGGCGCGGCTCGCGTGTTCGAGTACACCATGGAGTACGCGCGCAACCGGCAGGCGTTCGGCCAGCCGATCTCACAGTTCCAGGTGATCAAGCACAAGCTCGTCGACATGGGCACGAAGATCGCTGGGGTCCAAGCATTCGTGTACCAGACGGCGAAGCAGTGGGACGACGGCGAGTATCCGGTGCGCGAGGTGTCGCAGGCCAAGCTGCTTGCGACCCAGGTCGCTTGTGAGGTGGCCGACGAGGCGATCCAGATCCTCGGCGGCCATGGCTACATGCGCGAGTTTCCGGTCGAGCGCGCCTGGCGCGACGCCCGCCTGGCGCGGATCGGCGCCGGGACGGACGAGATCATGAAGGAGATCATCGCCAAGACTTACGGCCTGTGATCGCACCTACGCTCTTCGTGGGTTGTGAGCCGGAGGTTGCGGGGGGCGTTGACGGCAGGATCCTGGCGGTCGGCGAGGGGGCGCGTGCGGCGGCGGGTCGCGGCGCACAGGTGGTCAAGCTGCGTGGCCGGGCGTGGCCCGGCCTGATCGATGCTCACATCCACCTGGAAGGTCTGGCCGATCGACACCTCAACCTGGACCTGACCGGGACCAAAAGCCTGGACGAGGCGCTGGAGCTGATCCGTTCGTGGTCCGCGCGGCTGGCCGAGGACGCGTGGGTGGTGGGGGCCGGCTGGTACAACGACGCGTGGCCCGACCCCTCGTTTCCGACGCGCAAGCAGCTCGATCAGGCCGTGGGCGGCCGTCCGGCCTTCCTGCGGCGCAAAGACGGCCACTCGGCGTGGGTCTCCAGCGCCGCGCTGCAGCGGGCCGGGATCGATCGCCTCACCGAGGATCCGCCCGGCGGCAAGATCGATCGCGACAAGCGCCGTGAGCCAGCAGGCATCCTGCGCGAAACCGCGATGCAGCTGGTGTCCGACCTTCTACCGCCGCCCGCCGACGCCCAGCTCGATGACGCGATGGCGCGCGCCCTCGGCGAGCTTGCCGGGCTGGGTTTGACGGCGGTCCATGCGATGGACTCGGCGCGAGGATTCGGCGCGTGGCAAAGGCTGCGCGCACGAGGTCGGCTGCCGGTTCGGATCACCTACAACCTCCCAATCAACGACCTGCCTCATGCAGAACGGATGGGCGTGCGCTCCGGTTGGGGCGACGAGTGGATCCGCATCTGGGGCGTGAAGGCGTTCCTGGACGGGTCGCTGGGCAGCCGCACGGCGGAGATGCTCGACGGATCCGGCACGCCACGCCTGAACCAGCCGGATCTCGTCGATCTGGTCGAAAGATGCGCGCGCACCGGACTGAACGTATGCCTTCACGCCATCGGTGACGGCGCGGTGCGCCGTGCGCTCGACGCGCTGGCTCCGCATGGGGAAGCGTGGCGCTACTGGCGCCCGCGAATCGAGCACGCGCAATGCGTGCACCCCAAGGACATGAAGCGGTTTGCGCGGATGGGCGTGATCGCCTCGATGCAGCCAATCCACGCGGTCGCCGACCGCGAGCTGGCCGATAAATACTGGCCGAACGTCACCGCCCAGTCGTACGCGTGGGGGGCGCTCGAGCGAGCGGGGGCGCGGCTTGCCTTCGGTTCGGACGCGCCGGTGGAGACGGCGGACCCGGTGGCCGGGATCGAGGCAGCGACGCAGTGGCGGCGAAAGGCGGGGTGGCACCCCGAGCTTGCGATATCGCGGGCGGTGGCGCGTCGCGCTTACACGAGCGGCGCCGCCTATGCCGTCGGGATGGAAAGAGACCTTGGCACGCTGCGCGCGGGAAAGCTGTGCGACATGACCGTGATCGACGATGACGGTGTCGTCGCGACCATCGTCGGCGGTGAGGTCAGCTTTTTGAGAACGCCTCTCGCAGCTTCGCAGCGGTCTTCGCTAACGCCTCGGGCACGACTTTCACGTCGTCGATGACGGCCATGAAGTTGGTGTCACCGTCCCAGCGCGGCACGACGTGCAGGTGCACGTGATCCGGAATGCCCGCGCCTGCGGCGCGACCGATGTTCGCCCCGACGTTGAACCCGTCCGGAGTAAGGGTGCTTCGCAGCACCGTGATGGTTCGGCGGACCGCGCGCATGAGGTGCGTGGTCTGGTCGTCGTCGAGGTTCTCGAGGCCGGCGACGTGAGCCTTCGGGGCGACGATCGTATGGCCCGGGTTATACGGAAACTTGTTCATGATCACGATCGCGTCTTCGGGCCGCCATACGACGAGGTCGGCGTCCTTGTCGTCCGGATGCTCGATCACGCGGCAGAACAGGCAGCCGGGCGGCTGCTCTCCCGCGATGTACTCCATACGCCACGGCGCCCACAGTCGCTTCATTGATCTACGTCCTTTTCTTGCTCATGGTCACGGCCGTCTGGGGCTGGACCTTCGTCCTCGTCAAGGACGCGCTCACACACTACCCGACGCTGCCTTTTCTCCAGCTCCGTTTCATCCTCGCGTTTCTTGTCATGGTCGTGTTGGTCCGGCGACTTCCCACGCGACGCGAGGTGCGGGTTGGCGTGATCGCGGGCGCCGTGCTCGCGGCCGGCTACCTGACGCAAACGGTCGGGCTGACCATCACGAGCCCGGGTAACTCGGGCCTGATCACTGGCCTCTTCGTCGTCTTCACGCCACTGATCGATCGCATCTTCGGTGTGCGGTTGCGTTGGTGGACCCTGGTGGCCGTGGGCGCCGCTCTCGCGGGCACGGTGATGCTGGTAGGTGGACCTTCTGGATTTGGGCTGGGTGACGCGCTCACGGTTGTTTGCGCATTTCTCTTTGCGCTCCACATCGTCCTGTTGAGCCGTTGGTCGCCAGGATTGCGCTCGGCGCCCCTGGCCATGCTCCAGATGGGTTCCAGCGCAGTGATCTTCAGCGCGGGAGGATCGTGGTCGCTGCAAGCTCCAAGCCAGAACGTCTGGCTGGCGATCGTCGTCACCGGAATCTTCGCGTCGGCGCTGGCTTTCTACATTCAGACCTGGGCGCAGCAGCACCTGAGTGCGAGCCGGACCGCACTGATCCTGACGACCGAACCCGCGTGGGCGCTGGTGGCTGCGGTCGTGCTGGCGGGGCAGCGGTTCGGCCCGCTTCAGGCCGCCGGGGCTGCCCTGGTGCTGGCCGCGATCGTGGGCCATGAAGTCGCCCATCTAAAATTCAAGCCTCATGGAGACAAAGCCACGGCGTAGCGCGTACGTCCCACAGGAAATCGAGCCCAAATGGCAGAAGGTGTGGGCCGACCGCGGCGTGATGAAGGCCGACGACGCCTCGCCCAAGCCGAAGTTCTACAACCTCGTGATGTTTCCGTACCCGTCCGGGCCTCTGCACATGGGCCACATGCGCAACTACGTGATCGGCGATCTGCTTTCGCGCTTCAAGCGGATGCAGGGCTTCGAGGTCCTCAACCCGATGGGCTGGGACGCCTTCGGACTGCCGGCCGAGAACGATGCCATCAAGCGTGGTGGTGGCGTGCATCCGGAGGTTTGGACCCGCGGAAACATCGGGATCGCCAAACGCCAGCTGGGCATCATGGGCGTCCTTTACGACTGGGATCGCGAGGTCACGACCTGCGATCCGTCTTACTACCGCTGGACCCAGGAGCTGTTCCTGCTGTTCTTCGAGCGCGGCCTGGCGCACCGGATGATGTCGCCGGTCAACTGGTGCCCTGTCGATAAGACGGTGCTGGCCAACGAGCAGGTCATCAACGGCCGGTGCTGGAGGCACCCCGACGTGGAGGTCGAGAAGCGCGACCTCGAGCAGTGGTTCCTGAAGATCACCGAGTACGCCGACCGGCTGCTCGACGACCTTTCGCTGCTGGACCACTGGCCGGAGAAGGTGCGTGTGATGCAGGCGAACTGGATCGGCCGCAGCTACGGCGTGGAGGTCGAGTTTCTGATCGACGGTCATCCCGGCGAGTCGATGCGCATCTACACGACGCGCCCCGACACGTTGTTCGGCGTGACGTTCATGGTGCTGGCGCCGGAGCACCCGCTGGTAGAGACGCTGACCGTGGAATCACGACGCGCCGAGGTGAGGAACGTCGTCGAGAACGCACGGAAGGAGCGTGAGATCGACCGCATGTCGAGCGAGGTTCCGCGGCTCGGCGCGTTCACTGGCGCCCATGCGATCAACCCGCTCAACGGCGAGAAGGTGCCCATCTGGGTGGGCGATTACGTGCTCGTCACCTACGGCACCGGCGCGATCATGGCCGTCCCGGGCCACGACCAGCGCGACTTCGATTTCGCGCGCCAGTTCGCCCTGCCGATCCGCGAGGTGATCGCGCCTACCGGCGGACCGCAGCGGGAACTGGAGAGGGCGTACACGGGACCCGGTGTGATGGTCAACAGCGGGGAGTTCAACGGACTAGACAGCAAGGCGGGCTTCGATCGCATTGCCGACTTCATCGAGGAGAAGGGGATCGGCAAGCGGTCGGTCAAATACCGCTTGCGCGACTGGCTCATCTCGCGCCAGCGCTACTGGGGCTGCCCGATCCCGGTTGTGCATTGCGAGGTCGACGGGATTGTCGCCGTGCCACAGTCCGAGCTTCCGGTCCTGCTCCCGCGTGAGTACAAGCCGCTGGGCGACAATCCCGATTTCTGGCGTACGAAGTGCCCGAAATGCGGCCGCGACGCGCGCCGCGAAACGGACACGATGGACACTTTTATCGATTCGTCGTGGTACTTCCTGCGCTACACGTCCGCCCACGACAACACGCAACCATTCGATCCGGAGCTGGCGAATCACTGGATGGCGGTCGACCAGTACACGGGCGGAATCGAGCACGCGATTCTGCACCTGCTCTACTCGCGCTTCTTTCAAAAGGTCCTGCACGACGCGGGTCGGGTCGAGGCGACCGAGCCGTTCGCGCGGCTCTTCACCCAGGGCATGATCCGGCGCGGAGGGCTGGTTATGGCCAAGTCGAAGGGCAACGGCGTGGCGCCCGACGACCTCGTGGCGCGCGATGGCGCCGATGCCGCGCGCGTTTACGAGATGTTCATCGGACCACCCGACGAGGACGTCGAATGGTCGGACTCTGCGATCGCCGGGCCGGTGCGCTACCTGCAGCACATCTGGCGCCTCGTCGATTCGCCGGAGTCGTTCCAGGTCACGGGGTCGGAGGCCTCGGGTGCAGTGCTGCGGCGCCGAGTGCACCAGGCGATCAAAAAGGTGACCGAGGACTACGAGGGGTTCCACTTCAATACCGCCGTCGCCGCCTTGATGGAGCTGGGGAACGCCCTGCAGGCTTACCTAGTCGGGGGAGGCCCTCGGGATTCGGGGTGGGATGTCGCTCTACGGTCCCTGGTCCTCTTGCTCAACCCGATGGCGCCGCACATCGGCGAGGAGCTGTGGGAGCGGATCGGCGGCGAGGGTCTGGCGGCGGACGCGGCATGGCCTCAATTCGATCTCGCCGCGGCCGCGGAACCGGAGGTGACCCTGGTGATCCAGGTTGCGGGCAAGGTGCGAGACCGCGCGACGGTGCCGGCCGGCACGCCCGAGGCGGTGGCGCTGGAGGTAGCGATGCGGAGCGACAAGGTCCGTTCCGCGTTGAATGGGCGCCCGCCTTCGAAGGTCATCTACGTGCAGGACCGGCTGATCAACCTCGTCCCCTGACGAGCCGGGGCTCGCTTCGTTTACAAGCTGGATTGACTCCGCCCCGCGCCCGCGAATACAGTCCCCGGCAGCACCCCCCATCGGGTGGGTGGGGGGTGGCGGGTGGATCAATAAGGACGCGATCTACTGTTGCGGGACCGGGACTCGGATGCCTGAGTCGAGGACGTAGTTCGCCGTCACGGTTTCGCCCGCGGCTACCGTCACCTGCGGCGGACCGCTGATGAGCCGCATGTACGTCTTGACGTGAGCCATCCACGTGCCGGTGGCAAGCTCCACCGTGAACTTGCCATTGGAGTCGGTCAATGCGTTGGTGGTGGCGTCGCCCTTCACAAAGGCAACCTCCACTCCTGGGACCGGCCTGCCGGCGCACGGCTTTAGAGCGGACTGGACCGGCGTGCAAGGGACGGCGACCACCGTGCCGGTGACCGTCCCAGTCCGTGATGGCGCGCCCGGAAGGTGGTATGCGCCGCAGGCGGCGATCAGGAAAACCAGCGGTATCAGCAAAGCGTTCCTCAAAGCGTTCCTCATAGCAAGACCTAACGCTACCGGCCGCCTGTAGGTCACGCCGCCCGATCGATCGGCCGGGGCCCTGCGCGCTAGTGTTGAGCCTCAATTCCGCGGTGGCCAAGAGGTAAGGCAGAGGACTTTGGATCCTCGACCGAAGGTTCGAATCCTTCCCGCGGAACCACCTCCGGGGCCCTTAACAGGCGAGGTTCCCGTTTCCGGTCGCCCCTCATAGCCTCACGTCATGCGCCGGCACCTTCACCTGATCCCTGGCTGGAGGCACATCCTGCTGCTCGCAGCCCCCGTCGCTGTTGGCGGCGGCATCCTGGTCGGCGCCTACTTCTACTCGTCATCGGCGTCCGCCGCTGCAGCAGCGGCCAACACCCACCCGGTGCCAGCCAACCCCGCCGTCGACGTCCCGCCGGCCGCGGGCCTGCTCGTGCACGTGGTCGGCGCCGTCGCGAGCCCTGGCCTGTACCGCGTGCCTCGCGGTGGTCGCGTGTACGACGCCATCGCGGCCGCTGGGGGCCTGAGTCCCGACGCCGACCTCACGAAGCTGCCGAACCTCGCCGGCCGGCTGAAGGATGGCGAGCAGGTGAAGGTCGCTTTCGCGAAGACCACCTCAGGCACCGCCATCGCGCGTACCAACCTCAACACCGCGACGCTCGACGAGCTGGAGACGATCCCGGGCTTCAGCGAAGCCTTCGCCCAGGAAGTGATCGACTACCGGACCAACTTCGGTGGCTTCCAGAACTCGCGTGAGCTGGTCGACATCCTGGGAATGAGCGAGGCGGAGTACGTCACTACTCGTCGCTACCTGACGCTTTGAGCCGCTACCCTGCGCTCGTCGTGGCGACCTCGTGGTGCGCTGCGCTCGCAGCCACAGTCGTGCTTGCGCCCTCCCAACCGACATTCGGAGTTCTGGCCGTTGCTCTGGCGCTGCCCTGCTTGGCCCTGGCGCTTGTCCTCCGACCGGCAGTCCTTACTGTCGCTCTTGCCTTCGCGCTCATTGCGGTGGCCCGCGCCGAGCTGCCCTTTGCCGATCCTCAAACTGTGGTCCGGGCTGCAGGTCTCTCCGGCCACGTCGCGACGGTCACAGGTCGGGTTGCAGACGACAGCCGCCCCTCTGCCGGCGGCGGCGAGGTCCTGGTCGAGCCAGACCGGATCGTCATCGGTACGCAGCAGGTGAGCGGCATCGGCAACCTGATGATTCGCTGGCGCGGTCCCACCCTGGCCGGCTTTGGCGACCAGGTCCAGGCGACGGGCAAGCTCACGCTGCCTCGCGATCTTCCGACCTTCGACCGCCGCGCTTACCTTGCCCAGCGGCAGGTCTATCTCGAGGTCCAGTCCACCAGCTTTGATGTCATCGGCTCCGGATCCGGCCCGGCCCGCTTCCCCGCCTGGCTGCGCGCGCACTACTCGTCCGCGCTGAACGAAGCAATGCCGGCGCCGCACGCGGCCGTCCTCCTCGGAGTCGTGCTCGGCATCCGCCAGGGCATCCCACCCGGCTTGCAGAACGCGCTCATCGCGACGGGGCTTGTTCACCTCCTGGTCCTCAGCGGTCTGAAAGTCGCGGTCTTCGCTCGCATCGTGCAGGCATCGCTGCAGCCGTTGCTTGGACGGCTCGCGACATGGCCGGCGCTTGCTCTGATTGCCGTTTACGCCATGGTTGGCGGCGCCACGCCCGCAGCGGTTCGCGCTGCCGCGATGGGCGGTCTCGCCATCGGGGCCTCGCAACTCGGTCGCCCCACGCACGTCTGGACGTCGCTAGCCCTGACCGCTGCCGCCATGCTTGGGTGGCATCCCGAGCTCGCCTGGGACGTCGGCTTTCAGCTGTCTTTCGCCGGCACCGCAGCGATCATCCTGCTGACTCCCGGCATCGAACGACACGTGGCCTTCATCCCAAAGGTCCTCCGCGAGCCATTCGCAGTCACGTGCGCTGCGCAGGTCGGGACGCTGCCGATGATGGCCACCGACTTCCACGTGCTCTCGCCGGTCGCGCCCATAGCCAACGCTCTGGTCATCCCCATCCTGCCGGCGCTCATCAGCGCGGGGCTCGCGCTCGGCGCGCTCTCAATCGTTCCGGAGCTGGCCCGCCTCGCGGCGATCCCGATCAGTGGACTGCTCGCCTACCTCGAGCAAGTCGCTTACATCTTCGCCCGCGTGCCTGCGGCTGCCATCCCCGTCCCGAAGTTCCCGACCTGGGCGGGCCTTGCCTACTATTCCGCTCTCGGGCCCGGCGTCGCGGCCGGGCAGCTCTCCGGCCGCCGCCGCACCCTGACAGCCGCGATCGCCATCTTCGCGCCCGCCGTAATTGCGTCGGCCGCCCTCGGCATGTGGGCCAACGCGCCCCCTCAGGCCATCGTGATGGCAGTCGGCGACGGCCAGGCCGTGCTCGTTCGAGGACCGCACAGCGCGATCCTCATAGACGCCGGACCAAGCCCGGCCCGCCTCAAGGACGAGCTCGGCGCCCAGCTGCCTCCCTGGCAGAACAGGCTCGATGCGCTTGCCATCACCGCACCGACGCTTGCCCACGTCGGCGGCTTCACGGGCTTCGACCGCGCCGCGGGCATAGTCCTCATCCCCGACGTCCAGCTCACGGGCTCTGCCTGGCGCACGGCAGCCCTCGAAGCCACGGCTCGCGGCGCGTCGATCGTGAGGCTGAGCGCCGGTTTCGCTTTCACGACCGGCGGCTTCGACTTCCAGGTTCTCGCTCCTGAACCAGGCGCGCCTGGCGACCAGGTCGGCGCCGCCTATCTCGCCATGCGCATCGTCGCTCCCGACGGGCGCAGCTTTTGTGATCTCAGCGACCTCGATCTCGACGCGCAGACGCTCGCCGCGACTCGGCTTCGCGGCCCGTGCACATACCTGCTGCTCCCCCTGGGTGGGCGCAGCCGAATCTCTCCGGAGCTCGAGCGCACCGCGATGACCCCGACGACCCAGCTGATCGCCTCACGTGCATCCGGCAGGCTCGCCAATGGATTCCCACCCAACGTGCTGCGCACCGACCAGGAGGGGACCATCGCCCTGCCGATGTAAGTACGATCGGTTGCAATGGCGCGAGCGGCGACAAAGTCCGCGACGACGGTTCTTCTGCTCCACGGCGACGAGAGATTCCTCATCGTCGAGGCGGCGAACGCGACTCTAGACGCGTGGAAGACGGATCTGGTCTCCGATTTCGGCTTCGAAACCCTCGAGGGGACCGGCCTGACCGCGGCGCGCCTCCAGGATTCCGTCCTCCAACTGCCGTTCCTCGATCCGTACCGCGTCGTTTATGTCCAAATGCTGCCGGCCCAACGCGCCGAAAGCATGTCGACTGCCCTGACTGAAATCCCCCCGACTACCCGGCTTCTTATCACCATCGCCGGCCGGCTCACCGGCAGCAACAAACTTGTCAAAGCCATCACGTCGGGTCACGGAAACGTCCAGGAGATGCAGAACTTGAAGGGCCGCGCCCTCAACGAGTGGGCGACCAGACGTGCAACCGAAAATCACGGCCTCACCCCAGCCATCGCCGCTCAGGTCACTCGCGTCACCCCACCAGACCTGAGCATCATCGACTCCGAGCTCGGCAAGCTCTCCGCCTACAAAGCATCAGGCTCGAAGCTCACAAACGAAGCCGTAACGGAGTTGCTCGCCGGCGCCCGCGAGGATGAGATCTTCAAGCTCACCGACAACCTTCTGCCTCACCCCACGCCACAGGCGCTGCAGATTGCCCGTGGCCTTGCTCGTGGCGGCCTCCAGCCGACTTCCATCGCCTATCGCATGGCCCGTCATGTCGCCCTTGTGCTCCAGGTACGCGCGCGACAGGACCGCGGTGAGTCGCTGCAGGAGGTCCAGGGCGGCATGGCCGAGCATCCTTTCGTCGTGCAGAAGGCCTACGACGTCGCGCAGAACGCCAACCCCGACCGCCTCGAGTCAGCGCTGAAGGCGATCCGAGACTACGAGTGGGAGGTCAAGTCAGGCCAGATCGACGCGGAGCTAGGCTTGGAAGTCCTACTTACGAGGTTGTAAGACTGATCACCTCCCCGCTAGCCGGGGAGGTCGGCGCGTAAAGCGCCGGGTGGGGGGATTCCCTTCCTACTTCTTCTTGGGAGTGGCCGGCTTCGCAGCAGCAGCCTTCGACGCGGCCGGTGCCGCGGCCTTCTTGCCCTTCACCGGGGCAGCCGGCGCGATCGCCAGCTTTGCCATCTGCTTGGTGAGCCGCGCCTTACGGCGGGAGGCGTTGTTCTTGTGCAGGACGCCCTTCGCCGCCGCTCGGTCCAACGCCCGCACCGCCTCGAGCGTCAGCGCGTACCGCTCGGATTCCGCCATCGGCGCTCCAGTCAGAGACTTCCGCGCCTTGACAACGAGCGTTTTGACCTCCGAGCGCACGCCGCGATTGCGCGCCGCACGCTTCACGCCGGCCCGCGCCTGCTTCTTCGCAGACGCCGTCCGCTTAGCCACGAGCCATCATCCGGAGGGGGGAATTGCGCACCGAACTTAGGATTATAAGCGCCCATGGAGTTTGAGCTCGGCGGCAAGCGCCCGAAAGTCCACCCCGACGCGTACATCGCACCGACCGCGGTTCTCATCGGAGACGTCGAGGTCGAGGCCGGCGCGAGCGTGTGGTTTGGCGCCGTGCTGCGTGGCGACGAGGCACAGATCAAAGTCGGCGAGGGGGCAAACATCCAGGACAACGCCGTCCTCCACTGCGCGACAGACCTGCCGACGGTGCTAGAGCGCAACGCAAGCGTCGGCCACTCCGCCCAGCTCGAAGGCTGCGTCGTCGAAGAGGGCGCGGTCGTGGGGATGGGCGCAACGATGCTGCAGCGCAGCCGCCTCGGCGCGGGATCGATGCTCGCCGCGGGAGCGGTCCTGCAGGAGGGCGTGCAGATACCGCCCGGCCACATGGCCGCCGGCGTGCCGGCTACCGTCAAGAAAGCTCTCGACGGCTCATCGACCAAGTGGGTGGGCACCACGGCGAAGCACTATCAAGATCGCGCCGTCCTCTATCGAGCAAAGCTCAAGCCCGTCGACCGACCGTGACCATTGCAGTCCCGGCGCGCGCCAAACTGAATCTCGACCTTGCCGTCCTCGGCCGCCGCGATGACGGCTTTCACAACGTGCGCACAACATTGCAGGCGATCGACCTTCACGACCTCATCACCCTCACGCCCTCAGACCGTACGAACCTGACCACCTCCGGAATCGAACTCACCAACACACATGACAACTCCGTCCTCAAAGCACTCACGGCCCTCGAGACAGCGTCCAAGCGAAACCTGCCCACACGAATCCACATCCACAAGCGCATCCCCCCGGGCGCCGGTTTGGGTGGTGCGAGCTCCGACGCCGCCACAGCGCTCAGGGCCCTCGCTGCCCTCCACCACGTCACCGCGGACCTGCGCGCCATCGCGCGTCAGCTTGGCACCGACGTCCCCTTCTTTCTCACCGGCGGGACCGCGATCGGAGAACAGCGCGGGGAACACCTCACAGCCGTTCCCACTCAGCCCGCCTGGTATGCCATTGCCTGGCCGGGTGTCGAACTGCTCACGCCAGACGTTTACCGTGCGTGGGACCAAATTCCCGGCGACCCTCCGAACGAGCTCACAAGTGCTGCCATGCGCATTGAACCAACACTTCAAGAATTTGCCAACGCCCTTAACAGCAGCGGCAGCGGCCCGGGCTGGCAGATGACCGGCAGTGGCTCAGCATTCTTCCGACACTGCATCGATGTAGATGAAGCCCGCGCCGCCACGGCCAGATTGAATTGCTGGACCGAGGTCGCTCAAGCGTTAGGGCCTTGGGTATGACGCGCAAAAACGCGAGCGGCAAGAAATCAATCCGCAAGACCGCCGCGGTCCTGGCCGGCAAGGCCACCGGGGCTCTCAGCCGCGTCAGCGGCCGCGGCGGCGGCACGACGCTCCCCGGCGACGTCGCCCGCGCCATCGACCCCCGTGTGCTGGCCAAGCTCGCAAGCGACCTCACGCAAGGCTCGGTCGTCATCACCGGCACCAACGGCAAGACGACCACCGCGCGCCTGATCACCTGGCTCCTCGAGGGCGCTGGGCACCGCGTCGTGTCCAACCGCGCGGGGGCCAACCTCATCTTCGGTGCCACGGCCGCGGCCCTGACCAAGGCCGGCCCAGACGGCCGCCTGAGAGCCGACTGGGGCGTTTTCGAGATCGACGAGGCGAGCCTCCCGAAAGCTGTCGAGGAGATCCAACCTAGAGCCACCCTGGTCCTCAACCTCTTTCGCGACCAGCTCGACCGCTACGGCGAGCTCGAGTCGATCGCGAAGAAAATCGAGCAAGCACTCAGCGCGCTGCCCGAGGGCAGCACCGCCATCCTCAACGCTGACGACCCGCGCGTCGCCGAGATCGGGCTGGGGCTGCCAAAACCGCCGCTCTGGTTCGGCCTCGACGACATCAGAGTTGCGGCGCACGAGCTGCCTCACGCGGCTGACGCGCGCACCTGTCCGAAATGTGGGGCAAGCCTGCGTTTCGATGCCGTTTACGTAGGCCACGACGGTGTCTACGAATGTCCAAACCACGACTTCGCGCGGCCGACGCCAAGCATCACCGCAACCAACATCAAGCTCGCCGGCTTCGATCGCTTCTCGGCTGACATCGAGAAGACACACATCGAGATCCCGCTTGGCGGCCTGTACAACACCTACAACGTGGTCGCCGCATTTGCCGCCGGCCTCACCGTCGGCCTCGAGCCGAATTACATTGCGGAACGCCTGCGAAACGTCGAGGCCGCGTTCGGCCGCCAGGAGCGCATAGAGTTCCGTGGCCGCCACCTCAACCTGGTCCTCTCGAAAAATCCCGCGGGTTTCAACGAGACACTGAGAACCGCCATCGACCTCGCCAAGGGCAAGAACTTCTTGATCGGCCTCAACGATCGCAAGGCTGACGGCACCGACGTCTCTTGGATCTGGGATGTCGATTTCGAGCATTTGAAGGGCAAGTCCAAGGTCGTCGTGCCGGCCGGCAACCGAGCGCATGACATGGCCGTGCGCCTCAAGTACGCCGGCGTGACGGCCGAGGCGCCGGAAACCGATCCCGGACGCGCCCTCGACAGCCTGATCAGGGCTACGAACGAGGGCGACACAGCACACCTGTTGTGCACGTACACGGCCATGCTCGATCTGAGGGCAGAGCTCGTCAGGCGCGGCTGGGCGAAGCCTTACTGGGAAACTTAAGAAGAAATGGCGCGAGCAAAAAAGAGCACGAAGCAAACCTTCACGGTGGGCTGGCTTTACCCCGACCTCATGAATATCTACGGCGACCGCGGCAACATCCTGACGCTCCTCAAGCGCGCCGAGTGGCGCGGCTTCGAGTCAAGACTCATCGAGCTTGGGCGCGGCACCACGCAACAGATGGAGGAGGTCGACGTCTTCTTCTTCGGCGGCGGGCAGGACCGCGAGCAGGCGCTCGTGTACCAGGACCTGCTCGAATTCAAGCAACCTCCACTCGAACAGGCGGTACGCAACGGCGCTGGCGTCCTAGCGGTGTGCGGTGGCTACCAGCTCCTGGGTCACTACTACCAGACGGCCGAGCGCGAGCTGTTCCCAGGCATCGGCATGATCGACGTCAAGACCGAGGCGGGGAAGAAGCGGTTCATCGGCGACGTGGTCGTCGACGCCGAGATCGACACCCTCAACCCAAAAACGCTGGTGGGTTTCGAAAACCACAGCGGTCGCACATTCCTAGGGCCGAAGGCCAGACCGCTGGGCAAAACCAGGCTGGGCTTCGGCAATAACGGAAGCGATGGCACGGAGGGCTGCCTACAGGGAACGGTGCTCGGCACATACCTGCACGGCTCGCTGCTGCCGAAGAATCCGCACCTGGCGGACTACTTGATCCGGAGCGCCCTCATCCGGCGGGGCGTCGACGAGCTTTCACCGCTCGACGACTCGGTGGAGCTGGCCGCGCACGAACGGATTTTGCAGCGGGCACAGCACGTGCAGCACGTCCGGCGCCGTTAGCTCCGTTCGACCCGGCAGCCGGCCGGCGGGGCGTCAGCGCCTCACGCAGTACCTCGTCGATCGACTCGATCAAGACCAGCTGCATCTCTTTGCGCAGGTCGGCAGGAATGTCATCGAGGTCCGCTTCGTTGCGCCGAGGCAGGAGCACGCGCCGCAATCCAGCGCGGTGCGCGCCGAGCACCTTCTCCTTGATGCCGCCGATTGGCAGCACGCGCCCGCGCAGCGTGATCTCGCCCGTCATCGCCACGTCCTCGCGCACCGGCCGACCGGTCAGCAGAGAAGCCATCGCGGTGAGCACGGTCACGCCGGCCGACGGTCCTTCCTTGGGCTGAGCGCCTGCCGGCACGTGCACGTGTATGTCGTTCTTGTCGAACAGCGTCGGATCGATGCCCAGCGACTCGGCTCGCGACTTCAGGTACGAGAGCGCCGCAGAGGCTGACTCTTTCATCACCTCGCCGAGCTGCCCCGTGAGCTTCAGCTCTCCCTTGCCTGGCGTGAGTGCCGCCTCGACGAAGATGATCTCGCCGCCGGTCGGCGTCCACACCAAACCGGTGGCGACGCCAGGGCGGTCGATCCGCTCTGCCACGTCGTCGTAATAGCGCCGCTTGCCCAGCGCAGCGCGCACGCGCTTGACGTCATCGACTGTGCGGCGTGAGCGCTTGCCGACGGCCATGTCCGCCACGTCGCGTCGCATGACCGATGCGATCGCGCGCTCGAGGTTTCGCACGCCCGCCTCGCGCGTGTACTGGCTGATGATCAGCCGGATCGCCTCCTCGGACATCGTGATCTCGCCGGGTCGCAAACCGTGCGCGATGAGTTGCTTCGGGATGAGGAACATCTGCGCGATGTGCAGCTTCTCTTCCTCTGTGTAACCCGAGAGGTTCAACACCTCCATGCGGTCGCGCAGCGCCGGCGGGATCGTGTCAAGCGTATTTGCCGTGGTGATGAACATCACCTTGGAAAGGTCGAACGGCACGTCCAGGTAGTTGTCGCGGAAATCCTTGTTCTGTTCGGGGTCAAGAACCTCGAGCAAAGCGGATGACGGATCACCACGCCAGTCGGCGCCGATCTTGTCGACCTCGTCCAGCATGAAGACCGGATCATTCGACTCGGCGCGCCGGATCGCCTGCAGGATGCGACCTGGCATGGCGCCGATATAGGTGCGCCGGTGGCCGCGAATCTCTGCTTCGTCGTGCACGCCACCCAACGATGCACGGGCAAACTTGCGACCCATCGCGCGCGCAATCGATTGACCCAAAGAAGTCTTGCCGACGCCTGGCGGGCCGACGAAGCACAGGATCGGCTCGCGGCCGCGGTCGGTCGACTTGCGCTGCTGCTTCAACCGCCGCACCGCCAGGTGCTCGACGATTCGCTGCTTCACCTTGTCGAGGTCGTAGTGGTCTGCGTCCAGGATCTCGCGGGCCTTGGCCACCTCGACCTCGCCGCCAGTAGAGATGTTCCAGGGCAGCGACACGATGAGCTCGAGATACGTGCGGATCACTGACGACTCTGGTGAGGCGGAAGGGATGCGCTCGAGACGCGCGATCTCGCGGTCGGCCTCTCGCTTGGCCTCGGCCGGCAGGCCCGCCTTCTCGATCCGCTCGCGCAGCTCGATCAGCTCTCCATGCTCGCTGTCCAGCTCACCAAGCTCGCGCTGGATTGCCTTCAGCTGCTCGCGCAGGAAGTACTCGCGCTGCGCTTTGCCCATCTGCTCTTCGGCCTGCGATTGGATCTTGCGACCCAGCTCTAGGACCTCGAGCTCGTGCGCCATGTGACCGAGGAGCCGCTCGAGCTTTTCCTTGGCCGAGTTGAGCTCGAGGATCTCCTGCCGTTGCTCGGTCGTCAGCCGGATGTGGTTGGCGATGTAGTAGGCGAGGTGCAGCGGATCGTCGATCGCTGCTGCCGCGCTCGAAAGCTCGGCCGGCAGGTGCGGAGCCAGCGTGACCAGCTGCTGGAAAGACGAGATCGCGCGCCGCATCAGGGCTTCGCGCTCGAGTGAAAGGATGCCTTCGGACGATTCCGGCAGCATCTCGACCCCGCACTCGAGGTACGGGTCCTCGGAAATCGCTTCGGTCAGCCGGATGCGCCTCAGACCGAGCACCGCAAGCTGCACGGTTCCGTCGGGCAGCTTCAGCAGGTGCTGCACCCGGACCATCGCTCCGATGTGGTGGATGTCGTTGAATCCGACTTCCTCCGCTGACTCATCGAGCTGGGTTGCGACCGCGATGTGGCGCTCGACGCCGGCCAGGTCCTCGAGCAGCTGCAGCGAGCGCTTGCGGCCGACCGAGAGCGGAATGAAGATCCGCGGAAACACGACTGTCGACTTGAGCGGCAGCACCGGAAGTCGCGACGGGACGGCTCCCTCGATGTTGACGGCTGGTACCTCGCTCACAGGAACACAGTATTCCCCGCCGCTGGAAAACTCACGCCGGTTGACGAATCAGGGGGCCCGGCCAGAACTCGTCCGGAGCGAAGGCGAGCCAGTTGACGAAGACCTTGCCCGTCGGCTGCGTGATGCCAGGATCGGCCGGCTGGGGCGAGGCGTCGACGATTGCCCCGCCCCCCGCCAGAGTAGGCCTACGGCTTTGCGAGACCGCCCGGCCAATCGTTTTCCAGTTGATCGATGGTGGAGGTCGTCGCAGTGGTCATCACATCGCCATCAGATGGGAGCGGATGTGAACCAGGAGCGAAGCCGCTTCCCGTCACAAAGGGAAGCAGAGCGCCGACCGCTGTCCCATTGGCGTCAGTCGGCGTTCCGACTCGCTCGAAGAGGGCCTTCTCGAAAATGCGGTTGTTGGGCACCGCAGCGCCGCCGACGTCTCGCCCGAGCGTGCGGTGCTCGGCCTCGACGCCCAAGATCTGGCCCGCGACCTTTGCCAGCTGGCCCGGGGTGTATCCGGTCGGAACCGTGCGGCGGGCCCGGCTGCCGCCGCGACTCCACTCGCCGACCGCGGCGAGGTAGGCGGCAACGAAGGCATCCTCGAGAGCTGCAAGCACTGCCAGAAAGACAGCCTCGTTTTCAAATGTGCCCGCCGGAAAGAAGAATTTTGGCGACGGGCCCGCCAGACTCTTAGCGCCGACCGCGGCAAAGAGCTGGGCGTGGCGATGCTCCTCCCAGAGGCCAGCCTGAAAGTAATGAATGTGGTCGGCTGACAGCACGCCCGGAAAGTTGGCGCCGGAAGCGTGCAGACCGTTGTAGTAGAAGGTCACGGCCAGCTGCTCGGCGGTCAACGCACCGTTGAAGATGTCGAGGGTGCTGTCGCCGCCATCAGGCCCATCATCGTCTGCGAATGCGGTACCGAACGTAAGCCCGGCTGCTGTCGCGGCGCCGGCAGCCGCAAGCCCTGCCTTAAGGAATCCGCGTCGTGATCTGGCGCCGCCAAATGCCAACTGGGGATCATCCATGTGCTTTTCCTCCCACCGGGAACTTCGCATGCGAACCAGTTCGCTATGGCTCGGTGTTATACGTAGGTACGGAGCCCACGCTGATTCGGATCATTCCGGTCGCATCTACGCGTGGCCCCGGGGGGCCCCCCGAAAGGGGTCTCGAAATGGGCTCCAAACCCCGCCCGTATAATCTCGCTCAACCCGAAAGGGCCAAATCTTGAGCCAATCGATAACGGCCGTCATACTCGCCGCCGGTCACGGCACCAGGATGCGGTCACGTATTCCCAAGGTCCTCCACCCGATCTGCGGCCGCCCGATGCTCGACTACGTCCTCGACGCGGTCACAGAAGCCGGCGCCAAGGACATCAAGGTCATCGTCAACCCCCATCACGCCGAGGTTGCCGCCCACCTCGATGAGAGGGGCATCGCGCCGACGTTCCAACGCGATCCGAAAGGTACTGCCCACGCCCTGCTGCAGATCGACCAAAGCGAGCTAAAAGGCAAAGCAGTCCTCGTGGTCAACGGCGACTCACCACTTCTGACCGCCGTCACCATCAAAAAGATCGTCGACACCCATCGCGCCGAAAACACTCCCGCCACGATCGCCAGTGTCGAGGACCCCACCCGCAACGACGGCCGCATCATCCGCGCCGCCGACGGATCGCTCTCCCGCATCGTCGAGCGCAAAGACGCGACCGAGGAGATGCAGAAAAACATCCACGAGTTCAACGTGGGCGTCTACTGCTTCGATGGCACGGAGCTGATCACCGCCCTTAAAGAGATCACGGACGAAAACATGGCCCGCGAGTTCTACCTGACCGACGTCTTCCTACACATTGGCCCGGTGACGATCGTGAAACTCGACGACCCCAGCGAAGCCATGGGCGTTAAGGACCGCACCAGGCTGGCCCAGGCCGCCAAAACCATCCAGAAACGAATCCTCGACCAGCTCATGCTGGCGGGAGTCACCATCGTCGATCCAGACTCCACCTTCGTCGACGCCGCCGTGACGATCGGCCAGGACACAGTCATCGAGCCATTCACCGTCATCAAGGGGCACACCGCAATCGGCTCCGACTGCCGCATCGGCCCGCACGTGCATATAGAGGACGCGAGGATCGGCAACCGATCCGACTGCGGACCCTTCGCCAAGCTGCGGCCAGGCACTGAGATCGCCGACGACGTACACGTCGGCAGCTTCACCGAGCTCGTCCGCACGAGGGTGGGCCGGGCCAGCAAGGTCCCGCACGTGTCCTACCTGGGCGACGCGGACGTCGGTGAGGGCGTCAACGTAGGCGCCGGCACGATCACCGCCAACTTCGACGGGACCAACAAGAACCGGACCAAGATCGGCGACGGCGCATTCGTCGGCGTGGACACGATGCTGGTCGCTCCCGTCAAACTTGGCAGGGAATCCCGCACAGGAGCGGGTTCGGTCGTCACCAAGGACGTGCCTGATGGCGCGACAGCCGTCGGAGTTCCAGCTAGGGTGGTACGGAGAAAAGTCGTGAGCTCGGATTCCCCCTCGGAAGCGAAATGATCGGAAGGCTTCAGACCGCGGTCGAGTTCACCGGCGAGGAGGCCTCGCCGTGGGGCGCCCTCAAGCTCATCGCGGGCAGCGCGAACCCCGAGCTGGCGCACCGCATCTCCGACCAGCTCGGCATCCCGCTCACGGATCCGCGACTAAGGCGGTTCCCCGATGGCGAGATCAACGTCAAGATCGAGGACTCGATGCGCGGACACGACGTGTTCGTGATCCAGCCCAGCTGCCCACCGGTCAACGAGAACCTGATGGAGCTGTTCATTATCCTCGACGCGCTGCGCCGAGCGTCGGCGGGAAGGGTCACCGCCGTCATCCCGTACTACGGCTACGCGCGCAAGGAGCGCAAGACACAGCCCCGCGAACCGATTTCGGCCAAGCTGGTCGCGAACTTCATCACGCTCGCCGGAGCGGACCGGCTGCTGCTGCTCGATCTCCACGCCGAAGCCATCGAGGGCTTCTTCGACGTCCCCACTGACCACCTCTCGCCGCACAACATCATCTCCGAGTACCTGCTCACCCGGAATCTCCACAACCTCACGGTCGTGGCTCCAGACGCAGGCGGCGGCCGGCGCGCCGAGCTCGTTGCTAACCAGCTCCAGGCTCCCATCGCGTTCGGGTACAAGCGGCGAACAGGGGACGAGGGGGATGTCGAGTTGATCGCAGTGTCAGGCGATGTAAAGGGTCGCGACTGCGTGGTGGTCGAAGACATCATCACGACCGGCGGCACCGTTTCCAAGCTTGCCCAGTCACTGCGCGACTCGGGCGCGCACAAGGTGATCATCGCCGCCACCCATCCGGTCCTCACGGGGAACGCCGTCGAACGGCTCAAAAAAGCCCAGGTTGACGAGGTCATCGTGACCGATTCGGTTCCGATCCGACCCGAGAAGCTCAGTCCGCTGATCACGGTACTGTCGGTGGCACCTCTGCTCGCGGAGGCGATCATCCGGGTGCACGAGAACCGGAGCGTCAGCGAGCTCTTCCGATAGCCCGCTCGTCATGACTGGTCAAGAAGTTTTCGAGGTCTTCGTACTCCTCGTGTGCTTTGTCATCGCCGCGCTCGCCAGCGGCACCGAGACGGCGTTGACCTCTGTCGGACGCCTGCGCGTGCGCTTCCTCGCGGAGCAGGGGAGCAAGTCCGCGGCGATCCTGCAGCGCTTGCGCGCGGACCCGAATCGCTTCCTCTCGACCGTGCTGTTCATCAACACGCTCGCCCTCATCGTTGCCTCGACCGCAACCGCCCTGCT
>DASYVJ010000101.1:0-15833 GCA_035937155.1 Candidatus Dormiibacterota bacterium | reverse complement strand
ACGAGACCGGTGACGGCCAGGCGAACCACGCGTTCCTTGCCAACGATGACGCGATGGACGTTTTCCTCGATCCTGCCGAGGAGCTCCGCTGCGCGCTGTGGTTGTAGTTCTGGTTCCCGGGACGCCGCCACGCGGCCAATACTAGGGCGGGTCGCACGTTTTCAGCCCTGGGTTTGCAGGGCAAATCCCCTCTCCCGCGAAGCGGGAGAGGGCTAGGGAGAGGGCGGCGGGGCATGATTTGTGCCGATGGCGAAGCAGGTAGGCCGGCGCGAGTTCCTCAAGGCCGCAGGGGCACTTGGCCTCGCCGCTGCCGCCTGGCCGATCGTCGCGTGCGGAGGATCCGGCACCCCGCAGGTTTCGCCATCGCCCGCTTTGTCGCCGACACCGGCCGGCATCCCCATCAAGCACGTCATCGTCGCCGTGCACGAGAACCGATCGTTCGACCACTACTTTGGCTTTGCCCCGTTCGTCGGAAACTACGGCGTACCCGCCGGCTACTCGCAGCCCGACGGCCACGGCGGGTCAGTGAAGCCACAGCACATCACGAGTCTTTCGACCGCCGACATCCGCCATGGATGGAGTGACATGCACGCCGAATATCACGATGGGAAGATGGACGGCTTCTTCACGAACGATGGTCCGCGCGCGCTCGGTTACTACACAGGCGCCGAGCTTCCTTTCTATTACGACCTCTTCAAAACGTCGACGTTGTGCGTGAACTACTTTTCGTCAGTCCTCGGCCCGACGTATCCCAATCGCTTCTACCTGGCCGCGGGGACATCTGGTGGCGTCACCACAAACGGCGTCTACGGGTATGGCGTCCTCGACTATCCGATCATTCTCGACCTGCTCGAGGCGGCCGGCGTGAGCTGGAAGGTTTATAACATCGGCCTCGACAACGTCACCGACGGCGAGTCGGACAACGTTTTCGTTTTCTGGAAGCGATGGGCGAAGGACCCGCGCACAGTTGCTGTGATGGGTGACTACATCCAGGACTTGAAGCAGGGCCGGCTGCCGCAGGTTTCGTTCATCGTTTCGAGCTTTTCCAACCGGTCTGACGAGCACCCGCCGGCGGACGTGTCGGTCGGCATGGCCCTGCAGCACGACCTGATCACGGCCCTGCAGCAATCGTCGGCCTGGGCGAGCGCCGCCTACATCCTCACGTACGACGAGACGGGCGGTTTCTTCGACCACGTTGCCCCGCCGAAGTTCGACGCTTACGGAGCCGGCTTTCGTGTCCCCGCGTGGGTGATCTCGCCTTTCGCCAGGCCGGGCCATTTGGAGCCGGCGCTGTATGAGCACTCATCGACCCTCAAGTTCATCGAGACGGTGTTCAAGCTGCCGACGCTCGCATCGGTGAACCACCAGTTCGACACGTCAACCCCGGGCGCTCCGCACAACGAGGCCGCCAGCGGCAAGAAAACAGGACCACCGGCGGCCCCACGGGATGGGATGAGCGAGATCGGCGACCTGATGGAGTGCTTTAGTTTCTAGCTCGTCTTTACAGGCTGGGTTCCTAAACCGCAGCTGCACCCATACCGTGCCGCGGGTTGAAGGTTCGAGATGTGATTCGCTTAATTCGCGATGAAGGCTGGATTCAGGTGGCCCAGGAGGGAAGCCATCGGCAGTTCAAGCACCCGCGGCTGAAGGGCCGCGTGACGATTGCTGGTCACCTCTCTGACGAACTTCCGCCGAGGACCCTTCGAAGTATCCTGAAGCAGGCACGCTTAGGACTGATGAGATGAGCCGTTATCTGGTGATCGTCGAGAAAGCGAGGAGCAACTTCGCCGCATACCTTCCGGACGTTCCTGGCTGCGTTGCCACCGGTAAGACACGCACAGAGGTCTTGGAACGCATGCGCAAAGCGTTCGCCATGCACGTCGCGGGCCTCAGAGAAGATGGGCTGCCTGTGCCAGAGGCGGTTTCCAGCGCGGACTACGTAGGGATCTAACCGCTCAGGACTGGCCGATCATGCGGGCGATCACCTCGCCGAGGTTCGGGCCGCCCTTGCCGAACGGCACCGAGTGCACCCGATGGGCGAACACCATCTCGGCGACCTCACCGACGTGGTTCACCGCGACGTGCTCGGCGCTGTCGTAGGCGGCCTTCGCTTGCGCCGCGCGAGCGCACACCAGGTCGGAGCGATGTCCGTCCACCTCGAGCGCGATCGAGATCTGCGCGATCAGGCGAAGGATCGAGCGAGGCAGTTCGACCTCCGGGAATGTCGCGATCGCCTCGGCGATCTGCGAGCGGACGCTCTGCTCCGACTCGGCGTGCTGCTGATAGAAGAGGTTGGGATCGTCCTCCCACACGGCACGTTTCTCAACGATCGCCACACGCTGGTCGAGGTCGCGGATGCCTTCCACGTCGACACATAGGCCGAAGCGGTCGAGCAGCTGCGGCCGCAGCTCGCCTTCCTCTGGGTTCATCGTCCCGACGAGGATGAAGCGAGAGGGGTGCGAAACCGAGACCCCTTCGCGCTCGACAGTGTTGATGCCCATCGCGGCGGCGTCGAGCAGCACGTCGACGATGTGGTCGTCCAGCAGGTTGACCTCATCGACGTAGAGGATGTTGCGGTTGGCCTCAGCGAGCACTCCCGGCTCGAATCGGCGCGACCCTTCCTTGAGCGCCGCCTCGAGGTCGATCGTGCCGACCACGCGGTCTTCCGATGCGTTGATGGGCAGCTCGACGACGCGCATGCGGCGCGTGGTCACCGGCAGCGCTCCGGCGCGCGCGCGCTCGCGGCAGTCGAGACACCAATCCTCGGGATCTTCCGGGTGGCATCCGAAGTGGCAGCCTTCGACGACCTGCTGGTCCGGCAGCAGCTTCGCCAGGGCGCGCACCGCGGTGGACTTCCCCGTTCCCTTCTCGCCGCGGATCAGCACGCCGCCGATGGACGGGTTGATCGCGTTGAGGACCAGAGCGAGCTTCATCTCTTCCTGGCCGACGATCGCTGTGAAGGGGTAGGAGTATCGGTCTATTGCCATTGGACTTGACATGTTACCGACCGCTTCTGCCTAGTTCTCTCTCCACCGCAGAGGCGATCTCGTCCCGTGACAGGTCGTAGAGGCCGTAATACCTCGCGCCCATGCGCTCGGCCAGATCCGCGCACGCGTTGATCGCGTAGGTCTGGTACATCGGCGCGACCCTCGCGAGGTGCTGCACCGACGGCAGGTGGCTGTAGTCCCGCGCCGAGTCGATGACCAGCGCATCGATGTTCTCCGAGTCGATCAGCGCCGCCACCTTCTGCGCCTCGACCAGCGGCTCTTCCTTGAACATCGAGATGTTGCCGCGGCCGTCGCTGATGAGCACGAGCAGCGGGCGTATGGTCGGGTCGCGCAGAAGCTCGGTCTTCACGACCTTGTAGCCGGCCATCAAGCCGTGGGTCAGCGGAGTTGTGCCGCCGACTGACAGCTTCTCGAGGCGGCGCCGCGCCAGCGACACGCTGGAGGTCGGACGCAGCACGACCTCCGCGGTCCGGTTCTTGAAGATGACCACGGCGACGCGGTCCCGTCGCACGTAGGCGTCCTGCAGCAGCGAGAGGATGGCTCCCTTTGTGGCGGCCATGCGCTGCTCGGCGTCCATCGACGCCGAAGCGTCGACGACGAACACGATGAGGTTGCCGACCTTCCGCTCGCGAACTTTCTGACGCAGGTCCTCGCGCTCGAGCTTCAACCGCTCGCCCGCCAGCCGGCCGCGATCCTTCTGCCTCGGCGCGGCCGCTCTCACGGTCGCATCGATGGCGAGGTCGTTGACCTTGGCCCTGGGCTCCGCACGCACGTAGCGGCCACGGCGATCTGCTGTTTGGCTCGCCGAGCGCTTGCCGCCCTGCTTGCGCACGCGGCGCTGCCGCGGCAGGTCGATGCGCCGCAGGTTGAACGTCTCGAGCGCGTCGGGCGAGGACTCAGTTCCGCTCGAGCCGCCGGTCGTCATCCCCTGGTCGCTGCCGGCCGACTGCTCGCCGCTGTCGGTCGCGCTGGCGTTCGCCTCGGCCGAGGCCTCCGTGGACGATTCGCTCTCCGAACCCTGTGGATCGCCGGGTTCCGACTCGGCGGGCTTGGAACCCTCCTGCTCCTCGCCATGGTCCGGCGAGCTCGTCTCGTCCTCGTCTCTGCGAATGGGCTGCCGTGCTCGATGGGCGAGCGCCAGGGTCGCCGCGTCATAGATGTCGTCGCGGCTCGGTGAGGCATGCCGGCGGTACGCGGCCAGGGCGCGCGAGGCGTGGTCGGTGACGACGTCGGCGCGGTGTCCCAGGACCCCCGCCTCGACGCAGATCGCCGAGATGAGGCGGGCGTGACCGGGTGAGACGCGAACGCCCTTTACCGCAGCGATCGCCTCAGCCAGGGCGCGCGCGAGGTTGGTGTCGGCGGCGGCGAACTCGTTGACGAACTCATGCTCGCCCCGCTTGAAGGCGGCGTCGCGCTCGGCAATCAGCACTCGCTCGTCGGGGTCGCGGATGCCCTCGACGTCGACGCACAGGCCGAAGCGGTCGAGCAGCTGCGGCCGGAGCTCGCCCTCTTCGGGGTTCATCGTGCCGACGAGGATGAAGCGCGATGGGTGCGCGAACGAGACGCCCTCGCGCTCGACCACGTTGACGCCCATCGCCGCGGCGTCGAGCAGCACGTCGACGATGTGATCGTCGAGGAGGTTCACCTCGTCGACGTAGAGGATGTTGCGGTTGGCTTCGGCGAGGACGCCGGGCTCGAAGCGCTTGGTCCCGGAGCGCAGGGCGGCTTCGATATCGATGGTGCCGACCACACGGTCCTCGGAGGAGTTGATGGGCAGCTCGACCACGCGCATGCGGCGCTGGTGGGAGGGCAGGACGCCGGCGGATTTGAGCCTGAGGCGGCAATCGGCGCAGAGGGCCTCCAGGTGGAAGGGGTCACAGCCGAAGTGGCAGCCCTCGACCACCGCGTGCTCGGGGAGGAGACGGGCGAGGCCGCGGACGGCGGTTGACTTGCCGGTGCCCTTCTCGCCGCGAATGAGGACGCCGCCGATGGTCGGCACGATCGCGTTGAGGATGAGGGCCAGCTTCATCGACTCCTGGCCGACGATGGCGGTGAAGGGGAAGCTGTGCCGGTCGAGCGTGACGCTCACTTCCTCAGATTAGAGAGAGAGCGGGAAAAGGACTGGGAAGAGGGAGTTGGGGTGGGCTGGGGTGGTGTTCAGGATGGGGTTGGGAGTGAGGGCGGCGGGGAAGGACGGACTGGGAAGAGGGAGTTGTGGGGCTGGGTGGCATTCAAGGATGGGGCTGGAAGTCCCCTCTCCCGCGCAGCGGGAGAGGGTCAGGGTGAGGGCGGCGAGGAAAGACGGGCTGGGAAGAGGGAGTTGTGGTGGGCTGGGTGGCATTCAAGGATGGGGAAGTCCCCTCTCCCGCGACAGCGGGAGAGGGTCAGGGTGAGGGCGGCGAGAGCAGTAATTTCCTCAGCCTTTGTGGTGTTAACGTATTGACCTCCGAACATCTGTTTGGTACCATGGGATCATGTTGGGGGAAGGGGGCACGCCTCTCTCTGAGTTCCAGGCGGCAGCTCGCAAATTCCTCGGTCGAGAGCAGCGCGACGTCGATCTGAACGAGTACCGCGCGGTCATCGATTCACTCGATGGCGACTTCTCGTCCGTAGCTCGCGACAAGCAGAGGTCTGGAGCTCATCTGGTCGGCGGCAACATCAGCGCCGCCTCCTGGATCGCCCGGACTTGCGGCATGTCGGTCACCTCTGCCGCCGACCGGATCTGTGTCGGTGAGCAGCTGGAGGCGCTGCCCAAGGTGGCCGCAGCACTGGCTGCCGGCGAAGTTGGCTATCAGTCGGTCTCCATCCTCTGCCACCTGCGCGACGTCCTTGCCGAGAAGCGAAGGCTCTTCGACGAGGACGAGATGCTGGGCTTTGCGCGCCAGTACTCGGTCTTCGAACTGCGTCAGATCTGCAACTTCGCTCGGCATGTCGCAGATCCGGACGGCTGCTTCGACGAGGCAGAGGAGAACTTCACCCGACGCCGGATGCACATCAGCCAGCTGCCGGATGGCATGTACAAGGTCGACGGCTTGCTCGACCCGATCAGCGGTTCCGCGCTCAAGACGGCGGCCGAATCATTCGCCAAGCGCCTTGGGCCTGAGGACGAGCGTTCCCACAAGCAGCGCATGGCTGACGCGACCGGTGAGTTGGTGAACCACGCGATGGACAAGGGCACGCTGCCTCGCCGCCACAGCGTGCGGCCGCACATCAACCTGACGACGACTCTGGAAGGCTTGAAGAACGAGCTCGGCGCTCCGCCGGCCGACCTCGAGCTCTCACTGCCCATCTCGAATCGGACACTGGAGCGCATGGCTTGCGACTGCACCATGTCGCGCGTCCTGCTGGCTGACTCGATGGTGATCGACGTCGGCCGGGCAACGCGAACTGTCTCAGCGCCCACGCTGCGCGCCCTGCGAGTTAGAGACAAGGGCTGCCGGTTTCCCTGCTGCGACCGCCAGGTCGACTGGACGAACCCGCATCACATCATTCATTGGGCGCGAGGTGGACCGGGCAATCTGCCCAACCTCGTGTTGCTCTGCTACTACCACCATCGGCTGGTGCATGAAGGTGGATGGCAGGTCATCAAGTCGGGTCGAGAGTTCCGATTCCTTCCACCTGATCGGGTCGTGATGCGACGCGCGCGCGGGCCGGGGGGGTGGGCGGCCTGACTCTCGGCCGCGACATTAGGAGCAAGGGCCCGCTACGGTCAACGTGAGCGGAGGCTTACTTGCAACGATCCTCAACCCCGTTTGCGGCGTGTAGAGCCAGATCGGGCCGCTGTATGGCTCATGCCATCCGAATCCGCTGAACCACACGCCATGAGAATCTGCTGCTGTGGGCGGCGAAGGACGGTCCTCGGCCGCGCGGTCAAGGAGGGTGACGATCGTCTTCGGTGCCTTCACCAGCCACGCCGAGGTGGTCTGGCCAGGTTCAGCCTGCGCGATGGGCAAGCCTGCTGGGTCAAACGTCAGGATGTGGACCGCGTTCATGTCCGGCCAGTGATACCACTCGTCGACCTTCCCAGACGCCAGATCCAACCTCAGCAGCCGGTTGGGACCTTGCCCCAGAGGATCTCCAGCCGGCCGGTCCAGTCCCCATGCTCCCAGAGAGCTGACCTCCCAATACATGTTTTGCGAGTTGATCTGTCGCGATGATCCACTGCTCGGGTCAACCAGCCAAAGACCAACCGACGAGTACGTCGTTCCTGCCATGGCGGACTCACTCTTGTCGAGATGGGCCACGTAAAGCCCGCTGGTAAGCCAGCCAACTGGACCCCAAGATCCGGGCCCGGTGACGACGCGGTCCGCACCACTGTCGATGTCAACGACATGGACCCGAAGCTGATCATCGCCGTAGGCATAGGAAGAGTTGTCGGGAGACGCGATGCCACCCGGCAACCACCTGTGCCGCGCGGGGTCGTAGCGCACTGTTCGCGATCCCGAAAGGGAGTGACTTCCGGGTGTTCTTGCGACAGAGTCCGTGACCGGAACAAGCAATCCGCCGGGATCCTGCGCAAGAGACAGGTCGGAAAGAGATAGAAAGCCGGCCTTCGTCTCAGCCCATATCCGGGTCGCTGGATCCCAACTTGTCCACGTGACCGGGAGGCGGCAAGCGAGCGTTTCCGCTTTCGGGCTTGTCGCGGCGATGGCTTTCGAAGCCGAGGGCGTCGCCGTGGCCGGCGAGGAACATGCCGTCGTCAGGAGTATCGCAATCGCCAAACGCGCTGCTGCGGCTCGCATCCCGCCCGTTGAACGCTCGCGCATCCGCAAAAGTGACGAACGAAGGTCTGTGGAATCTAGCTGCCCAGCAGGGCCGCCACCTCCGCATCACTCCGGATCAAGTCCAGATCCGTGTCCTTTCGCGCCAGGTCGACTAGCTCTGGAGCGCCCTCGAGGCTGTCGCGGAGGAGCGGTAGAGCGCCGGCGGCGCGGCCGATCCGGCCGTAAAAGCAGGCGAAGTTGTATGACGCGTACGCGCGAGCCTTGGCGTCCTCGGCCGCGGCAGTTTCCAGCTCGTACGCCCATCGCATCGCCGCCTCCGCCGAAGTCTGGTCTCCCTGCTCCAGGTACCAGAACATAAGGTGGGTTCCCAGATGGCCCCCGTTGGCGGGGCCGCTGTCCAGGAGTGACCGGTCTTTCACATGCGGGTGCGGCCTCATCAGGTCGTCTTCGGAACAGGCCCCGATTGCAGCGGCGATGCGGTCCCAGGACTGGCGGGCATCGGCCCGGATCTCGGCAGCCGAGCGGTCGCGGTTGGCCTGGTAGATGATCGCGTTCTGGGTGTCATCCTCGACCGGCGGCGGCGGGTCGCCGCCCGTGCGCACAGCCTCGACCATCATTGCGTTGCGGTCACGCCACCACGACAGGTGGGCCAGGTGGTCCTTGGCGGACCAGCGGCTGGACGGATCGGGCGGCACATCGACGCAGAGCGCTTCCAATTCAGCCTCCCGCGCCCGCCCATCGGCGATGCTCTCGAGCAGCTTTGCCTTCAGCTCGGGACGAGCCCCTTGACGAGGTCCCGCTCCTGGACGAGCTCCTCGGTGGTGATCCTGATCCGCTCCTTGGCGTCGTCGTCGTGCTCCAACCCCGTGACGACCTCCCACGCGTTGCCGTCTGAGCGGACCGGGAAGCCGAACTGAAGCCCTTCCGGCACACCGTACTCACCGTGGCTCATCACCGCCAGCGAGTGCCAGTCGCCCCATGGCGTCGCCTCGCGGATGCTGTGCACCGAGTCGAGCACGGCGTTGGCGGCAGACGCCGCCGAGGACAAGCCTCGGGCTTCGATGATCTTCGCGCCCCGGTTCTGCACCGTGGTGATGAATCCGTGCTTCAACCAGCCGTGATCCTTGATCACATCGAAAGCGCCCATGCCGGCGATCTTCGCGTTCCGCGCGTCCGGGTACTGAGTGGCCGAGTGGTTGCCCCAGATCGCCATGTTCGAGACGACAGCAACAGGCACTTCAGCCTTCTTCGCGAGCTGCGTCTTGGCGCGGTTCTCGTCTAGGCGCATCATCGCGAACCACCGTTCGGCCGGGATGTCCGGCGCATTCGAGCGAGCGATGTAGCAGTTGGTGTTGCACGGGTTGCCGACGACCAGGATCCGTACGTCGCGGGCAGCGCGCTCGTTGATCGCTTTGCCCTGAGGACCGAAGATGCCGCCGTTGACTGACAGGAGGTCGCCCCGCTCCATCCCCGCCTTGCGCGGGACCGAGCCGACCAGCAGCGCCCACGACGTTCCGTCGAAAGCCTCTTCGGTGTTGCTCGTCAGCACCATGCTGTGGAGCAGCGGAAAGGCGCAGTCGTCGAGCTCCATCGCCACCCCTTCAAGCGCTTTCATGGCCGGCTCGATCTCGAGCATGCGCAGCACGATCGGCTGGTCAGGACCCAGGAGCTGGCCGGAGGCGATGCGAAACAGCAGCGCGTAGCCGATCTGGCCCGCGGCGCCGGTGACTGTGACCTGGATGGGTTTTCGGGATCCGCTGGTGGAGCTCATCGCCACCAAATGCTAGTCGTCACCGGGCGGCGAGCGTCGGGCCTAGCCGCCTCCGCAGTGGGGTTCACCCGAGTTGAAGACATCGGCGAGAACGTGTTGATAGGTCAGGAGAGAGGCGCCGATCACAAGGACCAATGCTCCGACGATCACCAGCACCATTAGAGGGGCGCGGCGCCTCACTCAGATAAAACGAGGCCCCTCCCGAAAAGGTTCCGGGCTAGCGGAAACCCTCGCCTTCAGGTTCGAACAGCTCGTCCTCCGCCAGGCGGCGGGCGAAGCACAGGAAGCCGCTGTGGGCAACCATCCGGTGGGATGGTCTCAGGCTCCGCCCTCGCACGGTCCAACCTCGCTGCAGGAGCTCGAAGACCTCCAGCATTCCGAAGCCGCGGACCTCTCGCAGGCAGTCGAAGAAACGTTGGACCTGGCTCACGTTCGGGCTGAAGGCAAAGACGATTCCGCCCGGACGGAGGGCCAGCTTCGCTCCTGGCACCGCCTGCCATGGCTCAGGAAGGTCGAGCAGCACACGGTCGAGATCCCGTTCGTCAAAACCCAGGTAAGCGTCGCCCAGCTTCAGATCAAGGTTTTCTGGCACTCTGCCGAGCATCTCGACGATCGTCTTCCTGGCCGCTTCCTGAAACTCCTCTCTCTGCTCGTAGCTCACCAGGTGCCCCTCCGAACCTATCGCTCGAAGCACAGCGAGGGTCAGCGCGCCCGTGCCGGTTCCGGCCTCGAGCACCTTCGCCCCTGGGTGGATGTCGGCGCCAATCAGGATCGCGCCGAGGTCCTTCGGATAGATCGGCTGCGCCTGGCGCACACGGCCGGTGACCTGCTCAGCGAACGTCGGCCTCACCGCCAGCAAGCGCGCGCCCATCTGCGTCGTGACGATCACGCCTTCCGGGCGCCCGATCAGCTCATCGAGGTTGATCACCCCGGAGTGAAGCGAGTGGCGCTCGCCGGCTTTCAGCCGGACGCGATGGCGCCGGCCAACCTTATCAACGAGCAGGATGAGCTCGCCCTGCTCTAGTGGCCGGGTCATCTCTTGTGAGCGCGGATCAGGCAGTGCCAGTACGCGTGCCTCAGCTTTCCCTCGCGCCGCTCAGGATGCAGCTGAGTGAGCGCCTCCCCCTCCGCGGCCTCGATTACGCCCGCGAGCTCCTCGGCCAACGCCGGCGCTACCGCCATGTTGCGCATCCACTCGTCATAGTCCCAGTCCAGCTCCCGGATGGACGCGAGCTCGACATCGAAGCCCGCGCGCTCGAATCGCTCGACCCATTCGTCGACGGTCAGCGATCTGACGTGGGAGGGATCGCGCCGGACCTCCACCTCGTGCAGCACTTCACGCGCGGCCGCGGGTGGCGCGCAGTCGATGAACGCCGCGTCTCGGTCCGGCTTGAGGACGCGAAACGCCTCGCGCAGGCACGCATCAACGTCGGGAAAGTGATGCGGCGCCGCGCGGACCGTATACAGGTCGAACGTGTCGTCCTGGAACGGAAGATGGGCCGCGTCTCCGACCACCCAGTCGGCGTTCTTGATATCTCGCTCCGCCGCAATCCGACGCGCCTGGTCGAGCATCTCGCGCGTCAGGTCGAGACCGATCACGCGTCGCACGTAGGGCGCAAGGGCGAAGGCGGTGTTGCCCGTGCCAGTCGCGACGTCGAGCGCGAGGTCGCCCGGTTTGGGCCGCGCAAGGTCGAGCACCTCCTGCAGGCGCTCGGTCGAAGTGTGAAAGCTGGCGCGAGTGTAGTTGGCAGCGACCGGCGCAAATCTCGAACGGACGTCATCCGGCATCGCAGAAAGATTAAGAGTCCTTACCTTTCCCGGTCCGAAATCGCGGTGGCTGGGTGCGGATTTCGGACCGAAGCCACTGAAGTGGCCCGTGGCCGGGTTCCCCGGCCACGGTAGCCGCGGAAGTCAAACGACGCGCTGGCGCTGACTCCGACTGTCGGTAGGTTGTTTGCCACTTCACTGGCGCGTGAGTCTAGTGAGCGGGTCCTTCGGATGGCCGGAGGCGATAACGAACGATCGCGATGACTACTACCACCAGGACAATTGCCGCTCCGCCCGCACCATATAGCAGTGGCCGCGTTCGTATCGATCGCTCCACGCTGGCGCCGAAGATCGCGCCCAGAAGCAGGAAGAAGCCCGCCCAGGCGGCTGCCGAGACCGCCACGCTGATCGCGAACGTCCGGTACGGCAGTTTGAGCACGCCCGCCGCCACGGTGAGCGGAACTCGCAGCCCCAGGATGTGACGGCCGAAGATCAACGCCCAGGGACCCCACCTGCGAAACGACCGCTCCGCTGTATCCAGGCGAGCGGGCGTCAGGTGCAGGAGACCCGCAAGCCTGTGTTCGAGCAGCCGGCGGCCGTAGCGGCGCGACAACAGATATAGGTTGGTGGAGCCGAAGGTGACGGCGAGGACGAAGCCCACCCACGCCACCAGGAAAACCGGCACGTTGTGCGGCAGGCGATGGCCCACATAGACCAGGAACGCGTCTCCAGGGATGAACAAGGGCACCCCCGACTCCTCGATGTAGATGAGCGCGAAGCCGACGAGGTACCCGTCCTGCCTGAGGATCGTTCCGATCGAGTCGTCAGTTTCCGGGGCCTGCCCAGAAGCGTCGTTCTCGACGAGGAGCACCATCAAGGCGATCACGAGGACGACGACCAGAGCTCCTCCAGCGATACGCCAGGGCGTGAGGCGGGACCCTCGAGGCGACGCCGGCTCCGTGATATCGGTCATGAGCGGCAAATTGTCATTCATATATGGTTCGTGCGTCGTGGCCAAGGCGATCGCGAAATGGTCCGGGCAGAAGGTCAGGTTCGACATCGAATCCGACTCCGGCCACTCCGCAGCCATCGACGAGCCACCGATTTTCGGGGACGACTCCGCGATGCGCCCAACCGAGATGCTGCTCGGGGCGCTCGGCGGCTGCACCGGGCTCAACGCCGTGCTGCTGTTGAAGAAGTTCAAGCAGCCGCTCAAGTCACTCGAGGTCGAGGTCGAAGGCGAGCAGGACAAAGAGTGGCCCCGCGCGTTCAACAAGATCGACGTGACGTTTCACCTCGGCTGGAATGGCGAGTACGACAAGAAGCTGGTCGAGCGCGCGCTGGACGACGCCTGCAACCGCTACTGCCCCATCCACGCCACGCTGTCCCGCGGCACCAAAATCGAACATCACCGCAAGGACTCCTGAACGGAAATTAGACGAGGTGGAGCTCTAGGCCGGATTCACTCCGGCCGTCACCCAGCACCTCCAGTACCATGCTCCCTCGGACAACGTGTCACTCCCTTTTCCCATCGGGAAGGCCTGCCTTCCCGATGTCCTTTCTCAAGGCCCAAGTAGAATTAACCCCGTTCCCAAAAGCCCCCGTGCGTGTGAGGCCGCTTCGGAAACTTGCTCGAGACCTACGTCCCAGTTCTGATCTTCGTCCTGATCATCCTTGGCTTACTCGGTGCATTGGTCACTCTGAGCTTCGTGCTCGGTCCGTCCAAGCCCCACAAGACCAAGCTCGCCCCATACGAGTCGGGCATCATTCCTGACACCCCCGCGCACCGCCGCATGTCCGTGCGCTTCTACCTCACCGCGATGCTCTTCATCATCTTCGACATCGAGGCCGTCTTCTTTTACCCGTGGGCGGTGCTCATGCACCAGCTCGGGTGGTTCGGCCTGATCGAGATGGGCGTCTTCATGGCGATCCTTGCGATCGCCCTGGCGCACATCTGGCGCAAGGGAGGTCTGGATTGGGAATAGAGGAGCTCGTCGAGTCGATCGGCAGCCAGGTGCTGACGACCACGCTCGGCAAGGTGGTCGGGTGGGGCCGCGGCAACTCGGTGTGGCCCGCCCAGTTCGGCCTCGCGTGCTGCGCCATCGAGATGATCGCCACAGCGACGGCCGGTGTGGACATCGCTCGCTTCGGTTCTGAAGCGATGCGCGCCTCGCCCCGGCAGTCCGACCTGATGATCGTCTCGGGTCGCGTCTCGCAAAAGATGGCACCGATCCTGCGCACCGTCTACGACCAGATGCCTGAACCGAAGTGGGTCATCTCGATGGGCGCATGCGCCTCGACCGGAGGCGTGTTCAACAACTACGCACTACTGCAGGGCGTGGACAAGATCGTGCCTGTCGACGTCTACATCCCAGGCTGCCCGCCCCGGCCGGAAGACCTGCTGAACGCGCTGATGATCCTCCAGGAAAGGATCAAGGCCCAAGGGATCTTGCCGCGGCAGTGATTAAGGGGGACGGGGGGACTCCCCCACTCATGGCAGAAAATCTCATTCTCGAGCGGGGTGTCAGCGCAGGTGACGCGTGGATCACCGTCGAGCCGAGCAACATCAGGGCCGCGCTGCAGTCATTGAAGGACGGCGGGCACCGGCTGCTCGTCTTCCTCACATGCGTGGACCATCTTGCCGACGCCTCGCGAACATGGCCCGGCCGTTACGAGCTCGTGTACCAGCTGCGAAACCTCGACACCACGGACCTCATCCGGGTGCGCGCGTTCGTTGACGGCGACCCGCCGCACATCGACTCGGTGCACGACCTCTTTCCTCCGGCGAACTGGGACGAGCGCGAGACCTACGACCTCTTCGGGGTCGTGTTCAACGACCATCCCGAGCTCACCCGCATCCTGATGCCCGACGACTGGGTCGGCCACCCCCTGCGCCGGGACTACCCGGTCGGCGGCGAGGTCGTCGAGTTCTCGGAAGAGCACAAGACGTGGCAGACCGCCCCGGAGGATGCATGAGCACCGACGGCGTGACGATCACGAAGACCGGCGAGCCGGGCGCCTTCGGCGGCGAGCTCCTCACCGTCAACTTCGGGCCGCATCACCCGTCGACGCATGGCGTGCTGCGGCTCATCGTCGATCTCGACGGGGAGCAGATCCGGCGCATCAAGCCGGTCATCGGGTACCTGCACACCGGGATTGAGAAGCAGATGGAAGCCCTGCGCTGGCAGCAGGGCGTGGTGGTCACCGACCGCCACGACTACCTGTCGCCGCCCATCAACAACCTCGCCTACGCGCTCGCGGTGGAAAGGCTGATGGGGGTCGAGGTGCCGCCGCGGGCGCAGGTGCTGCGCGTGATCATGTCCGAGCTCACGCGACTTTCCTCGCACCTCGTGTGGATGGGGACGAGCGGAATCGAGCTCGGCGCGATGTCGATGCTCATGTACTGCTTTCGCGAGCGCGACACGATCCTCGACATGAACGAGGAGATCTCAGGCTTCCGGATGCACACCTCTTACATCCGGCCCGGAGGCGTGTTTGCGGACGCGACGCCGAGGTTCCTCGAGATGCTCGATGCGTTCATCCGCACGATGCCCGGACACGTCGACGAGTACGAGGACCTGCTGACGATGAACCCGATCTGGCGCTCGCGCACGATCGGCATCGGCCGGCTCTCGCCTGAAGACGCCAAGGTGCTGGGCGCAACGGGTCCGATGATCCGAGGTTCCGGGATCGCATGGGACCTGCGCAAGGCGGTTCCGTACTCGGGCTATGAGAACTACGAATTCGAGGTCGCAACCTCGGACGACTGCGACTGCTACGGCCGCTATCTCGTCCGGATCAAGGAGATGCGCGAGGCGGTCAAGATCCTGCGCCAGGCGCTGGACAGGCTGCCCGACGGGCCGGTCAATGTGGACGATCGCAAGATGCTGCCACCGCCGCGCGAGGAGCTCGAGACCTCGATGGAGGCGGTCATCCATCACTTCAAGCTGTTCACCGAGGGCTATTCGGTGCCGCCCGGCGACGTGTATGTGGCGGTCGAGTCAGGCCGTGGCGAGAACGGGTGCTACGTCGTGAGCGATGGCACGCACAAGCCGCGTCGTGTGAAGTTTCGGTCTGCTTCGTTCGTCAATCTCCAGGCGCTCGAGCGGATGGCGCTCAACCACATGGTTGCGGACATGGTCGCGATCATCGGCACGGCGGACGCCGTGCTCGGGGACGTGGACAGGTGAGCGCGCTTACGCCGCACCTGATCGAGGAGATCAAGGCGTTGCCTGCGCGCTATCCACAGCCGCGCTCGGCCGTGATGCCCGCGCTCGACCTCGCGCAGGAGGAGCTTGGCTATCTCACGCCTGAGGCGATGACAGAGGTGGCGACCGCATTGAATCTCGATGCCGGATACGTCGAGGGCGTCGCGACCTTTTACACGCTGTTTCACCTCGAGCCCATCGGCAAGCACCGCTTTTACATGTGCACGAATCTCAGCTGCACGCTGCGCGGGGCCGAAGAGATCGTTGAGCACCTTCAAGGCGCGATTGGGGTCAAGGAGCCGGGCGAGGTTTCGAAGGACGGCCTGTTCTCGTATGAGGAGGTCGAGTGCATGGG
>DASYVJ010000100.1:0-2796 GCA_035937155.1 Candidatus Dormiibacterota bacterium | reverse complement strand
GCGAGACCTGATTGGATGGAACCCTTCGCCCAGACGATCAACGCGGCAAAGAAGTACGTCGTGTCGAGCACCCTGGAGCAGGTCGATTGGAACGCGGAACTCGTGCGCGGGGATCTGGGCAAGGCCGTTCAGCAACTCAAGCGGGAGTCGGGCAAGGGACTGCTCGTGGGAGGTGTGAAGCTCCCACTGGCGTTGACGGAGCTGGGATTGATCGATGAGTACGAGTTCGTGGTGCATCCCAGGCTCGCGGGCCACGGGCCGACGTTGTTCGCGGGGCTATCGAAGCATGTCGACTTGAAGCTCGTAAGCCGGCTGGAGTTCCGCTCGGGGGCAGTGGCGATGCGGTACGAGCCTAGAAGGTAGCCATCGGGGTTTCGCGCCAGCGATAGAGCTCATCGATCGTTGCACTTAGTACGCCTAACAAAACCGTCGCGTGGGAGCGGGATGACGTGCTGGCGCAGGCTGCGAGACTGGTACCAAGCGGGCGTCTGGCGCAGGCTGCACCAGGTGCTTCTCGAAGAGCTGGCCCAGGCCGATCGCATCGACTGGGACCGGGCCGCGCTGGACTCCGCCGCGGTGCCGGCCCCGGGGGGGGCCAAGAAACGGGCAAGAACCCAACGGATCGCGGCAAACAGGGCACGAAGCGCCATCTTGTGGTCGACGCCCACGGAATCCCGCTCGCGGTCCTGGTGAGCGCCGCGAACGTGCACGATTCGAAGATGATGCTCGCCACCGTCGACGCCATCGAGCCCATCCGCGCCAAGACGCGCGGCAGGCCCCGTCGCCGACCGCACAAGCTCCATGCCGACAAGGGTTACGACTACCGTCACCTCAGTCTGGCCCTGCGCAAGCGCCGCATCATCCCCCGCATCGCCCGCTGTGGTGTCGAGCCCAAGAACCGCCTGGGACGCTACCGCTGGGTGGTCGAACGGACGCTCTCCTGGCTCAACCGCTTCCGGCGCCTGAAGATCCGCTACGAGCACCGGGCTGACATCCATCTGGCCTTCTTGCAGCTTGGCTGCGCCCTCATCTCCCTGCGTTTCCTCGGCTAACCACGTCCAACTCGCGAGAACGGTCGGCCTGGACCGCCGCGCACGGCCGCCGCGATACTAGGGACATGACGATCAAGAGATTGGACCACGTCAGCGTCGTCGTCGACGACCTTGCAGCCGCTATCGCTTTTTTCACCGCGCTCGGCATGACGCTCGAAGGCGAGATGCCGGTCGAGGGCCCGTGGGTGGACCGCGTCAACGGGCTCGAAAGTGTTCAAGTCGACATCGTTATGATGCGGACCCCAGATGGGCACGGGCGGCTTGAGCTGACGAAGTTTCGCAATCCAAAACTGGTCGAGATCGAACCGGCGATCGCACCGCCGAACACGCTGGGCCTCCGGAGCGTCATGTTTACAGTCGAAAGCGTCGACGACACTGTCGCTCGCCTGCGCGCCAACGGCGCCGAACTCGTCGGCGAGGTGGCCCAGTACGAGGACAAGTACAGACTCTGCTACATGCGAGGCCCTGCGGGCATCATCGTCGCGCTGGCCGAGGAACTCTTCTGAAGCGTTCACCGCCTTCGGAGAAACCGGTGGCGCCCTAGGCGCTCCTTCGACTCGATCCCATGGCTCACAACCATCCTGCTTTCTCGCCTACTTCCGCCGCGGTTTTGTTAGGCGCACTTACTCCCCCGAGAGATTGGAGAGCGTCCGCCTCGGCACTCGTGCGCCCCTTCTGTATATCCAGAATTCGACACCATCCCGACGCGGGGCTAACTGGGATGACCTCCTCAATGGAAACCGGCTGCAATTTGTGATACGGCTGTGATCCGGCGCCCCCGTGCGCACCAGCCGTGAGGCCATCTTCGTATTCAGATTTTGGTCGGGGGCCCGGGATTTGAACCCGGGGCCTCACGGTCCCGAACCGTCTCGGCAGCGTGTCCGACCAGATCCTCCCGTACCCGCCATGCTCCTCCTGAATACAAATCTCGGCGCCCGCATGTCCGCTGGTTACCTCTGATGACCGCTCGGTGCCGGGAATGTGTGACCCGGCTGTGACCCGGCGGGCGTCCAGATTAGACCAACAAAAGTGGTTCATGGCCGCGGCCGAAGTCGATGAGGTTTGACTCCGTTTGCGTTGGGCCGCGGTGGACTCGAACAACCTACCTCCGCGGTGACAGGGCCTGAGCGCTGTGCCTACGCCTTCGCGGAGCTCGACTAAGACAAGCGGTGCAGTCGGTGTCATGCAATATCAGCGACGCACGCGGTAGCGGATGTGTGTGGCCTCTGGCGTGTCGATCACCCGAACGATCTCCAGCTCGACGCGCGACGGCAGCACCTCGAACAGCCGGCGGCCACCACCGAACAGCACAGGGATCTGGTGAATCTGCAGCTCGTCCAGCACACCGGCCTCGAGCGCCCGTTGTGCCGTGTACCCGCCATGCACCAGGACGTTCCGGTCCCCGGCTGCGGCCTTCGCCTGCGCCATCGCGCTGGCGATCCCATCGGCCACGTATGTCACCAACGGATAGTTCGCTACGGACGGGCCAGGCGGCCGGTGACTGGGCACGACACGAAGATCGGGACACCGTGATGATCACCTTTGTAGTGATCGACCTGCTCCACGGTACGCCGACCCACTAGCACCGCACCGGTCGCGTTCATCTCGTCGAACAACTCACCGGCCGGCCCTGACGGCCGGTCCCCGGCCGCGGAGGCGAGCCACTCATGCAGACGATCGAAGCGGTCGCCGCCGGGGTTGCCCAGTTCGTCGTTCGGACCCGCGATGTACCCGTCGAGTGACA
>DASYVJ010000099.1:0-74450 GCA_035937155.1 Candidatus Dormiibacterota bacterium | reverse complement strand
CTGCTCCGAGTCGTCCGGCCGCACCTGCCGGCCTTCCTTCGCCAGGTGACACTGCGCGGCCTCCGGGTCGGCGAGGCGAGCGTCGACCTTCGCTGGCGCCGGGAGAAAAGCGGGACCTCGGTCCAGGTGCTGGGCACGGAGGGCAGGCTTCGAGTCGAGGTCGAGCGCAAATAGTCCCTTCCCCGCTTCGCGGGGAGGTCAGGGTGGGGCCGATCAGAGGCCCCGGGACGGAATCAAGCCTCCTCTTTGCCTGCCTCCGCCTTTCCCCTCTGGGTGATCTCCTCGACGACCGCCGGGTCGGCCAGGGTCGTGGTGTCGCCCAGGGCCCGGTTCTCAGCCACGTCACGGAGCAGCCGGCGCATGATCTTGCCCGAGCGCGTCTTCGGCAGCTCTGGCGTGAACACGATGTTGGCCGGCGCGGCGAACTTGCCGATTACCTTGCCCACGTGGTCGCGCAGCTCGCGCAGCATCTGAGGTGAGCCCTCGCGCCCGCCCTTGAGGGTGACGAAAGCGACGATCGCCTGGCCGGTCTGAGCGTCATTACGTCCGGCGACGGCGGCCTCTGCAACCGCAGGGTGGCTCACCAACGCGCTTTCGATCTCGATGGTCGAGATCCGATGCCCGGATACGTTCATCACGTCGTCGACCCGGCCAAGCAGCCAGAAGTCGCCGTCCTCGTCAACCCGGGCCCCATCGCCGACGAAGTACGTGTCCTTCCACCGATCCCAGTAAGTCTTCTGATATCTCTCCGGGTCGCCGTAGACGCCGCGGAGCATCGCCGGCCACGGCTTGCGAATGACGAGGTAGCCGCCGCCTCCCGGCGGGACCGCCTTACCCGCTTCGCTGTAGACGGCGGCGTCAACGGTTGGAAACGCCTTGGTCGCCGAGCCGGGCTTGAGGGTCGTGATGCCGGGCAGCGGGGTAATCAGGATCATGCCTGTCTCGGTCTGCCACCACGTGTCGACCACCGGCGTGCGGTTGCCACCGATGTGCTCGCGATACCAGATCCAGGCTTCGGGGTTGATCGGCTCACCAACCGTGCCGAGAAGGCGCAGCGAGCTCAAGTCGTGCCTGGCCGCGTACTCAGGCCCCCACTTCATGTGGGTGCGGATGGTCGTCGGCGCCGTGTACAGGATGTCGGGCCTGTAGCGCTCGACGATCTTCCACCAGCGGTCCTTGTCGGGATGGTCGGGTGTGCCCTCGTAGATGATGCCGGTGGTGCCGTTGGCCAGCGGGCCGAAGACGATGTAGCTGTGTCCCGTCACCCAGCCGATATCGGCCGCACACCAGTAAACCGAGTCCGGCTTGACGTCGAAGATGTAGTGGTGCGTGGTCGACACTCCGACCAGGTAGCCGGCTGTGGTGTGGATGATGCCCTTGGGTTTTGCCGTCGTGCCGCTCGTGTAGAGCAGGTAGAGCAAGTCTTCCGAGTCCATCGGTTCGCACGGGCACGATGCCGGGTCGTCGCTGACACCTTCAACAATGTCGTGAAGCCAGACGTCGCGGCCGTCCTTCATGTTGATGTCGCCGCCGGTTCTCTTCGCCACGATGCACGTTCTGACCGTCGGCGCGGAGTCGAGTGCCGCGTCGGCGTTGACCTTCAGCGGCACTCGGTTGCCTCTGCGCCAGCCTTCGTCCTGGGTGATCAGGAACTCGCACTGCATGTCGTTGAGGCGCCCGGAGAGTGACTCGCCGCTGAAGCCGCCGAACACCACCGTGAACGGCGCCCCGATGCGCGTGCAGGCGAGCATGGCAACCGGCAGCTCCGGAATCATGCTCATGTAAATCCCCACATGGGTTCCCTTCTTGACGCCGAGCTTCTTCAGGCCGTTGGCAGCGCGAACGACCTCGCGTTGGAGGTCGCCGAAAGTGATCTGGCGGCGGTCGTCGTCCGGCTCTCCCTCCCAGAAGTAGGCGACCTTATCCTTCAGGCCACCCTCGACGTGCCGGTCGACGCAGTTGTAGCAAACGTTGAGCTTGCCGCCGATGTACCACTTGGCGTACGGCGGCTTCCACTCGTACAGCTGCTTCCAGGGTTCGGAGAAGGAGATGCGCTCGGCCTCTTTGGTCCAGAACTCGTCGAAGCCGCGGTCATAGATGTCCGGCTGCGCGTTGGCCTGCGCGCGGAACTCGGGAGACGGCTCGAAGCGCCGTTCCTCGACCTGCATCGTCTCGATGGCGTGACCGTCTGATCCAGATTCGCTCATCAGCCTCTCTCCTCAATGGGAAGATCATCCTTGGCGACTGGAGCCGCTCGACAAAAGCAGCCGAGCTGGTAACCCTGGCCTCTCCCACCCAAGTCGATCATAAGGCTCGCGCCTGCAGCCCGAGCGCATCGTCGGGATGGCCCAACCTGGTCGCCCTCAGACCTAAACTGCGCCGCGTGACACCTGAGCAACGGTATGACTCTCTGGTGAGGTCCATCCTCGCCAGCTCGCCTTCGGCGCGAATCGGCGAAGGCAAGGGATTTGGATCGACCGGTCAGCTGAAGGCGGACGGCAAGATCTTCTGCATGCTGGTGAGGGACAAGCTCGTGCTCAAACTTCCGCGAGAGCGGGTCGATGAGCTTGTCGAGGCAGGTGACGGCGAGCGTTTTGACGCGGGCAAGGGCAAACCGATGCGCGAGTGGTTCGCACTGTCCGCAAGCTCGAAGAGGCAATGGCCCGCGCTGGCCGGGGAGGCGATGGCGTTCGTCAGCGGGAAAGGCTGATCCTCGACAATCGAACTATCGCGATGACCGACATCACCTCCCTGCTGGACCAGGGCGCCACCGACCACCCCGCGTTGATCGTCCCTGATGGGCCCACCATCACGTACGGCCGGTTGCGGGAACTGACCGAACAGGTGGCGATTGCTCTCGTCTCTTATGGAGTCGGCCCAGGCGATCGCGTCGCGATGGTTTTTCCGAATGGCCCTGAAGCGATCCTCCTGTTCCTCGGTGCGTCCATGATCGGCGTCGCCTGTCCGCTCAACCCTGGTTACAAGGAGGAAGAGTTTCGGTTCTACCTCGAGGACACGGGAGCCAGGTTCCTGCTGGTTCCCCCCGGCGAGGCCGCAGCGGCGCGCCAGGCGCTGCCCATGGGAGGCAAGGTCATCGAGGTCGAGCTGGACGCGGCCGGGCGGCTCCAGCTGAGCAACCACGGAGCGCCCCAGCGGACGCTTTCCATCGATGCGGCTGACGCCGAAGCCATCGCGCTGGTCCTGCACACCAGCGGCACCACCAGCCGTCCCAAGCGCGTTCCGCTGCGCCACCGAAACCTGTCAACCTCGGCGCGCAACATCATCGAGTCGTACGAGCTGACCGGCGACGACGTCTCCCTTTGCATCATGCCGCTGTTCCACGTGCACGGTCTGGTTGCCTCTGCCCTGGCGGCATTTGGCTCAGGCGGAACCGTGGTGGTCCCGCGTCGGTTCAACCCGCTCGGTTTTCGTCCGTTGTTGGAGATGACGGTGCCGACGTGGTTCAGCGCCTCGCCGACGCCACACCAGCTGATCCTTTCCCGCCTGCAGAGCAACCGGCCGCCGGGATCCGAGCGGTTGCGTTTCGTTCGCTCGTGCAGCTCAGCTCTTTCGCCGGCTCAGATGGAGCTCATGGAGGAGCGCTTTGGTGTCCCGGTGCTCGAGGCCTACGGTATGACCGAGGCAAGTCACCAGATGGCATCGAATCCGCTGCCCCCGCAGCGTCGGGAGCCGGGCAGCGTCGGACGCGGCACGGGCGTCGGGATAGCAATCCTCGACGAGGCGGGGGCTGAGCTTCCCGTTGGTGACAGCGGCGAGGTGGCCGTGCGCGGCCCAAACGTGATCGACGGGTACGAGAACAATCCGGAGGCGAATGCCAGCTCATTCACGCGCGGTTGGTTCCGTACTGGCGACCTGGGCGTGCTCGATGGCGACGGCTATCTGCGGCTGCTGAGCCGGATCAAAGAGCTGATCAACCGAGGTGGAGAAAAGATCGCGCCCCGCGAGATCGACGAGGTGCTGGAGCAGCATCCCGCGGTGAAGGAGGCGGTCGCTTTTGGCGTTCCGCACGCCACCTGGGGCGAGGAAGTCGGCGCCGCCGTCGTGCTCAACCGACCGGCTACTGAGAAAGAGCTGCAGGCCTTTTGCCGGGAGCGGCTGGCGGACTTCAAGGTGCCGAGGCATCTTTACTTCGTCGACGCGATCCCGAAAACACCGACCGGCAAGATCCAGCGTCGCTTCGTCGCCGAGCAGTTCACACAGAAGTGAAGGTCGGGATCCTTGGGGCCGGCGCCACCGGGGGCTTCCTCGGAGCTCGGCTCGCGAAGGCCGGAGCTGATGTAGTCCTCATCGCCCGAGGTCCGCATCTCCAGGCCATGACCGAAAAGGGCTTACGCCTCATCGAACCGGACGGTGAGACGACCGTGCGCGTAAACGCGACCGACGACCTGAGCGCGCTCCGTGGCGTAGACGCCGTTTTCGTCACGCTGAAAGCCCACGGCGTGCCCGCGATTGCAGAGCGCTTGGCGGCCAACCTGGATGCCAACACCGCCGTGGTCAGCGCCCAGAACGGAATCCCCTGGTGGTACTTCCAGCGCCACGGCGGTGAGCTGGAAGGGACCTATCTCGAGACTGTGGACCCTGGCGGGTTGGTCGCCCGCACGATCAACCCTGAGCGAGTAGTCGCATGCATCGTGTATCCGGCGACCAGCGTGGTCGGGCCGGGCGTCGTCCGCCATGTTGAGGGAGAGAAGTTCTCTCTCGGAGAGCTGGACGGCAAGCAGACAGCACGCATCCTTGCGCTCTCGAGCTTGCTCGTCAGCGCGGGCCTGAAGGCGCCGGTCCAATCGAGGATCCGGCAGGAGCTCTGGGTGAAACTGATGGGCAACGCGGTCTTCAATCCAATTAGCGTGCTCACGCGGGCAAGCCTTGGCACGATGGCTGAATCATCCGAGCTGGCTCCGATCGTGCGAGCTGCAATGGAAGAGGTGGATGCGGTCGCACAACGGCTAGGCATTGAGATGCCTATCTCGATCGATCAGCGCATCCGGGGCGCGGCCCGAGTCGGCGATCACAAGACGTCGATGCTCCAGGACCTCGAATCGGGCCGGCCCATGGAGATCGACGCGATCGTCGGCTCGGTGGTCGAGCTTGCGGGGCGCCTCGGCGTTCCCGTCCCGCACCTCGAGACGATGTACGGGTGCGTCAAGGTCCTGGCGACATCGCCCGTCAGCTAGAACTACCTTGACGATCCGAGCTCCGGACGCCTAGTCTCTACAGGTTCAGGAACGGCACAGTGGGAGGGGGGCTGCAATGGCGTGGAAGCTCGAGGGTACCTACTTCGAAAACTGCAACTGCGACTGGGTCTGCCCATGCTCGGTGACCAGCTTCGCCTTACCGGCGACCGGCGACCGCTGCCAGGTGATTCTCAACTACCACGTGAGCCGTGGCGAGGTCGATGGAGTTGACGTCAGCGGACGGAGCGTTTCGATCGTGGCCGACTCTCCGAAGAAAATGTTGGACGGCGGCTGGCGGGTCGGCCTGATCATCGATGACAAGGCTTCCAAGGAGCAGGCAGACAAGCTCACGGGAGTGTTTGCCGGCCAGGTAGGCGGCCCGATGGCAAACATCGCACCGCTGATCGGCGAGCTGCTCGGTGTTGAGCGATTGCCGATCGAATACTCGGACAAGGGCAACCGCCACAGCATCACGATCGGCGACGATGTCGCGATCGAAGTCGAGGATTACGCCGCGCAGGAGGGTGGTGAGACCACCAAGCTGACTGGTGTTTTCCACCCCTCGAGCTCGACGCTGACGATCGCGCGCCCGACCGCGTCGAAGATCAAAGCGTTTGGCATGGAATTCAAGAACGCGGGGAAGAGCGCTTTCTCCGCGCCCTTCAACTGGGCAGGCTGAGCCCGGAACTCGACTCGTGAACGTGCCAGCAACCGCTCGCGCGGACGCTCTTCCTCGGCCAGTCGCGACGGCGATCATCGCCGCGCTGATCGCGTGCGCCGCCGCCGCGTGGCTGCTGACCGCACAGCAGTCCGCATCCATGACGGGCATGGGCGGCATGGCGATGCTGGGCGCAGGGCTTTTTCTCGTCGTCTGGGTGGTGATGATGGTGGCGATGATGTTCCCGAGCATCACACCGATGGTGCTGACCCATGCCCGCATCGTTCGGGCTCGCGGCGAGGGAACGCTGCCAACGGTTGCCTTCGTCGTCGGCTTCCTGGTGGTCTGGGGCGCAGCGGGCCTGATCCCGCTCGGCATGATCCAGCTTCTTGGCTCATCGGTCGCGGCTCCGATCAACGCGTGGCTTCCGCGCCTCGGCGGAGCCGTTGTAGTTCTCGCCGGCGTTTATCAATTCACGCCGCTGAAAGAGGCGTGCCTGCGCTCGTGCCGGTCGCCGCTTGGTTTCATCCTCACGCACGATTTCGGCGGCGGTAGATCGGCGGCCGCACGAGCGGGCGTCTCACACGGCCTCTACTGCCTCGGGTGCTGCTGGGCGATCATGGCGGTGCTCGCCGTCGTCGGGCTGATGAACCTGGCCTGGATGGCCGTATTCGCGGTGCTCTTCTTCCTCGAGAAGAACTGGCGCCAGGGCGTCATGCTCTCGCGCGTCTCCGGCGCCGCTTGCGTGGTATTGGGCCTGGCGATAATCGCCCGGCCGGAGGTGCTCCACTTCGTCGGCGGTCCAATGGCCTAGCGGATCAGCGCCCTCCTGCCGGCTAGACCACCTCAAGCCAGAGGTCCCCTGAGGCGGTGGATCGGTCGATGTGAATGTCCCAGCAACCCGCGTGCGGAAAGTTGAACCCGGTCCCAACCTCGTCCCCGGGACGAACCCAGGTGGACCCTCCGTGGGCTTCCGGTCCCCACAGCAGAGGAAGCGGTTTCTCTGTGGCGTCCGAGACCCGGAAAACAAAGCTGCCCGAGCCGGTCATCCTCCACACGACCTTGACGTCCTTGCCGGCCGTAGGCGGCACCGGGCTGAAGAAGAGTGCCCACAGGCTGCCTCGACTCGAGTTCATCCCTGTCTCCACCCTGCCGTTCTGGCTAAAGGTGGCGGCCGGGGTACATCCAGGTGTGCCCAGGCTGCCAAGGAAGCCACCGGTTGGAGCAGCGGGCGACGTCGTTGCATGCGACGACTGTGACGGCGAGCCACAGGCAACCGCCAGCATCTAGGCGAATGCAACACACGCGGCGTTCCTCACCATGCCACGTGTACACCACCAGTGGTGATGTGGTTCCCTAGCATCGATCTAGGCCAGAAGGAGGATCAGATTGGACAAGAAGGTAACCAGGGTCGATCTCGATCGGATGAAGAGGGCGTACGACGCGTCGCGCGAGAACACGCACAAGGTTCCAGTGCTCACACAGCGGGCCGTCGCGCACATCGACAAGGACATGCACATGGTCGGGCGCGTCGGACGGTTCCAGATCGAGTCTGACGAGCCGCCTGAACGAGGCGGTGACGACCTGGCCCCAGCTCCGCTCCAGTACATCGTCGCCGGCGCGGCCTTTTGACTGCTCACCCAGCTGGCGAAGTTTTCGCCACTCTACGAAGTGCCGATTGAAGAGGCTGAGGTTGACGTTCGTGCCACCTTCAGCGTCGCCGACAAGTACGACCTGGGCGGGCCGCCCGGCGCGTTTCAGCAAGTGACCTTCGACTTGAAGGTCCAGAGCTCCGCGCCGGAGTCGCAGGTCAAACAGCTCATCACTCATGCGGAGCGCGCATGCCACGCGGCCCAGACGTTTCGCGCGCCTGTTCCGGTGGAGCTGAAGGCGACTCTGAACGGCGAGCCTCTCACCCTGTCCTAGGGTCGGTGCGGCGGTATCCTCATCCGCCGTGGCGTCGTGGGCTGAGTTCGAGGCGGCGGAGCCCGAGTTCGCGTCGCGAGTGCGTTCGCTCATGGCCTCACGCAAGCACCTCACGATGGCCACCGTGCGCCGTGACGGCTCGCCGCGAATCAGTGGCACCGAGGTCGAGTTCGCCGATGGTCAGCTGTGGATCGGGTCGATGCCGGGCGCAATCAAAGCGCTGGACCTGCGCCGCGACCCCCGCATCGCGATTCACGGGGCGACCAATGACCCACCAACGGACAACCCTGCACGCTGGCGAGGTGAGGCAAAGGTCGCCGGCATCGCCCTTGAAGTCGATTCCGGCAGCCCCGCCCATCGATTCTTGATCGACATCCACGAGGCGGTCATCACGCATCTCAACGAGGCCGGCAATCGCTTGGTGGTCGAATCCTGGAACTCAGACCGCGGCTACCGCACCCTGGAACGCGAGTAAACAAAGAGCCTTCCTTCCGACTTGTAGCCAGGCAACCACGCGCAAACAAACGATTGCTTTTGAACCTTTGAGTTGACACCCTCGTCAACTCAAAGGACACTCGCGCCATCCCATTCTGGAGGTGCGCTATGCGCAAGCTAATCCTGTCGGTCGTGCTGTCGGTGGTGGCCCTGGCGATCTCGATCGCGCCGGCCCTGGCTGGCTCGATCGGACCCACCCCGTAAATTCAGTTCGTTAAGTTTGTCTCCGCTCTGTCGAGTGTGGCGGTATGGTTACCGCCATGCTCGACAGCCGGTATAAGGGACGTCGCAGAGGAGTCGCGGTCCGCGAAGGCGCCGTCCGGCAAGCAAGGCTCGAAGCAAATCTCAGCCTGGCCCAGGTCGCAGGCGGCGAGGTCAGCCGGACCGCCATCCATCTGATCGAGTACGGCCGCGTCAAGCCCTCGATCGAAACCCTTCGAGTGATCGCCCGCCAGACTCGCAAACCCATCGAGTACTTCCTGCTCTACCCGGACGCCCACGCGGACCACATCGAACGGCACAAGGAGCTTCGCGAGCTCGAGACGCTGACCCTCGTCCGCGACTTCGCGGCAGTCGTTAAGCTCGGCCTCACGCTGCTGGATAAGCGGTGGAGCGACGAGGATCGGGCTCTCACGCGCTTTTATCTGGGCCAGGCTTACTGCAGGCTGGTCCAGCCGCAAGAAGCCCTCCTCTATCTCCCCTCGGCGCGAGCGCAGTTCGAGCTGCGGGAAGACGAGCAGATGGCCGTCGACGCGCTCGACTGGGAAGCAAGCGCCTGGGGACTGCTGGAAGATCCGAAGGTGATCACCCTGGCAACCCAGGCCCTTGATCGGTGTCGGAAAATCGATCCCCGACCGCAACAGCTCGAGGCTCGGATCCTCGGTCACCTGGCCAACGCATTCGTCGTTGCACGGTCGTGGGCGGCGGCGATAAGTCATTACCATGCCGCGGTCGAAGCGGCCAGCGCGGTCAAAGACCTGCTTCAGCTGGCCAAGATGCACCACGGGCTGGGCACAACCTATCAGCAGTTGCGAGAGCCGGCGACAGCACGGCAGCATTTCGACAAGGCGCTGGCGCTTTACTCGATCGAATCGGATCTGAGTGCCGTGTACCGCGTCGAAAATGATCTCGGCAATTTGCTTCTGCAAGAGGGCCAGATCGACTTGGCCGAGCGACATTTCCTGACCGCTCTGGCCGGGGCCGAGGAGCTGAGCATGAATCGCCGGGGTCGCGGATTCATCCTGGCCAATCTCGGCGAGGTCTGTTGGAAGAAGGGTCGACTCGACGAGGCCCGTCGCTATCTGAATGAAGCCCTGGAAGCCGGCGAGGCTTTCGGCGAGCGAATCGTTCTCACAGAGGCTCGGGTTCTTCTTGGTCGGCTGGATGAGGAGGTTGGCGACCGCCGATCGGCGGACGATCACTTTCTTGAGGCGATCCGCATCCTCGACGGGCTCGAGATGCCAAATCGCCTTCGCGACGGCCACATGGCCTACGCACAGGTGCTCGAGGATCGTGGGGACCTACACGCAGCGATCCAACATTTGCGCCTGGCGGCTGAGATCGCGAAGGCTGCGGCCCTCGGGATCCCGTCGGTTCGTCAAGACGAACGGTCCACTGTCGTACGAGAGCAGGGCCAGTCGGTTTCCTGACGCGCCGGCCGATTTTACCGTTAGGCGCGAATTCCGCCGGCTATCGTCTTTTTCGATCCGATACCGGCTAATCGCGCCGCCTTGGTGATGGTCAGCGAACGCTTGCGGCGGGCGCCTCCAGCACCTGTTCCAGGCTCGTACCGAGGTCCTGGAGCATGACAATCGCCGCGTTCCTGCCAGGAGCCCCAGTGATCGAACCGCCCGGATGCGTCGTGCCGCCCGTCTGGTAGAGGCCGGGAATCGGCATCCGGTACTGACTCCAGCCGGGCACTGGCCGCAGCGCCCCGCTCTGCGAGAGACCGCGGTCACCGCCATGGAAGGTCCCGTGGATCATGTGTGGGTTCGCGCGCTCGAAATCGTCGGGCGAATGGACCAGCCGGGCGATGATCTTGTCGTCGGTGAAGTTGGGCGCGAATCTGCGCAGCTGCTCGACCTGGTAGTCGGCATGCTTCTCCTTCAGCGTGTCCCAGTCATTCTCCCCGGGAGGGAGCTGCCATGACTGCGGGCTCAGCAGCTTCACCGTGTGATGGCCGTGGGGCGCGCGCGAGGGATCCACCAGGGTCGGGGTCGCGACGAGAAGCCAGGGCACGCCGGTGATGAACTTGCCGTCCTTTATGTCTCTCCCGATCCGAACCATATCCTCGGGCCAGCCCACCATCCCGGCCGACACCGCGGACTGCGTCCCTCCTCGGGTCGCGAACTCGGGCGGTTCCGTGGACGCGATGTACACGCCCATGTTGGTGATGCCGATGTCATACGTCTCCACCCCATAGTGGAAGTCTTCCGGCCACGCGTCATGGGGCGCCATGTCGATCAGATGCTTGACGTGGATGGTCGACACAACCGCCTTCGAGGCGAGATATCGCTCGCCGTCTTCGGTCTCGACGCCGGCGCAGCGGCCGTTCTCGAGCACGAGCTTCGCCACCTTGCGGTCGCACAGGATGCGCGCACCGTGTTCCTCCAGGAATGCGGTGAGGCCGTCCGTGAGCTTGCCGGAACCCCCCACCGGGACGCTCCAGCTGCGCTGCTGGCGACCATAGATGATCGAGTACGCGAGCTCGCCAGAGCCGAGCGCGTCCACAGCCTGGACGGTCATGAAAGCCTGCCACAGCATGTAGGCCTGGATGTGGCGGTCCTCGAACGAGTGGCGGATCACGTCCCAGGAGCTCATCGCCTCGATCCGCATCCATTTCTGACCGTGCGGCGTCTGCAACAGCCTCTCGTGGAGTGACGGGCCAATTCCAGGAGGAGTGAAACGCGCCGCGCTGTAGGCACCCTTCACCTGGTCGTACTCGCCCATCATCCGGCGATAGGCCTCGGCATCGTGTTTGGAGAACCTGGCGATTTCCTCGCACGTCCGATCGAAGTCGAGCCAGTGTGTGAAGTACTCACCGTCGGGAAAAGCGACGTGCGCAACAGGATCGGGCTCGACATAGGTCAAGCCGTACTTGCTGTGCAGCCCGAGCTCGTCTTTGGTCAGGAGCGGGTTGACGCGGATCAGGGTGTGACCTGTCGAGCAGGTGTCGATCAGATAGCCGGGCAGCAGGGGTTCCTCCGTCGACGCGCCGCCACCAGGAATGGGCCGCGCGTCTAGCACGATCACCGAGTAACCGGCCTTCGCCAGGTAGGCAGCGGTGATGAGGCTGTTGTGTCCGGCGCCCGCAACGACGATATCTGCCTTCTCGGTCATCCGTTCAGCTCCCCTTGCTTCCGTTGTGACTGAGAGTGTCGGCTCCGGCTTCTTCGCCCAGGTAGAGCCGGCTGACCTCGGGGTCCTCGAGCATCTTCAACCCGCGCCCGCGCAGCTTGATGCGCCCGAGCTCCATCACGCAGCCGTCCTCGGCGTGAGCGAGGCCGAGACGGGCGTTCTGTTCGACCATGAGGATGGTGGTCCCAGCCTCGCGCAAGCGATCCACGCGTTCCAGGACAATCCTGGCGATCCGGGGCTCGAGGCCCATCGTCGGCTCGTCGAGAATTAACAGTTTGGGATCGACCAGCATGGCGCGGCCGATCTCGACCTGCTTCTGCTGGCCCCCGCTAAGAAGACCTGCACGCTGGTGGCGCTTCTCCCCCACGACGGGAAGCAGCTCGACGACCCGATCGATGCGCTCCTTCACGAGCTTGCGGTCGCGAATCGAGTAAGCGCCCATCAGCATGTTCTCCCAGACCGTCATGTCCGGAAAGGTGTTGCGTCCCTGCGGGACGGTGACGATGCCGTCGCGGAACACCAGGTCCGGACGCCGGCTGCCGATGTCGCGGCCCTCGAAGAGAACCCGTCCCTTGCGCGGTGAAAGCACGCCCGTGATAACTCTCATCAGTGTCGACTTGCCGGCTCCGTTGGGCCCGATGATGCACACGTAGTCGCCCTTCCCCACCTGGAGGTCGACCCCCTGAAGGATGTCCCCTCCGGGGCCATACCCGGCATACACGTCCTCGACCTCGAGCAGCGCGCTCAATTCCCCAGGTAGGCCTCCAGCACGGCAGGGTCGGCGCGGACCTCCGCCGGGCGACCATGCGAGATGACCGAGCCTTGGTGGAGCACCACGACGTCGTCGGCCAGGCGCATCACAAAGCCCATGTTGTGCTCAACGATCAGGAATGTGACCCCAAGCTGATTGAGCTCGCGGATATAACCCGCCAGCCGGTCGATCATGATCGGGTTGAGCCCACCGGATGGCTCGTCGAGCAGCATGATCTCCGGCTCGGCCATCAGGGCCGCCGCCAGCTCAAGAAGCTTTTGCTGGCCGAACGAGAGATGGCCGGCTTCGGAGTCGATGAAGTGCGACAGACCGACGAACTCGAGGAGTCGCTCGGCCCGAGCGCGCTCGTGGCCCTGGATGCCGTCCCAGAACATCGCCTTGAGTCCAGTCCGCCGGACCGGTACCACCATGTTCTCGAGCACCGACATACGCTTGAACACGCGCGTGATCTGGAATGTGCGGGCCACCCGTTGGTGGACGATGCGGCTGGGGCTCCAGCCGCTGATCTTGCGATCGCCGAGCATGACGGCCCCCCGGTCCGGTACGTAGAAGCCCGAGATGCAGTTGAACGCGGTGGTCTTGCCTGAGCCGTTGGGACCGATCAGCGCCGTGATCTTCCGTGCCGAGACGTCGAAGGTGCAGCTCTGGAGGGCGCGCACGCCGCCGAACGACTTGTCGACATCACGCACGTGAAGCGACCGGCTGGCCCCCTCGGCGATCGGGATGAGTCCCTCGAGCAGCTGGTTGCTACTCATCACGCCCCGCGCGCGCCGGCGTCGGCTCGCCCGCCACGACCGGCACCGGCTCCCACCGCGGCGGGGGCGGGCGTCCGATCAGGTTCTGCACCGTGACGAGGAGTCCGTTGGGCATGAACCGCGCAACCAGCACCAGCACCACGCCGAGCAACGCTAGATGGACCTCGCCGGCAATCGCGGGCGGCACCCAGTAGACCAGGGATTCCTGGAGCGGAAAGAGTAGGAAGGCGCCCAGAACCGGGCCCCAGACTGTACCCCTGCTGCCGAGCAGGGTCATCACGATCATGTAGAGCATGATGATCAGCTCGAACGCAAGGTCGGGGTCGACGTAGTTCAGGTACTGCGCGTGGATGGCCCCGGCGACGGCGGCGAACCAGGCGCTGATCATGAAGGCGACGATCTTGAAGAGCGATGTGTTGACGCCGGATCCCTCCGCCTTCCCTTCGTCTTCCCGAATCGCGATCAAGCCGAGACCGAAGCGCGAGCGGCGGATGCCGATCGCGACCGCGATCGCCAGCACCAACACGCCCAGCATGTAGTAGTAGAAGAGGTCGCCTAGCAGGAGCGGATCCATGGTCAATAGCGGCAGGTATAGGCCTGCGCTGCCACCGGTGATGCCCTTCAGGTTCAGAGCCAGGAACTGGACGATGAATGTGAAGGCCAACGTGACGATGACGAATGACGGTCCGCGAGTGCGCAGCGCCACCCAGCCGATAGCAGCTGCAACAAGTGCGCAGATGATGCCGACCAGCGGCGACGTAAGCAGGATCGGCCAGCCAAGATGCGTGAGCATGAGTCCCGCGACGTAGGATCCGAGGCCGAAAAAGCCCAGGTTGGCGAGCGAGATGTAGCCCGTGTAACCGCCGATGATGTTCCAGCCCACCGACATAGCCGCGTACGTAAAGGTGTAGTAGAGGAGGGCGAGCAAATAGCCGTTCAGCCCGTTAAACGGCAGCGCGACGAGGATCACGAGCGGCAGCACCGGCCAGGCGATGGCAAGGACCCGCCGAGCGCTCAAAGGCTCTCCCTCGCGACGTGGCCGAAAAAGCCCTGTGGCCTGACGATCAGGACCGCGAAGAGGAAGACGAAGAAGACCATCGCCGCCCAGTTCGCGGGAATGTAGAGGATTGCCACCTGCTCGGCGATGCCGAGGACCAGGGCGGCCAGCAGCGTGCCGCGGAAGCTGCCCAGGCCGCCGAGCACGACGATCGCCATCAGCTTTCCGATCCAGCCCCAGTGGGAGTTCGGGTAGAAGGGGTAGTACATCCCCATCAGCGGGCCGGCCGCGGCGGCGACCGCGATCCCGATGCCGAAGGCGATCATCGTGATCCGGTTGACGTTCACGCCGACGAGCTGAGCAACCCCTCGGTTCTGAGTCGTCGCCCGGATGGCCCTCCCCAGGTTGGAGTGATTGAGCAGCACGTAGAGGCCGCCCAGGAGGATCACGGAGGCGGCGAAGGTGATGATCCTGATCTCTGGGACGAAGATCTCACCGAATTGATAGGTGTTCTCCGCGTAAGGCGTGTTGATGGAGTGAAAAGACGACGTCCATAGAGCTCCCTCCATCCCCTCCAACACGTTGGCCACACCGAGCGTCGCCAGCAAGGCGAGCGACAGGTCCTTGTCGATCAGCGCGCTCAGGACGTACTTCTGCAGCAGCGCCCCGCCGATGAAGAACACGACCACGAGGATCACGATCGAGATGAGCGGATCGATGCCGAGCGAAAGCACGAGCTGCCAGGAGAGGTAGGACGCGAAGATGATGACCGCCGCGTGCGCGATGTTGATCAACCGCATCACGCCGAAGATCAGCGTCAGGCCGCTCGCCATCAGGGCGTACATCCCGCCGACGAGAATGCCGAGGACCAACCCCTGGAGCAGCAGCATGGGTCAGCCCAGGTTGGACTGAGGGGCGACCACGTCAGGCCGCCCCTCTGGGATTTCCGTACCTACCAAGTAGGCTTGGGGATGGTCGGCTTGCCGCCATTGGTCGCGACGTTCGACGGCCACACGATGTTGAGGTGGTTCTGCTGCCACTGGATCAAGTCGAAGCTTCCACCCTGGGGGCGGCCCGCCGCGTCCCAGCCGAAGTTGCCTTCGATCGACTGCACCTTGTTGGCGTGCAGCCAGGAGATCAGCTTGGCGTTGTCGACGCCGCCGGTTGCCTTGATCGCGGCCGCTAGCACCTCTCCCGCCGCGTAGGCTTCGGCGGCCTCCGCGGGAACGACGTTGTCCTTGTTCGGGAAGAGCTTGAGATATCCGTCGACGAACTCCTTGTTGCCGGGGACGGTCGACTCCTGCAGCCAGTCCAGGGACGTAATCGTGCCCTCAGCCTTGCCTGCCAGGAGCTGCAGCCACGTGCTTGCGCTGTCCGGACCGCTGGCGAAGTACGACACCTTGGGCTGGAAGCCAACCTGCGAATAACCCTTCACCGCCCCTGCTGCGTCCTGGTCGGCGACCGACCCCTGGACCAGGATGTCAACCTTCGCCGCCTTCATCTGCGTGCCGATCGCGGTGAAGTCGGTTTGCGTCGGCGGGTAGGTCTGCTTGTAACCGGTTTTGATGCCCATCGCCTCGAAACCCGCCTGCACCGTGTCGACGACGGCTTGAGCGAACGGGTCGTCATTGGTCGGGTATCCGGCCACCGTTGGCCGCTGGTCCGCCGGCAGCGACTTGATCCAGTTGACGAGAGGATCGGCCTGGTGCTCGACCGTGGCCGGCTGCACGAAGAACACGTTTTTGAAGTTGCGGGCGAAGACCTGCGGAGATCCGCCGGTGCCCTCGACGAAGATCTTGTTGTACTGGGCGGCGACCGCCTCGGTCGGGATGACGAGCGCGCTGCTCACGGGTCCGAGCAGCACATCGGCGTTGTCCACGGTCACCAGCTTCTGGTACTGGCTCACCGCAGTGTCGGCCAGGCTGTTGTTGTCGTACTGGATGATCTTGACCTTGCGGCCGTTGATCCCACCATTTGCATTCACGACGCTTTCCCAGACCTTGTAACCGTTGTCGCTGTTGGTCCCGATGTCGGACTTATCGCCGGTGAGCGGTTCTGAGATCCCGACGATGATGTCCTTGTTGTTCGTCGGCGTTGCCGACGAACTGCCCAGGCCACACGAGGCGACCGTAAAGGCCATGACCATCAGCGCCAGCGGCGCCCTGGTGAACCTAAGGCTTCTCATTCGCTTCCTCCTCCAAAAGGCGAAAGAACCGGGTCCAACCAGGCTCTCGGTTGCCCACGACCCTGCCCTCTCCACAAGCCAGGACAAACGTTTGTGCAAATGTAACAATGGCTTCTCCGCCTGTCAAACAAAACCTCGGGTTTGGTTGCTTCAAACCTGGCGGAACCAAGCAAGGGAGGCGTCAATGAGCGTTACGTCGACAGATACCAGCACCTTCGTCAAGGACACCTGGGAGGCCTTCAGCTGGCGGATGATGTCCAACTACGTCTCGCCGTGGGAGCGAGAGCGCCTCCACGGACGCATCACCGACTGGGCCGAGTGGTGCTCTGTCTGGTCGGAGGCCGCGGCCGAACACGTTGCCCGCGGCGACCAGGCCGCGGCGGCCAAGCACAGCGAAACTGCTGGCGCGGCTTACATCACCGCAGGGCTGTTTTATCACTGGGCGAGCTTTCTGTTCACGCACGACACTGGGCAGTTCCGGACCGCGCTGGAGGCGGGTGAGGCGGCCTTTGCCAAAGCGGCGCCGATAGCCGAGCACCCGATGGAGATTCTCAACGTCCCATTCGAGGGCACCGAGCTGCGCGGCTACTTCCGCTACCCGCGTGGTGCTTCGGGTCGCGTGCCGCTGATCGTGCTCATCCCAGGCGCCGACTCGAACAAGGAGGAGCTGTACGACCACGGCGCGCACATCCTCCGGCGCGGTGTGGCCGTGTATTGTTTCGATGGCCCGGGCCATGGCCTGGTGAGCTTCGATTTGAAATTGCGACGGGAGTTCGAGGGCCCCATCTCCGCGGTGCTCGACGCTCTGCTCAAGCGGCCCGACGTAGACGCTGGCCGCGTGGCGCTGGGCGGCATCTCGTACGGGGGCCAGTTCGCCATCCGCGGCGCCGCGTTCGACAAGCGGGTCAAGGCCGCGGTATCGATCAGCAGCTGGTACTCCGCCGCCAACCGCTACCCGAGCCAGCGGCCGGTCAGCCAACTGGCCCTGATCCACTACCTCGGGCCGGATCCGCTGGCCGTCCAGAACACGATGACGCTGGAAGGGGTCGCGGAGCTAGTGACCGTGCCTGTGCTTCAGGTCTATGGCGGCAAGGATCCCGCCTCGCCGATCGAGCAGGCGGAGCACATCGCAGCCGAGGTGAAGGGCCCGCACCTGCTGAAGTTCTATCCAGACGGTGTTCACGTCTGCAACAACCTCTGGTACGAGTCGCGCCCATTCGTCGCCGACTGGGTGGCCGACACCCTGCGATCACTGTGAAGAACATCGAGACTGTCCACGACGAGCGCGTCGCATCCGCAACCAAGCACTGGGCGCTCCGGTTCGTCTCCAACGGTATCGAGCTCGGCGCCTTTCAGTCGACGATCCAACGCATCGAACGCTGGGAGCAGTGGTGTGCCGAGTGGGGTGTGACCGCGCGACACTACGAAGAGCTCGCTGAAGCTGCTGAGGCGCGCGGACAAATGCTGACGGCCGGCGAGAGCTGGGTCCGAGCCGCGATGTGCTGGCACTTCGGGAAGTTCGTTTTCATGGATGACCTCGCCGAGCAGCGGGCAGCCCATGACAGGACCGTCGCCGATTTTCAAAAGGGGATGTCCACCCTCGAGCCTCCGGCTGAACGGGTGGAGATTCCCTACGGCAGGCATCTGCTGGCCGGCATCCTGCGCAGGCCGTCGGGAGTCGAGAAGCCGCCCGTGGTGGTGATGGTCCCCGGTCTCGATTCGACCAAGGAAGAGCTTCAGGCAACCGCCGACCATATCCTCCGCCGTGGCATGGCGACGGTTGCCATCGACGGACCGGGACAGGGAGAGGCCGAGTACGAGCTGCCGATCGAGCCGGCCTACGAGCGTCCGGTGGCGGCCGTCATCGATTGGGTTGAGAGACGGGACGACCTGGACCCGTCGCGCGCCGGCCTGTACGGGATCAGCCTCGGCGGCTATTACGCGCTCCGAGCGGCGGCGCACGAGAACCGGCTCAAGGCGATCGTCTCAAATTCGGGTCCGTTCAAGTTCGGCGACATCTGGGACCAGCTGCCCCTGGTCACGCGCCAGGCGTTCACGCAGCGTTCTGGCGCGTCAGACGACACGGATGCCCGCCGGAGAGCAGACCTCCTGACGCTCGAGGGGATCGAACGGGTGCTGTGCCCCACCCTGCTTATTTCGGGCAAGCTCGACCGGGTCATTCCTTATTCGGAAGCGCAGCGAAGTGCCCGCATCGCCGGCGTCGAGCTCGTCACGTATGAAGACGGAAATCACGGAATAACCAACCACGCGTTCGAATCGCGCGCGATGCTGGCCGACTGGATGAAGCGTTCTCTGGGCGGCTGACCTAAGGCCTCGGCCCCCCACCCCACCCCTGCGCGCAAAGCGGCGATAAGGATGGGACTTACTGATTGCCCCCTACGGGTGAGGGGTTTGGTTAGTGACGCAGGGACAAGAGGAGGTCGGCGGCGACCTCCACCTGCTGGGGGGCGTCGTCACCTTTGACGGTGATTAGAAACTCCGTGAAGCCGCGCTCGACCAGCGCCTCGGCTTCGCGCCGCGTGCGGTCCGGATCGTCGGGTCGAAAAGGGACGCCGATCGAGCGCCGGATCTCGGCGGGATCGCGGCCGATCTCCTCGCAGTGCGCGTCGAGAACCTTTGACAGGCGTGAGGCCTCGTCGGGAGCCGCGCCGACGATGTTCCACACGTCAGCGTGCTGGGCGGCGATCCGCAGCAGTCGCTTCTCCCCGGAGCCGCCAATCCAGATCGGCGGGTGCGGCTTCTGCACCGGCTTCGGCTCCGAAATCGCTCCCCGCAGCTGGTAGTGGCGGCCGTCGTAGTCCGCGACGTCCCGAGTCCACAGCAGCTTCAGCACATCGCATGCCTCGGCGAGCCGATCCATCCGCTCGCGGGCCGGCGGAAAGGGAATGCCGAGTGAGGTGAACTCAAACTCGGCCCACGAGGCTCCGATGCCGAACTCGAGCCGGCCGCCGGAAAAGCGGTCGACTGTCGCCGCCGTTTTGGCCAGCACGGCCGGGTACCTGTAAAGGTTGCCGGTGACGTTGACGCCGATCCGGATCCGCTTCGCGACCTCCGCCATCGCCGCCAAAGTGGTCCAGGCTTCGAATACGGAGTCGGTCGGCGCGAAATGGTACCACCCGGTGGCCGAGCGGACCAGCGGCATGAAGTGATCCATGATCCAGAGGTGGTCGAAGCCGGCCTGGTCGGCAGCGGTCCATACCTCGCGCATCCGCTCGGGAGTGGTCGCCATCGGCGCGTACTTCAGGCCGACCCTCACCGGGTAGGTCATCGGGGCAGTTTCGCCGGTTCCTCGATCACCGAGCTCAACGCTGCGCGACCTCCGGCCATCGCCTCCAGCGCGTTGAACAGGACTGCGAAGTCCTGCTTCTCCAGGCCCAGTGCCCGCGCCGAGGTCAGCAGCTCGTTGACGACCGCGCTGGTGGGTAGGGGCACGTTGCTCTTCCTGGCCAGCTCGAGAGCCAGGAGCATGTCCTTCTGCATCATGTTGACGTCGAACCAGGCTTCGTCGGGCATGTCCAGCACGAACGGACCTCGGTACTTGACCATCGGCGATGCAATCACGCTGTTGAGCATCACCGCCACTGCTGTGTCGCGCGGGATTCCGCCGCGCTCGGCCAGCAGCACGCCCTCCGAGAACGCAACCATCTGCACCGCAAGCTGAAGGTTGATCGCGATCTTCATGAGGACCGCCTGGCCGTTTGACCCGACATAGTTGACGGTCGGTCCGATGTCTTTAAGCACGGGCAGCACCCGCTCAAAGTCATCGCGCCGGCCGCCCGCCATCAATGAAAGGCGGCCCTCTTCGAGCGTGACGACACTGCCCGACACAGGCACATCGAGCATCGCGCCGCCGAGGGCCCGAACTCGCTCCGCAAGCTCGCGCGAAAAATCAGGGCTGCACGTCGACATGTCGACGTAGACCTTCCCGGGCCTGAGCCCGGCCAGGATGCCATCCTTGCCCTCCACCACCGACTGTAGCGCTGCGGTGTTGGTGACCATCGTGAAGACGATCTCGGATTTCTCAACGACCTCGCGCGGCGTCGCGCAGAGCTGCAGGCCTTCGTCGACGAGCCAGCTCGCCCGCTTCGGGGTTCGGTTGTACCCGCGTACCCGATGTCCGGCTTTGATCAGGCGCAGGGCGACCCTCCCGCCCATCGTTCCCAGACCTACATAACCGAGCTCCGCCATCGGACCTCCACTTGAGAGCTCGTCCTCCGCCAGACGGAGGACAACAGAGCAAACGTTTGCGCAAAATCGTAGCAGCGGCCCATCATTGTGTCAAAAGCTCTCGGGCACTATCCGGTTACGTGCGACCGGGGTCGGTCGAACCGCGAACGATCAACTCCGGCGGAAGCACGACCCGCTTCGGCTCGTGGCGACCGGCGACCATCTGCTCGAGCAACATCCGCGCGGCCGCACGCCCGAATTCTTGGGCCGGCACGTGGATGGTCGTGAGGCCCGGTCGGAGGCGGGCTGCGAGTGGGATGTCGTTGTATCCCGTGATCGCCAGGTCAGCTGGAATGCGGAGGCCCGTCTGCTCCGCCGCGTCATACGCGCCGACCGCCGCCACATCGTTGACCGCTACGACCGCGGTCGGGCGTTTGCGCAGCTCCAGGAGACGGTGTGTAGCCAGGACCCCACCACCGGCGACGAGGCTGGTTTCGACGATGAGTGCCGGGTCCGCCTCGATGCCCGCGGCCTTCAACGCCTCCTCGTAGCCGCGCCTGCGGTTGACCGCTGTGCTGTAGCGCGGTGACCCTGCGAGGTGGGCGATCCGCCGGTGGCCAAGCGCCAGCAGGTGCTCGGTCGCGAGCCTCGCGCCGAGCCTGTCGTCGGTGCCGACGAAGTAGTCCTTCTGGTCGCTGTAGCGGTTCACCAGAACGTGTGGGATGCCGTTCTCGCGAAGCCAGCGGACGGATGAATCACGCAGCGAGGCGCTGGCGACGACCATTCCATCGATCATGCGCGACTGCAGCGTGAGCATGATGTCGCGCTCGCGGTCCTCGTGGCCGTCCGTGCTGGAGAGGATGACCGTGTAGCCCTCCTCGAGGGCGGCGTCCTCGACGCCTCTGAAGATCGCCGCAAACAGTGGGTTCAGCACGTCGGGCACGAGTACTCCGAGCACGAAGCTCTGGCGCAGCTTCAAACCCCGAGCCATGCCGTCGGGCCGATATCCAGTCTTCTTGACGAGCTCTTTGACCCTGGCCCGGGTCGCGGCCGAAACCCTTAGCTGTGGATCGTCGTTGACGATTCGCGACACCGTCGAGGGATGCACACCCGACTTTGCGGCGAGCTCTTTTAGTGTGATCGGCATCGGCCTCCCCTAGTTTGACAGCGCTAGAGTGAGCCAAGCGGTGAGCACCAGCGAGACCGATGTCGTAGACGAGCGCGTGGCCGTCGCCACCAAGCATTGGGGGCCGCGGTTCGTCGCCCAAGGCGTGGACCTCAACGACTTCAACCGCACGCTCATGCGGATCAAGCGGTGGGATGACTGGTGCCGCGAGTGGGGCGTGACGGGCGCCGAATACGAGCGAGCAGCCGAGGCCGCGGAGGCGGCCGGCCACCGCGTGACCGCCGGACAATCCTGGCTGCGAGCAGGCCTGTGCTGGCATTTCGGCAAGTTCGTGTTCGTCCAGGACCTCGCCCAGCTGAAGGCCGCGTCAGACAAGGCGGCGACGTGTTATTCGCGCGGCGCGTGGGCGCTCGAGCCTCCGGCCGAGCGAGTCGTGATCCCCTATGACGGGATCACGATGCCGGGCCTTTTCCGGAAGCCCGCCGGAGTCAACCGACCGCCGGTACTGCTGATGATCCCCGGTCTTGACTCGGTGAAGGAGGAGCTGCAGGCCACCGCGGACCACTTCCTGCTCCGCGGCATCGCCACGCTTGCCATCGATGGACCGGGACAGGGTGAAACGGAGTTCGCGCGCAACATCGAGCCGGCGTATGAGAAGCCGGCCGGCGCGGCGATCGACTGGCTGGAGGGTCGCGATGACGTGGACGCGGCGCGGATCGGCGTCTACGGAGTGAGCCTTGGCGGCTACTACGCCGTCCGCGTCGCTGCGACTGAGCCTCGCGTGCGCGCGACGATTGAGCTGGCCGGCACGTACTCTCTCGCAGCGTTTTGGGACAAGCGGTCGGTCGTCAGCCGCGACGCCTTCATCAAACGATCAGGCGCTCGCGACGAAGCGGACGCCCGCGAGCACGCAAAACTCATAAATATGGAAGGGCTTGGACCGCGCATCTCGCGGCCGATCCTCATCCTGCACGGCAAGCGCGACCCCATCGCCCCATTCGAGGGCGCCGAGCGGCTCGCCGCGGAGACGCCGACCGCGGAGCTCATCGCATACGAGGATGGGAATCACGGAATGACAAACCGAGCTTTCGAGTCGCGCGTCCTGATGAGCGACTGGATGGCGGGCAAGCTCTAGCGGTGGCAGGCGAGGATCTCGCGCGGCACCGCGTGAAAGCTCTCGACTCCGGTTGCCGTGACTCGCAGCATATCGCCGACCTGGACGCCCATGTGCTCGTCCGGTGTGATGACGTTTGGTTGCACGACGATGACCATGTTCTCTTCGAACGTGAAGGTGTGGCCGGCGCCACGAGTCGTCCGTCGCGTGCGTAGAAAGGGCGCGTAGACGCCGCCCACCGCGCAGTGGACGAGGTCGTCGTAGATCGTGTAGCCCTCGTCGTGAATCCTGTCCCCTATGTCGAGGACGCTGTCGCTCGACACCCCCGGGCGGATCGCCTGGCACACCTCGTCGTATATCGCCAGCGCCATGGAGTGAAGTCGTGTGTACTCGGTTGTGGGTTCGGCGCCGACGGTCAGCGTGCGAAGCACCTGCCCGTAGTAGCCGTTCAGGGCGGCGCTCAGCTCGGTGAGGATCACATCGCCGGCAGCTAGCTTCCGGTTCGTCGGGAACTGCCGTGGGACGCAGAGGTCCGGCGCCGCCATGGAGGTCGCGCCCAGGTAGTGGATGTGCGTCGCGCCACCTTCCCGTAGATAGGCAGCCTCCACGATCGCGACCAGGTCGTGCTCAGAGAGGCCGGGTCGGGCTTCACCCACAATGGCCAGCAGGGCTGCGTCCGACAGGGCAGCGCCGGCCGCGATCATCTCCATCTCCTCGTCGCTCTTGATCAGCCGGAGCCGAGCAAACGGTGCATCGAGGTCGATGGGCGCCTTGCCGATCGCGTCCGACAGTTCAGCGTGGCGCCGAAAGCTGAGGGGACCCGCTATCCCCACGGAGCCCGCCCAGCCCTTCTCATCGAGGACCGCGACCGCTGCACCCACCGCATCCTCGCCACGCGGGCGAACGTCGGCGACGACGGACAGGCGGCGAGCGTCGGGCACGTGGTTCTCGTAGTAAACGAGAAGCGCCGGCTCGCCTTCGAATGGAAAGACCAGCACCGCCTCACCGCTGACGGGATATCCGGACAGATAGTGGATCTCGTGCGCCGCTCCGCGGCTCCCGAAGACTACGAGAGCCCGTACGCCTGATGCGCCCATGAGCCGCCGTACCGCTTCCCATCGGCGCTCGAACTCCCCAGTTGAAAAAACCTTCAACACCGCCTCCTAAGAACCAGCGCAATCGTTTGCCTACAATAGCCGCGGGGTGTCGAGAGGGTCGGTGGCGGTTGGATTCCTGGGCCTCGGTGCGATGGGCGCCGCGATCGTCCGGCGCCTGCTTGACGCGGGTCACCAGGTCACCGGTTGGAATCGTTCCGAGGACAAGGCCGCTCCTCTTCGAGCCGCCGGAATGCTCTGGGCGGCGAGCCCACGAGAGCTTGCGGCGGGCAGTGACGTGATGATCTCGATCCTCACCGACGCGAAGGCTCTCGAACAGGTGGTGGCGGGGCCTGCCGGTGTGCTCGAGGGCCTGCGGCCAGGCGCGGTGCTTGCGGACATGAGCACGATCTCGCCCGACTCGAGCTGCGCAGTCGCAGCAAAGGTCGCCGCCGCCGGCGGCACGATGCTCGATACTCCGATCTCGGCCAGCCTGGCCACCCTTGAGTCAGGCAACGCGTCGATCATGGTCGGCGGCGACGCAGCGGCGTACGAGAGACTTCGTCCGGTCCTTCTGGCGATCGGCCCGAAGGTGACACACATCGGCGCCAATGGGCAGGCCCTGTACGTGAAGCTTGCGATCAACCTCGCCCTGATCGTCCAGGTGGTCTCGTTCTGCGAGGGTGTCGCCATGGCCGAGAAGGCAGGCATCAAGCGCGAGGTAGCGGTCGATGCCTTTCTCAAGAGCGTGGTCGCCTCGCCGGTGCTCGGGTACCGCGGCCCTTTCATCCTGGAGGGACGGATGCCCGAGACGGCGTGGGCCGACGTGAATCTGCAGCAGAAGGACATGCTCCTCGCGCTCGAGCTCGGCCGGAAGCTTGGCGTGGCCATGCCCATTGGTGCCGCGGCCAACGAGATGCTCAACGCAGCGCGCGGGATGGGCCTGCAGGACCGCGATTTTGTGGTCGTGTACGAGGTCTACCGCTCGCTCGCGGGGATGCGATGAACGACCGGTACCGCGTCAACTGGAAGGACGTTCGCGAGGAACCCAACCTCCGCGAGGATGCGGGCTGGGTGCGCATGAACGTGCAGTTCGGCGTCAGCGCCGCAACCGGATCCGACCAGCTTCTGCTGGGGCGGACGGTGCTGCCGCCCGGGTCCCGCCACGAGCCGCACAGCCATCCGAACTGCGATGAGTTCCTCTTCGTCGTCAAGGGTCACGGCACGATCTACACCGACGACGGCGAGGAGGCCGCCGGCGAGGACGACGTGATCTTCACGCCCGCGGGCTACGTCCACGGCTTCAACAACACATCCGACGGCGATGTACTGCTGCTGTGGGGCTGGCGCGGCGCCGGCTCGCTGTACGCCGCCGGGTACGAGCTCCACAACCATGGCTGACGAACGAGTCATAAAAGGCATGGCCGCGCAGATGTCAATGCGGCGAAAGCAGCTGTCATCCGGCGCTCGACATCTCGGCTGGAAGGTCGGTTTCAGCACGCAGGCGGCGATGGATCGCATGGGCACCACCGCGCCACTCTTCGGTTTCATGACAGACCGCAGCCTGGTCAACCCGGGCTCTGTCCTGTCCCTCGCCGGCTGGACTCGGGCGGTCCTCGAGCCCGAGGTTGCCGTCCATCTGGGCTCGGACGTTCCGGCCCACGCCGACGATGCTGAGGTGAGAGCTGCTATCTCCGGTCTCGGCCCTGCGGTCGAGCTCGCCGACTTCGATCCCGATGTGCAGGAGGTGGAGGGAATCCTTTCGGGCGACATTTTTCACCGCCACGTGCTTCTCGGCCCAGTCGATCGGTCGCGCGCCGGGGGCTCGATCGCAGGCGTCGAGGCTCTGGTGTTCCGGAACGGAGAGAAGATCGCGGGGACCTCGGGTCCGGCCGACTTCACCGGCGAAGCCGTGGTAATCCTCCGGGCTCTCGCATACGAGCTGGAGGCAAATGGCGAGGCGCTCCGGGCCGGCGACGTCGTCATCACAGGCTCCCTCGTTCCGCCCGTCAAAGTGGGGCCCGGCCAGGCGCTGCGGGCCCAGATCAAGCCACTGGGCGAGATCGAGGTGAGGTTTCAGGAGGTGGGCGCATGACCCTCGGGACGATGGCAACCGATGTAGAGCAGCGGATCGATTTCGACGCGCTGCGCGCGTACCGCCTCGGACGGGCGCGCGAGCAGCTCGCGAAGAACGACTTCGGCGCTTACCTCTGCTTCGACCTCGACAACATCCGCTACATAACCGGCACCGCGCTCGCCGAATGGACGCGCGGCAAGTGGGTGCGCTGGTGCGTGCTGCCACGCGAGGGCGACCTGGTCCTGTGGGAGAAGAGCAGCGCCGCCGCGGTGAAGCGGCAGCTGTGCCCGTGGATCAAGCCCGAGAACATCCGGACGTCGATCGAGTGGAAGCATGGCGCCAACCCCCACGCGGTCACGGTCAGCCAGATCGCGAAGGTGGTCGCCGAGATCAAGGCGGTCCTAGAGGAGCGCGGCGTCGCGGACATGCCGCTGGCAGTCGACGACGCGGACCTCTACCTGCTGGAAGGGCTGCAGGGCGCCGGCATCAAGGTCGTCAACGGACTCGAATCGCTTTTCGATGCGCGCCTGATCAAGTCCGCCGAGGAGTTGAAGATCATCGAGCTGTCGGCATCGCTCGTGGACGGTGTGTACGCGCAGCTCGCTCACTTCATCCGTCCCGGTGTGCGCGAGAACGAGGTTGTAGCCGAGATCTCCCAGTGGCTGATCGCCCATGGGGCGGAGCGGATCACGGGAATCAACTGCGTCTCGGGGCCGCGCAGCAACCCGCATCCTCACGACTACTCGGATCGGATGATCCGGCCAGGAGACCTCGTCTTCATCGACATCATGAGCCACTACCTCGGCTACGCGACCTGCTACTACCGCACATTCGCGGTGACGCAAGCGTCGCAGCGCCAGAAGGAAATCTACAAACGCGCCAACGAGTGGCTCGAGGCCAGCATCGACCGCGTCCGGCCCGGCGCTACCACAGCCGACATCGCATCCGCATGGCCGTCGGCCAAGGATCTCGGATACGCGAGCGAGCGCGACGCCCTCGGCCTCGCGGTTGGCCATGGCATTGGCATCAGCCACCATGAAAAGCCGTGGATCACGCGTAACTGGTCACTCGAGAACCCGGTGCCGATCGAGGCCGGTATGCATTTCGCATTGGAAACGTTTTGCGGCGAGGGCGAGGATGGCGCGCGGATCGAATCGCAGGTGATCGTGACCGAGGACGGCCATCGCGTTATCACCAAGTGGCCGAGCGACCGGCTCCTTGTCCTCGACCCGCGTTGAAAGCGAACTGGCCGCGAACAGTCGCGGTCGTCGGGGCCGGCAGGATGGGAAGCGCGATTGCGGAGGCGATCCGCAAAGAAGGCTTCGAGGTGCGCGTCTACGCACGCACCCCCGCCAAAGTGCGCGAGCTGGTCGAGCGAGGCGCGACGCTCGCGCCGACGCCGGCTGCCGCCGCGGATGGCGCAGACGTTGTTATCACGAGCCTCGTCGACGACCGGTCGGTGACCCAGGTCGTGCAGGGCGAGAACGGCATTCTCGGCGCCATGAGACCCGGCGCAGTGCACGTTGGAGCCACCACGGTGTCGCCCCGCTTCGCCGGTGAGCTTGCCGGCTGGCATGCGGCGCACGGCAGCATCTACGTCGCCGGTCCGGTGGTGGGACGCCGCGACCTGGCCGAGGCGCGACGCCTGACGACGCTGGCCGCTGGGGATCCCACCGCCATCGAATACTGCCGCCCGGTGCTCGAGGCATTCGGCCCGATCCGAGTCATTGGCGAGCGCCACGGCACGGCCAACACCGTCAAGCTGATGGTCAACTTCATCACCATCTCCTGGCTCGAGCTGATGAGCGAGATGTACGCCTTTGGTGAAAAGAACGGCGTCGAGGCAGGCGTCGTCCACGACATGCTGGTCTGGGTGTTCGACCGTCCTGGCCTGCGGAACTACGCAGACGTGATGCGCGATCGCAACTTTGACGAGGTCGGCTTCGAGCTTTCGACCGGTTTCAAGGACGTGCAGCTGATGCTCGAGGCCGCCACCGACGCCCGTGCACCGCTCCCGTATGCGGAGTTGATACGGTCGAAGATGCTGACGCTGCTCGCCCACGACCTGGGCGACAAGGACTGGGCTGTGATCGCTGAGGTAGCCCGCGCCGCCGCTGGCCTGGATTCGAGAATCTAGTGGGCTAATACTTTCGGGCGTCGGGCTTCGCGTACCGCGACGTGATCTTCTGGAACGATTGGTCACGCGACGTGATTGCGTCGATAACGGTCGGACGGTTTGACCCCAACGCGGCACCCAGCGCGCTCGCTAGCTCTTGCGGCGTGTGGACGCGGACACCGTCGCATCCCATGGCGCGGGCGATCGCAGCGTGGTCGAAGTCGGCGAACTCCGACGCGATGAGCCGCTCACCCTGTCCGTGCACGACCCACCCGAGGATGGAGTTATTCATGACCAGCACGACGATTGGTAGATCCTGCTCGCGGGCGGTCATGAGCCCGTACATCGACATCGCAAAGCCGCCGTCGCCGCATACCGCAACGACGGGCCGCTCCGGGTTGAGCAGCTTCAGCGCAAGGGCCGCCGGTATCGCGTAGCCCATGCCTCCGATCGCGGCAGGCTGCAGGAATGATCCGGGCGTCTTCGACTGGAAGTGATGAGCCAGGAAGATGCGGTTCTCGCCCGCGTCGGCCGTGACCATGCCGGATTCAGGCAGCGCACGCTGGAGCTCGGCGATGACCCGCTGTGGCCGCATGGGGATCGCGTCGGACCTCGAGTCTTCAGTCTCAAACCCGCCCAGCCGGCGGCGCGCCTCCTCGACTCGTGCGGCCCCATCAGCGCCGGCGCCACGCCCTCCGATGCATGCGGCGATCTCGCTAAGTGAAACGGCCGCATCGCCAATGACGACGTGGTCCACGGGAAAGGTCCAGGCGGCATTGAGTGGCTCGATATCGAGCTGGACAAAAGTCTGCCGGACCGGGTCGAGAAGGTCGGCGGTCTCGTTGACGGTGTCGGACGGTCCCAGCTTGGTGCCAACCGCGAGCACGAGGTCGGCGTCGGCAATCACCGCGTTGGCCGAATCGAGGCCGAACGTCCCAAGCATGCCGAGCGCCAGCGGATGGTGCTCAGGGAAGACCCCCTTGCCTGAGGCGGTGGTTGCAACGGGGGCCCGGAGCAGCTCGGCTACCTGCATCAGCTGCGAATATGCGCGGCCGACTCGGACGCCGTTGCCGGCTATGATCACTGGTCGCTCGGCCTTCCTTATGGCCTGCGCGGCGTGCTGTACTGAGCGAGGGTCCGGCCCGCCGCGGCGTACCGGCAAATAGTGGCTAGTCGGGTAGAGAATCGGAGCGCTGTCCGGACCGACGGTCGAACGCAGAGCCTTGGTGCCGTAGAGCAGGGCCACCGGTCCGGGCTGGCCGGTCAGCGCGTGCTTCAGCGCGAGCTGCGTCTCCTGGACGGCCTGGACACCCTCCAGCGGGACCATCGTTTCCTTCGTGAAGCCCTGGAACGCCTGCTTGGCATCCCAGTTGCCGTGCTCACCGGAGCCTGCCTGGTACGGCGCATGGTGTGAGTACAGCAAGCCGTCGGAGAGGTCGCTGAGGATCAGCATCGGCGAGCCGGCCAGCAACGCTTCGAGCGTCCCGAGCGCGGCATTCGACAGCATGAAAGCGCCCTGACCCATCGCCACCCCGGGGCGTCCGGTGACACGACCGTACACCTCGGCCATCACGCCTGCGAGCGATTCGTGGCGCACCAGCACGGTCCGGATCGTGTCGCGATGGTCGTGAAGGGCGTCGTAAATGGCCAGCGTCCGGCCGCCGGGCATGCCGAATACGGTGTCGATACCGGCTTGCTCGAGGACCCGAACGATCGCCTCGGGGACACCAACCTCCTCGGTCAGCAGGCGCTCGGTCGTCATCTTTCACCCGCCATCGTAGGCGGTGCGCAAACGTGTGCGCCCGCCGGCTTAAATCGACGGGCCTATCCTTTGCCACGTGACTGCCAAGCCGCTGCCGGGGGACGAATCGAGCCGGCTCTACGAGCTCGACCGCACCCACTGGCTGCATCCTCAAGGAGACCTGGGTGCGCCGGCGGGCACGATTCCTCAGCTCATCTTCGCGAGCGGCCGCGGCGCAACCATCACCGATGTCCACGGCCGCGAGTACGTCGACGGACTCGCATCGCTCTGGAACGTGAACGTCGGACACGGGCGACCCGAGCTCGCGGAAGCCGCATCCGAACAGATGACAACGCTCGCGTTCAGCTCGGGCTATGGCGGGTTCAGCACTGCGCCGGCGATTGAGCTCGCGGCCAAGCTGGCGGAGCTGGCGCCAGGCGACCTCGAGGTGACGTACTTCGCATCGGGCGGCGCCGAGGCGAACGACACCGCATACAAGATCGCGCGGCTGTACTGGAAGCTGCGCGGCGAGCCAGACCGGGTGAACATCATCTCCCGGATCCGCGACTACCACGGCCTGACATATGGCGCCACCAGCGCCACGGGCCTGGCCAACTTCTGGAAAGGATTTGAGCCGCTCGCCCCTGGCTTCCTTCACGCGCCTTCTCCCGACCCGTACCGGTACTCGGGCGAGGGCTCCCCTGGCGCCGCCTACGCGAAAGCGTTGGAGGACGTGGTGTTGAAAGCTGGTCCGGGCACGGTTGCGGCTGTCGTCGCGGAGCCCGTGCAGGGCGCAGGTGGCGTGATCGTGCCGCCGGCGGACTACTTCCCGCTGGTGCGTCAGGTCTGCGACAAGTACGGGCTGCTGCTGATCGCCGACGAGGTGATCACGGGCTTCGGACGGACCGGGCGGTGGTTCGCCATGCAGCACTGGAACGTGCAAGCCGACCTGATGGTCTTCGCCAAAGGGGTGACCAGCGGGTATCTGCCTCTATCCGGGGTCATGCTGACCCGCGATGTCCACGACACCCTCAAGTCGGTCAAGGGTCCGTTCGCGCACGGCTTTACGTACAGCGGCCACCCGACCGCGTGCGCGGTCGGACTGCGCAACGTGCAGATCCTCGAGGACGAGCACCTGGTGGAGCGGGCCGCAGAGAAGGGCGCGTATCTGCAGAAGCGGCTGCAGGAGCTGCGATCGCATGAAATCGTGGGCGACGTGCGCGGCCTCGGCTTGCTCGCCGGTGTCGAGCTCGTGCGCAACCAGAGCACGAAGGAACCCTTCGACGTCTCCGTCGGTGCGGCCCGCCGCGTCTGGCTGGCGGCGCTCGAGGACGGCGTGATCGTCCGGCCGCTGACCGGCGATGTGCTCGCCATGTCGCCTCCGTTTGTGATCAGCGAGGAGCAGATCGACCTGATGGTCGCGGCCCTGGACCGGGCCCTAACGCACATTGGAAAAGAGCTCCAGACCAGCGTCTAGCGCCCGGTGACCTCCCGTATCGAAGCAGCTCGGCGCACCCAACGATGGCGGTGATCGCCTCGATCACCACTCGAACGGTCTCAGGTTCCTGGCACTGACTCCGTCCACAAGGCCTTGTCCGTGCCCCGCACGAACAGGTCGATGATATCGGTGCCAGGCTGGCACACTGCCGACGGGCTGGATGTCCAGCTGCCACCCAGGGACACCCAGCCGGTCCATGAGGTTCCATTGAAGCCCAATTGCCACAGTCCGTTGTCGCTGCCGCGGACGAAGACATCGAGATGACCGCTTGAGCAGGAGGCGACATCAGGCGCTGAGGTCGCAACGCCGCCCAGAGTTGCCCAGCTGCTCCAGCCGGTTGATGCGTTCCACGCCCTGATCCACACGGCGCTGTCGGTTCCGCGCACGACCACATCTACTCCTGTCGCAGACGAGGCGACCGCGCCGGGATCTGACAGCAACCCTCCACCCAGCGGCTGCCAGTTGCCCCACGTTGTTCCGCCGTCGTTAGACCACCGCTGCCAGAGCGCGTTGTCAGTCCCGCGGGCAAACACGTCGATGTGTGCGGAGCCGGCGAGAAAGTCTGCCGTCGGCCCCGAGGTGAGGATGCCACCCAATGGCGTCCAGCTGCTGAACGAGGCGCCGTTCCACGTGCTCAACCAGAGTCCGTTGTCCGTCCCGCGCACGAAGACCTTGGTGTTGGTGGCCGACAGCGTCAGCGCCGCGGGGTCGGCGGTGATAATGCCTCCGCCCGGAACCCAACCGCTGAACGTGGACCCGTTCCAGTGATTGTGCCAGAGGCCTCTGTCCTTTCCGACCACGAAGACGTCGTCACTGGCGGCGCCGCTGGATCCCGCGCCCGGGCCAAAGTTGAGCACCCCGCCACCGCTGACCGCAGGAGAGATGAAGAGCGTGAAGGTGTACTGGTCAGCCGCCGTTACGGCGCTGGCGCCGACGGCTGTGGTCAGAGTGATGTCGACGGCGCCCTGTGCATGTGAAGGGCTTATGGCGGTGACCTGTTTATCGGAGACAAAGGCAGTCGTCCTGGCGGCGGTCGAGCCGAACATCACGCCGGTCACGCCCGTGAATGCACACCCCGTGATCGTCACTGTGGTGCCGCCGGTCCACAGCCCGCTAGATGGCGAGACGGCGTTGATCATCGGCGACCCCTGAGTCACCGTGACCGGGTGCATCACCGAGTTGCTCCATGCGTCCACGTCGGTGACCGTCAGCGTCACGTTGTAAATTCCAGCGGAACAGTAAGAATGCGTGGGGTTCGCGCCCGGCCCATTCGGCGTTCCATCACCCCAGCTCCATGAGTAGCTGAGCGGGGCGCTTAGGTTATCTGGATCCGAAGAAGCGGAGGCGTCATAGGTCGCATTCGTCGTGGTTGCCTACGGTGGACGGGCCGGAAAACGATGCGGTTGGCAACTCGTCCTGCTGGACGCAGCCGAAAACCTGGGTCCCGCCTGTCGTGGTGATGTCTCCCCTACCGAGCGCGTAGTCCTCGTTGCTGAACTCATCCTGCGTGTAGTAGTGGCCTGTGCCGATGACCTGGTTGTAGTAAGCGCCCGCGGCACCCTGCGGAGCGCCGTATACGTGGATGCACTCGTCGCCATTCTCAAAGCCCGCAGGGTCAAACCATGCCCCGGCCCAGTCGGTGATCGCCTCGTTCGCTTCGTGGCTGACCATGCTGACCTGGGCATCAGCAGCCTGATCTCCGTTTGGTGCCTGCGGTCCATTGAACGGGTCGGCGCAGGCGCTGAGGTTGGGATAAGGCTGGTTGCCGTAGATCAGGTAGGAAGCACCCAAGGCTGCGGCGCTGTGATAGGCGCAGAAGATATTGGTATTGCACTGGGGTACGCCGGTCGAAGAAAAACAGGTTTCGACCGCTTGTGGGAGAGTAGAGGTGAGCGTCGTCGATCGGCTGCCCAAGCGCGGTCAACCGAGTGCGCAGTTCGGTCTGCAGCGCCCCATCCGTAACGCACGCGGTGAAGCCGATAGCGGGCGTGCAGGCCCCAGGTCCCGGGCCAGATGCCGGGTAGGCGTTTGGATCGTCAACTTCGGCACCGGCCGTGATCGCGTACTGGATGTGGTTAAGGGCGGCTCCAACGTTGCTCGACTGCTGGTAGAACTGGGTTGACACCGAGAACACATTCGTGTTGGTCTGGCTGGCTTGCGCCACGCGCTGCAAGTAGCCATTGACGATCATCCTGTAGGTCGCCGTCACATACGAATAGCCCGTGGGCGCCCAGTAGACCGGAGTGATCGTCACGTGGCCCGGGGTTCCAATGAGACCGCCCATAACCGGTACGCCCCGGGTGAAATGCAACGGTGGGCTGCAAGTTGTGCAATTCGGGTTCGTTCCGGCGGTGATGGCTCGTGACGCGTTCTGCCCGCGGTGCACCTGCGGTATCAGGCCGCTTGGATGGTTGACCTTCGACGGGTCTGGACTCACGGCTTGGGAGCGATTGATGGCGGCCACGACGGAGCTCATACCTCCGCCGGCAACCGGCGCCGCCGCCCGCGCTTCATGGGCGCCAGCAATGGAAGACGCTATGGACGAGATCATCAATGCGACCACGGCGGCCGCCATGCGCGATCGTCGAATTGATTCGCTATGCAGAGTGATCCCCCTCCCGCGGAATTCGAGCTGAAATAACCGCTCGGCCTACCGACGCGTTTGCGCCCGTCACCATTTGATCGTGTCTTCCAGACCGGCCCTTAGGTCGAAATGCGGCCTCCACCCCACTTCTTTGACGAGTCTACCGTTGTCGCTGCAGAGAAAGGGCGGATCCCATCGACCGCTGGTGACCTGGCCGAATCGAACCAGGTCAGTGCGTTCGAGGATGCCCGGGGCGGTCTGGAAATCCCGCCGGGCACTCTTTAGGCTAGGTGGCCTGACGACACCAGTGATCGAGGTCCACGACCTCGTTAAGCGATACCGCAAGGCGACCGCGAACGCGGTCGATGGAGTCAGCTTCGAGGTGGAAGCCGGCGAGTTCTTCGCCCTGCTCGGGCCAAACGGAGCGGGCAAGACGACCACGATCGCCATCCTCACGACCACGTTATCGCCCACCTCGGGCATGGTGCGCATCAGCGGCCATCACGTCGTGCGTGAGGCCAGCCTGGTCCGCCGCCAGGCCGGCATCATCTTTCAGAACCAGTCGCTCGACATGAACCTCACCGGTGAGGAGAACGTGCGCATCCACGCGATCCTCTACCACCTCTATCCGTACCGTCCCCTCTATCGCTTCATGCCGGCCGCCTATAGGCAGCAGCTTCGCGAGCTGGCGGACGTGGTCGGGCTTGGCGGCGACGTTTTCAAGCCGGTCAAGAAGCTGTCGGGCGGCATGCGACGCAAGCTCGAAATCATTCGGGGCCTGATGCACCACCCTCAGGTGCTGTTCCTCGATGAGCCGACCAGCGGCCTGGACACGGCCAGCCGGCGCAACCTCTGGCAGTACATCGGCGAGCTGCGGCGGCGCCAAGACATCACGATTTGTCTGACCACCCACCAGTTGGACGAGGCCGAGGTGGCGGACAAGGTCTGCATCCTCGACCACGGACATGTCGTCGCGCTGGGGACGCCACGACTCGTGAAGTCACAGCTGGCCCACGAGCGTCTTTACATCGATGCCGATGACCGAGCCGCGCTCCGACGCCGCCTGGTGGAGTTGAACGTCCCCTTCAGCGAGGACGGTGTTTTCACTGTCGTTCTCGACGGCCGGACGGCACACGAGGTGGTCCGCGCTATCGATGAACCGCTGACCCTGCTCAGGACCGAGTCGCCCACGCTGGAAGACGCCTATCTCCGGATCCTGGCAGCTGGCGATGAGTGAGCTGAACGCAGTCGCCGCGATCGCCGCGCGCGACTTGCTCAAGTTCATTCGCGACCCCGGCCGCCTGGTGGCCGCGGTCGTATTCCCGTTCGCAATGATCTTTCTGCTGGGCGGCACGCTCCAGCTCAACCTGGGCAAGGCCGTCGGCTTCAACTTCATCGCCTTCACGTTCACCGGGTTCCTCGGCATGACGCTGTTTCAGTCGACGGCGCAGGGCTTGACGTCATTGATAGACGACCGCCAGAACGACTTCGCGCAGGAGCTCTTTGTCTCGCCGATCTCGCGTTACGCGATCCTCTTCGGCAAGATCCTGGGAGAGACGGCGGTCGCGATCGCGCAGGTGCTGCCCTTTGTCGTCTTCGCATTCATCCTTCGCGTTCCCCTTACCCCCGTTCACGTTGCGCTGCTGGTGCCGGTCGCCCTCCTCTCGTGCTTCATGGGCGGAGCGTTCGGGCTCCTGCTTTTGAACACCATGAGTGACAGCCGGGCGTCGAACCAGATCTTCAATTTCGTGTTCCTGCCGCAGTACTTCCTGGCGGGGCTGCTGAGCCCGATCAACGTCCTGCCCTGGTACCTGGCAGCTCTCTCGCTGATCTCTCCGATGCGCTACGTGATCGACCTCACTCGCGGCGTCGTGTTCAACGGCACGCCCGAATACGGTCAGGTCGTGCTCGCCGCACCCGCGACCAATGTGGCGGTGCTCTTCCTGATGTTCGCGGTCTTTATGATCCTGGGCACGACATTGTTCGTCCGTAGGGAAACGAACCGCTGACCCCTTCGGTCAGCCCGTGTTTTGAAGGCCGGCTGCGACCCCGTTGACGCTGACCAGCAAAAGCTGTTCGAGCTGCTCGCGTTCGTGGTCGTCAACCGGCTCGCGACGCAAAGCCTCCAGAGCTCGGAGCTGAATGTGCGACAGGGCATCGACGTACGGGTTGCGGAGCTCGACGGCCCAAGACAAGACGCGGCGGTTCTCGAGCAGCCTCCGATGGCCGGCGACTTCGAGCACCCTGTCGACTGTGAGGTCGTACTCGGCAAGCAACGTTTCCGTCAGATCGGAACGCCCGCCCAACTGGAGATATCGCTCTGCGATGCGGCGATCGGTCTTGGCCAGGCTCATCTCCGCGTTGTCGAGCAAGACATTGAAGAGCGGCCACGCGGCGTATGCCTCGCGCAGCTCCGTGAGGTCGGCTGCCGCCAGACCACTTCCGAGGCCGTACCAGCCGGGAAGGTTCAGCCGCATCTGTGACCAGGCGAACACCCATGGGATCGCGCGCAGCTCAGCGAGCCTGTCCGACTGGCTTCGCCGAGCCGGCCGCGAACCAAGCCTGAGGCGACCAAGCTCGTCGATCGGGCTGACCCGGCTGAACCATTCCTCGAAGCCGTCGCTTTCGATCAGGCCCCGGTACGCCGCGCGAGCCGGTTTTTCGATGAGGCTGCCGAGGTCGCGGAATCGAGTCTCTGCTCGACGCGCCACCTCCTCGACCTCTGGCAGCGAGCTCATGAGCACGGCAGCACCAACCTGCTCGAGGTGGCGCCGGGCGATCGCGGGGTTCGAATAGCGCGCAAAGACAACCTCGCCCTGCTCCGTGACCTTGAAGTGGCCGGCGATCGAACCCGGCGCCTGAGCACGAATTGCCCGGTTGGCGGGCCCGCCGCCGCGACCTAGTGCACCGCCCCGACCGTGGAAGAGGGTCAGTCGCAACCCACGATCCATCGCCCAGCGCACGAGATCGGCCTGGGCGTCGTAAAGCGCGAGGCTGGCGGAGACCGGACCGACCTCCTTGGTCGAGTCGGAGTAGCCGAGCATCACCTCCAACCGCCCGCTCGTTTCCAGCCGGCGCCGCACCGGCTCGAGCTTGACCATGCCGCCCAGCACCAGCGGCGCGCGGCGCAGGTCCTCGACCGTTTCGAAAAGCGGGATCACCTCGATCTCCGCCTGAGCCGCGCCACCGGCGGCGGCACCGGCGAGCGCATAGACGTTTGCGATGTCATCGGCGTCGCGGGTGAAGCTGACGATGTAGCGCCGGCAGGCATCCAACCCAAAGCGTTCCTGAATCTCGTTGATGGCTCGAAACGTGGCGAGCACCTCTTCGGTCTGCGAGGAGGGTTGGCCGCCACCCTTGAGGTCCGCCAAGGCGAGCTCGTGGACCCGGCTGTGCTGGCGCACCTCGAGCTCAGCGAGGTGGAAGCCGAATGTCTGGACCTGCCAGATCAGGTTCTGCAGCTCACCGTAGGCAACCCGTGGCGCGCTCGCGGCGGCAAGCGACCTCTGGACGGCGTGAAGGTCATCGAGGAGCTCGCCAGGGGATCGGTAGGTATTCGATCCCGCCGCCAGGCGCGTTGCCCTTATCCGGTCGGCCGCATATAGAAGGTACTGGCGGTGCTGCTCGGAAGGCGAGCGAGCCGCGATCTCGGCAAAGCGTGCCGGCTCAGCCAGGCGCGCGGTGGCGAGTCGAGCCGCCAGGTCCTCATCCGGCGGAGTGGTCACCGAGTCGGCCGTTAGCGAGCGGCCGATCCGCGTGATGGCCGTCTCGAGGCCGCGCAGGACATGATCCGCGTGGATGCTCATTGCCTCCAACGTGACCTTGGCGGTGACGGCTGGATTGCCATCGCGATCGCCGCCCACCCAGCTCCCCAGTCGAATGAATGCGGGAGCCATGGGCGGTCGCATACCTGCGTCATCCGGGCTGAGCGCGGCGTCAAGATCGCGGTACAGCTCGGGCACCGCGCGGAAGAGCGTCTCGTCGAAGATAGCCATCACTGAGCGCACCTCGTCCAATGGCCGGACCTGGGTGCTGCGCAGCTGGGCGGTGCGCCAGAGAAGGTCGATCTCCTCGAGCAGGCGCCGCCTGGCCTCCCGCTCCTCGCGCCCCGATGCCCGCGGGTCGTCGAGGACCTCCAGCTGTACGCCGACTCGCATGATCGCCGCGACGATTGCGCGGCGGCGGGACTCAGTTGGATGGGCGGTGAGCACCGGCTGTACGACCAGATCACCGAGGAGCTCGCGAAGCTTCTGGTCGCCATGCCGTGCGCGGATCTCCGCTACGGCCTCCCCCAGTGACTCCGAGATCGGCGTGTCGCCTCGGTCACGCTCCCGAATCGCGCGTGCGCGATGCCGCTCCTCGGCGAGGTTGATGAGCTGGAAATAGCAGGTGAACGCCCGCGCGACCTGCTCGGCCCGTTCGATGGACCACGACGCCACCAGACGAGCGGCTTCACCATCGTCCTGTTCGCTCTCGCGCGCCGCGATCACCGTGCGCCGCAGCTGCTCCACATCCTCTAGCAGCTCAGGGCCGGCGTACTCCGCCAACACCTGCCCGAGCACGTCGCCGAGGAGGCGAACCTCCCTGCGTAAGGCGGGCGGCATCTCGATACGCGCGACTTCACGCGATTTCATGGCCGACTATTGTCCGGCCAGCCGGGCTCTGGCGGCTTGAGCCGGTCTATGCGAACATTTGCTCGCTGTGGGGGGGCAACCGGGCGCTGACCAGTTGGGCCTCAACAAAGCCGAGGCGGCCACCCTGGTCGTCGACCTCAACTGCGCCTTCGCCTCGATCGAGCAGCAGCACGACCCCAGCCTGCGTGGCCGGCCGCTCGCCATCGCCGCCTATGCCACGAACGCGGCCACCATCGTGTCCTCATCCAGGGAGGCGCGCGACCTGGGCATCAAGACAGGCATGAAAGTCTTCGAGGCCAAAGCGATCTTTCCCAAGGTGATGGTCAAGGAGCCCAACCCACCGCGGTACCGGGCGGTCTCGGATCGGCTGATGGAGATCCTCGAAAGGCACAGTCCGGATGTGCTGCGGATGTCCATCGACGAGGCCTCGATGAACCTCGCGGGAACGCCGGACCTGGTCCGGCTGGGACCGAGAGGCGTCGGCCTTGCGATCAAGAAGGCGCTGCGCGAAGAGGTCGGCGAATGCATCACCTGCTCGGTGGGGATCTCGACCTCGATCTGGATGGCCAAGCAGGCGTCCAACCTGAACAAACGCGACGGTCTGGAACGCATCGACCACACGAACCTCGTCTCGGTCTTCGAGCGGCTGGAGCTCACCGACCTCTCCGGCATCGCCGAAGCCAGCGCCCGTCGCCTGAAGTTGGCCGGCATTCACACGCCCGTCGGGTTCCTGCGCGCCACGCCTGAGCAGCTCGAAGGTGCCGGGTGGCACGCCGAACACGCCAAAGGCTGGTTGCAGCGGCTGCGCGGCTTCGAGGTGAGCACCTTCGAGAGCGCTGCGCGAAAGAGCTACAGCCACTCTCACGTGATGGCACGTGCGACCAGCTCGCAGAAGGACCTCGAGGAGCTGCTCATGCGGCTTTCCGACATGGTCGGCCGCCGCCTCCGCGCCGCGAGGCGCAGCGGTCGCGTCGTTTCCATAGGGGTCGTGTACCGACCGGTGGCCGGACACTTCTCCAGGCAGGTGACAATGCCGCGCCCCATCTCCACCGGGGAGGAGATCTATCGCGCCGCCCTGGAGCTCCTTGCCGCTCGCGAGCCGCGCCGCGAGGTCGGCACTCTGGGCGTCGGGCTCGCGGGCCTCACCGACGCCGGCAGCGGTCAGCTCGGTTTGTTCTCGGGCGAAAGCCGCCCCCGGAACGAGCGGCTGGAGACCGCCATGGACGCCATCCGCGACCGGTTCGGTGAGGATGCGGTCCAGCGCGCTCGACTGCTAGGGCGGGCCAAGGTGGTCCGGGACCGCATCGCCTTTGGCAACACGGGCCACCCGGACGAGGACTAAGCGCATCCCCTCCCCCCGGTTGGGGGGCAATCAGTAAGTCCCGTCCTTATCGCCGCTCGCGCGCAGGGTCAGGGTGGGGGGGCCGAGCCTAGATGAGTGAGCTCTGCGCTCACCTGCCAGAGGCGCCTGGCGATGCTTTCGTCATATGAGCTCTTCGAGGATTGGGTTAGCCCGCCCTTGCTGTTGAAGAACCTCCCACTGACGCCCTCGACCTCCTGAGAGGAGGAGAGAAACACGCTTGGTTTCGCCCCGTCCACGGCTTCGCCCCTCATGAACGCGAAGATGACGAACGGGAACGGCACCTTGAGGTTCGTCTTGACAAAGCCTGGCTCAACAGCATTCGCCGTCACGCCGGTGCCTGCAATTCGCCGCGCCAGCTCATACGTGAACACGATGTTGGCGAGCTTGGACTGGTTGTACACGCGAATCTCGCCGTAGCTTCGAACGCTCTGCAGGTCGTCGAAGTCGATCTTGCCCATCGCCTGGGCGCCAGATGAGACGGTGACGATCCGAGCAGGCGCGCTCTTGGTGAGCACGGGCAGCAACAGGTTGGTGAGCAGGAACGGTGCGAGGTGGTTGGTCGCAAAGACCGTTTCCAGCCCATCGACGGTCTCCGTCCGGCTCTTCAAGGAGGCCCCCGCGTTGTTGACGAGCACATGCAACCGGTCATGGCGCGATTCGAATTCCTGCACCAGGTGTCGAATCGACTGCTGTGAGGATAGGTCTGCGATGAGCAGCTCTACGTTGCGGTTGCCAGTTCTCTGCTGCACGTCGGCTCTGGCCGTTTCACCACGCTCGGCATCCCGGCTGACCATCACCAGCGTGGCCCCCATGCGCGCCAGCCCAAGTGAGATCTCCTTGCCCATGCCGGAGTTCGCGCCGGTAACCATCGCGACCTTCCCGCCCATCTCGTCGCTTGTGTTCGGATTTTCCATCTGACGTCCTCCTTGTGGCGGGTGGCGTAGGGCTCGAGACTTATTGTGCCGGTAATTTACCACTACTGTCAATTACCACGATGGTGAAGAATATGCTTTCTTGCGATGGTCAGAACAGGCAAGGCGGCACTGCCAGGCACGGAGCACCTGCGCCTCGAAGGCGAGGTGGTCGGCCTATGGTTCGAGATGCAGGCCCGCCTCGAAACCCACTTCACCGAGCTGGCCGCGCAGTACGGGCTGACCGCCGTTCAAGCGAAAGTGCTGCTCCTGCTGCAGCCTGATGGTGCGATGACGATGCGCACGATCGCCGGCCAGCTTCAGTACGACGCCTCGAACCTCACCGGCGTTGTCGACCGGCTCGAGGAGCTGGGCGCGGTTCGCCGGCAGCCTCATCCACATGACCGGCGCGCCAAAGGCGTGCTGCTGACCGAGTCGGGTCAGCGCATGCGATCGGCATTCTGGGAAGGACTGACGAACCGGTCGGGCCCGCTGGGCAAGCTCAACAGCCGCGAACTCTCGAGCCTGCGCAGCCTTCTGGGCGCCGCCTTGCGTGCCGACTAAGCTTCGTCCAGCATCGCCCCCAGCCGGGTGACGGTGTTCCAGTTGCGGTTGGTGACGGCGACCTTCAGGTGCTTTTCGACAAAGGCCCCAACGTTGGTGGCGGCGAGGATCCCATCCGGGCACCACTAGACCACGCGTCCGCCAAGATGGATCCGTTCAGGTCCGAGCGTTCGCGGGTCGAACGCGGAGAGCAACGTCGGATCGGGCGGCTGCGATAAGAAAAGGGCGAGCAATCTCGAGCCATTGGTCGCCTCGGTCTGGAACGGGTTGCCGCCGATCACGGCCCTTAGATCAGCGCCGGTGCGGACGAGAGCGCGGATGGTGAGGCCGAGCGTGTCTTGGAAGCCCTTCTCGATCTCAAGCTCCAGCTGAGCCGGATCTCCGCGATGGCTTGTGAGGACGGCGTTGCCGCTCTGCAGGTGGGTCCTGACGGCGGTGTACCCGAGACTCATTAGCAGATCACGGAGGTCGGCCATGGAGACCCTTTTGTTCCGCCCGACGTTGATGCCGCGCACCAGCGCGACGTATCTCGAACCGGGATCCGCCACCACCGCGCAAGCATGCGACGGATGGGTGTTGGCCTGCGGTTAACCTTGGCCGTGTGGCGCAGCAGAACCACGCCGACAAGCAAGTCCCCGCGTCGGGTCTCGGTCCAACTCGGCGTCGCCGCGAGGTATCGCGCCTCGAGGGCTTGAGCGATGCGGTTTTCGGCTTCGCGATCACCCTTCTCGTCGTGTCACTGGCCGTGCCGACCAGTTTCGACGACCTCCTCAAGAGCCTGGCGGGTATCCCTGCATTTGCGGTCTCGTTTGGCCTCCTCGCCTTCATCTGGTACGCCCAGTACTCCTACTTCCGGCGATACGACTTCGAGGACGCCTGAGTGGTGGTCCTCAACCTGGTACTTCTTTTCGTCGTGTTGGTCTACGTTTACCCGTTGAAGTTCCTGTACGTGGCAGTGTTCAACTCCAATCAGATTCAACTGCGGCAAGATCAAGTACCGCAACTGTTCATCGTTTATGGCATCGGCTTCGCGGCGGTGTTCACGTTGCTCAGCCTCCTCCACATACACGCTTATCGTTCGCACGGACAGTTGGGGTTGAGTGCCTTGGAGATCTACGAAGTCAGGGCGTCGATCCTGCTTTACGCCTCAACTGCTGCGATTGGGGTGCTCTCGGCGGTCATCGCCTTGGTGCTACCCGAGCAATCCGGCCTTGCAGGATTCACCTACTTCCTGATCGCTTTGCCGTCGGTTGTAGCCGGTACGCTGGTCGGGCGACGGCGGAGAGAGGCGCATCAGCGTCCGGCCTGAGGCCCAGCGGACTCTATCGCGCGCTGGCGATGACTCCGCCGCCGGCGAGCAGGAGGAGGAACACGATTCCCCCGAGTACTGGACCAACGACGGCGAAGACTTGTTTGAGGGCGCTGAGGCGGCGGCGCCGGCGCAACAGCCCGATCCTGTGATCAAGGCTCAGAGATGGGGTGGCCATGGCTGAACTTTGGACTGGGAGGGAGAACATTCTCAGCAACAGCTACCACTCGGCCTTCCGGCGCATCTCGGGCGTCCTCGCGTCGGGGTCGTAGACGGTGCGGTAGAAAGGCTCCGCCCAGAGCCTGGTCGTGCTCGAAGGCTGGATCCGTGGATGAGGCCTCACGCGGCCTGGCGGCCGTACCCCGCGTCTACCGTCGAGGTGCCAGCGTTCCAGCGCCTGGGCGGTGTCCCGGAAGGTCCCTACCGCTGCAGCGGGATCGAGCAGTCCTCGATCGTCACCCTCCGCGCGACCAAGATGCTCACGCCACAGCTGAAGCCGCAGGTCCCGAGCGAATTTCCGGGCGCCGTCGCCAAGCCCAGCGGGATCGACGGGCTCTCGAACATCGCGCTCGTCGTCAAGCACAGCGCACGCGATCTCGGAGTCGTGGCTCCACGATCTGCGGTTGAAGTTGTCCGATCCGACCGATGCCCAGACGTCGTCGATCACGCTGATCTTGGCGTGGACATAAACCGGGACGCTGGCGAGATTCTCGATGTCATAGATCGCGACGCGATCGCCGGCCGCATCTTTCAAGACACTCACGGCCTGCTCCCGTCCGACCTGGTTCGGCCGCAAGGTCAGCGTTCTGTCCTGGTCGAAGTACCTCGGCAGCAGCACGATGAGGTGCAGTGAAGGCGAGGCCACGAGGGCGGCCGCAAACACATTGGCTACCTCGGTCGACCAGACAAACTGGTCTTCGATGTAGATGAGCCGGCGTGCTCTCTGGATCGCCTTCCGAAATCCGCGAGCGACGCTGCGCTCGCCATGCGGAGCGAACGGATAGCCGCCATGTCGGCGCGCGTACGTTCGCAGCACCTGCACGGCATGCGTTCCACGCGGCTCGGGATCGGCGGCCATCGGCGGCAAGGGAGTTGCTTTGCGATGTGTGTGGCGTAGGAGGTCATGCATGATCCCGAGCGGATCGCGGCTGAGCCGGCCTCGGTCCTCCCACCGCTCGCGGAAGCAGAATTCCAGGTCCCCGACGGCCGGACCCTGGACCGCGACCTGGGCGTCGTGCCACGGAGGTCTGTCTCCATAGAGCGGCGCCATCGCCTGACGCTGCCGGTCGCCGTGATGGTCGGCGTCGTCGCGCCGGCTGTGGCAGAGGTCGATACCTCCCACAAAAGCCACGTCGCGCTCGCTTCTATCTGAGTCGCGTTCGCGGATGTCTGCGTGACGGATGACGACGAGCTTCTGGTGGTGCGAGCCGCCCAGCCGGACGCGCTGGTCGAGCAGGACCTCTCCCCCGGCCGCGTTGCACTCCTCTCCGAGGTTGCGGTTCTCCTCGGCGCTAAAGCCGAGCTTGTCGAGGTGGGAACGCCACAACAACCCCTTGACCTGCACACCACGACGCGCGGCGGCGGCGAGGACGGCGCCTATCTCGGAATCGGGATCGTCGCTCAGAAGCTGGTCGGGGTCGCCCCGCCAGTCCGTGAAATAGAGCTGGTCGCCGGGCCCCAGCTCGCGGATGGCCGCCAGCAGCCGGCCGAAGTAGACGGCTCCGTGGACCAGCGTTTCGACCCTGTTTCCGGTGCTCCAGGCCAGGCCGTCCGGACGCCGCCGGTCAAGCGCGGTGAAATCGTTGCCGCGCTCGGAGCTCGTTAGAAACCACGCTTCTCGCCTATCGGTCGATCTCCCCTCAGATGGCATCGCACGAAGATACCCCTACACCCCTCCCGATCTCGACCACGGGCGGTGTTACTGAGGTTGTTACTGCTCTAGGTGCATCCTCACATATCGAATGCCAGGCAGAACCGGTGGTACGAAAGGTGAGTCGATTCGCGACCTCTTGAAGGTGCGGCCGCGCCGAGGCCAGGTCGACCTGGCAGCCATCGATCCTGCGGAGACCAACGGTATCAAGCGGTACGAGGCCGATGAACGCACGCTGGCTGACGAAGAGCACATCACGGCGCTCCAGGAAAATCTCCACGCAGAGGGCAAGCGCTCGATCCTGATCGTGCTCCAGGGGATGGACACGAGCGGCAAGGACGGCACGATCAGGTACGCGCTCCGGGGGCTGAACCCTCAGGGTGTCCGGATCGTCTCCTTCAAGGCACCGACCCTCAGCGAGCGGCGGCACCAGTTTCTCTGGCGGATCAGACGCCAATTGCCGAGACCCGGTGAGATCGTCATCTTCAATCGGTCCCACTACGAGGACGTTTTGATTGCCAAGGTCAGGGAGCTGGCCTCACCCAAGGTGATCGATGACCGGTACGACGCCATCAACCGGTTCGAGGCTGACATCGCCAAACGCGGCACAACGATCGTCAAGTTGTTCCTGCATATCTCAGCCGACGAACAGCGAGCGCGGCTGCTCGCGCGCTTGGGAGAGCCGGCCAAACACTACAAGTTCAGCCGCAACGACATCAGCGAGCGGCGGTATTGGGACGACTACCAGGAGGCGTATTCCGCAGCTCTCGGGCGTTGCTCAAGCGTAGCGGCTCCCTGGTACGTGATTCCGGCCAACCGTAAGTGGTATCGGAACTGGGCCATCACCCAGCTTCTGATCGAGACGATGGAGGAGATGAAATTGACCTACCCCAACCCGAACCTCGACGTTCGTGCCCTGAAGAAAAGCCTTCAGGCGGCGGCCTGAAATGGCAACTGCACACACCGGCGGCGACGCCATCAAGCGAGCGGCTGTCAGTCCCAAGCTGGAGGTTCTGGAGCGCCTGGGCTACGCAGTCCGCGGTGCCCTATACGCCGTTATGGGGCTGCTGGCCCTACGGATAGTGTTCGGGGTAGCAGGCGGCCAGGCGACCGACCTGACCGGAAGCCTTGTGTTCCTGATCGCCAACCCCCTTGGCAAGCTCGTGCTGATCGTCGCCGTGATCGGCCTGGCTGCCTACTCGTTGTGGGGCTTCATCAGGGCGATCTACGACCCGCTCCACCGTGGCAGTGACAAATCCGGCTACCTTGCGAGGCTCGGTTTTGTCTCGAGCGCAATCTCCTATGGAGCGATCGTATTCTTTGGCCTCCAGATCCTTGCGGGGTCAGGTGGCGCCGCCGGCGACAGCACCCAGAAAACCGTTGCTTCAGTTCTGACCCACCCCGCGGGCGGACCACTGACCATTCTCCTCGGCCTCATCGTGATCGGGGTCGCCATAGGGCAATTTGTCGAAGCCTATCGGGCCACTTTTCAGAATGACCTGAAGGGCGCGGAGATGCGCCCTGCCACCAGGACACTGGTGATCCGGCTCGGCCGGTTCGGCATGTTCTCCCGAGGCGTGATCTTTTTGGTTATCGGTTGGTTTGTCGTGCAGGCCGGAATCCATCACGACCCGGCTCAGGCCCAGGGCTTCGGGGGCGCCTTCGTGTTCTTGCTGAACCAGCCTTTCGGACGAATCGTGTTGGGCATCGTCGCGCTTGGATTCGTGGCGCTTGGTCTCCACTCCTTCGCCTGTGCGCGTTGGATCCGGTTGATGGGAAGCAGCACCGCTTGAGCGCAATCGTGAGCGCGGTCCGAGCGCCCAGGGAGACGACCTCGCCATTTCGATGGCGCTTCTTGACGCTCGGCCTTGTGCTGCTCGGGATCTTCGCCGGCCTGACTTTCTACGCGGCCGGCAAACCGTACATGCCGTTCGACGTTTCCATCGAGCGCTCGATCCAAGCCGTCAACTGGGGCCCGCTCGTCACGGTCTTCTACTGGTTCGATTGGTTGGAGGGGACCCGCCAGCTTTACGCCGCCGGCGCGGCCATCGCCCTGGTGGCTGTCATCAGCTGGCGGAAGGCGCCTTTGATGGTGGCCGGGGCCCTGTCGGGACCGATTTACTCCGTCGTCCAGGGGATCATCCAGCGCCCGCGCCCCTCTGCGGACCTGGTCCACGTGATCCGGCACACCGGCAGCTTCAGCTTTCCAAGCGGGCACGTCGTCTTCTTCAGCTGGGTGCTCGTGCTGCTCGTGGTCTGCCTCGGGGTGGGCCGCCTCCCCCGTCCCCTGCTTGCGGTGGCCTGGATCGCAGCAGCTGCGGTACTCGTCGTTGATTGCATCGGCAGGATCTACCTCGGAGAGCACTGGCCCAGCGATGTGCTTGGTGGCCTGGCGCTCGGCTTGGGCTGGACCTCAATAGCGTTGTCGATAAGGCTGCTCTCGAATCCAGCACTGGCCTCAAAGAAGTAATCCAATGGCAGTGAGGTCGGCGCATCGATCGGCGACGCATACCCGTGACTTGCCGAAAGACAGGTTCTTCAACCGCGAGCTCTCGCGGCTGGATTTCGACAGCCGCGTGCTCGCCATGGCCGAAGACAGCGCCCTCCCCCTGTCGGAGCGGATCCGTTTCCTGGCTATCGTGAGTGACGGCCTGGACGACTTCTTCCAGGTGCGCGTGGCCGGCTTGCACGAGCAGCTCATGGCACCTGTGAGTCTTAGATCGCCTGACGGCATGACCCCCGAGGAGCAGCTGGACGGAATAGGCGAGCGGGTCCGTAACCTGGTCGAGCGCCAGTCAGCCGCTTTCAGCGCGGACATTGCGCCCGCACTCGCCGAAGCCGGATTCAAGCTGGTCCACGCGGCCGACCTGTCCAAGGCAGACCATGCCCTCATCGCGGACGTATTTCAGGAGCGCATCTTTCCGGTACTTACCCCGCTCGCGGTCGACCCGGCACACCCGTTTCCGTACATCTCCAATCTCTCTCTCAACCTGGCGGTGATGGTGCGCGACCCCATGCGACACAAGCCGCGCTTCGCACGCGTCAAGGTGCCGCAACTGCTGCCGCGCTTCATCGGCCTGCCGGATGGTGTGCGATTTGTGCCCCTCGAGCAAGTGATAGCCCTCCATCTGCCGGCCTTGTTCCCGGGAATGGAAATCGTCAGCCACCACTTTTTCAGGGTCACACGAGACGCGGACCTCGACCTGGATGACGACGAAGCGGAAGACCTGATGGAGGCGGTCCAGGCCGAGCTGACGCGCAAGCATCGAAAGGGCCGCGCCGTGCGGCTCGAGGTGGGCCCCGACATGTCCCCAGATGTTCTCTTCCTCCTTCTCCGCGAGCTGGAGCTCGGATCTCAGGACGTGTACTCCGTCACGGGGCTGCTCGATCTGACCGGCCTTCTTTCGATCCAGGTACCCGGGTCCACTCCCTTGAGCGCGAGGTCATCGATGCCTGCGACTCAGGCAAGACTTCGAGCTGATGACGGCGAGCCTGTCGATTTCTTCGCGGTGATTCGCGGCGGCGACGTTCTCGTGCACCACCCGTACGACTCGTTCACCACCTCAGTCGAAGCCTTCATCGAGCAGGCTGCCCGAGACAAGGATGTTCTCGGGATCAAGATCGCTCTGTACCGGACGTCAGGGCCCGAGAGCCCCATCGCGCGTGCACTCACGGCCGCCGCCCTCTCCGGCAAGCAGGTGGTCGCTCTAGTGGAGCTGAAGGCACGCGGCGACGAGCAGGCGAACATCGTCTGGGCCAAGGCCCTGGAGAAAGAGGGCGTTCACGTGGTGTACGGCCTCGTCGGCCTCAAGACTCACGCCAAGCTCATGCTGATCGTGCGGCAGGAGGGCACGAGCGTTCGGCGCTACGCGCACATCGGAACAGGGAACTACAACGCCGCGACCGCGGGCACGTTCGAGGACCTTGCCCTGTTCACGGCAGATCCCGATGTGACCGCGGACATCGCCGACCTCTTCAACTACCTCACCGGCTATAGCCGCCAGAGCAGCTATCGCAAGCTCCTGGTCGCACCCACGACCCTTCGATCGGGGATGGTCCAATTGATCCATCAGGAGGCATTGAGCCGGGAAGGGCGAATCGTCATCAAGGTGAACAACCTGGTCGACTCGGAAGTGATCGACGCTCTTTACCGAGCTTCACAGGCCGGTGCTCAAATCGATCTGATCGTGCGCGGCATCTGCTGTCTCAAGCCCGGCGTGCCCGGGCTGTCGGAAGGGATCCGGGTCCGTTCGCTTGTCGGGCACTATCTCGAGCACTCGCGGATCTTTCGCTTCGGAGGTGCGGGCGGCCCTCACGTTCTCATCGGCTCCTCCGATCTGATGCCTCGTAACCTCGACCGGCGGGTCGAGGCCGTGGTCCCGGTGACCGACCCCAAGCTGAACAAGCAGATCGACCAGTTCCTGGAGCTCGAGCTGACCGACGACACTCTCGCGTGGGAGCTCGCCGGCGATGGAAGCTGGACCAAGGTTGCCGCCGGGAGCGGCGTCAACACCCAGAAGCTGATGCAGCGCGCAACGCTGGGAATCGTCGGAGATGAAGGAGTTGAAGCAGCATGATCACAGCCACAAAGACGACCCCGCCGAAAAGTAGCGCCAAGCGCGCGAACAGCCTGCTGATCATTAGCCCCAAGGCGGGCTCGATGACGCCCGCGATCGAGGCCAAGCTCCGCAAAGCCTTTGACGGAAGCGTCGTCGTCGAATTCGATCCAAAGATGGACCTGGAGAAGCTGATCACGCCATCGGCCATGGTCATCGTCGCCGGCGGGGACGGCACGATCGGATGGGCGGTCCGAGAGCTGGCTGAAACCAAGCACCCTCTAGGCATCCTGTCGCTGGGTACCTTCAACAACTTCGCCAAGTCGCTGCACCTGCCCACGACCGTTGATGCGGCCATCCGCGTGATCAAGACTGGTAAGCCTCATCCGATCACGCTGGGCTGCTTGAACGGAAAGATCTTCCTGGAAGCTGCCGCCATCGGTCTCTTCGGGGAGACCATCGCCGCGGGCGAATCCGCCAAGGACAGAGCATTCGGCGCGTTCGCCGAGGACGTGAAACATATAGCCGAGGCGCGGCCCTTCATGTATGAGCTGACCGGCGACATCAGGGGCAGCGGCACCGCCATGTCTCTCGTTTTCACCAACACTACTTCGATCGGCTCGCAGATGCCGGTCAGCGATAAGACACCTGTGGATCCGTACCTGGAGCTCTCAGTGCATGCCGGTGCTACACGAACGGACATCGTCAAGCGGGTGCTCGCCCGCGTCGTGCTGTCCAAACACAAGGAAGGTGGGCTCGGCCAGGTGTTCAAGTTCCGCAAGCTCGTGGTAACCACCAAGCCGAAGGTGCGCCTCTACGCGGACAATGCCCAGCTGGGCCGCACGCCGGCCACCATCACGGCGGAGCTGAGCGCGCTTCAGGTGATCCTCCCCAGATGAGCGCGGAAGCAGCGAAGACCAACCCGCCTCTTGCCGAACCAAAGCAGGCCGCCGCGGAGGTCATTGCCGGGCGGCCGGGGGCGACCGCCAGGCGCTGGCTCGGTCCCACCGCCCTCGTCGTTTTTGTCCTGTTCGCGATCCAGACCTACCTGGTGGTCACCAACTCGTTGGCTTCGTTTGATGTCCCGATCACCAGGTTCATCCAGCAGCTCAACTGGGGTCCGCTCGTGTATCCGATGGAGCTGCTCAACGCCAGTCAAGGCATTTGGCAGGTAGTGCTTGGTGTCGTGGCGATCGTTGCACTCTTCATCGTCGAGCGCCGCGCCGGCTGGCTGTTGTTGATCGGCAGCATCTCCAGCGGGCTCGACAACATCATCAAGCTTGTGATCTCGCGGCAGCGGCCACCCGCGGACATCGTTCATATTCTCAGCCCGACCACGGGTTTCAGCTATCCGAGCGGGCACGCCGTCTTCTTCACCTGGCTTAGCTTCATGATTGCGTTCTCACTCGCGTCCAAAGTCAAACCGCAGCTCCGTCCCATCCTGTGGATCTTGGGTGCGGTCGTGGTCGTGCTGACTTGTATCGCACGGGTCTGGGCGGGTGCCCACTGGCCAAGCGACGTGCTCGGCGGTGTTCTTCTCGGCATCGGCTGGTCGGCATTCGTGCTCTGGCTCCCAGAGCGCTGGCTGCCGTCCCCGAGCTTCAAATGGTTTCGAGGGCGCTTCCGACCAGCGTCGTGAAACGCGGTCCACTGCTCGCGATCGCGATCGCTTCCGCGGTGGCGGTTGGAATCATCACAGCGGTCGTCGTCATGATCCCCTACGTCTCCTTGGACGCAACCGTCGAGCGAGACATCCAGGCGACGAACCTGGGTCCGCTCACGCTCACCTTCCCCTTTTTCTCGTGGCTCGGCGGCCCTGGTGGAATCCCCATGCAGATAGCCGTCATCCTGCTCGTCCTCCTGTTGAATCGTCGCGCCTGGAGGTTGGCACTTGCCGCCCTTGCCGGGGGCCTCTGGTACGAAGTCATCGTCCATCTGGTCAACCGACCGCGGCCGGCAGTCGGCGAGGTCCTTCGCGTCACCGAGCACCCTGGTTCTACCAGCTTTCCCAGCGGGCACCTTATCTTCATCACGATCAGCGCGGCCGTGTTGGTGTTGTGCATCGGCTACAGGTATCTGCCGCGATGGGCAAGACCAATCGGCTGGGCAGTCGTGGCGGCGATCGTTGTCGCAGTCGGGCTGGACAGGATCTACACCGGAACCCACTGGCCGAGCGACGTGATCGCCGGCATCCTCATCGCGACCGCCTGGATTACCTTGGTGCTGTCAGTGCGGTGGATCTCGGATCGGTCGCTCGCTTCTGAGCCGGCCGACCAGCCGCGCGTCAGCCGCGCTTCTTGAACACCCAGGCGCAGAACGTGCCAATCCCTATGCCGATCACCCCGCCGACCGCGGCGTCGCTGGGAAAGTGCACGCCGAGGTGGACCCTGGACATGCCGACACCGGTCGCCACCGCGTAAGCCAACGGGGCCGCCCTCGGATAGAAGAACGCGATTGCGGTGGCGGCCGCGAAGGATGAGGCGGTGTGGCCGGATGGAAACGAGTGATCGGCCGGGCGGATCCCGACCACGCGCGCTTCGCGATTCACGAAGGGGCGCACGCGGCGGAATATCGGCTTGACCCGGGTTTGGACTATGTAGGTGGCGGCCAGTGACGCAACGGCTGTTGCCGCGCCGGCCCGACGGCCTTTGGGGCCGCCGAGCATGGCCAGGGCGATCCCTCCGGCCACCCACCCGAGGCCTTCGCCCAGGTCGGAGAGGACGCTGACATAGCGGTCGCTCGTCTTGGTGTGAGGCAGGTCGTTGATCACCCTGTAGAGCCGGCGGTCGAAACCGGCTCGGCCGGGAGGCGCGACCACCACGGCAACCTGACCGGAGTCCACATGAACGGCCACGGGGCCGGCCTGGGCTACGGGCGTGCTGGCCGGTTGGGTGGCGTTCGCATCCGTGATTTCCGGATCATTCGGATCGCGCTCCTGCGGATCGGGAGCTTTCGCCTCGTCCTGCTTTACCGTGCGCCGCGGCGCCGGCCTCTTGGCGGCGGTCACTCGGCCGGCGGCGTGGAGCTAGGAGCCTTGCGGCGAGCTCGTCCGGCGACCATGCGCAGCTGAAGTATGCGAGCCGCACCAAACGCGAACACGATCACCGCGCCGAGGATCAGGGCGAAAAGCAGCGCCACCGCCAGCGGAAGGTGCCCCTGGAACATGAGGAAGGTGACCTCGACGCTCGCCTGGTTCTGCAGGATGAAGACCAGGATCACCACCAGCGCGACCAGGCCGACGACGATGGCGGTCCACGCGCCGCTCAGGCGGGTTCGCTGCTCGCCCGGTAGCGGTTCGCCGTCTTCGTGTTCGGTCGGGGCAGGCTTGTCCATCTACAGGTATCAACGCTTGGTATATCAGATGGGCCCGGAATTGGCTTCGCAAAAGTTACGAACCGCCGGCAGCCGGCCATGATAGCCATGGCAGCTGCCAGCGGGGAAGGGAGAGACTCCAGCCTGCATCTTCCTCAAAACAAGGCGCTAGGACTTTTGTCACACAACCGCCGGCGGCGGTCAGACGAACGCGATCGCCAGCCGCTCGATCCCCGGGATCTGCACCTCAGGCCTGTCGGACAGGAACAGGGCGCGGAGCTCATGCGGCCCCAGATGGTCGGCCCGCCTGAATCCATTCCTGAGGATGAGGTCGTCCATCTCGTCAGGACGAAACAGGCTGAGAAACGGCTCTGCGCGCGCCTCGGCCTGTGACATCGTCCACTTCAGGCCGGCCGATTCCAGCTCGGTCAGCTCTGTTGCCGGAACGACGTAGGTCATAACCAGGCGCGAGCCTGGGGGGAACGTGCCGACCTGGCTTAAGATTCGCTCGACGGCCGGCTGAGCCAGGTACTGGGTCAAGGCCATCGCCGAGACGATCGCGGGCGCGGACAGATCCAATCCCGCCTCCACCAATGCAGCGCGGAGGTCGTCCGTCTCGTGGTCCAGAGGCACGAATGAAACTGAAGTCGGGATCGCGACGCCCATCTCTTCGAGGCGCCTCCGCTTCCACACCTGCGCTCCGGCGCGGTCCACTTCGAAGATCTTCAGACGTTGATCGAGGTCGGCGCGCCGGTAGGCGAACGAGTCGAGCCCAGCACCGAGAATCACATACTGCGCGACGCCATCCTGGATCGCGACATCCACCGCATCCTCGACGAATCGAGCGCGCATGGCGAAAAGCAGGCCGAACGTGTTCCGACTCTCACCCGGTAGTTGTTTCGTGAGCTCGGCCAGCAGTGTCGCGCCGGCGTCGCCCGCCAGTCCGAGGGCGAGGTGATCCTCGAGCAGCTTGGGTTGATCGCTCGCGAGGTGAATCGCACGACCGACGGCAGCCAGAGTCGCGGTGTGCCCGGGTCCTGATTCGACCTCAGCCGGTCTCTCCTCTTGCCCAATCGGCTCTTGCTCCATCGGCGTCAACCCTCCAAAACAGGCCGGAGGAAATCAGCATATCGGCGGTCGCGATGTTGGTTGCAAGCGGGACGTTGCGCACGTTGCTGATCCGCAAAAGCGTCTGAATGTCCGGGTCGTGCGGGTGTTTATCGAGGGGGTCCACCACGAAGACAACGGCATCTACCTGCCCGTCGACGATCCGGCTCGCGATCTGGACGTCACCGCCGATCGGTCCCGATTCAACCCGCTCTACGCTGAGCCCGACCTTCTCGACGAGCAAGGTACCGGTCGTGCCGGTGGCCATCAGGTCGCATCGCTGGAGGCGCTGCCGGTTGAATGTGGCGAAGGCGACCAGGTCCGCCTTCTTGCCGTCATGCGCGATGATCGCCAGTCGCGGCCGGTAGGCGCGGGGTCGGGCCGATAAAGTCGGCTGCAACATGTGGGAGGATCGACCTTTGGTGGTAGCGCGCATCTCCGCGGAGGCATCCGCCGCTGCCCACCTGGACGAGGTCTGCCGTTGGCTCATCGAGTCCTTGTCCAACCCAATGCGCATTGCTGTGCGCGCTGTGGCTGCTCGAAGACATCGACACTGGCGGATGCCTGCTCGCGGGTCAGCTCCGTTTCGTGGCTCATCCCACCGAGTCGGGAGTCAGGATGAGCTTCAGCGGACGCAGCGCGGCAGTGCTGAGATACGGAGCCCTCGACGGTCAGGCAGACCACGCCGCGCGGCAGCTCCTGGAGACAATCGCGGCATCGATCGATAGGCGGCCAACTGTTGCCCAGGCCCAGATAGCTTCGTAGACCCGCCTCGGTTTAGACCAGCTTTTTCTCCAGCGCGCGATTGGCCTCCGCAAGCTCGACCCACAGGCGGCGGGTCTGCAGCAGGTTGCGCACCCGAAGCACCACCTCTTCCCGGTCGAGTGGCTTGGTCAGAAAGTCATCAGCCCCCAGCAGCAGGGCGCTGTTGCGGGCCACTCTTCCGGTGTCGCCCGTGAGCACGATCACCGGAAGAAAGCCCAGGCTCCGGCGCATGCTGCTCAGGTTGCTGAGGATCTCGAGGCCGTCCGGCTTTGGCATGTGCAGGTCGAGAAGCATGATGTCGGGCTCAAATTCAACAAAGGCCTGCTCAACGTGATGCGATTCGGTGACCGTTCTGATCAAGCTGGCTTCATCGCCCAGGTAGGCCTCTAGCAAGGCGACGTTGGTGGGATCGTCATCGACGATCAGTATCCGGTTCATCCACGTGCGGTCTACAGGCGACGCGTTCGAAATTCGCCCTCTCGAGGCATGGGTTGAAGCCCATGAGAACTAGGGGTTTCGGCAAGGACGTCGGAGACAACTTCCGCCATCGCTGAGATGAAATCGGCCCTGTCGCTGAACGATTCGGTCCGTCTGAGCTTGATGCCGTGCGACTGCGCAAAGGCCTGGGCCTCGATGTCGAGGTCGTAAAGGATCTCGAGGTGGTCCGCCACAAATCCGATCGGGCACACGAGCACGTCGCGGGAGCCGGACCGCTCGATCGCTGATAGAAGATCGGGGCCGAGCCAGGGCTCACCGGTCCTGCTCGCGGACTGGAAAGCAAATTCCCAGTCCGGAAGCTTCATGCCGGCTTCGACCAGGTGGCAGCTCTCGAGCAAACGGTCGAAGTAGCCATCGCCTTCAGCCACGATGCGGGCGGGAAGACTGTGCGCGGTGAAGAACAGGCGATCCGGCCTTGACTCCTCGAGGCGCTCCGCAAGCAGATTCTGGACAGCCTTGATGAATGCCGGATGATCGTGGAACCCGCGCACGAAGACCAGCTCGCCGGGCCACGCCTTCTCGAGCGAGCGTTGGTAACCGCCCAGGCTCATCTCGGCAAAATGCGGCGCGAGCGGAAGTCCGACCAGCCGTTTCACGCCAGCCCTTTCGGCGTCAGCAGCGCCGTCGGCGACGAAAGGCGATGCATGTTTCATGCCTACAAATGCAGGCAGCCCGAGCCGAGCACCGATCGCCGCGGCTTGAGCCCGGGTGATCGCGGTCAAGGGTGAGCCGCCGATGGCTCGGTAGCGGCCCTTCAGCTCCTCGAGCGATTCCGGCGAAGGCTTGCGACCGCCGCGGATGTGCGTGTAGTAGGCCTCGATATCCATCTCGGTCGCCGGGCTGCCGTACGCCATGCACAGGATTCCGGTGGCGCGTTCATCCGACACGCGCGACCTGCCACTCATGGACGGTTTCGACGAGGAGCTGCAGGTTCTCGAGCGGCGTCGATGGCAGCACCCCGTGTCCGAGATTGAAGATGTGACCCGGCCTGCCGGCGGCGCGGCGAAGCACGTCGCGCGCGCGTTCGCGGACCAGCTCGGCCGGACCGAGGAGCACTGCGGGATCGAGGTTGCCCTGAATCCCTCGGTCGTGGCCGACCCGCTTCCAGCCGTCGTCTAGCGGCACTCGCCAGTCGAGAGACACGACGTCCGGGCCGGTCGACGCGATGGACTCGAGCAGGCCGGCCGTGTCCGTTCCGAAATGAATGCGCGGCACGTCCAGCGATTTCAGCGTGTCGAAGATCGACCTGGTATGCGGGAGGACCCTGTCGACATAGTCTTCGACGGCCAGCGCGCCCACCCACGAGTCGAAGAGCTGGACCGCGTGCGCGCCCGCGGCGACTTGCGCTCGGAGATAGCCGGCCATCGTGGCCGACAGCTTGTCGAGCAGCTTGTCGAACGTCTCCGGCTCCGTGTACATAAACGCCTTCACACGGGCGAAGTCACGGCTCGGCCTGCCCTCGATCAGGTAGCTCGCCAGCGTGAATGGAGCGCCCGAAAATGCGATCACCGGCACCGGAGACTCGGCCACAACCTGGCGCACGGCGGTGATGACCTGAGGCGCCGCCGCCTCGCCGGGCGGCACGACGAGCCGCTCGACGTCAGCCGCCGATGCGATCGGTCGCGCAATGACGGGCCCGACGTTCTCCACCAGATCGAACTCCACGCCCATGCCGCGTAGCGGCAGCATGATGTCGGCGAACATCACGGCGGCGTCGACACCCAGACGGCGAACGGGCTGCAGCGTCACCTCGGCGCAAAGCTCAGGCTGGGCGACGATGTCGACAAGCGTCCAGCGCTCGCGAAGCTTTCGATACTCAGGCAGCGAACGACCGGCCTGGCGCATGAGCCACACGGGTGTGACGTCCACCGGACGGTGCCTCGCGGCGTCGAGGAAACGGCTCACGTCGAGCTGTTCGCGCCCAGCAGCTCGGTGATCTGCTCGATCGGCCGGTGAATTCCCGTCAGGATGGGCGTGTCTCGCACGGTCGACCGGCGGCTTTCCGTGCCCCGCAGCGCGCGGACAAGCTCGCTGAACTTCGGGAGGTCATCCGTCTCGTATGCGACCAGGAAATCCATATCGTCCAGGCCGAAGCTGTTGGCCAGGAGCTGGCGAACCTCTGGAAAGCCATGGCCTACGCGCATGTGCCCGTTCATGACCCGCTGCCGCTCCTCATGATCAAGTAGGTACCATTCCGCGCTCTTGGTGAACGGGTACACGATGAGATAGCGCGACCGCTCTCCGCTGAAGAGCGATTGCTCCTGCGGCGTGGGCTTCTTGACGTACTGCGAAGCCTGGATCACGCCGAGAAAGCTCTCCTTGACGTTCATCCATCTCCCTAACCCTGTCCGCAGCACCCTCGCCGAAACCTCCTCAAGGGATTCCAGGCTCGGCCCGAGGCTCCAGAGAAGCAGGTCGGCCCCGGGCTGCAGACCGACCATCGAGTAGCAGTGGGTCCGGACCGCTGATTCCTCGCGAACGGCTGCGATCAGCTCGTCTGCGGTCTGGCAGCGTTCGGCGGACGGAAGTCGCCGCCACGCGGGATCGAGCCCGAGCGCGAGCGCGTGCACGAACTGGTTGTCGCTCATCTGGTCTCGTTCAGCCAAGCCGCCACATCTGCCGCGAAGTAGGTGACGATGATGTGCGCTCCGGCGCGCGCGATCGAGGTCAGCGATTCGAGGACGGCTCCGCGCCGGTCGATCCAACCCCGCTCTGCGGCAGCTTCGATCATCGCCGCCTCACCGCTCACCTGGTACGCGGCAAGCGGCATGTCAAAACGATCGCGCGCGCGCGCGAGCAGATCGAGCGATGTGATCGCCGGCTTGACCATCAAGATGTCGGCGCCCTCGCGTGCGTCCAGCTTCAGCTCTCGCATCGCCTCGCGACCGTTGGCGGGATCCATCTGGTACGACTTGCGATCGCCAAAGCTTGGCGTCGAGCCCGCGGCTTCCCTGAATGGACCGTAGAGGACGGATGCATGCTTCGAGGCGTAAGCGATGATCGCCGTGTCCGCGAATCCCGCTCCGTCGAGCCCCGACCGCAGGGCAGCCACCTGCCCGTCCATCATCGCGCTGGGCGCCACGACGTCGGCTCCGGATTCCGCGTACGCGATGGCGGCCTCCGCCAGCAGCGGCAGCGTAGCGTCGTTGTCGATGTGGTCGCCGTCGAGGATTCCGCAGTGCCCGTGGGTCGTGTACTCACACAGGCAGACGTCGGCAGCCAGCGCGAGCGGCAGCTTCGCAGCTTTGAGCATGCGCAGCGTTTCCGGAACCGGACCGTTTTCGTCGGCCGCGGCCTCGCCTCGCGCGTCCTTGGCATCCGGTATGCCGAACAGCAAGACACCTCCGACGCCAATGCCCGCCAACCGCTCGGCCTCCGCGAGCGCGAGATCGGGGCTGATGCGGGCATGACCTTTGAGCGACGCGATCTCCTCGCGCCGTCTCCGGCCGGACACGACGAAGATCGGCGCCACGAGCTGGGCTGGATGCAGCCGCGTCTCTCTCACAAGCGCCCGTAGCGCGGGGTTGGAGCGCAGGCGGCGCGGCCGGTCGGCCCCGGGAACTGTCACCGTGCGGGTGCGAAGCACTTCACGCACTGTTCTGCACCTCCAGAGGCAGGGCACGCAGCACTGCGTTGGCAAGGCCTGCGACGCTTTGCGTACCGGCCTCCGCGAGCACCTGGAAGCCAAGGTCGCGCGCACTCGCGCTGGTGCGAGGTCCGATCGTGATGGCCGGGGGTCGGGCGCTGCCGCCCAGGTCGACGAATCCCCTCACGGCGGAACCGGAGGCAAACACCACTGCGCCCAGGTCGGGATCGATCAGCGCCATACGCAGCTGCTCCGCCGAAGCAGCCGGTCCCTCGACCGTGCGGTAGGCGGTGATCTCTTCGACGGTGGCGCCGCGCCGACGCAAGGTGTCGGGGAGATCGGTGCCGGCGGCCGATGCTCTTACCAAGGCGACGCGCTTGCCGTCCACGTCGGGCAGTGTTTCTCCGAGGTCCGCCCCATCAGCACGAGCAGGCACGTGCGCCGGTTCGACGCCCCGGGCGCGCAGAGCTCGCGCCGTCTCAGGCCCGACCGCAGCATATTTCGGACCGGCCGGCAGGTCGGCCAGCGCGTGCACGCCTTGCGCGCTCGTGAGCACGATCCAGTCACTCGCCGCCAGCGAACGGGGGCTGAAGTCCACGCGCTCCGTCTCCATCGTCGGCACCGCATGCACGCGGTAACCTCGCTGCCGCAACGCTTGCACGAGCGGGTCTGACTCGCCCCCGGGACGCGTGACGAGCAGCGCGATCAACGCAGCGCCACCTTCGCCACGAGCCGCCTGCCCAGGCCGGCCGCGACGGCGGAAGCATCCGCTCGTTTGCCGTCTGCACGTTCGACGAGCTTGCCCGTTCCATCGCTATTGACGCCCGCGGCCAGCAGCGTGAATGAATCGCCGGCGACCAACGCCAGAGCTCCGACCGGGGCTCGACATGTGCCGCCGGTCGCCTTCAACACCTCACGTTCGGCTTCGACCGCGCTCCTTACGTCTTCGTCGTCGATCGCGGACACGAGCTCGACGAGCCGGGCGTCAGCCCTTCGGACCTGCACCGCCAGCGCACCCTGGCCCGGAGCAGGGGCGACCATTTCAGGCGTCAAGCGCAGGTCGATCCGCGCACTCTTGCCGAGCCGGTCGATGCCGGCGGCGGCCAGCACCAGCGCGTCGGCGACGCCCTCGTCGAGGCGCCTGAGCCGCGTCTCGACGTTGCCGTGCAGTGGAACGACCTTCAAATCCGGCCGGGCGGCCAGCAGGAATCCCGTTCGCCTTGGGCTGTCGGTGCCGACGATCGCGCCGCGAGCCAGCGAATCGAGGGATTCGCGCCCGCTGCGCGTGATCAGAACGTCGCGCGCGTCCGCACGTTCTGGATAGGCCGCGATGAAGAGACCAGGCTCCTCTTCCAGCGGGACGTCCTTTGCGCTGTGAACGGCGATGTCCACCTCGCCGGCGAGCAGGGCTCGCGCGATGGCGGCGACAAAAACGCCCTCACCTGGCGACATGTCGATGGGCCGGATGTCGCCCTCGGTCACGATCGGCACGAGCTCAACGTCATGGCCTGCCTCACGCAGGCGCTCCGCGACCAGTTCGCTCTGGACGAGCGCAAGCCTCGACCCACGAGTGCCCAGTCGAATCGGTTTAGCCGAACCCACCATCCACAGACGAGTTTGGCAGCACCGACAGAACCGGCGCGGCCGCGACCACGTCGCCGACGACCAGGGTGGCCGGTGTGCCGATCGCGGCCTGGTCGGCAAGTCGCGCAATCCGCTCCAGCGGTCCCGAGATGCTCTGCTGGTTCGCCAGCGTCGCGTTGCTGATCACGGCCGCCGGGCGCGAGCCGCCCACGGCACGTGCCAACACGGCCGTCACCTCGGCGAGGTTTGATCTCGGCATCATCACCACGAGCGTGTCGGCTGCGAGAGCGAGGTCATGAAGGCGGTCGAGCGACGCGGCACCCTGTGCGGTTGTGACGGCAAATGACGACGCGACACCGCGCAGTGTGACCGGAATGCCCGCGGCGGCTGGCGCTGCCAGCGCTGCCGACACACCAGGGACGACAACGACCTCTATTCCTGCATGGACGAGCTCCGCCAGCTCTTCCCCGCCTCGACCGAAAACGAAGGGATCGCCGCCTTTCAATCTCACCACCGCGTGGCCCGACCGCGCCAGCTCGATCAGCCGCGCGGTGATGGTTTCCTGTGTTGGGTTCTCGAGCCCAGCACGCTTGCCGACGTCCTCGAGCCGCGTATCCGGACCGCACAGGGCGAGCGTCTCGGGCGCGATGAGAGCGTCGTGCAGCACGTAGTCGGCGTCCGCGAGCAGCTCGCGCGCCTTGAAGGTGAGCAGGTCGGGATCACCCGGCCCGGCGCCGACGAGTGCGACGCGGCCTGCGCCGCTCGCGCTCGACTGCCCGATCGCAACGGCCAGGTGCGCGGCGTCGTCGGGCCGGCCGCGCAGGAGGAGGTTGCGCACCTCGGAGTTGACGATGCGGCGGTAGACGCGCGTCTGCTCGGTGATCGGCACGGTTCGCTCGCGCAGCTGCCTGCGCACATTGCCGACCAGGGCCACGAACGGACCCCACTCGAGCCCGAGCCAGCGTTCGATACGAGCCCTCAACGCAGAGGCGAGAAACGGGCTTTCGCCGGAGGTCGAGACTGCGACGAGCAGCGGGTCGCGGCGCACGATCGCGGGTGCGATGAAGCGGCACTGCGCCGGCCGGTCCACGACGTTGATGAGGATTCCCGCGGCCTCAGCCTCTTCCCAACTGAGCCGGTTGATCTCCGGATCCTCGCTCGCATCGACCACAAGTCGCGCGCCCGCGAGCGCACCCGGCCTGTAGTCGCGCGAAGAGATCACGCGCACATTCGCTCCAGCTTCACGCAGGGCGGCGGCCTTTTCGACGGCGAATTTCCCGTCGCCCAAAACGATGCACAGCTCCTCAGCGAGGTCAATGAAGACCGGGTAGTACCTCAAGCCGTGGCTTCCTCTTTGGCCGCCTCGAGCAGAACTCGAGCGACCTCCGGGCGGGTGAACTCGGGCGGCAGATCCTTGCCCTCGGCCAGGAGCTTGCGGACCGCGGTCCCGCTCAGGGTGCGATGCAGGTCGGGCGGATGGGGACAGGTGCGGGTTGAGGCCATCCCACCGCACGCCGAGCAGTAGAAAGTGTGCTCGAAGCGGAGGATCTCGATCCCGAGCTCGCCGGGAGCGTACTGGTCGAAGATCCGGTGGGCTGCGTAAGTGTCGTAGTAGCTGCCGATGCCGGCATGGTCCCGGCCCACGATGAAGTGAGTGCAGCCATAGTTCCGCCGCACGATCGCGTGGAAGACCGCCTCTTTGGGGCCGGCGTAGCGCATCCACGCGGGGTTGGTGGCAAGGAGAGCTCGATCAGGCGGGTAATAGCCGCGAAGCAGCTCTTCGTAGCAGCTCATCCGAACGGACGCGGGGATGTCGTCGCTCTTGGTCTCACCGACCAGGGGATGCAGAAGCAGCCCGTCCACGATCTCGAGCGCAACTTTCTGCAGGTATTCATGGGCGCGGTGCACAGGGTTGCGCGTCTGAAAGCCAATCATCGTTTTCCACCCGCGTTCAGCCTTGATGGCCCTGACCTGGGTGGGCGTGAGGTCGTATTCAGGGAATCCGGATGTCGGGTGCGCCAGTGCGGTGACCTCTCCGGCGAATGCCCACCGGCCGGAGTCCTTGAGCACGCGCACGCCCGGGTGGGCGTCCTCATCGGTGCCGTAGACGCTGAGCGCCTCGACCTCATGTGATGTCGTGAAAGCCGAGGCGACATCGAGGATGCCGACAGACTGGTCGCCGATGAACAGCGCGATCCGCTCCGCGCTCGGAGCCGCGTCCGCGCGCAACACGATCGGGATGGTTAAGGGATTCCCGTTGGCGAGCCGGCCGGTGGAGACCACCGACTCGTAGTCCGTCTGATCCATGAACGAGTCCAACGGGGCGAGGGCGCCGGTGGCCAGCATGAACAGGTCCGACAGCTCGCGCTGGCCGACCTCCAGGCGAGGCAGCGTGCGTGCTTCGGCTCGTAGAGCCTGGAGCTCGTCACCTTCGGGCAGCCTCTCCGTCACCTCACGGTCGAGATGGCCGAGTCGCTCGAGCGCATCGATCACTTTCGACAGCGACTGCTGCAGGGATTCGCGCGATGTGTCGCAGACCACTTCAGGGTGCAGCGGTTCCTCGTACGGATCGTTCACGCCCGTGAAGTTGGCGATCTCGCCCGCGATGGCTTTTTTGTACAGACCCTTGGTGTCGCGGTCAACCAGCGTGTCGATGGGACACCGGACGAAGACCTCCACGAACCCGGGGGTCTGTGAGCGGAGCTCGTCGCGCACCTCGCGATACGGCGAGATCGCCGCGGTGATGGCGACCCCTCCGCTGCGTGAAACCAGTTTGGCCACGTAGCCGATCCGACGGATGTTGGTGTCGCGGTCTTCCTTCGAGAATCCCAATCCCTTCGACAGGTGCGTCCGAACCTCATCGCCGTCGAGCAGCTCCACGTGGCGGCCACGGCGCTCGAGCTCTGGCTTCAGCGCGTTGGCGATCGTTGATTTGCCGGCGCCGGAAAGGCCCGTGAACCAGACGACAAAACCCTTGCTCATGCGACCTCTCCAAAAAGACCCCATCGCCGCCTGATCCCCCGGTCGAGGATGCCGAAGAGCGAATCGATCACAACTCCGATGACGAAGATCACGACGATGATTGCGAGCAGCTGCTCAGCGTCTGCAAAGTCTCGAGCGAACTGGATCTGCTGCCCCAGCGACAGTTGATGGCCGACAATGCCGATGATCTCGCCGGCCATCAGGCTGCGCCATGCGAAAGCCCATCCCTGCTTGAGGCCGCCGACGAACGAAGGCAGCGCCGCGGGGAGAATGACGTACCGGTAGAGGTTCAGGCCACGAGCACCCATAACGTGCCCTACGCGAACCAGGATGGGCTGCACGTGGTCGACCCCGCTCAACAACCCACCGGCGATCGCCGGGGCTGCGCCGAGAATGACGACAAAGAAGATCGCCGTTTCGTTGAGCCCGAAGAGGAGGATCGCCAGCGGGAACCATGCGATCGACGGCATCGACTGCAGCCCGAGGATCGCTGAGCCGATGGCCTTGCGAAGCACCGCAACGCGCGCGACCATGATGCCAAGCACGGTGCCGATGGCCACAGCGGTCGCGTAGCCGATGAGCGCGCGTCGCAGCGTGATCGCGACGCCCAGGTCGAAGTTGATGTTGGCGAAATCCTGAGCCAGCCGTTTGAAGACAGGCCCTGGTCCAGGCAGAACGTAATCGGGCTTCCAGCCTGACCACACCACCGCCTGCCACACGGCAAGGAGCAACGCAGCCGCCGCGAGCTTCGGCCAGAGCCCAGCCCACACACGCCGCAGCGGAAGCCCGCCTGGGCGCGGCGCCGTTTCAACCTCGTCCACCGTGGCGAGACCAGCGGCCAGCTCAGTTGCCACCGACAACACCCATCTCGTGCTTGAGGCGATCGGTGATGCGGCCGGCGATCACCGCCAGCTCGGGTGAGTCGAGGCTGCGAGGCCGAGGCAGGTCCACTTTCACCTCGTGACCGACGCGGCCGGGCCGGCTGGTGAAGACCAGCACGCGGTCGCCAAGGCGCACGGCTTCTCGAGCGTTGTGGGTCACGAAGAGGATCGTCAAGCCGGTCTCGCTCCAGATGCGCTCCAGCTCCTCGTGCAGGCGGTCTCGGGTGATCGCGTCAAGGGCTCCGAACGGCTCGTCCATCAAAAGGACGTCGGCGTCCTGAGCGAGCGCTCGGGCAAGCGCCACGCGCTGCTTCATGCCGCCGGACAGCTCGTGCGGCAACCTCCTCTCGAACCCTTTCAGATGGACGCGATTCAGCAGTTCACGGGCCACGTCTCGGCGTTCGGATCGCTTCACCCCGCGCAGCTCGAGCGCAAGCTCGACGTTGCCCGCCGCCGTCAGCCATGGCAGCAGCGCCGCCTCCTGGAACATGAGCGCCACGCGCCCGTGAACGTGCCCGCGGCCGCTGGTCGGCTCGTCAAGCCCGGCGAGGATGTTGAGCAGCGTGCTCTTGCCCGAGCCGGAGGCACCCACGATGCACACCAGCTCTCCCTGCTCAACTTCCAGTGACACGCCCTCGAGGGCGACCAGGAGCCGTCCGTCATGCGGAAAGGCCATGGACAGGCGCTCCACGCTGAGCGAGTGCTCTTCGGAGTCCGCGCCGTGGGCATGCCCGGCGCCAAGCTGGAGGATGTTGCTGCTCATAGGCCGTGCACCGCGGGCTCGTTGTGCGCGGCGAGCACCTGGTTGAGGAGCGTCAGGTCGTATAAGCCCTTGAGGTCGACGCTGGGCAACAGGCCGACGCTGTGGGCGTGATCCGCCGACGCCTTCAGCGTTGCCGGCAGCGGGTCGAGCGTGAAGGCGAGGTGTGGCCACGCGGCTGCCACAACCCCGGGGGCAAGCGCCTTACCGGTGATCTCGGCGACCGTATCGTTAGTCAACGCCTGCGCTTCGCTAGCGTCGGAGTTGAGATAGCCAACGGCTTGATACAGGCCCTCGAGCAACGCTTTGATCCGCTTCGGATGGGCTTGTAGGAAGTCGGTCCTGACGATCAGGTTCGTGGTCACGAACTTGCCTTGAGGCCACAGGTCACTCTCATTGACCAGCACCTTGCCTTTGCCTTCGACCACCAGGTGGCTCGCCCATGGTTCCGGCACCCACGCGCCATCGATCTGGCCCTGCTTGAAGGCCGTCAGCGTCTGGGCGTTGTCCTGCGGCAGGACGCTGACGTCGCCTCCTCCCGCAGTGTCGCTGCTGAGACCGTTGCTCTTCAGGAACCACCTCAGCGCCACGTCCTGGGTAGCACCAAGCTGCGGATCTGCGATCTTCTTGCCCTTCAGGCCCGAGATCGAGGTGATGCTGGGCTTGACCACGAGCAGCGCACCGCCTGACGTTGCGCCGGCGATGACGCGGATCGCCTGACCATGAGACTGAACGAAGGCATTCGTGGTCGGGCTCGGGCCCACGAAAGCGGCATCGATGGAGTTCGACAGGATCGCGATGACGGCGTCACCACCTGCGTTGAACGTGTGGGTTTCTATCGTGACCTTGCTGCCAAGGGCCGTGGCGAAAAACCCCTTCTTGAGCCCCGCCAGAGCGGGCGCATGCGTGAGGTTGGGGAAGTACCCAAGGCGCAAGGTCAACGCCTGGTCGTCGGCCGGCGCAGCAGAGCTGACCGCCTGGCCGCAAGCCATGAGCGCCAACGTCGCAGCGGCGATCGCCGGCCACGGGATCCTTCTCACCGCTTGACCACTGGCTGCGCCCAATGGAGGCCGCATTCCTTGACCTCGTTTTCCGATTCCCACCACCACCGGCCTGCCCGCTCGTCCTCACCTGGAGTGGTCGCGCGCGTGCACGGCTCGCAGCCGATCGAGGTGTACCCGGAGTCATAGAGCGAGTGATAGGGCAGGTCGTGGTCGTGGATATAGGCCCAGACCTGTTCCTTGGTCCAGCCTGCGAGGGGTGCGATCTTGGTAAGACCTGCATGCTCGGGATCGGGCGCGACGAATGATGTCTCGGCACGTGTCGCCGCCTGCTTCCTGCGCACGCCGGTGACCCACGCGTCATAACCCTGCAGCGCTCGAGCGAGGGGGCGAGATTTGCGGACGTCGCAGCAGAGTCGCCGGTTTTCCGGCGATTTGTAGAACAGGTTGACCCCAAGCCGCCCGACCATCTCTTGGAGGTCGCCCGCGTCGGGCGACACCACCTGGACCTCGATCTCGTACCGGTCGCGGACGCGGTCGATCATGTCGTACGTCTGCTGGGGGAGGCGCCCGGTGTCCAGCGTCAGCACGGTCACGTCGGCGCGAATCCGAGACGCCATGTCGATGAGGACCGACGCCTCTGCCTGGAAGCTGGCGACGATGACCAACCGCGGAAATGTCTCAAAGGCCCATTGCAAAACGGCCTCAGGGGAGTCCCGGTTGATTTCGGCCGGCGCAATCACGCTCATGCCGGGGTCTCGCTTATTGCGCTCTGGAGCAGGGAATCGAAGCCGACGCGTTCGGTCCAGTTACCGAATCCCTCGCCCGCTCGGCGATCCGAACGATAGGTCTCAAACAGCGGCCGGAGCAGGGCCGTGATGTCCGCGATGGGCACGTTGGCGGCGAAAACGCGGTTGAGGCGGGTGCCGTTGAAGTCACCGCCCAGCATCACGTCGTACTTGCCAAGCGTGGTGCCGACAAACCCGACGTCGCCAAGGTAGGGCCGCGAGCATCCGTTGGGGCAGCCGCTCATCCGGAAGCTGATGCGCTCATCCGCCAGGCCTATCTCGTCAAGGAGCGCCGCCAGCTCCCGGATCAGGCCGGGCAGGGCCCGCTCGGCCTCGGCCACCGCCAGCCCGCAGGTGGGGATCGCGGGGCACGCCATGGCGTTACGGATCGCTTGCGGGATGGACTCGACGGCGGCGATACCGTGTTCAGCCATCAACTCTTCGACGCGAGCGCGGTCGGCCGGGTCGATGCCCGCGAGGATCACGTTCTGCTGGGCGGTAAGGCGGACCTGCGGGCGCAGCTCGTCGACGATCTTGCGCAGGCCGGTGCGAGAGCGAACCCCATCGACGTCGGCAATACGGCCGTTCTCGATGAATATGCCGACGTAGAGGCGGCCGTCGCCCTGCTCGTGCCAGCCGAGATGGTCGTCGACCGGCTTCCAGGCCAGCGGCTCAGGCTGCTGAAGCTTGAAATTGACGCGGCTCTGCACCTCGTCGCGGAACCAGTCGAGCCCCCGGTCCGCGATCGTGTACTTGAGCCGCGCGTGCCGCCGGTTGGTCCGGTCGCCGTAGTCGCGCTGGACGGCGACCACCTCGCGCGCGATATCGACGATCTGGTCCGGCTCTACGAACGCCAGCGGCTGGGCGACAGCGACGAACGTCTCGGGCTTGTTGTGGGTGCGCCCAAGACCGCCGCCAACGAGCACGTTGAATCCACGCAACGTTCCGTCGTCCGATTTCATCGCGACGATGGCCAGGTCGTGCGCGTAGACGTCCACGCAGTTGTCACCCTCGAGCGCGACCGTCGTTTTGAACTTGCGCGGCAGGTACTGCTCGCGATACAGCGGCTCGATCTCGGGCTCCGAGGTCTTGATCACCTCACCGTCGAGCCAGATCTCGTGATATGCGCGCGTCTTTGGCGTCAGCTCGGTCACCATCGCGCCGATCGATCGATCGACCTCGTCGTGAAACTGATCAGCGATCGGTTCCGGGCAGCACATGATGTTGCGCTCGACGTCGCCGCAGCCACCGAGCGTCGTCAGCAGCGAGTCATTGATCGCGCGGATCGATTTCTTGATGTCGCCCTTGAGCACACCGTGCAGCTGGAAGTCCTGGCGGGTCGTCACGCGGAGCGTGCCGTTGGCCCACTTGCGGCTGATCTCGTCGTGGGCGATGTACGCATCCGGCGACACGACTCCACCCGGGATCCGCGTGCGGATCATCAGCTGGTGGTGCTTGCTGAGGCCCTTGGCTCGCGCCTCCTTGCGGCGGTCGCGGTCGTCTTGCTGGTAGATGCCGTGGAATTTGAGCAGCGTCTCGGAGGCATCGCCAAACGCAGGCGTCTCTTCGAGCAGCTCTTCCTTGATGAGCCCTCGCAGGTGGTTGCTTGTGGCCTTGATCGTCTCGTTCCCCGACAAGCCGTCGAGGGATGAGAGGTCCATGGGATCCGACAAATAGATGCGCCTCCGGTGAAAAAGTTGATGCCGACACGAACGCGCCAAATGGCGCGGATGGGGCTGAGCCCCGTCAGAGAGGTCGGCTAGCTACAGAAGCAGCTGGCGCAGAGGACGTAGTCGATCGCTCGCCGCCGGGTGAGACAGATGTCGCGAGCCGTCGATCTACGCACGATCGGGGTAGCTTACCGGATCGCCGCCGAATACGGTCTGTCGCCGCTCCACTAAGCCGACCTGGCTTGAGTTGGTCCTGAGCTCCAACCGACTTTAGTCTCCGTTTAGGACCAGCTCGCAATCTGGGATAACCAAAACATGTTCGCTGGGCTGGATCTCGTTGGGCTGCTCGCCGCTTATGGGTATCTGGCCGTCTTCTTGTTCACCGCCATCGAGAGCATGGGGATCCCATTTCCAGGGGAGAAGATGCTGATCACAGCGGCGATCTATGCCGGCAACACCAACCGTCTCAACATCATCCTGGTCATTGCCGCGGCGGCGGCCGGAGCCATCGTCGGCGACAACCTCGGCTAAGGGATCGGCCATTGGGGAGGCTACCGTCTGGTCCGCAGGTACGGCCGCTTCATCCGACTTCACGAGGGCAGGCTAAAGCTCGGTCAGTACCTGTTCCGCAAACACGGCGGCAAGGTCGTTTTCTTTGGCCGCTTCGTGTCCGTCCTGCGCGCCTACGCGGCTTTCCTCGCCGGGACAAACCGGATGCCCTGGCGGCGCTTTCTTGTATTCAATGCGGCAGGCGGAATCCTCTGGGCGGCGCTCTTCGGAACGGGCGCGTACTTGCTTGGCCAGCAGATCTCCAGGCTGTCCCAGACGGCCGCGATCGTTCTCGGGATCCTGGCGGTGATCGTGATAGTGGCCTTTTTTGTATTCCTCCGCCGGAACGATGAGCGGTTGATGGCGGAAGCCGAGGCGGCCATTCCGACGCCGGTTTGAACCTACAGGGCGGTCACGGCGACCTCGACAGTCCGCGTCCTAGGGCCGTCCCACTCACAGAGAAAGATCGCCTGCCAGGTCCCCAGACCGAGTTTGCCGCCGCGTACCGGAGCCGTAACGCTGGGTCCCACCAGGACAGTCTTGATGTGTGAGTCGGAGTTGCCTTCGCCGTGGCGGTAACCCGACTCCTTAGGCACCATCCTGGCCAGAAAAGATTCGATGTCGCGGGCAACGTCGGGATCCGCTCCCTCGTTGATCGTCACGCCGGAAGTCGTGTGCCGGACAAACACGTGACATACGCCCTCTGACACGCCGGAACGTGCGACTTCGCGGTCGACCTTATCCGTCATGTCGAGCAGCTGCGCTCGTCGCTGCGTCCGGATCTCAAAACTCGTCCAGCCCATTGGCCTCAGGGTAAGCCGGCCGCGGTATCAGCTGGTCTTTGGCTCCGCGCCGCCGGCGTGCGACCGGTTCAACAGAACCCTGGCCAGCACCTTGGGGCGGAACAAAGCAGTTGGGGGATCGATCAGGTGCGCCACACGGGTAAATGCCCGGCTGACGACCAGGTCGTGATTGCTGGCCAGGATCACCCTCTCGATATATTTCTGCACTGCCCGGTCCACGCCGCGCGTGCGTCCACTTCCTCCATCCGTGGTCGCGAACCGCAAGTCCTCGCCCGTCGCCATCAACCAGGCGTCATTGCAGACAGAGGCGATCGCTCGCTGCGCTGCAATGGCGATGCCATCGACGCCGCCATCGGGCGCCTGGCGAAGGCAGTGCCCCAGGGCCAGCGCCCCCAGGCCCGCGACGCTCATGCCCTGGCCGTAGACCGGGTTGAAGCAGCAACTCGCGTCACCGACGACAACCAACCTGTCGGGCCGGGGTGATAACAGCTCGTAGTGCCGGCGAACGTTCTCGGTTCGCGCGTAGCCGTAGATCTGCGCGAGAGGCTCGGCGTCCCGCAGAGCCTGGAAGAGAACTGGCGTGCGAAGGCTGCGTATGAATTCCATGTAGCCGGCCTCGTCGACTGGTGGATGGAAGGCGCGGCCATACCCAGCCACCGTCACGATCCAGCGGTCGCCCTCGAGCGGAAGTACAGCCGCCCCTTTGGGCTCATCCGGGGTAGCAGCGATCAGGAGGCCCTTCCAGTCGAACCGCCGGGATGGCGGGCGAAAGACGCGCGAGGCGTAACCGAGGTGGCTGTTGATGGTGACCTGACGTGGGCGCTCGTAGCCGAGCTGTTCGAGCCATTCGGGAACCTTCGACATGCGACCGCTGGCATCCACGACCAGGCTGGCCGCCAGCTCGGTGGCCTCGCTCTCGTCTGGTCGCGAGCCGTCGCGGGCGCGTATGCGCAGGCCCGTCACGCGCCCTGGCTCTGCGGTCAGACCGGTCACTTCGGCCCGTGTCCTGAACGCAATGTTGGGGATTCCCCGCAGCCGGTCACGGACCAGGCTCTCGGTGAGCTCGCGCGATGACGACAGGAAGCCGAGGCCGGCCTCAAAACGGCCAGACCAACCGGCTGAGTTGAGCCAGGGCATGTCGCGCGGAGGCTCCAGCGGCACGGCCCCGGCACCTTCCAGCTCACTCGCAAATCCAGGAAAAAGCCGGTCGAGGACGTCGAGCCCCGCGCGCAGGAGCACGTGGGCGTGACGGCTTTGCGGGACGCCGTTGCGGAATTCAGGGCCGTCGGGCAGGCGATCGCGCTCTACGATCTCGACCTCGGCAAAATGGTCCGACAGAACCCGAGCCGCGAGGAGTCCCGCCATGCTGGCTCCGATCACGACGGCCCGCTGTTGAACCCTCAACTATCTCCAGGGAATTGATTGGCGCTGCAGCCAATAATCGCGCGACGCCTGGGTGCGTGTCTCCAGGGTGTCGAGCTCGCTCGCCGACAGGCGGACCGACAGCGCTTCGAGGTTGCTTGACAGCTGTTCGACGGTTGTGGCGCCCGACAGCACGACGTGCACCCATGGGTTGGCGAGAGCCGCCGCGATTGCCACCGCGTCCACGTTCACCCCGTGGCCGGAAGCTATCTCCGCGAGCACGCCTGAGGCAGCTTCCGCGCGTCCGGCCAGGCGCCCGTTGGCAAGGGCCTCCTTGACGATCACCCCGTAACCCGCCTCGTGCGCCTCCGCCAGCGCCTCTCCTGCTGATCGCTCGAGCAAATTCCAGGTTGCCTGGACGGTCTGGAAGACGCGCTCACCATCGATACGTGCGTCGAGCGACTGCTTGATCACTTCTGCCTGCGCCGGACCGCTGACGCTCAACCCGATGGAAATGTCCTGCTCTTTCAACCGTGCGAGCTCGGCTAGGACGGTGCGGTCGCCGAGCACTCCCGTCTCGAGCGTCGCGGAATGGATTTGATACAGCAACAGGTGGTCGCCAAGCTCAGCGCGGCTTTCCACGTACTGGCGTCGCAGCGCATCGAGCGAATGGTCCTTGACCTCGTGCACCTCCGCGTCCATGGACCAGTCTCCAACGTATGCGTAACCCCACTTGGACCCGACGACAGGATCGCCAGGTGGTCGCTTGCGGTCGCGCAGCCAGGCGCCGAGAAATCGCTCGGCCAGACCGTATGAGCGGGCCGCATCCACGTACCGCACGCCGGACTCATATGCCAGGTCGAGCAGATCATGGGTGAGCTGCTGCAGGGCTTCGACAGATCGGTCGCTGCCGAGATCGCCGTCCCGGCTGAAACCCAGATAGGCCGGGCGGCCGACACCGGCCAAACCGATGCCGATGGGTGTGACCTTGAGTCCAGAGGCTCCGAGAGTGCGTGAGTCCATCAGCTGCCTTGGGTGATCCATACCAACATGCGACCCCAACGTAGTGCGGTCCGGACCTTTTGCAGGACCTGCGCCCGCTTCAAGGTGCGCATTGCATGGTACAGGCCCTTCCCGACCACACAGTTATCGCTCCGATGCGCGCGGGCGTCCAGGCTCCTTTGACCGTCGCGGCGGCCGAGCAACGCCGCCGCCTGGCGGATGACACCGCTGCATGGTTCGCGCGCAACCAGGTGCATTTTGGGGTCTCGTCGCGGGCGAGGTGGTCCAGCGTCCGATCCCTTACGACCCACTGCCCCGGATCGTGGATGCGGTCGAGTGGGCGTGGCTCGAGCGCGCGCTGGCCCAGCGGGTACGAGCCCTGGACGAGTTCATCCGGGACGCTTACGGCGAGGCCAGGATCTTGAGCGCCGGGCTCGTGCCGCCCACCCTCGTCTACGGCTCGACGTCGTGGTTTCGCTCCTGCCGCGGCCCGGCCGCCCTGCGTCCCGGCCAGGTTTGCATCGCCGGCATCGACCTGGTTCGAGTCGACGGCCGCTGGTTGGTTCTAGAAGACAACTTACGTGTGCCGTCAGGCGCCAGCTACGCGCTCGCCTCCCGGCGGGTCCTGGCCGACCTGGCCCCGGAGCTGCTGGCGGGACTACGGCCGCGCGCGCTGGGAGATTACCCGCGCCGGCTCCTCGCAGCGCTCGAGCAGCGCTCGCCGGATTCAGGACTCACGGTCCTCCTGAGCCCGGGGCCTGCGAACGCCGCGTACTACGAGCACTGCGAGCTGGCCCGCTTGATGGGCATCCCCGTGGTCACGGCGTCCGACCTCGTCGCGAGCCACCGCGGATGCTGGCTTCGCCAGGACGGCGGGAACGTGCCAGTCGCGCGCATCTATCACCGCTACTCACCTGAGTACCTGGACCCCCTTGGCGGCCACGACGACAGCCTGATCGGGATCCCGTTTCTCTTCGCGCATGGCGCCAGGGCCGGGTTGTGCTCGCCAACGCGCCGACCTGCGGTGTCGCCGACGACAAGAGGCTCTTTCCTTACGTGCTGTCGCTGATCAAGTACTACCTCGGCGAGCAACCAATGCTGGAGCAGCCACTGACCATCGAGCTGGACAGCCTCGCCCGCCGCCGTGACGTGCTTTCGCGCTTCGACGATTTCGTGTTCAAGCCCGTCACCGGGAGCGGCGGCAAAGGCATTGTCTTCGGCCCGGTGGCCAGTGGCGAACAGCGGGCCGCGCTCAGCGGCACGCTCGAAAAGGCGCCGGGCACGATGGTGGCGCAACCCCTGCTCGAGATCGAGCGTCTCCCGTGCGTCGCGGCAGGCGGCGATCTCGAGTGGCGGCGCTGTGACCTCCGGGCGTTCGTCGTGGTGGACGTCGATCCCTGGGTGATGCCAGGCGGTCTGACGCGAGTGGCGCCAGGGACCGACGAATGGCTGGTCAACTCGTCCGCGGGCGGAGGTGTCAAAGACACCTGGGTCGAGTCCTAGTGGCTTCTTCACTTCCGGTAGAAAACGAGAAGCGATACGAGATCGTGCACGACAACATCCACCACTACCCGAGCGATGCCGTACGAAGCCGCAACGAAGTCCGCCTCCAACCGCTGCCACGCAAGAGAGTGCAGCTAGAGAGCTTCCGGCTCGAGGTCACGCCCGCGGCGGAGATGGACGCCCAGGTCGATCATTTCGGCAATCCGATATGGCTCGTCAGCGTGGAGACGCCGCACTCGGAGCTTCGCGTGACGGCGCGCAGCGAGGTCTCGATCGCGCCCAGCGACTGGACTCCGACAGCGGCGATTCCGTGGGATCACAACCGCCTGACAAGGACGCCGGCCGTGGAGTTTCTACTGCCTTCGCCGCGAGTGCCTGAGCTGCCCGCCATCAAAGCGTTGGCGGCGGACATGGGCCTCAAGGACAGCGACTGGGACTCCTTGTTGCGCGCCAACCGAGACCTGCGCCTAAGGTTCGAGTATTCGCCTGGGTCGACTGAGGTGTCGAGCACGCTCGAAGAGATCCTGGACCGGCGGGTTGGCGTCTGCCAGGACTTCGCCCACGTATTGATTGCGCTTGCGAGGCATCTGGGGTGGCCGGCGCGCTACGTCAGCGGTTACTTCGTTCCCGAGGCCGAGTCGGAAGGCAACAGCCACGCCTGGGTGGAAATTGGGTCCGCAGACGGCACATGGCTCGGCCTCGATCCAACCCACAAACGCGAGACTGGTGACTGGCACGTGGCCGTCGCGGTGGGCCGCGACTACAGCGATGTGTCCCCGCTCCGCGGGGTCTTTGTTTCCGAGTCGCCGGGTGCGCCACCGGAGGTTTCCGTGCGAATCGCGGCGGTCGACCCCTTTGAGCTGCGAAAGCAGAGGCACGAAGCGCGACACAACTTGCAAAACGAGCAATAAAGCCCAGTAATAATACTCGCCCGGGCTCTTGCCGCCAGGGACCCCCATTGACCGCGGCAGCCCGTCCCGCGAGAATCAGATTCGCATACAACCTGAGTTGGATGGCCTGAGTTGAAAGGGGGGTCAACATGGGGACTGCAAACCTGGGTGCGGCCGCGAGGCCTGCCGCGAGTAGCGAGCTGCTTTCGGAACGCATTGCGCCCGGCATCCTACCCAAGGTCCTGGGCCCGTTCGACATGGTGGCGATCTTCGTGGCGATCGTGCTATTCGCTAACCAGGCCTCGGTCATCCAGGCGGCGGG
>DASYVJ010000098.1:0-4006 GCA_035937155.1 Candidatus Dormiibacterota bacterium | reverse complement strand
GAGCGAGATTCACGGCCGCCTGATCGAGAACGCAGTCGACTTGAAGGCGGAAGATCTCAAGCCGATCCAGGCGGCGGCGCGCCGGCTCAAGGTGACCGTATCGATCGGCATTCACGAGCGAGACGGACAGTTCAGCCACGGCACCCTCTACAACACGGTGGTGCTGATCGGCCCCGACGGCACGGTGCTCAACCGCCACCGCAAGCTGATGCCGACCAACCCCGAGCGGATGGTGTGGGGGACAGGGGATGCGAGCGGGCTGCGCGTGAGCGAGACCCCGATGGGGCGGGTCGGCGGCTTGATCTGCTGGGAGAACTACATGCCGCTGGCCCGGTTTGCGATCTTCGCCCAGGGCTGCGAGATCTACATCGCTCCGACCTGGGACGAGGGGAGCACCTGGATTTCGACCATGCGCCATATCGCCGCCGAGGGCAGGTGCTGGGTCCTAGGCAACGGGACCGCGATGCGGGGCAAGGACATCCCGAAGGATTTCCCGAAACGAGCGCAGCTCTTTCCCGATCTGGAGGAGTGGTACAACCCCGGAGACTCGGTGATTGTCAGCCCCGGAGGCCGGATCGTCGCCGGGCCGCTGCATGCCGAGCACGGCATTCTCTACGCCGAGTGCGACCCGGTGACTGCAGCGGCCGCGAAACGCACGCTCGACGTGGCGGGACACTACGGGCGGCCGGACATCTTCAAGCTCGAGGTCAACCGCGAAGTCCTGGCGCCGATCGACTTCGGCTAACACCAGGCCTTCGGCCGTCTGGCATAGGGACCAGGATGCCGTTCGGATCCACGCCGGTCAGGTTGATCTGGCCTCGAATGGCGGCGTTGTTGTAGTCGGCGCTTCCGTGTCGGTCAGCTAGCCGAATGGGAGGTGTGGGTCGAGCTGGTCGTCGGGTCGCATGGCCGGCTTCACGTGTTCCTGCCGCTACTCGATCGGGGAGTGGATGCGTTGGTGCATCGGATTGACGACGGCAGGTGGTTTCCGGTCCAGGTGAAGGGGCGTTCGCAGCTGCGGAGTGGCGCGCTGATCTTGATCATCGGCGCATCGGCCTTGGTCGACCCCAAAGCGATCATCGTGGGAGTCTTCGTCGAAGACGATCACCTCGGGTCGCGGGTCCTGGTGATCACCGAGCGGAACTTCCGGCGCCTGGCTCGCCGGAGCCAGTCTGACGGGAAGCTGGTGCTGGACGCCCAGATCTCGCTGATCCCGGGCAAACCCACTCGATGGGCGAGATTCATCTTTCCTCTTGCAGGGTTGGCGGAGGCTGTCCTCTCGGACGTGAAACGGACAGTTGCCGTTCCGGCCCCGCGGCGACGGGGCACGATCGCACGGGCAGTCGGATTCCGGGGTGAGACCGAGGTCGTCCGCCGGCTGGCAGACAGTGACGAGCTCACGCTGTACCGGCCGTTTCCGGACCTTGAGACGGCGGAGGTCGCGGCCCAGCACGAGAAGACGCGGCGTGTGCTGGGCATCCAGGTCAAGACGATCGGGGTCGACAAGCGCCACCCACACAACACCGTCGATATCGATCTGGCGAGCTTTCGCCCAGCAGCCGACGTGTGGGTAGTGGTGGTGGCGTGGGATCGTGATCGCCGCGCATTTCACGACGAGTGCCTGGTGATCCCGTCGCTGGAAGCCGACCGGGCCGCTCCGCCATACCGTGGCCACCTGCGGTTCCCGTATGCCCCGGGGAGCAGGAGGCATGGACGGCTGGATCCGTTCCGGCGACCGTTAGCCGACCTTGGGAATATCGTCGAGTCTGAACTCGATAGCTGAGGCGACAGACGAGTACGGTTGTCTCAGTCATGCGGGCGGCGGGCAGTAGGCGAAGCCGCGTCACGGGTCTGTTAGCGGCCATGTTGATGGTCCTTTCTTCGGCAGCATTCCTCGTGCCGGATAGAAGGCAATTGTTGCTGGCGGGATCATTCCGTGCTCAGCTCTTCCCAATCCAACGCTGCGTCACTACGCGGCCGGGGTAGTCACCGTGCTCAAAGGTCAGGTCACGTGGAAGAGTGCGCCGCAAGGCAACTTACAGGATGTCCTGCCCACCACGGTGATTGCGGAGCAGAGGGTTGGAAACAACGCGACATATCGATTCGTATTGGAGCCAGGTCGCTACGTGGTGAAAGCAGCGAAGTCGTCCGATTTCGGCGCATACACCAGCGTTGTGCTGCAGCCGGGCGATGATTAGCACGTCGACATCCCCAACGTGTGCATCTAGCGGGTCGGCGAGGCCCGGAGATTCCGAGGTAAGGAGTTAGTCGGGTCCCCGCACCGGGGGGACCGAAGGTCACGGTCGGCGGAATGGTCAGCATCGGCCCATCGTCGCCTCGAACGATTTGCCAGTTGCCCTCGTGCACCATCCAGTGATGCCGGTAGCAGAGAAGTGTGAGGTTGGGCGGTGCATTCGAACCACCGTGAAGCCAGTGCTGGATATGGTGTCCCGAGGTCCAGCTCGCCGGCCGCTCGCAGCCCGGCCAGGTGCAGCCCCGGTCGCGCAAGTTGAGCGCCTTGCGCGCCGGCCCTGAGATCGTCCGCTTGGCCCGCCCGACATCGATGACCATGGAGTCCGAGCCGAGCAGGATGCGGGTGACCGAGCAGTCGCAAGACAGTCGCTCGACCGTCTTGGAGGAGATCGGAAGCGAGAACTCCATGTCCGCCGCCGGCGCACCCGGCAAGCCAAGCAACGTCTCGAGCGAGGTCGTGACCTGGAGGTGAGTCCGCTGCGAACCCTGCTGCGGGATGAAGCCACTGTCCAAGGCATGGGCGGCAACCTCGACCGCCGCATCCGCCAACCGCTTCTCCCGACTGCGGTCATCATGGGCGCCTGACCTGCGCGCCAGCGGCTCAAAAGCCGTGCGCAGGATAGCCCCGCCCTCGGGGTCGAAGTATCCATTGAGCTGGACAGTGCCGTCTTCGCAAGTGCTGATCCAAAGCGCCCGGTTCTCCACTTGCTCCTTTTGTTCCGCCTCAAAGCCTTTGCGGTCAGCAGAGTGCCGGTAGTGGTTGCAGAGGTAATAGAACTTGCCCGGCGAGTTCTCACGCGCCTTCTCCAGGAGCGGAGCTTCGTCGAACTTAGCCCCAAGGGCAGCAGCCGTCCTGGCCATCGCCTTGGCATGCGCGAACCCGATCTCGCCATTGGAAACGGCCTGGACGCTTTCGGGCATTTGCTCAAGGTTCTTGCCGACCGCGATCAAGTCGGCGGCTGCGTTGCTTGTCAGGTGGCAGTTGAATCGCATCCAGTCGATCGGTGTGGCGAATCCGTCGTCGTCGTACTTGTTCCTGGCCGAAAATTGAGCCGCGCGACGCGCGAACCGAAGGTGTACCTGATCGCTTTCGCGGCCCAGGCGGATGAGGTCTTCGGCCAACTCCTCGTCGGAGAGGGCGGTCGTGTCGGCGGGGATCGTCACGGCGTCCATCAGTTGATCTTACGAACACCTGTTCGTGAGTCAACCCAGCCTGTTAATTTCTAGATTCGGGCGGAATTGATGCCGTACAGTGCGCCGTACTTCTGCTGCACGTAGGCGATCCAGGGCGCGGCCGTCAGCGTCTTGCCTGTCGCACGTTGCAGCAGCTCGTTGGGCGTGAACTTGCGCCCGTGCCGGTGCACGTTCCTTCGCAACCACTCGAGCAGCTGTGCGAACTCGCCTTGCTCGAACTGGCTATCGAGGTCGGGGATGTCCGCCCGGATCTTCTCCATCAACTGGGCGCCGATGAGATTGCCGAGTGTATATCCCGGAAAGACACCAAAGCTCACGGATGACCAGTGGATGTCTTGCAGAACTCCCTCGCGGTCGTTCGGGACGGCTATGCCGAGGTACGACTTCACCCTGGCGTTCCATGCTTCCGGCAAGTCGTTGACCTTGAGGGTGCCCTCGAGCAGCTCGTTTTCCAGCTCGAACCGCAGCAGGACATGCATGTTGTAAGTGACCTCATCCGCCTCGACGCGGATCAATGACGGATATGACCTGTTGACCGCCTTGAAGAAGGCTTCCTCGT
>DASYVJ010000097.1:0-18628 GCA_035937155.1 Candidatus Dormiibacterota bacterium | reverse complement strand
GGCGGGCACGGCCAGCGGCTCGCTCACAGGCGGTGTCGTCGGCGGTCTGCTGGGCGCCCTGGCGACCGTACTTATACCCGGCATCGGGCCGGTTATCGCTGGTGGCCTGCTGGCTGGCATCGTCGCCGGAGCCGTGGCCGGCGGCACGATCGGCGGCATCGGCGGCGCCCTCACCGGCATGGGCGTGACGAAGAAGGACGCCGAATACTATGACCAGGAGTTCCGGGGCGGCCGAACCCTGGTGACTGTCGACCCCGGCGACCGGCGAGCCGAGGCCGAGAAGATCATGCACGACCACGGCGCCTACGACGCCGTCACCCGCCGGGCCGTCGACGAGAGGACGCGCCGGTAGGCGAACCCATCACGAATTCCCGCAGATTCCTGCGACAGGGCCGGAGGTTGGATCCTCCGGCCTTTTGTCTTTCTTTTCGGTCTTCCTTCGTTCCCTTCAGGTCGTGGTCGGTCAAACGGGCCGCCAACGGCCCGCTGCGCGGATTGAAACCCCCAGCGAGCTGCAAAGAAGCGGGTCGGCCAGTCGGGATGTTCATTCTTTACGCGCCTCTGGCCGCAGAACTGTCCTTGAGCCGATCAACATGGTTCCCGGATGCGAGAGTCTGACCCTGCGCTCTGGCCGCAACCGTCGCCCCATGTGGACCATTCCGACTCAGCCCTATAGAGGCGCCCACTTTGCCACCTTTCCCGAACGGCTGGTCGAGCCTTGTATCCTCGCCGGCACCAGTCAGGCAGGGCGCTGCAGCAAGTGCGGTGCTCCCTGGCGGCGGGTGGGAAAAATCGCCTACGACAATCCCGGCAACCGAGCGTCTGCGTCCCGAGTTACTGACCGTGCTGCCCGCCGACGGTCAACTGTGGATTGCTGCGCATTCAATTGGCATGCTCCGACGCGCTCGCGACCTAAGCTCGAGAGTTCCGATCAAGTTGTATTTCTTGATTTCCCATCTCATGACATGGATCAGCGGGTGACTCTCGTGCCGCGTGCATGGATCGCACGTTCTGGAAGTCAATTGTTGAAGTCGCACTTGGCGATCTCGCCTCGCTGTTGGCACCAGAGCATATCGCACGCCCGCCCAACGACAAGCCGAAGACCTTCGTACTCCGCCGGACTAAGCGATGGTCGCGACCGCTAGGCTTGACTCCATCGCTTCGTCGGAGAGGACACGCCCGTCCTTCAATCGGATCATCCGATCCGCTTTCGCCGCCAGTTCCATGTCATGCGTCACGATCACGAAGGTGACGCCTTCATCGCGGTTTAGCGAACGCATCAGGGCGAGCAGATCCGCCGCGGTCTGCCTGTCAACGGCGCCTGTTGGCTCGTCGGCAAGCACCAACGACGGTCGGTTGACCAGCGCCCGCGCGATCGCGACGCGCTGCTGCTGACCGCCGGACAGCTTGTCCGGCCACGTCGGCCTCGCTTTCGAGAGCGCTCGACCTCAGCGGCGGCGTGAAACCACGGTAGAGTCTTCAGGAAACTCGAGTTTGTGGGGCAGGCGTTTGCAGGCCCAGATCATCGGCAGACCACCTCGCCATATTCGTGATAGTGGATCTGACCGCGACGCCCGTTTCGTCAACACCACGACGGCAATCGGTCGCTGACACAGTCAAAGACTTCAATGGCCGTCAGATGAAATGGCGACATTTGAGTGGCTCGATGATGAGATGAGGTGAGTTCAGAAGACGCTGGCCGATCGGTCCATACTATCCACAAGTCGGTCCACCGGTTTTCTTGATTATTGAGGAGAAGAAATCTTGAATGCGAGAAACATAGGCGGTATTGTGGTCCTGCTTATCGTCGTGTACTTGATACTCCACTTCTTGTTCCACGTTATCTGAACGCCGCTCGCTCCTCCGCGGCGCGCGCTCACAGCCGATTCGAGTTCAGGTTTTGGCTCCGGTCTTCAACTGACAGAGACCGCTTACACGGAGGCCCGCGTCGCTTGGCGCAGCCGCTCATAGGGCGTCTGCCCCGCGAGCCCGCCGTGAGGGCACTCGAAATTGTAGAAGTGTTCCTACTCCTGGAGCTTGCTGTTGAAGATCTCGGCGTCGTCGATGACCTCGCCTGCAAGCATCCGATAGAACTCTTCATCGTCGATGCGATGCGAACGCTCGACCTTGCCATTGAGTCGCGGCGTGGAGGGCCTGATGTAGACGTGGCGTAGCCCTCGGTCCAACAGGTGCCAGTGGAGGGCGGACTGGAACTCAGAGCCGTTATCGGTCTGGATCTGCTCGACTCGAAAGGGGAGCTTCTCGAGCACGTAGTCGGCGAACTGGATTGCAGTCTTCTGGTTCAGCTGCCCGTAGATCTTCAGGACTCGAAGCCGCGTGCAGTCGTCGATTGCTGTGAACTGGTAGTGCTTCTTGCGCACACCACGGAGGGGCTCGATGAACTTGACGTCTATCTGGACGCAGTGGCCCGGTCGCTGCTTTTCGTAACGCTTCCAGCGCTCCTTATGGCGCTTGTAGCGTTGAGAGGTGCGCGGCCGGCTGAGATCCAGGCGGCGCAGGATGCGCCAGACGCCCGACTGGCTGACACTGATGTCGTGATACCGCTTGTGATTCAAAACTGATTCAGTCACGAGACTGCCCTAGCTTAGTGGTCAGCCTTTTGAGATTCAGATTTGGCTTCGGGACAGGGATTCGAACCCTGATCCTTGCGGTTAAAAGATCGCTGCCGCTGGTTCAAACCTGGCGGCCTGAATTCGCCGAGTGGCGCTGAGCAGCACCACTTGCCACCGTTTATCACCGGCGTTGCTGTAAGAAACTGGCCTTGGATCTTTCTCGCCAGGTGGTTCGGGACCGCGAGGCCCTGGTCCTGCCGACAGGGTACCCACTCTTTTCGAGCTCTTGGAAGGAAAGCCCAGAATAGTCAGGACAATAGCCTCGCGGCCGGCGGCACTGGCGCATAGTCCCGGCTGAAGACGATCAGCGGCAGCGGACCGGAGAAGCTGATCGTGTCGGCAATGAACCCGCCAGTAGCTTCAGTGCGAATACCGACGCGCGTCGGAATGTTGATGGCCGCCGACGGCGCGTAGACGAGCCCGACGTATGCGGAGTTGCTGGCGGCATCCAACAGATTCGCGCACGTGTTTGCGGGCGGGTTGGACGCCCCGGGTTCATGAATTGCAATCCAGTTGAACTGGTACCCGCTGAAGATGAAGTTGTCGCCGTTGTTGGTGTCGGTAAGGCAGCCGCCTGCCGGAATGTAGATCGAGACCGCCCCGGGCGTTATGGCTCCAGGACATGTCGTCAACGCGCCACCGACCGTGTCGCACTGGTTCTCGTTGGCACGATCACCGTGTGGCGGCAAGGCACGATCAGGATTCTGGTTCACCTGCCGGAAACCCAGCGGCGCCGTTTCACCATCGGGAGGATGGGCTCCGACAACGCCAGGCGCCACCAGAGGATTGGGCGCCCAGAACAGATTGAGAACCGTACCGTCGACGACGGCCGACTCGTTGCCTAGGGTGCAGCCACCCGCGAAGCTGGGGCATCCCAGCGTGATCGAGTTCTGGACCGGTCCAGTCACGGCGATACTGGCGGCATAGCCGAATGGACCTGAGCATCCGGTGGGTGGCGGAGCCGCATAGACGTCGTAGCCAGATGCCCCCGGCACATTGCTGATCTGGACCTGGATGGCCTGCCCGGCGCCGACGCTGACCGTGCGGCAGAGCGACGGCGCGCTCTCGCGAGCATACGTGACACCGGCGTATGTATCGGCGCGCGTGGATGTCACCACGATCGCCCACGTCCCCGAGGGGATCGCGTTGCCTCCAACCGCTGTGACATTGAACGAGCCGGCGCAACGGACCCCGTTGGAATTCCAGAACTGCCGCCTGGCGAGGATGGTGTTGTTGGTGTCGAGAGGTTCGTCGGGCGGCTTGAGTTCGTTGCTCATGAAATCGCCGTCGTTGGTCAAACCGCGTGCCCACTGATATACACCCCCGCTGAGGAACCAGCAGACATTGTTGTTAAAGACCGGGTCTGTGGCGTAGGAGCCGGGCGAAAGCACCACCTCGATGCCTGGGGAGCCGCGGCTGCCGCCACTGACCCGAGGCGGCGGGTAGTTGGGGTCGACGAAACGGTAGCCGGACCTTGTGGTACCGGCCACATCAGGGAAGGTGCATGGGGCGGATGCTCGGCTCGGGTAGCAAGCACTCGTCACCGAGGCGCCGACGTTGGCCTGGCAGCGAGCGTAGACGTCGCCGGCGACCTGGACCGTTCCAGTAGAGACGGATATCGCCCCGTTCGAGACGACGTCCCCATGCACGACCAGCGTCCCACTGCCTGAGACGGACAGAGCGCTGCCCGGTTGGCCTCCGCAACCTGACTGACTCAGGGCGGCCAACGCCGGCGAGTAGAGGTTGTTGTCCACGCCGCCCGTGGCCGTTGCGGAAAGCACTGGGGTGACTCCGTTCGTGAGGATGTTAGCGAACAGGAGCTGGAAGCGCTGTGAGGCGGTTAGCGCGAACTGGCTGCCGGCTGCCCCGAGTGTCGAGACGACTTGCGTCAGCACCGTACCGTCCGTGAACGTGCAGGTCAGCGAGCGCGGCGACACGCCCGGGGCACCATAGCCCGGCGCACAGGACGGAACGCCGTACTGCCGCATGTTGATGGCGAAGATCGCGGTGGCGGCCTGCTCAGCCTGTGTGTAGCTGCGGGTCTGCTGCAGCCTGTCGGCCGCCGCGAGCGCCGCCGAGTCGACGGCATTCTGGAGGTCTCGCCGCAGCGAGTAGGCCCGTGCGCCGTCGATGGCCAGCGCGGCCACACCCACCACCAATGTAAGCATGAGGGCGATGAGGACGATGGCCTGGCCGCGCTGGTATCGCGGGCGGGGTCGCCGTAACTCGGGGTCGCCCGCGACCAGGTCCTTGAGTTCCTGCCAGACATTGCGCTCGGGGGTACTCCTGATCACTCTGCCGGATCCAGACTAGCTCCGAATCCGCTTGTCTAGGGATCAGAGGAGGACTAGTCTGGCCGGGTTGTAGTGGGGTCGTAGTAAGGCAGCCGCCCGGTCGAACGGCCGCCAACCCGAAACATTCGTAGCCCGGTTTAGATGATCCTTCACTTACCCGTCGACCGGACTCTCTCGGCGGCAGCTTCTAAGGGCTGGGAGAGGGTGAGTGCTCCATCATCGCGCCGGTCGGTGACGCAGACGAACCCGAGCCGGTGCTCGCGCCTCTCCCGGTCATTGTGACCGCTGCTAAGGCGACCAGTAACAAACGCAACATGGACATCCTCCCATGTGAAATCAAAGGCGGGCAGAGTCGGGGCTGCACCCCATGCCAACAGGATGGCCAGGCTTCGTTACGTCCCGGTTACAACGCCGACAGGGTCCTGTAACCTGCCCGTAACAACCGTTACAGACCATCTGCAACATGCACATCTCCATCAGGACGGCTGCGGTCGCGGCCTCACTCCTCCTCGTTGCCGCACTGGCGATCGCCATCTATCCACAACTTCGTGGAGGAGGTGCGAGTTTGAACCTGGCCGGCACCAGCAATCCACAGTCACCACTGCAGACCTCCGGCCCAGCGGCGCCTGAATTCACCGGCATTGTCAGTTGGGAGAACTCCGCACCCCTGACGCTGGCGTCGCTGCGCGGCAAGGTCGTTCTGGTGGACTTCTGGACGTACTCGTGCATCAACTGCCAGCGCACGATCCCGTTTCTGCGGCAGTGGTGGGACAAGTACAAGGGCGTCGGGTTCGTGATCGTTGGAGTTCACAGCCCCGAATTCGACTTCGAGAAGAACGCCGGCAATATCAGGCGCGCGATCAAGGACTATGGCGTGTCGTGGCCGGTGGCGGTGGACTCCAATATGGCGACCTGGAATGCCTACAGCAATCAGTACTGGCCGGCCGAATACCTGATCGACAAGTCAGGGCACGTCCGTCACACCCACTTCGGCGAGGGCGAATACGACATCACAGAGCACGCGATTCAAGCTCTTCTCGCCGAGGAGGGCATGGCGGTACCGCAGACGATTGCCTCAGGTGACCCCGGCATCACCGCTGACGCTCAGGCGCAGACGCCTGAAACCTATGCAGGATCCGCACGCGGGGATGGGACGATCCGATTGGCGGGTGCCTGGGCGATCCGCCCCGAGTACGCGGAGCTCACCGCTTCAGCTGGAGTCCATGGGGAATTTGCGGAGATCAACTACCAGGCCAGGCGTGTTTTCGTCGTCGCGGCGCCATCTGCGGCCCCGGTAACGGCCCGAATCACGCTCGATGGCCGGGACCTCACTCCGAGTCAGGCGGGAAGCGCTGTCCGGATCGACGCCGCCGGTCACTCATACGTGGTGGTGGATCACGACGACCTGTACCAGGTGGTGGCGATCAAGGACTTCGGGCACCACGTCCTGCGGATCAGCCCCGCGCAGCCAGGCTTTCGTTTGTACACGTTCACCTTCGGGAGCTGAGGTGCCCACAGATTTCGTGCTGGCGTTCGCAGCCGGCGCGCTGTCGTTCTTCGCCCCATGCGTTGTGCCTCTGCTGCCGGCATATGTCAGCTACATGACAGGTGCGGGTCTGTCTGAAATCCGATCCAACCCTTCTGCCTTTCAAGGTCGGGTCGTCAGGGGTGGCTTGCTTTACGTGCTTGGCTTCGGATTGGTCTTCGTCACTCTTGGCGTGGTGGCAGGTTTCGTCGGACAGGGCCTCAAAGCAGAGGAGGCGGTGCTGCAGAGAGTTGGCGGAGCGGTCGTGATCGTCATGGGCCTGGCACTTGCCGAACTGCTGCCGGGCCGAGTCAGTCAGCGAACCTTCAACTTCATCAGTCTCTCTCGTCCCGGCAAGTCCTTTGGTGCCGCGGCGCCTGTGGCGCTCGGCGTTGTGTTCGGGACCGCCTGGACTCCCTGTGTCGGACCAGTGCTTGCCAGCATCCTCGTCCTGGCTGCCAACACCCACCACGCCCTGCAGGGAGGAACGCTTCTCACCGCCTATACCCTGGGACTGGGCTTGCCCTTCGTGGTGGCGAGCCTCCTGCTCGCCAGCTTCCCCACGGTGATCCGCCCGCTGCAGCGAACGGCCTCCCTGACCAGCCGGATTGCGGGAGCCCTGTTGATCGTGCTCGGGATCCTGCTGGTCACCGGCGTTTACACCCAGATCGCGGGCTACCTTGTGGCTCCGTTCGGGCCGCGCTAGGCCAGCTGACCTCTCCCCTACTATCGGTGGCAGCGATGAGCGCCGGCCCGGTTTTGGTAGTCGATGACGATCCCAAGATCGTTGAGCTCGTGCGCGCCTACCTCGAGCGCGCCGGCTACGACGTGATCACCGCTGCAGACGGCGAGGATGCTCTGCGGCACGCGGAGCAAACAAAGCTTCAGGTGATCGTTCTCGACGTGATGCTTCCAGGAGTGGACGGCTTCTTGCTGACCCGGTACCTCAGGGACAGCCACAACCGCGTTCCAATCCTCATGATGTCCGCTCGCGGGACTGTCGATGACCGGATCCGCGGCCTCGTCCAGGGAGCAGACGACTACCTTCCGAAACCGTTCAGCCCGGCCGAGCTCGTCGAACGCGTTAATGCCATCGTCCGGCGGAGCACACCGGGCGAGCTCCCAACCGAGACCTTGAAGCACGGGGATCTGGAGGTGGATCTCGAGCGTCGTGAGGTGCGGCGCGGGGGCAGCGTCGTGCAGCTGACCGATGTCGAGTTTCGTGTGCTGGTCGCGTTGTTCGAAGCAGAAGGCCGCGTCCTCAATCGCAATCATTTGATCGAGGTGGTTTACGGCATGGACAGCGAGGTTCTCGGCCGCACTATCGATGTCGTAATACGCAGGCTGCGCATCAAGCTCAGCGACGACTCTGACTCGCCGCGCTACATCGCCACGGTCCGAGGTGCCGGGTACCGGATGGCGCCACTACCCCCACGCGACAGATGAAACGCTTGGTTCCAACCGGCATTGCCGTCCGGGTTGCCCTCGCATGCCTGCTAGTGGTTGCCCTGGCGGTGGTGATTATTGCGACCGGGGTGCTGGAAGTGGCGCGGGCTCAGTTCGAACAGTTGATGATGAAGCACGGTTTAAGTTCGACCGAAGCCAATGCGATGTTCCAGCAAACTGTCAGCGGCATCTTTGCCGCAGCGGTGGTGGTGGCGACTCTGCTGAGCATAGTGGTGGCGGTTGTCCTTGCGCGATATATCAGCAGGCCGCTCGAAGAGGTGGCCGCGGCGGCGAGCCGCCTCGCCCGCGGCGACCTGGACGCACGCGCCTCAGAGCGAGGTCCGGTCGAGATCCGCGCGCTAGCCCAGGCGTTCAACGGCATGGCAGACAGCCTGCAAGGCCAGGAGCAGTCGCGGCGTGACTTCGTGGCCGGCGCGGCTCATGAGCTGCTGACCCCCCTGACCAACCTGCAGGGCTACCTCGAGGGGCTTCGCGACGGTGTCGTCCCTCAGAGCCAAGCCGTGTACGCGTCGCTCCACGAAGAAACCGAACGCCTTGTGCGCCTCGCTCGCGCCCTGCTCGAAATGGCCGACGCACCCTCGCGAATTGAATCCCCCGAACGAGTCGAGCTAAGGAGGGCGATCGAGTCGACAGTGCGGCTGGTCGCCCCGGCGATGGACCGCCGTCGCATAGCAGTCACGATCAACGTGGAGGAAGCAGTGGCCGTGCGCGCGAAGCCCGACCACCTGACTCAGGTGCTGGTCAATCTTCTGCAGAACGCGGGCCGATACGCACAGGTTGGAGGCCAGGTTTCCGTACGAGCGGAACGACGAGGCGACGCTGCTCGCGTGATGGTGACCAACAGCGGGCCGACCATTCCAGCCGAAGACCTTCCGCACATATTCGACCGCTTCTACCGGGTCGACAAGTCCAGGGATCGCTCCAGCGGCGGCCACGGGCTCGGCCTCGCTTTGGTCAAGCAGCTGGTCGAGGCAGGCGGAGGTGAGCTGGGAGCAGATTCAGCCGGCGGGCTGACAACTGTGTGGTTCACGCTCCCATCCAGCTAATCAGCCCGGGCGTGTCACACGGCCGTAACAGAGGCCCGTCAATCTCGGACGTGAAGGGCGCATCCGCGCCGGGGAGTTCATCCACTAGGAGGATTGGCGGCGATGAAACCAAGAGCGACAGTTCGTCGAATCGTTTACCTGGCGGGAGGCGCAGCGTTGGCAACGACGCTCATTGGCGGCACTGGGGCCGCCTCGGCGGCCGACTTTGGCGGGGCACGTTCAACAACCGTGTACACGCTCAGCAACTCGGCCACGGGCAACGCTGTGCTCGCAATCACCGAGCGAGATGGCCGTGGCTCACCTGTAGTCTCCTATCCGACCGGGGGTAAAGGCACCGGGGCCGGGTTGGGATCGCAAGGTGCTCTCGCTGTTGCTGAGAACGGCTCGCGCCTGATTGCGGTCAACGCCGGCAGCAATACCGTCTCAGCCTTCGTGGTGGAAAAGTCGGGCGAGCTGGAGCTGATCGGCTCCGGGCCCTCCGGCGGCTTGCGTCCGATCAGTGCCACAGCGCACGGGCGGCTTGTGTATGTCCTCAACGCCGGTAACAACACGGTATCTGGGCTCTGGCTCACCGAGGATGGCCTCGCGCCCATCGCGGACTCCACCGCCGCACTTTCGCCCGAAGCCAAGGCTCCTGTCCAGGTGTCCTTCACGCCCGATGGCAGGAGCCTGGTCGTGGCCGAGAAGGCCAGCAACACGATCGACGTCCTCGAAGTGGGTCGCGACGGTCATCTTGGCTCGCCGCGGACCACAACCTCGACCGGAGCAACACCGTTCGGCTTTGATTTCGACGCGGGCGGTCATCTCGTCGTTTCGGACGCCGCGGGCGGAGCCCCCGGGGCCAGCGCGGTGACGTCCTACCGAGTCCGCGAGTCAGGAGCTCTGAGCCCGATCTCCATCGTGCCGGACTTGCAGACTGCAGCCTGCTGGGTGGTGATTGACCGCCGGGGCGGCCACGCATTCACCACCAACACTGGCTCCGGCACCGTCTCCTCGTATGACATCGCACCTTCAGGTAGCCTGAGCCTGCACGCCTCGGTCGCGGCAGTGACCGGTGGCCATCCAATCGACGAGGCAATGGGCGGAAGCGGCCGCGAGTTGTTCGTGCTGGACGCAACTGGTCGGATTCTTTCGTCCCCGATACTGGCATCTGGCGATCTTGGCCCCGTGACGGTCGTCGCCACGGACCTGCCTGGGAGCGTGACTGGACTCGCAGCCACCCCGGGTCGCCGTTAGGAACCAACGCGCACACCACCTGAGCGGCCGGTCGACGGTCGCTCAGGTGGCTCGCCCAAGCCGCCACCCGTCGGCGGTCGGGCAGCCCCAATCAAGGTCATTGGCCACGTCTTTTTGGACGACACCCGGAACACGCGAGTCGGAAACAGGGTTTCCGTGTCGTGACCACTGTTGACTATGCCGAAATTGGCCCGGCCGTAGGCGGCATCTTTCCCGATTTCGAGCTCCCGGATGCCAACGGCAGCCAGCTCTCGCTAAACGGATGGCGCGCGGGACGCCGGGCGCTCGTCGTCTTTTACCGAAGCGCCAGGTGGTGACCGTATTGCAAAGCGCAGCTCGTCGAGCTGCAGAAGGTTCATGGCGAGCTTGAGCGAAACCGGATCGCGCTAATCGCGGTCAGCTACGATCCACCCAGCGTGCTCCGCGAGTTTGCACAGACCAAGGGAATAGCCTTTCCGCTGCTTTCCGATCAAGGAAGCCGAGTCATCACCGAGCTCGGGCTTCTGGATCGCGACCTGGCAGCGCACCATGCTGCCTTTAACGTGCCAACAGGGGATCCCCAGTGGGGGGTCGCCTATCCGGCTGTATTCGTGCTCGACGAGGGTGGCCGCATCGCGCAGAAGCGAATCCAGGAGCACTATCGAGCTCGCGAAGGAGCGGTCCAGCTGTTGGAAGACGCGCTGGGCGTTGGCGCCGCATCACACGGTCAAACGCAAACTGCTTCAACACCTCGGGTACGGGTCAGCGCGTTCGCCGACTCCGACAGCTACGTTCGCTGGCAGAACACACGGCTGCATGTTGTGCTGGATATCGACAGCGGGTGGCACGTCTATGGCCGACCCGTCCCGACCGGCTACACCCCGATGACCCTTGTGATCGAACCGCAATCAGGTCTCCAGGTTGGCGAACCGCTGTATCCCCCAGCTCGCCCATTCAAGATCGAACGCCTGGAAGATCAGTTCTTCGTTTACGAAGGTCAGGTCCACGTCACCATTCCAATCGCGATCAACGTTCTCGCCGGTCACGGCGACGTCATGGTCCGAATCACGATCCGGCACCAGGCGTGCAATGAAGTGGAATGCATGCCCCCAAGTGAGGCGGAGCTCGAGATCCCTCTTCAAGAAACGCCGGCAGCCTGAGCGCAGGCCGCGATGCTAGCCATGTGCGTGCCCCACCCGCATCCGCTTTTGCGGCCATCGCCATGATCACCTCGCCGCTGTACAAGCCATGTATGCAGGGTTGCCTGCTGACGCCCCAGTCCATCGCCACCTGAGTCACGGTCCGCCCCTTAGCTATCACCGCCAGGACCGCCTTCTACTTCTGCTCTGTCACGCTCATCTCCCTCATGCGAGGGAGTGTCAAGAATCAGCCGAAGTACTGACAAGCATCAGCCGAATGCCTTTTGTCGCCCATCAGCCGCCGAACTTGTACACGGATTGGCTCCCCTTAGTGGACGCTCTTCGAACTTGGTCGCTGTTACCGGGACCGGAACTGCTTCAGACGATTGACCGTTTCCGATCTTCTGCGAGTTTGCTGGCTGGGCCGTCGGCGGTCTCGTAATTACCGCTCGGGAGGGGTTCGACTCCCGATCGGTGGACCCGGGTTCACAGTATCCGAACACAGGTCTAGAGATTCAAATCGGGCGAATCACCCTGAGAAAGTAGTTCAGCCAAGCGACTGAGGACATTCGTTAACGGATCGATAAGCTTCAGTTGGTCTCCGGGCACGAACTGGTCTCTGCCATGATCGCCACCGACCTGCGCCCACCCACCTATCGCGCAGGAGATCGGTTCGTCGCCCACGTCTTCGTCGACCTACTCTGGATCGGCTTGGGCCACCCGGACCGACTTACCCACCGACGCCGCGGCTCTAGGAACCCGTCCGGCCCAAAACCGCGGACGACTGAACAGGCGCTGTTGGTGATCACGAAAACTGAACACTTCTGATCGCGAAATCTGGACAGGTTCCGGGCAGGCCGGGGCAGTTCGGAGTCGCTATCAGCAATGAGATCCCCCGCGAGACTTAGGGATGTTCACGCCCAACGTCACAGCAGGAGACCTCGCAATGCAGTCTGGAGTAACGCACATGGAACTGAAAGCCCTGCACGACCACGGATGGTCCCCGACCCAGCTCGCTAGGGAGTTCGGGTTAAGCCGGACAACTATCTACAAGGAGCTGACCAACCCCGCACCCCGCGTCTACGGACCGAGGCCAGCGCCGTTCTTGTTCACTGCGGCGCAAGTGATCTACCTCGAACAGCGACTGGTGACCTGTCCCGATATCCGCGGCACCGATCTTCACGCGGAGCTGCGCGAACACTACCGATATGAAGGAAGCTACCCTGCTTTTCAGCGACACATCCGACCGCTGCGTCCGGCCGTGCTGCGCGACCCAGAGATTCGCTTTGAGACTGACCCCGGTGTGCAGACCCAGGCGGATTGGGCAGAGCTCGGAGTCTGGCCTTTGGGCGAGAGAATGGATGTGCTCTCGGCCATGGTGACCGTCCTTGGCTGCAGTCGTGCGCCGGCGATTCGATTCGCAACCGACCGGAGGCGCGAGACCAGCCTGCACCGCGTCCTCTTGTGCCAGAACTACCTCGGCGGTGCGACGCGGGAGATGCTCACCGACCGCGACCCAGCTTTCGTTATTGGTCAGACCTCCGACGGTGCCGCCATCCTTGCCCCGGAGTGGGTCGAGCAATGGAGGTTGCTCGGAATGGTCGGACGCGCGTGCCGACCCTACAGGGCCAAGACGAAGGGCAAGGTCGAACGCATGATTCGAGAACTGCAGGAGAGCTTCATCCCTTGGCTCACGGGTCAGCGTTTTTCGCGCTATCTGACCATCGCCGACTACGACGCCTTCGCGCGCCGGTGGATTGAGACCATCGTGCTCAAGCGAACCCATCGGACGACCAAGCGCGTGGTTGGGGTGGCGTGGAAGGAGGAGCGCCAGCTGCTCCGGCCTATACCCGAACGGATTCTGAACCTGTCCGGAAGCGGCATCGTTGTGCCGTTCTCTGCGGCTCGCCCGGACCCGCAGCTACGCCTGGTCGGTGAGACCGTCGAGGTCCGCGACCTCAGTGAGTACGAGGTCGCGCAATGACCGCCGCCGAAGCCACCAGCTACCAGCGTCTCCGTGAACACCTCGCCTACCTGGGCATGAGTGCAGCTGCCGAGCATCTCAGTGAGCACCTGGACAAGGCGCTCAAGCACAAGCTCTCACCGACCCACGTCCTGGAGAACCTTCTCGATGATGGCGATGATCCTCCTCATCCGTCGCTCGTTCTGGTTGGACCGCCAGCTCCGAGTGGGTCGTTGGCACGCCACAGACCCCCTTCGCGGTGAAGAGACGATTGGGCGCGAGCTGGGCGCGATGACCGTGGGCATCATCGGGATGGGCAACATCGGCTCGGCGGTCGCCCACCGGGTCGCGGGCTCGGATCCTGTTTGCCGACGCCGTGCCTCGTACCAACTCCGACGCGATCCAGGTGGACCTCGAGACCGTGCTTCGGGAAAGCGATGTCGTGTGCGTGCACGCGCCGCTTGACGTCGATACGAAGGCCCTGATCGGCTCCGAAGCGCTGTCCCGCATGAAAAAGGGCTAATACCTGATCAATGCGGGGCGTGGTGCGATAGTCGACGAGACCGCGCTGGGTCGACGCCCTGCGGTCCGGCCACCTCGCCGGCGCGGCACTCGATGTGTTCGAAGTCGAGCCGCTGCCGCTTGATTCGCCTCTGCGACCCCTAGACAACGTAGCCCTCGCTCCGCATCGCGCCGGGGGGACGCTCGACGCGGATCTACGATTGATTGAGGTGATCGGAGAAAACCTGATGCGCGTGCTTGACGGTCAGCCGCCAATCAACGTCGTCAACGGTGTGATCGCGGCGAGGATGCGATGAGCTCGCTGCGCGAACAGTGGAAGGCAGGCAAAGCGACGCTCGGTGCATGGTGCACCATCCCAAGCTCGCGGACGGCCGAGGTGGCAGCGCGCTCAGGGCACGATTGGTTCTGCATCGACACTCAGCACGGTTTGATCGGCTACGACGTCATGCTCCCCATGCCCAGGCCATCTCCGCCGGCGGCGTTCCGTCCTTCGTGCGCGTGCCATGGAACGAGCCTGGCTCGATCATGAAGGCGCTCGACGCGGGAGCGGGCGGAGTCATTGTTCCGATGGTCAATTCGGTCGGCGAGGCACAGGCCGCGGTCGACGCCTGCCGCTATCCGCCCGATGGCATCAGGAGCATGGGCCCGGTCCGCGCCCGCGAGGTCGATAGCGACTGGCGGCGCCCAATTTGTGGCGTGATGATCGAAACCGTGCAGGCTGGATCGAGCCAACGAAATCTTGTCTGTGCCGGGCATCGATGCTGTCTTTGTCGGCCCCAACGACCTGGCGGCCTCCGCGGGGCTCGACTCGAGCTATGAGGGAAGCCACCCCGAACATCGCCGCTTGATTGAGGCGATCGCCAGGGCCGCGCTCTCCAATGGCGTTGCCGCCGGGATAATGTGCGGGTCGCCCGAAGTCGCTGCACAGTGGCATAAGCTCGGCTTTGTCATGCTCGGGCTGCAGTCGGATTCGAGACTACTTGCGGCCGCGTCTGAAGACATCGCTGCGCGGTCGAGGGACCTGATCGGAAACAGCTAGGCGGATGTCAACCGAGTCAGTACCCGTCGAGCTGGTCGCCGACCGACACAACGTGATCGGCGAAGGGCCCGTCTGGCTGGAGGACGAGCAGCGGCTGGTATGGGTTGACATCAAAGGTCACCTGGTCCAGTGGCTCGATCCAGAAACCGGCCACGTCGAGCAGATCGCCGTCAGCGCCGATGTCGGTGCGGTCGCGCCGACGGAGTCGGGGAACCTCGTCGCAGCAATCGGAAACGGGTTTCAGGCCATCGATCGAAAGTCCGGAACAACAAGGACCCTCGCCGTCGCCGAGCCTGACCGACCGGAGAATCGCATGAACGATGGGAAATGCGACAGCCGCGGAAGGTTTTGGGCGGGAACGATGGCCGATGACGAAACGCCCGGCACGGGTGCGCTTTATCGATTGAACCTCGATCACACGGTCGACCGTGTACTCTCCGACGTCACGGTCTCGAACGGACTCGACTGGACGGACGACGATCGGCTCATGTACTACATCGACTCGCTGACCTACCGCGTGGACATGCTCGACTTCGAGCCGTCCACTGGAATGGTCACCAATCGAAGGCCGCTGATTCGATTCGACAAGAGCGACGGCCTACCCGATGGGATGACTGTGGATTCCCAAGGCGGCATCTGGATCGCGCTGTGGGGTGGCTGGTCAGTCCGCCGCTACCGACCCGACGGAAGCTTCGATCTCGAGGTCAAAGTTCCCGTAAGCAGGGTGAGCAGCTGCGTTTTCGGAGGACCCGACCTATCAGATCTGTACATAACGACCGCCGCGACCGGACTTTCGGAAGAGCAGCTCGGGAAGCAGCCGCATGCGGGTGGCCTGTTCCGCTGCCGGCCTGGGCATGGCGGTCGACCGGCGTACAGGTTTGGGGGCTGAAACCACTTCAAATCGGGCTGAGTCCAAGCTCCTGGGCAAGGTCGTTAATCGCGCGGAGGGTGGGGGCAGGGATGGGAATCCCTTCCGCGATGCGCTCCGAGCGCGACCGCCATTCAGGTTCGCCTGGCATGAGAATCGCGTCGAATCCCACGGCCGGCGGGGCCGCGTGCAGGCGGTCCTCCAGTGCGTCCACCTGCTGCATAAAATCGTTCGTCGGCAAGAACCTGCCCACGTCGATGGCGAGCAGCACCGTGCCGTTGCCCTGGTTGTAATCAGGGTCGGACGACAAGCCGGTGCGTGACAGCATCCCAGCCATCAGCTCGGCCATCACGCTCAACCCGAACCCCTTGTGACCGCCGAACGTTGTCAGCGCACCTCCGTCGTAGAAAGCTGCGGTGTCGGTGGTCGGTTGACCACGCTTGTCGACCACAGCCCCGAGAGGCGCTTTCGACCCCATAGCGTGGGCGATCCTCAGCTTCCCCTCGGCGATGGAGGCGGTTGCAAAGTCAACGAGGATCGGGGGTTTGTCTGGCGTACGCGGAGCGCCCCACGCGATCGGATTCGTCCCCAGGAGGCGCGTATACCCCCCATAGGGCGCGACTGCCGGAGGGGAGTTACACGCCATCAGCCCGATCTGACCGGCGCGGCTCAACTTCTCGATGTATTCGCCGAGTCGCCCGATGTGGTTGCAGCGGCCGACCGTGACCAGGCCGACGCCGTGGGCGCGCGCGAGATCTGAGGCGGTGTCGGTGGCGGTGTGCGCCGCGGGCTGGCCCCACCCCCAGGCGCCGTCGACTCGCGCGCAGGCATCGCTGAGCGACTCAATCATCGCGCGAGCTGCGGGCTGAACCTGCCCCGTTCGAACGCCGGCTACGTATGACGTGAGCCTGATCACGCCGTGCGAGTCATGGCCCGCGAGGTTAGCGTCGACGAGAGACCCGGCCACTATCGACGCGAGGTCATCGGGCGTGCCGACCGCGTGGAGAATCGCTTGGCAGTGGCGCTTCAGATCAGAAGCCTGGTACCGGACGCCCGGCTCCGCGGCCTGGCTCACGGCATCAGCATGAGTGATCCGAGTGAGCCGATCGCCATCAGGCCGAACACCAGGTCTGCGCTGTTCTGGGGACCGGTTGTGCTTGCCGTCGGTTCGGGCACCATTGAGAACTCCAAGTACGCGCCCACCTGGCCGATCAAGAGCGCCAAGCAGGCGAGCACCGACAGCCACAGAACCACGGGTCGCACAATCGCAAACATGGTGAGTCTTCCGTGGCGCAATGTCCACCCCGCAACCGCCGCTATCGCTTACCTTTGACTTCGCGAATCCGACCGGTTGCGGTGCCGCTGTTTAACACCTTCATGCAGGCACTCGCTGACACTCCCGGACACTCCCCGACACTGGATGCCCGCAGCCTCTTTCTGGATCGGCCTCGCGAGTTGGAATCGAGGCGGGCAACAGCTCAAAGCAGCGGGCTGCTGTCGCGTTGCCGTACGACTGCTGTAACGCGATCAAGCAGTACTTGACTACGAACTGCATTTTGAGTTCCAAAAAAATGTGGCTCCGGGTGTCGACCTTCGGTTGACGCGTAACGTTTCTAGTTCGGTTGATGGGTAACACTCCCGTTCAATTTATCGCCTCGGCGCTGTGCCGTTGGCGTGCATCTTGCGGACCGTACCCGGGTTCCTGCGAGCCACTGTTTTGAGCAACTCGCTGCCAACCCAGAACTGAAGCAGCCCGTCGGTCACCAGGACATCGCAAGCGCTGCCGCAGTAGTTCTTGCCCACGCTCACTTGCTGATATCCGACCGACACGATGCCGTTGCTGGCGACCTTCCGGCAAACCCACTGCTCGCCGTTGCGCTCGGGACGCGGCGTCAGCTCACGGTTGAGCCTGCCGTCGCCAGCGCGGAAGCGGCTCTCGGGTGTCGCGTCCCCCAGCGACTCTAGGCGACCCACTCATTCAATGCCTCCTGTGCAGTCTTCAGATTGCGGAACACCTGCCTGGTGTCCAACTCGACTCGGAGTGTCCGATGGAAGCGCTCGATCTTGCCGGTAGTGGTCGGCGACCGAGGTTCGGTGAGCAGGTGGTCAACGCCGTTCTCGCGACAGATCCGGTCGAAGAGCACCTCGACCGGAGGTTGGGCGAAGCGCCCGGTGAACACCTTGCCGTTGTCCGTCAGCACCTGCGCCGGGACACCGTGAGTCCTCAGCGCTGAACTGAATCCATCGCAGACGGCCTGGGTTCGCTCTCGCGCCATGAGCCGCGCCGAAACGCAGAACCTCGAGTGGTCGTCAACTCCTGTCAAAGCCTTGGCTGAGGTGCCGTCAGCAAGTAAGAAGCCACCGACCGTGTCCAGCTGCCAGAGCTCCATCGACGTGCCCCGCTCCCATCGCTTCCAGTTCTCGCGGCGCCACCGGCGCTGCACCGGCTCGATCACCCCGGTACGAACCAGACAGCGATAAACGGCCGACTGTGAGGCCGATTCCTCCCCCTTTCGGAGCAACTCAAAGGCCAGTCGACGCGCACCCCAGAATGGTTTGGCACGGCGCATCTCCAGCACCTTCGCTTCCACCGACGCCGGCATCTGATGAGGCCAATGAGCCGGCCGATGAGAGAGGTCATTGAGTCCCTCCAAACCCGCAACCTCATACCGCGCCACCCAAGCGTGCAACGTCTTCCGACTAACGCCCCAGTCCCTCGCCACCTCGGTCACCGTCCGACCATCACCAATCACTGCCAGGACCGCCTTGTATCTCTGTTCAGCCACACTCATTTCCCTCATGGCAGGGAGTGTTACCAATCAGCCGAAGTAGGTGTAACCCGTCAGCCGAAGGTCTGTAACGCATCAGCCGAAGGCCTTTTGTGACCCATCAGCCCCGGATTCAAGTGGTGAGTGCA
>DASYVJ010000096.1:0-67791 GCA_035937155.1 Candidatus Dormiibacterota bacterium | reverse complement strand
GCCCGGTCCTGTGGCCTCGACGATCGCGACGTCAGCGCCTTTCACGAGCTCGTCCAGGGGGGCCGTCGGCTCGGTGTCGCCGGAGTAGGCGAGGATGCGGCCGTCGACCCAGATCCGGTATCCGTTGCTCCCGCTCGTCCCGTGGTCGAGCTTGACGGTTTCGTACTTGTAACCGCCAACCTTGCCTGATGGCTTGGCGACCTGGTACTTCACATTGAACCGAGGCTGCATCACCGGCTTCCAGTCGACTCCCCAGCTGACTTCCCACAGGGCCTCGAGCCTCTTGCGGATTCCGGCCGGACCGACGAACGTGATCGGTCGCTGATCCACGAACACCCGGTACAGCACGAACGGCGGCAGCCCGAGCGTGTGGTCGCCGTGGAAGTGCGTGAGAAAGACCACGTCGATCGCGCCCGCGTCGACTCCGACGCGGCTCATGTGCGGAAGCAGGGGCGCGCCGCCATCGAGAAGAAGGCGGCCGTTCACCACCACGGCCCCGTTGTAACGCTCCAGCGAAAACGCTGAACCGGTACCGAGGAACGCGAGCTTTACGCGATGGTTACCGACGGGTTCAGGTACACGTCCTGAATTGCGTGTAGTAACTCGACTCCCTCCTTCATCGGGCGCTGGAATGACTTGCGGCCGCTGATGAGGCCCGTGCCGCCCGCACGCTTGTTGATGACGGCCGTGCGGACAGCATCTTTCATGTCGGTCGCGCCTTTCGATTCACCGCCCGAGTTGATGAGGCCGGCTCTTCCCATGTAGTTGTTGATCACTTGATAACGGCATAGGTCGATCGGGTGGTCAGAGCTCAATTTTTCGTAAACGATCGGCGAGGTCTTGGCGAACCCGATGACCTCGAAGCCGCGGTTCGTGTCTGGCAGCTTCTGCTTGATGATGTCGGCCTGAATTGTCACGCCGAGGTGGTTCGCCTGGCCGGTGAGGTCGGCGGCGGTCTCGTAGTTCACGCCATCCTTCTTAAAGGCATTGTTGCGAACGTAGCACCACAGCACCGTCGCCATGCCGAGCTCGTGTGCGTGGTGGAAAGCCACTGCAATCTCCTGAAGCTGGCGGTCTGATTCCGCGGATCCGAAGTAGACCGTGGCGCCCACCGCGACCGCGCCCATGTCCCAGGCCTCCTTCACCGTTCCGAAGAGGATCTGGTCGTAATGGTTCGGATAGGTCATCAGCTCGTTGTGGTTCAACTTGCAGATGAAGGGGATTCGGTGGGCGAACTTGCGGGCGACTGAGCCAAGCACGCCGAACGTCGAAGCCACCGCGTTACAGCCGCCCTCGATCGCGAGCTCGACGATCTTCCCGCCGTCGAAGTAGATCGGGTTGGGCGCGAAAGAGGCGCCGGCGGTGTGCTCGATGCCCTGGTCGACAGGCAGGATGGAAAGGTAGCCGGTGCCCGCCAGCCGCCCGTGCCCCGACAGCGACTGCAGACTGCTCAGGACGCGCGTCGGGCGGTCGCTGTCCTTCCAGACTCGATCGATGAAGTCTGGACCGGGCAGGTGCAGCTGCTCCTTCGGCACTGTTTTGCACTCGTGCTCGAGCAAGTCCTGGGCGTCCGGACCCAGCAATTCCTCGAGCTTTTCCAACGGTCCCCTGGTGACTGTAGCCATCAATGCCTCTTACATATTTGATTAGCGTGCCGCGCAGGTTCGCGCGGGACCTTGCGTCACTCTATAGTGCGCCGATATGACTGAGCGGGCCAGCGACCTCCTGAGCGAGCTTGCCGACCGGCTCTCGGCCAACGCGACCGAGAGCGGACTGGTCGCGGCCGAATCGGTCCGGGCGATCGAGCCCGACCTGCTCCAGAGCCACAAGGACGGCACCGTCGACGAGCTGGTCAAGACCTCCGTCGCCTTCCTGGAGATCCTGTTCCGCTCACTTCGGCCCGACTCGCGCGTGCCATGGCACGAGTACTACACCGTTGCTCGCGAGGCGTCCAAGCGGTACGCCGAGAAAGGGGTTCCTCTCGAGTCCCTGATGGAGGGGCTGGCCGTGTTTCGGAGGTCGGTCATAGCGCGCGTCACCGACGAGGTGGGCGGCAGCGAGTACGCGGACGAGGTGCTGCTCCTGGCGCAGAGCCGCCTGGGGGACGTGATCGAGCACCTCAACTCGAGCTTCATCCGCGGCTATCTCGACTACACCGAGACGCGCCATCGCGCACGGCAGACAGAGCTGCACGGGCTTTATCACATCGCCAGCGCCCTCGGCCGCTCGCTCGATGTGACCGAGATCGCGGAAGTTGGCCTGCGCGAAACGCTCAAGGTGTTGGGCCTGCAGGCCGGCGCCGTCTGGGTCCGCGAGGGCGCCCGGCTGAAGCTCGCGAAGACCATCGGCATGCAGCCAGGCGAGGAGGAGGAGTTCTCCGAGTCCGGCCGTTCCGGCCTCGTCAAAGTGGTGGAGGTATCGACCGGCGCGGCTGAATCCCGCGTCGACAGGATCGCCGGGGAGTGGAGCGCGATTCGTGCCGAGCTGCGGACGAAGGGGATGCTGCTGGGGGCGATGACCGTGGCGACGAGGCTGCCCAGGACGTTCGAGTCGAGCGACCTCGAGTTCGTGGCCGCGGTGGCGGACCAGATCGCGGTCGCGCTGGACCGCGCGCGACAGCACACGCGCGAGGCCCGGACGGACTACCTGACCGGCCTAGCCAACCGGCCTGAGTTCGAGCGGGCGATCGACCGCGCCGTCGCGGCCGCACAGCGCCATGGGCGCCGTCTCGCCTTGATGATGATCGACCTAGACAACCTCAAAGAGATCAACGACACGCTCGGCCACCACGTCGGTGACGAGGCGATTCGTGTGCTCGCCCAGGAGCTTCAGCGAGCCGTGCGAGCGACCGACACCTGCGGCCGGCTTGGCGGCGATGAGTTCGGCGTCGCGATGCCGGAAGCGGACGAGCGCGAAGCACGCGAGGTGGGCGCCCGGGTCCGGCAGTCACTCGACGACTTGAATCGCTCTGAGAAGGTGCCCGTGGCGGTCGAGTTCAGCATCGGGATCACGGCCTGGAGGCCGGGCATGGACTGGCAGGCGATGTACCAGGTGGCCGACAAGGCCCTTTACGTGGACAAGCGCCGGCGGCAGGCTGGACGCAAAAAGGTTGGCGAAGCGCACGCCTGACGCTATCCCCGAGGGAGTGCCGTCGGGCAAGATCCTGGACCCACGGTTCTTCGATCGCGAGACGGTGACTGTCGCGCGTGACCTTCTCGGGAAGGTGCTCGTCCGGGAGGTCGACGGCCGCCGCCTATGGGGACGCCTGGTCGAGGTCGAGGCGTATCTAGGGCCCGACGACCTTGCGTCTCACTCCGCCGGGGGCAGACGCAGCCCACGCAACGAAGTCATGTACGGAGCCCCAGGTCACGCCTATGTGTATTTCACGTACGGAATGCACCACTGTCTGAACTTCGTGACCCGACCGGAGGGCATGCCGCAGGCGGTGCTCGTGCGCGCCCTCGAGCCGGGTCCCGGCGTCGGGCGATGCGGGGGTCCGGGGCTGGTATGCCGTGCGCTCGATATCGATCGGGCGCAGAACGGCATTGCGCTCACGCCGCCGCTGCTCTATGTCCTGGACGACCGCGCTCCGAAGCGCCGCGTCGTCGCGACGCCGCGGATCGGGATCTTCAACTCTGGCGACTGGCAGGAACGCCCGCTGCGGTTCTGCTGGGATTCGCCGGATCTATCGCGGGCGATACCCAAGACGGCTCGGGCCTAAGAGCTCAGGCGCGCCTCTCTGGCCAGCGCCCTGGCACTGGGTCCGACCGCTTCATGTCCCTCCAGTCGGCCCGCGGGGGTGCGAAGACATCGGCCACGACGCACCCTTCCGGACCCGCCACCGCATCGTGTGGGACATCGCACGGTATGGTGTACATGTCGCCGGCGTGAAGCTCGCGTCGGTCGGTCCCGATCCTCATCGTGATGCTGCCGGCGATGACGAAACCGAGCTGCTCGTTCTCGTGATGGTGCTCGGGCAGGACCGCGCCCGGGTCGAGGTCGACCACGGCGATCGTCATCCGCTCGGCTTCGATTGCGCGTGCAGTGATGCCCTGGCCCAGCTGGTGAGGCCGGATGCTGTTGAGCGACTCAAAAGGGTTCGCCTTGTCCGCGCGCTTCATTCGACTACCCGGTCGATGATCGTCGCGGTGCCCAGCCCTCCGCCGCAGCACATGGTCTCGAGACCATAGCGCAGGTCTCGGCGCTCGAGCTCGTAGAGGAGCCGATTCATGAGGATCGCGCCAGATGCGCCGAGGGGATGGCCGACGGCGATGGCGCCGCCGTTGACGTTCGTCTTGTCCATGTCGGCGCCGGTCTCCTTCTGCCACGCGAGGACTACTGACGCGAACGCCTCGTTGACCTCGAACAGGTCGATGCTTTTTAGGTCGAGGCCGGCGCGCTTGAGGACCGCTGCAGTGCTGGGGATGGGACCCTCGAGCATCAACACGGGATCTGTGCCTACGACAGCCTGCGCTCGGATGCGCGCGCGTGGCTTGAGGCCGAGCTGCTTTGCCTTTTCGAGCGACATGAGCAGCACTGCAGCGGCGCCGTCAGAGATCTGGCTCGAGTTGCCGGCGGTGATCGAGTGCTCTGGGTTGAAGGCGGGCTTCAGCGCAGCTGTAGCCTCGTAGTTCGCGTTCGCGCGGATGCCTTCGTCCTTGTCGAATAGCTCTGTGTGTCCATTGCCGTTGAGTGAGACCTCGACTGGCATGAGCTGTGACTTGAAGTGACCTTTCTCGGTCGCTTCGTTGGCCAGATGATGGCTCCGCACACCAAACTCGTCCATCAGACGGCGAGAGATGCCGTACTTCCGCGCGATGAGCTCCGCGGAGATGCCTTGTGGGACGAGGTCGTAGAGCTCCATCAGCTCGGGTGGAAACGGCGTACCAGGCGACACCGCGTTGGAGCCCATGGGTACGCGGCTCATCGACTCGACGCCGCCGGCGATGGTGATGTCACAAACGCCCGACTGGATGAGATTGGCCGCGAAATGGATGGCCTGCTGGCTCGAGCCGCACTGCCGGTCAACCGTAGTCCCTGGAGTGGTGACGGGAAACCCGGCGGTCAGCCACGCGCTGCGCGCGATGTTGAGACTCTGCTCGCCGACCTGGGTCACACAACCGAACACGACGTCCTCGACCTGCTCGGGTGAAATGGCCGCACGCCTCACGATTTCCTGGAGGACAAGCGAGCCGAGGACAACCGGATGCATGCCCTTGAGCTTTCCGTTTCGCCGACCGATCGGAGAGCGAACTGCCTCCACGATGACGACTTCGCGCATGTCAGGTCTCCTTTGTGATGACGATGCGGCCCATTCTAGAAGCCGCCCTGTAATTCATCGCCGCGAGCACTGTCAACCCCACAAAGATTTGCCTGGCAGTCCGATTAATTTTGCCGTTGACGCGTGCATAACCGCCTGTTAACTTTCGCGACGCCCCAAGCGGCTGAGTACGGTAAACCTGAGGATACCGAACGTCGAGTAGGTGGAAGGTCCGGGGCAACCCGGGATGGAAACCGAAAAACGCATAGGGGACTTCAGGGTATACAGGAAGGTCGCTTGGGGCATGTGTTTTCCACAGGCCCTCCACACCCCTCCTTTCAATTCAAAAAGCCCCTCTTCGACGCTTCCATCCAGGCTTTGTCCACAGCGTCGGCGTCGAACACAACCCCCCTCCGCCGCAGCCGCTTTTCGCCGTCTATGAGGCGTGCAACGGGCGCCGGATCCTCGTAGCGGAGCCACCGGTAAGCGATGGGTGGCGACCACTCCCTCCCCTTCGCCGAGTAGAGCCTGCGGTGGCCGTCGACGACGATTTGCTCGACCTGGCTGAGCATGCCGCTTTCGACGAGAAATGCGAAGTCCTGGCGGGACATCCAGGCCAGGAGACGCTGCAGTCGGGTCCCTGCGTCTACCTTTAGGCCTCCGGCGGGCCCTGGGCCTCCGGCGGCACCGGGTTGGTCGGAGTGCCGATGTCGAAGACGCTCGTGCGAAGCGTGCAGATGAAAGGAAGGTTGCGGTAAAGCTCCCTGTAGTCGAGCCCGTAACCGACGACGTAGTCGTTGGGAATCTGAAAGCCGATGTAGCGGATCGGAACTTTGACCAGGCGGCGCAGCGGCCGGTCCAGCAGCGTGACCACCTCGACCGAGGCCGGTTCTCGCGCGCGCAACTCTGAGAGGACGTAATCCAGCGTCAGGCCGGTGTTCACGATGTCCTCCACCAGCAAGACGTGCCGGCCGGCGATCGGATAGTCGATGTCGCGCGCGATGCGCACCCGTTCGTGCGGCTGGGCGCCGGCATAGCGCCGAAGGTCGATGTAGTCGAGGACGAAGGGAACCTTGATGCCGCGCGCGAGGTCGGCGAGGAAAAACGTGACGCCTTTGAGCACGCCCACGACGACGAGCGACTCGCCGCGGTAGTCGCGCGAGATCTTGCGCGCCAGGGCCTTGACCCGCGTTTCGAGCTCGACGGGCGAGATGAGGATTGAGCCGATGTCCTGCTTCCGCAGGTTCTGCACCTCGACCGCGCCGTAGCCGGCTTTGGCCAGAAGCTGCTGGTAATCCTTGCGGTAGAGCAGGCGCACGTTGAGCTCCGGATACAGCTCGCGAAGCATCCGCAGCTTGCGATTCTTCGGCGTGACTAGGGACTGCTTCATGGTCGTCAGCTCGATGTACATGTCGTGCTCTGGCAGGTAGAAGTCGGGCGTGAACATCTCGGCGACCCGCGTGCCCTCCCAGGCAATCGGGAATGACACCGGTTCATACACCCAGCGGATTCGGTAGTAGTCGAGGAAGCGCGCGAACTCCTGCTCGGAGGGGTGGGCGAACTCCACGCGTGCGTGTGCGGGGCCTGTGCGTCTGACCAGGCGCGAGCGCTGCCTGACGGGGCGGCGCCATTTCTGCGGGACGGGGTTCGGGACGGACGACGCCAATGAGCGGGTGTGATTGTACTCTCCGCTAATGGGCACACCCGCCCAGAGGATGGTGGCCGAGCAGCTGCTGCCCCACGGGGTTACAGACGCGCGCGTGCTGCGGGCGATGTCTGAGATCCCGCGCGAGGAGTTCCTGTCGCCGAGGTTGCGGCGCCACGCGTACGAAGACCGCGCGCTGTCCATTGACTGCGGCCAGACGATCTCGCAGCCTCTGGTGGTCGCGCTGATGACTCAGGCGCTGGCGCCGAAGCCCGAGGACATCGCGCTCGAGGTGGGCGCCGGGTCGGGTTACCAGGCGGCGGTGTTGAGCCGGATGTGCCGCAAGGTCATCACGCTGGAGCGAGAGCCGGCGCTTGCTGAGCATGCGTCCGAGAGACTCGCGCGCCTGGGGTTCACCAACGTGGAGGTGGCCGTGGCGGACGGCTCTCTCGGCTGGCCGGCGCATGCCCCCTACGACATCATCCTTGTCGCCTGCGCTGCGCGCGAGGTGCCACCTGCGCTCCTCGGCCAGCTCGCGGACGGTGGCCGCATGGTGATCCCAGTGGCCGTTTCACCCGATCAGCCGCAGGACCTTCGGCTGTATGAGAAGCACGGCGACGAGATCGGCTTTCGATCGCTGTTCCCGGTCCTGTTCGTGCCCCTGCGAAGCGGTTAGTGCGTCGGGGTCGGGGACGCGCCTGGCGTTGCTGAGGGCGACGCTGATACTGATGTTGAGGGTGTGGTGCCCGTTAGCGCTTGCAGCTGCGCGAGCAGTTTCCCGACCGTTGCCATCTCGTTGGCGAAGGTGGTGAGGTCGCCCGCCCTGAGGGCGGCATACGCCGCCGCATAGTGCAGGTTGGCCTGGGTCACCAGGTCGGCGACCTGGATGACCTGGGCCGGCGTGAACGTGGTCGGAGGCGCCGTCGTTGGCGGCGGCGGGGTTGACGTACCCACCAGCTGGTCGATGGCCTGCTGCAACGTGTCCGTGTAGACGACGTTCACCGAGTCGGCGAGGATCACTTTCTTCAGCTCAGGCAGGCTGGAGGCCTGGTTGGCACGCAGGTAGATCGGCTCGAAATACAGGAACGAGTTGCCGATTGGAACCACCAGCAGGTTGCCCTGCAGGACTTGCGAACCGGCCTGGTGGAAGAGGGTGAAGTCGCGGGAGATGGCCGGGTTCTCGTTGATGCGGTTCGCCACCTGCTGCGGTCCGAAGACGACCTTGTCCTTCGGGAGCACGTAAGAGACGTACTCGCCGTAGTGCGAGCCGTCGCTGCGCGCAGCCATCCAGGAGACCATGTTGTTCTTGCCGCGCGGCGTGAAAGGCATGATCAGCAGGAACTCGGGGTTCGTCTCGCCCGGCAGGCGGAACAGCACGTAGTAAGGCTGGACTGGCGCGGCGAGGCTCCCCGGCGACGTCTGAGCTGTAGGGATGTCCCACACGTCCTCGCGAGTGAAGAAGAGTCTGGGGTCTGAGATGTGATACGTGGCATAGATCTGGACCTGGGCGTTGAACAGGTCGACCGGGACGCGGAGGTGAGCACGCAGGCCGGAGGGCAGCGACTCGATCGGCTTGAACAGTGACGGGAAGGTGGCCTGGTAGGCCTTGATCAACGGGTCCTTGGGGTCGATCACATAAAAGTCGACGGTGCCCTCGTACGCGTCGACGACCACCTTGACCGAGTTGCGGATGTAGTTGATGTCGTTGGCTCCCTGGAAGGTAACCGTCTGCGAGTAGGGGTAGGTGGAGCCCGTCGTGTAGGCGTCCAGGATCCAGTAGGCCTTGCCATCGACCACGACGACATATGGGTCGCCGTCGAAGGTGAGGAACGGCGCGAGCTCTGAGGCGCGCTGCAGGATGTTTCTCCGGTACAGCATTTGCGACTGGCCGTTGACCTGGCTCGATACCAGCAGGTTGAAATCGCCCAGCTTGAGCGACCACAGCGCCTTGTTGAGCTCGCTCATCTGCACGCCATGCGTACCGGTATAGGTGGTGAACACGTCCTGGCTACCCTGTGGGTAGTCGAACTCTTTGGTGGCGGAAGGCGCGATGGCATACGTGTTGGTGATCTCGCCAAAGTAGATTGCAGGCTGCGTTACCGGCAGCGATCCGGTCGGAGGCACGTCTTTGACGACGTAGTCGGGCAGGCCTTCGCCGACCACCGCATTGACCGGGCTCGCGGCGACACCGTAGCCGTGGGTATACACGAGGTGCTGGTTGACCCATTGCTGCGCAGATGCCGCGAGCCTGGAGGGGTCGAATTCCCGGGCGCTTATCTCGAGCTGCTGATACAGGCCTCCAATGATGTAGCGGTCGATGTCGATGTCATTGAACGTGTAGTAGGTGCGGATCGTCTGAAGCTGTTCGTAGGTGTCTTTGAGCGGGGTGTAGTCCCAGAGCCGCAGGTTGTTGACGGTGACCCGGTCGCTCTGCACGTCCTTCAAGGTGAGCGGCTGATCGCCGGTGAAGTTGCTCGTCGTCACGTTGGAAAGCCCGTACGCGGCGCGCGTGCCGGTGATCTCGCGGGCGATGTACGGAAGCTCGTAAGACTGAGCGCTTGGCGTGACGAAAAAGCTCTGCACGATGCCGGGGTAGATCTGCCCGATGACGAGCATGGCCACCCAGACGCCGGCTGCCGCGACCGGCAGCCAGATTCGCCTCAGCCACGCATTGACGAACAGGGCGCCGGCAAGAACGATCCCGGCACCGGCCTGGAACGAATAAAGGGGCAGCCTGGCGTTGACGTCCGTGTAGGCGGCGCCCCAAACGACAGTGCTGTTATGCGCGTACATCAGGTCGTACCGGCCGAGCCACGTCCACGCCGCGAGGGTGACGGCAAAAATGCCGAGCAGGACCGAGAGATGAGCCACAGCGCGTGGGTTGAGATTCAGATCGAACGTGTCGCCTCGCCACGCGTAAAGGGCGCCGATCAAGAGGACGCTCATGAAGTCGAGACCCAACGACCAGTTGGCAACCGAGTGCAGGAACGGCAGCGTCAGCAGGTAGAAGGAAACGTCCTGGCCGAGGACCGGGTCGATGGTGCCGGTCGGCGATGCATGTTGGAAGAGCGCAAGCGTCTGCCACTGCGTGCCGGCTCCGCCCGACAGGATGAGCGCGATAAGGCCGGCGCCAAGCAGACCGATGATGCCGACCGCGCTCCGAATGGAGGAGCGCCGGATCCCCACCGCGCGAAGGCCCGGCCCTGAGCGCACGCGCAGCGCGATTGCAACATTGATCGCGAGATAGATGAATGAAACGGCGAGGCTCGCGACGAAGAGCCCGGTTTGCAGCCACAGGCGCGTGGTGAAGACATCCCTGAAGCCGAGCCCGCTGTACCACTGCATCTCGGTGAAGAACCACACGATGGGGCTGGCCAGTACGAACACTAGAAACGCCAGGCCGAAGAGCGCGGCGCCGAACCAGAACCGGCGTGGCGGCCTGGGGATTCGGATCTCCCGGCCGCCCTCGAATGGGCCGCCGCGCTCGAAGGGATCGAACGGCCGATAGCGCCGGGTCATCTGCCCTCGAAGCTTAGACGGAAGCGAGAGCCAGGTCGTCGGCGCTGAAGTCGGGGTCCGGATTCGGAGGCGGATTCGCTAGGTGCCAGCGCACGCTGCTTCTCAGCGACTCCACAGGATCCGAGGTCGTCCAGCCCAGCATCGACCGGGCTTTGTGCGCACTGGCAGCGATGTGCTGTGTCATCGTGCCGGTGGGTTTGAGATCTTCGGGGAGCAGCTCATCGGCCACGCGCACGAGCTCGGCATCGGATTCTGCGGCGTCCAGGATCATGCCGGACCACAAGCGCATGGAGTAGGTCCGGTCCTCGCACAGGTTCAACACCTGGCCCGCGGCCGCTGGAGTCGTGAGTGCGAGATGCACGCCGCGTGCCACATCCCTGACGTAAGCCCGACTGGCGAGCCACATACCGGCGCCGGTCGGAATTCGGCTGCGGCCGGCGCGCACTCGCCGCAGGATGTAGTCCTCACGCAGTTGGTAGTCGTGCTCGCCATAGACCATGGGCAGCCGCACCGACGTCGCACCGTGGGACAAGTACACGTCCTCTACATCGAGCTTGTCGTAGTCGTCCATCCCTGGCATCTGGCCGCGGTATGGGTAGCGGTTGGACCGCACAGGCGAGTCCTCGTCGATGGGGACCGGGTCGGTCTCGCGCTCTTCGTTCACCGCCCCAAAGGCCCGGTACACATCGATGCTCGACACGACGACGAGCCTCAGGCCGTCGGGCAGTGCGCCAAGAGCAACCTCCGAGTCGGCGCGCGTCAGGGCGCGGCAGTCGATCGCGGCGTCGGGCTGGAACGCCGCCAGCTCATCACGGTTCGCCGGCAACTCCATCCTTTCGGCGTGCAGGTGCTTCACCGGCGGCATGCCGTCCGGTTCGAGGTTGCCACGATGGACGATCAAAATCTCGTGGCCCGCGCCGGCAAGCTCCTCGACGATGGCACGCCCAATGAACCGGGTGCCGCCGAGGACGACGACTCGCACCGGTGGTGTGGACTTACGCCCGAGCGGGGACTGCTACGTGGGGATTCTTCTCCACTATCAGATCGATCAGGCCCCACTTCTTGGCCTCTTCAGGGTTCATGAAGAAGTCGCGTTCCATCGCGCGCTCGACGTCCTCCAGCGGCCGGCCGGTGTGCTTGGTGTAGATCCGGGCCATCGCTTCGCGCTGGCGGAGGATCTCCTGGGCGTGCAGCTGGATGTCGCTCGCCTGGCCCTGGATGCCCTGGGTGAAGGGCTGGTGGATGAGGATCTGCGCGTGAGGCAGCGACAAGCGCATGCCCGGGTCCCCTCCCGCCAGCAGGATTGAAGCGCCGCTCGCGGCGAGGCCTGTACACAGCGTTCCAACCTTCGGGCTCACGTACTGCATCGCGTCGTAGACGGACAGCGCAGCGGTGAGGGATCCGCCCGGGCTGTTGATGTAGAGCTGGATGTCGCGGTCCGGCGCTTCGCTCTCCAGAAACAGAAGCTGCGCCGTCACGGTGCTCGCCAGGTCGTCGTCGATCACGCCGCGCAGGAAGATGATGCCGTCCTTGAGCAGGCGCGAATAGATGTCGTAGGCGCGCTCGCCGCGCCCGTCGTTGGTGATCACCGTCGGGATCATGGTCATTGGCTTATCTCCTTGTATCGAACCCGATGCGTGCTTTCGGTCGGGGCGGTGGGTTGGCCATCGCCAGGTAGGCGCTAAAGTCGGCCACGCTGCGCAGCGCGTCCAGGGGCAGCGAGGCGGTGGCGAGTCGAAGCTTCGCCGGCGGATCTTCGGGCCAGGCAGGGCGGTCCGCATCCGCGCCCAGGAGGCGCGCGAGGTCCGCGTAGATGTCGGCGGGCCGGGCGCCGAGCGAGTGGGCCACCGCCAGGAGCCTCTCGGTCGAGACCTCCTTGCGGCCCCGCTCGACCTCCGAGAGGTGGGCGGGCGAGAGGCCGGCTTCGTTGGCGACCTCGGTGAGCGTCCGGCGGGTCGCCTCGCGGCGCTGCCGGAGCACCGCCCCAAGGGCGCTTCTCACGATCCCGGCGGATTCGCTGTCAGCGAAATTCATTCCTTCAAGGCAAATCATACGAGCCGTTGCTTCTCCGACGAGGGACCAAGAGCCGCCGCACCCCCACCCTCGCCCTGCGCGCAAAGCGGCGATATGGATGGGACTTACTGATTGCCCCCAAAGGGGGAGGGGACAGGCCCTCCCCCTCAGTTGAGGGGGAATTAGTCCTTCAGGTTGTTCGGGTCCAGGAGCTCCTGCTTCGGCCGCTCGATAATCTGGCGCGAGCGCATGATCTCGATGAGCTTCTTCCTACCTTTGGGCGGGCCGATCATGATCGCGCCCACCAGGCGCTCGTCCTTGAAGAACAGCTTGCGATAGAACTTCTCTTCGAAGCTGAACGTCCGAACCGATTCGAGGTCTGGTTGTACATCGGGCGTTACGCCCATCACCGCCAACGTCGAGCCGAACATCGTGGTCGTGTACGTGGGGACGTCGAAGAAGTCTTCGGATTCACCCGCCATGTTGCGAGCTGCCACCTTGCCGTGCGCTTCGGCGTTGTCCCAGGTGCCCATCTGGTTGTGCCGCTCGACCATCAGGTCGTAGAACACAGCGATGTCTCCCGCCGCATACACGTCTGGTGCCGCAGTGCGCAGCTTCGAGTCGGTGACGATGCCTTTGTTCAGCTCGATTCCGGTGTTGCGAACCGGCTCGGTGTAATAGTCGAGACCGACACCGTACGTCAGCAGGTCAAAGTCGACCTTGTGCCCGTTGACAGTCTCGGCGTGGAAGCGTCCATTGTTCCGGCTGAACTTCTGCACCTCGTCCGAAATCAGGAACTGCACATCCTGTGCCTCGCCCAGCTGCCGGCAAAGCCGGCCGCCTTCCTCATCCAGCACGTAGCGCAGGAACCATGGCCCGCGCATGATCCAGGTCAGCTTTGCCTTCTTGCGAAAGCTGACTCCCTCGGCCAGCTCGTATCCGATGAAGCTGCCGCCCATCACGAGCACACGCTCTGACTCGTCCGCCTTCTCGATGATCGAGTCGGTGTCGTCAAGGGTCTGAAAGCCCAGACAGGCGGACACCTCGTCGGAGCCAGGCCATGGCGGTGGCTTGGGCCGGCCGCCGGTAGCGATGAGCAGGGCGTCGTATGGAAATTCCTGACCGCGGTTGGTGCGCACGACCTTGCTCCGTGCATCGATCTCTGTCGCCCAGGTCTCGAAATGGATCTCCAGATTCCGGGTCGCATAGTCCTCGACAGTGCGCATCAGCACCTTCTCGCGGCGCACCTGCCCGCGGAGATAGCGCGGCAGCGCAACGCGGTTGTAGAGCGGATATCGCTCGGCCGCGATCATGACGATCGACGCGTCGGCGTCAGACTTGCGCAGCTCCTCGGCGCACGTCTGGCCGGCGATGCCGTTGCCGATGACTACGTAACGGCGGCTCACCTAAAGAAGCAAGCCGTAGATGTAGCTGCGGTCTTCGTCATTCGCGAGATCGTATCCGGAAGCGGCCAGGTCATCCGCCGCCGGGTGGTCGCGCGGGAGCGTGATCGTCACGTGGTCGAGCCCATCAGCGTCCGCCTCAAAGCGCAGCGACATGAGCAGCTCCTGCAGCGCGCCGCCGCGTCCGGCGACAAACGCCACCGCTAGGTTTTCGCCCCAGGGCTCCCTCAAGCCGACGATCGCCCGTCCGCCAGGACCCACTCGGAGCATGCCGATCGTGGCCAGTCGCTTCAGCTCTGCGGCGTCCAGGTCGTGCGCGCAGTTGAAGTCGGGCACGACTCCGTGGTAGAGCTCAATGCCGGGGCTCTTCTCCACCCCGGGCCACAGCTTGCCCGCTTCAGATGGATCCGGCATCCGCGCCGGTTCCCCACCTTCGAGACGCTGTCCACGCCACCACCGCGCATCGACCAGGCGGCGGAACCCTTCTGCCTCGAAGAGTCGAATCGCGTTGGGATTCGCGGTGCCAAGGCGCATCTCACGGAAGCCCTGCTCTCTCGCCTCGGCGATCGCTGAGACGAGCATCGCGCGCGCCAGGCCCTGGCGGCGATGGGTGCTGGCGACGCGCAAGCCCTCGTACCAGACCAGGCCTTGCGCGTAAGGCCGCAGGCGATGCAAGCCGACGAGCACGCCATCCAGCTCGGCGGCCTGGAAAGAAGCGCCGGCGTCGGCGAGCCAATCGTCGAACACTCGCGGGATATAGTCGTGCCCGTCCCAGATGTCGCGACTGATCTCCAGCACGCGATCACGGTCGGCAGCCCTCATCGGGCGAAGGGTCAGGTCCTGGCCCGTGGTTGCCAATGTGCAACTCCTGCCACCACCATCTCGCCGTCAAACACGAGCTCTTCGCCGTCCGGCGTGAGCATTTCCTCGAGCATCGCCCGCCCAGTCGCTTCATCCCACGCGTCTCCCACCATTGCGCGGGTGTCCGTGACCGCCTCGTCGAGGTCCGCATATCGGGTCACGCTCCGGTAGCGCAGGAACGCCACATCCGGCGCGATGCCCATCTGGACGAGCAGCATGAAGAGCTCGCTGAACCGAGGCATGCGCGGACCGGCCTCACCCAGCAGCCGCTTGCGGATCGCTGCCGATGGGTGGGGAAGCTCGCTTTCGCGCAGCACGACGAAGACGCGCTCGCGTGCCGATACATCGAGCTTGGTGATGAAACCCACCGGATCCTCCACGCCGTACAGCACGTGGCTGCAGATGACCAGGTCCGCCGGCGCGACTTCGGCGTCCTCCCACGTGCTGGCGATGATCGTCATGTTGTCTCGGGCCGGGATCTGGGCGCGCATGCCTTCGGACGGCTCGACGGCGGTGACCCATTCGAGCCGCTCAGAGAGAGGGATCGCGTGGCGTCCGGTGCCCGCGCCGGCATCGATGAGGGTCTTTTGCGGCGACGCGTAAGGGTCGATGACTGCCAGGAATTGGTCGACGCGCGCCTTCGTCGAGCGGGCAAAGCTCGCGGCGCGCCGATCCCAGTAGCCTGGGTTCGCGTGCGTGCCGGCGAGGGTCGCCCTCTCCTTCACGATCTGCTTCCAGTTCGCCTCCCAATCCATCGAGATCGAGGCTACAAGAATCAGTGCGTGCCCCATACCGTCGGGGTTTCGTAGGCGGTTTTTAACAAGGGTGGGGACAAGTCGGGGATAACTTTTAGCCTGCCGTCTATATGGTGGGGTTGGCCAGTTTTGGCCCCGCTAGATCTTGTGCCGGGACTACCATACTGCCGTGTCCGGCACCGAGTTCACCAGCGCAGAATCGGCCCTCCTCGCGCGCTACTTCACGAACCTCGACCGGCCTGTGTTTGCCCTGCGCAACCTGCCTGAGGTCGTCAAAGGCGCGCTCTTTTCACGGTATTCGCGGACCGAGAAAAGTCTGCGGCGCGTGCTGCTCGAGGAGTTCATCAATGAGCCGGATTCAGGGTTTGACGCGCTCGCGGGGACGCCTTCGGAAAACGACGATATGGTCGCCGTGCGCCGCGCCGAGGAGTTCTACGAACGGGTCCTCGTGGGCTACGGCGACGACTCCGTGGCAGAGCTCGCCGGAGCGCACGTCGCCGTCGAGCGAACCTCGACGCTTGCCGCCAAAGCCCTCGAGGACAGCCGGATAGGTATCTCGCCCCTTGAAAAGTCCACGCGCTACGTGCGGTTCGACCGCCCGGGGCCTGACGGCCGGTTCCTCTTCTACCGCGGCCCCGAGCTTGCCCATCCCGACTACGAGAAAGCGGCCGACGCCCTGTTCACCGCCTACAGCGGTCTCGTGGAACAGGTCACCGCAGCCATTCGCGAGCGTTTCCCGATGCAAACAGGAGAGACCGATCGCGCGTGGAAGGCCGCCACGAGGGCCAAGGCGCTCGACCTACTGCGCGGACTGTTGCCTGCGGGAACGCTGACCAATCTCGGTCTTTTCGGCAACGGCCGGGCCTTTGAGTACCTGATCACGAAGATGGCTGCGCACGATCTGCCGGAGTGCCGGCAGCTCGCCACGGACCTGCATCGAGAGCTCGCCCAGGTGATCCCCGCCTTCGTCAAGCGCGCGCTCGATGATCGATACGGTCGCCCTGCCGCCGAGCGCATGGCGAGGATCCGGGTCGAAACGGCAAACATCGCGCCGCGCGGCGACCCGCAGTCCTTGCCGGTGCCGAGCGTGAGGCTTGTCGAGCACGACCCCGACGCTGAGCGAAAGGTGGTGGCCGCAGCGCTGTTTCCGCATTCCGAGGGGGCTCTTGAACAGCAAGGTGGCGATCCGGCGCAGGTCCTCGAGGTGCTGCTTGGCGATCGGGCCAACCGACGCCAGCGCGCGCCGCGAGCGCTCGAGCACGCTCAGTACACCTTTGAGATAGTCGCCAACTTCGGCGCGTACCGCGACCTGCACCGCCACCGAATGCTCACCCAGGACCGCCAGCTGCTGGGCACGAGTTTGGGCTACGACCTCCCGCCCGGGCTCGTCGATCTCGGCCTCGGGGCACATTTCGCCTCAGCGGTTGAAGCGGCCGCGGCAGTCCACGTGAAATTGGAGCGCGACGCCGGCGCGGCCGTGGCTCAGTACATCGTGCCGCTGGCCTTTCACGTCCGCTGGTACTTCCGAGCGAACCTGCGCGAGGTTTATCACCTATGCGAGCTCCGCACCACCCCCCAAGGTCACCCCGACTACCGGTGGGTGGCGCAGGAGATGTTCCGTCGAGTCGCGGAGGTACATCCTCGCTTGGCCCGGTACGCCCGTTTTGTCGACCTCGGACCGGGAGACGAGCTGGAGCGGCGTCAGTCCGAGCGCCGGCTCGACGCCAAACTGGACGCACTCAGGCCCCACCAAGTCTGAGGCTGCGCCGTGACTTCGCGGGGACCCCTCATTTCGACCATCGCGTGCGATAGCATCACGGACCAATGTCGATGTCAGAGGAAGGTGTGGTTTTGAACGATACGATGCTGCCCGGCGGGCCGGAAAGGCGTGAGGGCGAGAGGCGGGCGGGTGTAGAGCGGAGGTTTGCCGAGCGGCGCGCTCCCGAGCGCGCGGCCGCCGGCCGTCGCGGTGTCTTTCCGTTCGACCGCCGGATTGCCGAGCGGCGGATGCCAGAGCGGCACCAATTCTGGCCTGAGCCGCAGGACAAGTAGCGGCGCTGGCCCGGCCAGCGCTGATCGTCCACGGCGGCGCCGGGCCGGTTCCGGAAGGGGAAGGCCCACTCCGGCAGGCTGCCGTGGAGCGAGCACGCGACGCCGGTTGGTCTGCGATCGGTGACGGCGCCCTGGCAGCGGTCGTGGCGGCCGTGCGCCTCATGGAAGACGAGCCTCTCCTCAACGCGGGCATCGGGGCGTGTCTCAACCTGGACGGTGTGGTGGAGCTGGACGCCGGCGTGATGGAAGGCGCGGAGCTGCGCGCGGGCGGGGTCGCCGGGCTAAAAGACGTGCGTCACCCGATCGATCTCGCGCTCGAGGTCATGCGCGACGGCAGGCATGTCTTGCTGGCCGGCCACGGAGCCTCACGCTTCGCGCGCGAGCATGGGATCGAGATGTGCGACCCGGCGATTTTCATCACCGATCGCAAGCGCCAGGAGCTCTTGCACGGCGCCGACACCGTGGGCGCGGTGGCGCGAGATTCGGACGGACGCCTCGCAGTCGGGGTTTCCACCGGCGGCATCAGCGGCAAGCTGCCAGGCCGCATCGGCGACTCGCCGATTCCAGGCGCCGGGTTCTACGCCGACGATCTCTTCGGCGCCGTGTGCGGCACAGGCCAGGGCGAGGCTTTCATACGGCTCGGGCTGGCCCGCCTGATGGTGGTCGAGCTTGAACGCGGCATGGACCCGGGAACGGTCGCGAGCGGAGCGGTCGTGCTGCTCGAAAAGGCGTTGCATGCTTCTGGCGGAGTCATCGTGATCGGGCGCGTGGGCGAGCCCAAAGCGTCATTCAACACTCCGGCGATGCCAGTCGCCATGGCTCACTGATGAGCGACTCGGCCAATGCCGGCGAGCTAATCGCCCTGGCGCTCAAACGCGCCGGCGTCAGTCATCTCTTCACCCTGAACGGCGGTCACATCTGGCCCATCCTCACCGGCGCGACCGAGCACGGCATCCGCATCATCGATGTGCGTCACGAGCAGTCCGCCGCGTTTGCGGCCGAGGGTTGGGCGAAGGTCACCCGACAGGTCGGAGTCGCGGCGGTTACCGCCGGGCCTGGGGTGACCAACTCGGCGTCGGCGCTCGCCCAGGCGCAGTCGGGCGACAGCCCGATGTTCGTCATCGGCGGGCGCGCGCCGGTGGCGAGGTGGGGTATGGGGTCGCTGCAGGAGATGGACCACCTCGAGGTCGTGCGGAGCCTGACCAAGAAGGCCGTAACGCTAGCGTCACCGGAGGAGGCTTACCCGGTGGCAGCGGAGTGCATGCGAGCGGCGCTCAGCCGGCGCACCGGCCCAGCGTTCATGGACATCCCGCTCGACGTCTTCTTTGGGGCCGCGGACATACCGGAGGCGACCGAGCACCTGACGCCTGACCTGGGCCCGCCACCGGATCCGGACCTGGTCCAGCAAGCCGCAAGATTGATCCGCGAGGCGGAGCGGCCGGCGGTGATTGCGGGCGGCAGCGTGTGGTGGGCGCATGCGGAGGCCGAGCTCAAAGAGCTGGTCGAGGTGGCGCACCTGCCGCTTTCGGTCAACGGCATGGCGCGAGGAATGCTGCCTCCGGGCCATCCACTGTTCTTCCCGCGTGCGCGTGGACCGGCGCTTGGCGAAGCCGACCTCATCGTCGTCGTAGGTGCGCTGCTCGATTTCCGTCTGAACTATGGGCAGCCGCCCGTCTTCGCGGAAGGCGCGCGCCTGGTCTACATCGACGTCGACAACCATCGCAAAAACAGGGCACCTGATGTTGCGATCTACGGCGACCTGAAGGCCGCGCTGTCGGCGCTGGTAGAGGCGGTCGGCGGTACCTCCGAACGCGTCTCGTGGTTGGGGAGGCTGCGCGAGGCGGAGGCGTCATCGCGCAAGCGCGACGAGGCGATGACTGGGTCCGACTCGTCGCCGGTGCATCCGGCTCGGCTGATCGCCGAGGTGGACCGCTTCAGTGACCCGGACGCGATCCTGGTCGGCGATGGCGGCGACTTCATATCCTTTGCCGGTCGCCTGCTGGAGCGTCCCAGGCCGGGGCTCTGGATCGATCCGGGGCCATTTGGCTGCCTGGGCTCGGGGCCAGGCTACGCGATGGCCGCCAAGCTCGCCCACCCCGACCGCCAGGTACTCCTGCTCTCAGGCGATGGAGCCATTGGTTTCTCCGCGATGGAGTTCGACACCATGGTCCGGCATCGCATCCCGGTCGTGTGCGTAGTGGGCAACAACGGCATCTGGGCGCTGGAGAAGCACCCGATGCAGAGCATGCTCGGGATGAGCATCGCCGCCGACCTCGGCAACCGGACCCGGTACGACAAGGTCGTCGAGGCCCTGGGAGGGTACGGCGAGCTCGTAGACCGTCCCGACGAGATCCGACGGGCCATCGAACGCGCGTTCAAGTCGGGGCTGCCGGCGTGCATCAACGTTATCTGTGATCCGGACGCGGAATATCCGCGATCATCTGTCCTGATGTGAGCGCCACCCAGGTCAAGGCAGCCGTTGAAGCGGACGAGTGGAGAACCGCGCAGTCACAGTTCGACGACGCGGCAGAGATCATCAAGCTCGAACCGTGGCTGCGCGAGGTTCTACGCGAGGTGCAGCGCGAGTTCACTTGCAACTTCCCGGTGAAGATGGACGACCAGCATCTGCGCATGTTCACCGGCTACCGCGTGCAGCACAACATCAACCGCGGTCCGGCCAAGGGCGGCATCCGCTATCACCCCGATGTCTCGCTGAACGAGGTCAAGGCGTTGGCCATGTGGATGACGTGGAAATGCGCTGTCGTCAACATCCCGTTCGGCGGCGCAAAAGGCGGCATCATCGTCAACCCGAAAGTGCTTTCGCTCAACGAGCTCGAGCACATGACGCGCCGGTTCGCAACTGAGATCTCGATCCTCATCGGCGCGGACCGCGACATCCCCGCGCCTGACGTGAACACCGACGGCCAGACGATGGCCTGGATCATGGACACGCTTTCAATGCATCTCGGCTATTCCGCGCCAGCCTCCGTGACCGGCAAGCCGATCGAAGTCGGCGGCTCGCTCGGCCGCATCGAGGCCACCGGACGTGGCGTGACGATTTGTGCGATGGCCGCGCTCGAGCACCTCGGCCGGTTGCCACACCAGACTCGTGTCGCGGTGCAGGGCTTCGGCAACGTCGGGAGCATCAGCGCGAAGCTCCTCGAGGAGTCGGGCTGCACCATCGTCGCGGTATCAGAGGACTACGGCGGCATCTACAACCCGCTGGGACTTTCGATCAAGCGGGTGCTCGAATATCGAGCGCGCGAGAAGACGCTGAAAGGATTTCCGGGCGCGCAGGAGATCGGCAACCAGGAACTGCTAACGGTGGATTGCGATCTACTCGTGCCCGCCGCCATCGGCAATCAACTCACATCACGCAATGCCCGCGAAGTGAAGGCGAAGCTCATCGTCGAGGGCGCGAATGGACCAACCACGCCAGAGGCCGACGCGATCTTTCGCGAGCGTGACATCTTCGTCGTGCCGGACATCCTCGCGAACGCCGGCGGCGTCACGGTTTCCTACTTCGAGTGGGTGCAGGACCTGCAGTCGTTCTTCTGGTCCGAGCACGAGGTGAACCAGAAGCTGAAGGCGATTCTTTCGCGGGCATTCTCGGAAGTCCTCAAGACGAAGCTCGAGAAAAAGTTGGACATGCGCATGGCGGCGTACTGCCGGGCGGTGTCACGCGTGGCGGGCGCGACTCGGGAACGGGGGTTATACCCGTAGGGCGCCGCCCCCCACTCTAGCCCTGCGCGCAAAGCGGCGATGAGGATGGGACTTACTGATTGCCCCCTGACGGGGGAGGGGATTAGCCGGCCTGCTGCCATGCAATTGCTTAGATCTCCCTCGTGCGGAAGCTCCAGATGCTCAGCGCCAGCATTAACGCGAACCAGATCACGACCCAGGCGAGAAAGGTGATCGGCGGCGGATCCACCGCGGCAAACGGGTTGGCGCGAGCCACGGTGCCCGCGGCTCGCATCGTGGCAAGGAAAGCGTCCGGCTCCATCGCATAGATGGCGCCGCGCCACAGGCCATCGGTCGGCAGCAGCAAACGGCTGATCACCCCGACGTTCTCCACCGCCTGGTTCTGCAGCCCGATACCGACGTCCCCGACGACGCCCGCGATCCAACCCATCAGCCAGGCGACGAGCGCGATGACTCCGCCCGTGATGCCCGAAAGTCGCGTCGACAGGGCCAGGCCGAGGGAGAGGAGCACGAGGCCTTCCGCCCCTACGTAAAGCATCAGTTGGATCGGGTGCGGCGGCAGGTAGCCGGTCGCCCAATCGACCGCGGCAAGCTCGAGAAACGCCGAGCCGGCCGCGTAGATCGCGATCAGGACCCCCAGTCCCAGCCACTTGCCGATCACGACCTCTCTGCGACGCACGGGCCGGGCCAGCATCGAGAGCAGAAGACCGCTCTCGACCTCGCCCGAGATCAGCGGTCCGGCGACGACTGCCGCGCTCAGGGCCAGCACTCCGCTGTACATGAACGTGACGACGATGAGCAGCTGCGAGGTGATCAGCGCAACCTGCTCGGGTGGAAGAGTCGCGCCGGCAGAGTTGGTCACCGTCGTGATCTTGTTAAATCCCCACGCTGAGAATCCGACGACGATCAGCGTGAGGATCACCAGCGCGAGGATCAGGCGCCGGCGGGACGTTTCCTGGATCGTGAGCCTTGCGATGACCAGGACTGGAGGCATTACTTCTCTTCTTCCTCGAGCAGTTGAAGGAAGCGGTCTTCCAGGGTCTGGTGCCGAGGCGCGACCTCATAGACACGGCCGCCAAGCGCGATGATCGCCGACACCAGGTCAGGCACGCGATCCGCCTTGAGCTTCGTGAATGTGAGCTGGTCGCCCTCATCGTCGATATCTCCGAAGGTCGAGAGCTTGACCTTGGCGGCGGCGTCGAGGCCCTCCACCCGAACCTTGACAGCCGTCCCGCTGAGCAGCTCGTCCATCGTCCCCGAGGCGATCACGCGGCCGTGGTCAACCACAGCGACGCGGTCGCACACCTGCTCGACTTCGCTGAGCAGGTGCGAGTTGAGAAACACCGCCGTGCCTCGAGAGGCCAGGCCGCGAATGATCTCGCGGACATCATGCCGTCCGACCGGATCGAGGGCCGACGTCGGCTCGTCGAGAAAGACGAGCTCCGGCTCGCCGAGCAGCGCAGCGCCGAGGCCGAGCCTCTGCTGCATGCCTTTAGAAAACGTGCTCACTCGATCCTTGGCGCGATCCGTCAGGCCGACCGTCTCGAGTGCCGTCGTGATCTCGTCGTTCCAGCTCGCGCGCGGCAGCGGCGCGAGCTCGCAGTGCAGGGCGAGGACTTCGCGGGCCGTCAGCCAGCCCTGGTAACGGAAGAGCTCGGGCAGGTAGCCGATCCGGCGCCGGGTCTGCAGGTCGCCGATCGGGCGGCCGAGCAACCAGGCTTCGCCTGAGGTTGGCTTCAGGAGCCCGAGCAGAAGCTTCACCGATGTTGTCTTGCCCGCTCCGTTCGGACCGAGGAACCCGAACACCTCGCCGCGCGGAACCGTCATCGAGAGGCCGGCGAGCGCGACCGTGCGCCCGAATCGCTTCGAGAGGTTGACGGTCTGGATCGCCGGATGAGTCGCAGCGGCCGCCCGTTCCGGAGCGGCCGCTTTTGTCTCTTCTATTACGTCTGCCACTGAGTGCAGGCTATAACGCCTGCTCAGGTCAAATGGTTAGCGATGTCTTCTGCATCTGATTTCTTGATCGTTCCGACGACCCCGTAGACGACGCCGTTCTTGACCCAGATCACCCCGGCGCCGACGCCGGTGTTGTCGCCAAGCGCGATGCCCTGGACGCCCTGGACCGTCACGGATGACGATGTCGCGAACTGGACCGGGATCGGGACCGGCAGCGTCGTGCTGGGATCGCCGATCGCCTTGATCGCCGCTTTCAGCTCGGCCGAGATGCCGGGCTGAGCGATCAGGTAGTCCTCGAGCTGCTTCACGGTCACCTGCGACGAGGTGGCCACGGGCGCAGTCGTTGCCGCGACGACCAGCTGAGGCAGGCCGAGCTGGCTGATGTCCGAGGAAGCCGCCGGCTTGTTCATGTTGCCGTAGATCTCAGCCACCGCTGGACCAACCGTCACGGTGAGCTGCGCGCCCTCCATACCCGCCGGGAGCGCGGGCAGCGTCTTGCCGGCCTGCGCTGCGGCAGCGGCTGCCTTGTCCTTGCTGAACGTGAAGACCGCAACCGCTTGCGGCATAGCCGCGTATGTCACGGTCGTTGAGACGCCTGCCGGCAGATCGGCGACAGCCGGTACCTGCAAGCCGGAGATGGTCTTCGCCTCCGCTGCGCTGGTGACCACCTGCAGCTGCGGCTGCTTCGTCCACGAGACGGTCCCGTAGGCGCTGAGCTGGGACAGCGACTCCATGTCAGCCATCGTCACCGGGACAGGCGTGAGCGTTTGAGGCGTGAAGGTGTTCTTGTCTTCCGCGATCGCGGTCGCGAGCAATGCGATGGCCGCAACTGCTGCCGCGAAGGCGAGCACCATCGGACGAGAGCCGGGCCGGACCACCGGGAGCCGGAACCCGAACCTCGGGCGCGCGGCAGGTGCGCTCCGCACACGGTTGAAAGCGGACGCGACGTCGAGCTTGAGCTCGGGCGCGGCCAGCAGGCTGGTGATGGCGCGAGCGTCGGCGGCCACGGTCTTGTACCGGGCCTGGCACTCGGCGCAGGTTTCGAAATGGCGCGCGTCGCCGCCGTGAGCCTCCGGCTCGTCGACCATCCGGCGCAGCGTTCCCTCAGATAGATGTGCCACGAACGACCTCCTTGCGCAGCGCGGCTTCCGCGCGCCTTAACAGTGTTCCGACCTGACCAATACCGACGCCGAGCGCCTGGGCGACTTCCGCATAGCTGAGACCGCTCGCGCGGAGCACGAGCACCGCTGCGGGCTTGGGCGCCAAGCGGGCGAGGGCCTGACGTAGCTCGCGGCGGTCCTCGCTCACCTCGAGGAGCTTTTGCGGATCGACGGTTCGATCCGTGTCCTCGGCGGCCTGTGCCACCTCGCGCCGCTGCCGGCGCCGGGCGCCGCGCAGGCGGTTGAGCGCGGCGTGCGCGGCCGCGCGGTGCAGCCAGGCCGGCGCGTACTGGGCACTTGCCGAGTGGAGACGGTGGAAGTCGATGAAGACCTCCTGCGCCACGTCTTCAGCCTCGTGCGGGTCCGCGAGCACACGGTTGGCGATGCCCGCCACCCGACCATATTCGGCTGTGAACAGGGCTTCGAACGACTCGTCGTCAGGACGGACGCTCGCCACCGGTCTCACTCCGAGATTCATGCCCACTACAAGAGAAGCACCGCTGGTGCTGCCTTTGTGACACTCGTCAGGCTGCCTTTTGCCGCCTGACGAAGTGTTCTGCCACTTCGCGTAGGAAGGGCCCGCCCCAGATGCCGATCGACAGCCCGGCGCCGAAGATCACCACCGCGTCGATGCTCACCCGGCCGGGCCCCGTCCAGTAGACGTCCTGCAGGTTGAGCCACAGCGCGAACTCGTCGAGGGTCAGCGCTGCGCCGACGCCGTAGGCGATCGCGGTGACGCTGGCAAGCCAGTTGGAACCTGTGCCTTCTTCGATCAACCAGACGTAGCCGACGATCAGCAGTAGGAGGATGCCCCACACGAGATGATGGATGTGCAGGCCGCCGCTCGAGACGTTATGGAACGGGCCGACGCCGGCTCGGATGAGGTGGGTGATGCCGCGCACGATCCCGAAAGTCACGAGGAAGCTGAGCGAGGCAAGAAAGAGACGTTCCCTGCGCTCGTTCGCGAAGTGAAAGTGGTAGATCCGCTTGAGGGTCTTCAACCTAGGGCGACAACCTTCTCAGCCGGCCAGGGATCTCCTGCGCCGCGCGCTGCGCGCGAGCTCGTCTTCGAGGATCCCGAAATCCGTGCGTGGCAGCGCGTGGATGTGACCCTGGAAGGCAAGCGTCCAGTGTTCGGGCGGCCACTTGCGGACGTAATCGAGGCGGTATGCCAGCTCCTTGGCCGGTACCCAATCGGCGTCTTCGAGCACGATGTCCGACCTGATGTGGACGCGCCAGGGGTAGTCCTCGTCACGCCGCGCCGATCGCCAGATGGGCGTGTGGTCCTCATACATCGGCGAGGCGACGGTCACGGTTGCGGCAAACGCCATTCTGCCCGTCACGTAGTAGAGGATTCGATCGCCGACGTGCATCGTTTCAACGCGCCGGCGGTGCCGGCTCTTGAGACCCTGGATCGTGAATCCGTGCTCGCGCGTCTTGCGGAAGTTATCCGGCGAGCTGACGACCATCCAGAACTGAGAGGCGCGACCCTCCGAGCGGCCTGACTTCCGCTTACGGCGCGAACGGCCGGACTTGGCAGGTCGTTCGGCCGACGAGGCGCCGGCCTCTGGTGGAGTGATTTCCTGGGAGGGGACTTCCTCGGGTGTGTCGGACACCACCCAATTGTCTTCCTACTCCACCATGGGGCGGGCCGGACCGAGATCCTGGGGCTCCGGGAGCAGCGCCGTCAGGTTGCGGATCTGGGCGATGTGGGCGATCTCGTGCCGCGCCACCATGCGGCACACGTCCAGCAGCGTGACCTCCCCGGCCCGGGGGTCCTTGAGCTTGCGGTCCCACTCGCTCTTGCCCCAGCCGTGCAGCAGATCGACCGTCCTGCGGCGCACGCGGGCGAAGTCCTCGAGCGCCTCCTGCAGCGGACGCTCGAGCTCGCCGTCGTGGCTGGGGTCGATGGTGGCTCGCACGTCTGCCGTGGCAACGCCGTCGAGGTGCGCATGCCGGATGAGCCCGTCCACTTTGGTTCCGGAGTCGAGCAGGTGCCCGATCAGGCCGCCCAGGGTGGGGAATGCCGGCCCATGGCGATACCGCAGCCGCGCCTCGTCCAGCCCGTAGACGAGATCGCCGATGCGCTCGGGTACCGAGCTCATGAGCAGCACGACGTCGGCGGGAGACATCTCCTCTTCGAGATCCATCTCACCTGAGTATGTAGCCTTTGAGTAATGGCCCAAGTTCAGGTCGCGTGCGACAAGTGCGGTGGGGAGCTGGTACCGAACGCCGCTTACTGCGAGCGATGTGGTGAGCGAACCCGGCGCGCGCGCCGGCTGGTTCGCGTCGCATTGCGGTTCGAGATCCTCTTCTTCTTGCTGGTGGTGGTGGTGCTGGTCGGCTTCATCTGGACCTACTCGGCCCAGAAATAGGCCGCCAGAAATAGGCCGAAAGGGGCGGTGAAGACCACCGTCTTGTCTGAAGGGCTCCTCGGAGGCGCAATCCTGAGCGTGGTTGCGATCGTGCTCGGCGTGTTGGGACTGTCGCCGACGTTCAGCTGGATTCCCGAAGCGCTCCTCCTCGCTGCTTTTGTGCTGGTGCCCGTCGGGATCCTAGGTGCGATCGGGGGCCGTGCAGGTATGCACTCAGGGCGCGTGATGGCGGGGACTCTGGCCGGGCTCATCGCCGGCGCCATCGCCGGCTGCGTTGGAGGGTTGACCTACGTGGCTTTTGGCAAGCCTGTCGTGAACGTCCTCATAGACACGATTGGCGGCGCGCTAGGTGGTGGAATTGCCGGCACGGTCGGAGCCGTACTCGACCTGCGCCGTCAGCCGGCTCAGCGCCGGTAGACCGCCCGCCCGTCCACCTCATCCTTGTTCAGGCGCTTGTTCAGGTGCAGGCCTTCGAGCAAGAATTCGATCACCGACGCTCGAACTTCGGGGCGGTCGGGAAGGTTGAGCTTCTTCAGCGCAGTGCTCAGCTCACCAAGGTCACCGAAAGCGCGTGTATAGGTCCGCGCCGGGATACCTTCACCGACCTCGAGCATGTTGCCCTCTTCGAACTTCGCAACGACCCCGTCGAACTGTGCGGCGGAGAAGTGCCGGCTGAAGACAGCGCTCACCGCGCCGCGCTCGAGGCGTGAGAGCACCTGCTCCTCTTTCCCTTCATCGAGTGCTTCGATCTCGAGTCGTCCCGCTGTGGACGAAGCGAGAAATGCCAGGTCGGTGATCCGAGGTACGGCGAGTGTCTCTCCAAGTCGAGCGGCTCGCCGCACAGAGTTGCTCGCCAGGTTTTCGAAGTTCGCAATCGACATGCGCACCGAGACGCCCGATGACTGAGAGATGTGTGGGCTGCGTCGCGCGAGGTGCGTCAGCTCGGCGACGATCTCTTTCATGAAGGAAGGAAAGATCAGCTCGAAGTCTTCAGGGACTGGGTGCCTCTCGGCCTCCATGATCTGCATCTCTTCGCCGATGCTCAACGGGTAGTGGGTGCGCACCTGTGAGCCGAACCGGTCCTTGAGCGGCGTGATGATGCGACCGCGCGAGGTGTAGTCCTCAGGGTTGGCGCTGGCGATTACGAACAGGTCGAGCGGAAGCCGCACGCGGTAGCCGCGGATCTGTACGTCCTTCTCTTCCATGATGTTTAGCAAGCCGACCTGTATGCGCTCTGCGAGGTCTGGCAGCTCGTTGAGGCCGAAGATGCCGCGATTCGTCCGTGGCAGCAGGCCGTAGTGGATGGTGAGCTCGTCGGCGAGGTAACGACCCTCGGCGACCTTGATGGGGTCAACCTCGCCGATGAGATCGGCAATCGATATGTCCGGCGTCGCCAGCTTCTCGCCGTAACGACGGTCACGCTCGATCCAGTCCACTTCGACCTTGTCGCCATCCTTCGCGACCAGGTCGAGGCACCGCCGGCAGATCGGCGCATAGGGGTGATCGTTGACCTCACAGCCCGCGATGGCGGGCACCTCCGGATCGAGGAGGCTTACCAGCGAGCGCATGATCCGGCTCTTTGCCTGGCCGCGCTCGCCGAGGAGGATCACGTCGTGGCCGGAGATCACGGCATTGGAAAGCTGCGGCAGCACGGTGTCGTCGTAGCCGACGATCCCTTCGAGCAGCGGCGCACCGGAGCGAAGGCGGGTCAGCAGATTACGGCGCATTTCCTGCTTGACCGTCTCGCGTTTGTGCCCGCTAGCGCGCACCTCGCCGATGGTCTGTGGGCGGCCCGGGCTCACCCAAGCACTATAGACAAGGAGGCGGCGACGGTTTGTTAGCGATTGCGAAAGATTCGCCGACTGTCACTAACCAATTGCTCTACACCAGATTGGGCCATGAGCGCAGTTAAACTGACCGGCGCTTGACTCAATCCATACGGGATCGCTACGAAGCCGCGCACGACGACGGCCGTCCCTTGCTGGGTGGTCATCGGGGCAACCCGGCCCACAATCCCGAGAACACGATGCGCTCGTTCCGGTCGGCTATCGAGGCAGGTTGCGACCTCATCGAGTGTGACGTCCACCTGTCGTCTGACAGCCGGCTGGTCGTGATCCACGACCACTCCCTGCAGCGCACGACAAACGGAACCGGTCTCGTGCGCGACCATTCGGCGGCCGAGCTCCGCCGCCTGGACGCGGGACATGGCGAGCGCATCCCTCTCCTCCAGGAGGTGGTCGAGCTGGCCCTCGGCAAGGTCGGGCTCGTGATCGAGATCAAGCAGGCCCCCATCCAGTACCCCGGGCTCGAAGACAAGCTCGTTGCGATGCTGCGGCAGTTGGGCGCGGTCTCGGAATGCGCGGTCGTCTCCTTTCATCACCCGTCGATCCGCGTCCTTCGCGAGATGGAGCCGAGGCTGCAGCTCGGCATTCTCGAGGGAGCCCGGCCCATCGATCCTGCCCGAATGTTGAAAGAGTCCGGAGCCGACATCTACTCTCCCCACTGGGGCGCGATGGACGCACAACTGATCAAGGAGATCCATGCCGCCGGCGGCGGCGTCGCGGTCTGGCCTGTGGACGACGACGCGGCCGTGGCGTGGTGCAAGCTCTGCAAACCCGACTCGATCTTCACGAACCGTCCGGTGGAGATAGGCGCCGCTATCAGAACCTAGGGATTGCTGAGTCTCGTTACGCCTGAGACAACCCAGGCGTTGCCTCAAATACGGTGCCTGCCCATACCATGAACCGGCCGTGGTCGCCGACCGGCCGCCATTTGAGGATCTCTACCGTGCCTACCTGGCCCGGATCTACGCCTATGTCCGGGCGCAGGTCGCGAGCTCGGCCGACGCGGAGGACATCACGGCCCAGGTTTTCATGAACGCATACAACGCCTACGACCGGTTTGAGGCGCGCAACACGACACCGGCCGCGTGGCTGTTTCGGATCGCCCGCAACTCGACCCTGGATCACTTCCGCGCCCACGGCCGCCGGGAACGCTTGCGCCGGACGATCGAGCATCAGCCGGTGGCCGAGGTGGATCCGTCCGGCGTGGCGGAGGATCGGATCCAATACAGGGCGCTCCTCGAGCACGTGGCGCAATTGCCGGAACGCCAGCGCGACGCGATCTCTCTGCGCCATTCCGGACTCAGCTTCGAAGAGGTCGGTGTCCTGCTGAAGTGCAGCGAGGATGCCGCCAAGATGCTCTACCACCGCGCGCTGAAAGCGTTGAAGGAAGCGGTGGCGAAGGAGGGCGTGTGAGCGAGCCAGAGGACCTCGAGCTCGAAGCGCTTCAGCGGCAGCTCGACGACGCCTTCGACACCGCGCGGCCGCGCGTTGGTTTCGAGGACGAGCTCTGGACCCGCATGCAGGCCCGCAGGCCGGCCGGTTCACGGCTGCGCGATGCGTGGCTCGGTCTCATCGAGGGCATTCGCGAAGCGCCTAGGGTCCCGATGGCGGCGGCGGCGGCCGTGCTGGTGGTCATCATCGGCGTGAGCGCGCTGGCATACAGCGGCGCGCGCTTTGGCGGTGGCGCCGGCTCGACAGCGAGCCTTTCGTCTGGGGCGCAGCACTATGACGCCGGCTCGCCCGGGACGTTTGGCCGGCTGCCGTCGCCTGTGCTCATCGCCGGCGCACCAACCAAGGCTGTGGACGGGGCGAGCCAGCCTGGCGCGACCGCGCCCAGCGCCGCGTACGCCGGCCCGGTCACCCTCACGTGGACCGGCAAGCTCGACCTGAGAATCACCACCGCGCCAGTGTTTCGCTACCGGGAGCCATCGACCAACACGGCGGATCAGTTCGCCACTTCTTTAGGCGCGATCCTCCAGAACCGGCCTGCCGGCTACCTGGGGTCGTATGAGACGACCGACTTCAACGTTCGCGTCAGGGGCACGGTCCAGGCGCCCGCGCACGAGCCGTCGTTCATCATCCTGCCGATCACGGCGCTTGCCCCGATCGAGGCCGCGGGCGGTCCGGTTGACGTGGCCGTTGTCTTTCTCGCGCAGCACAGCCTGGCGCCCTCGTGGCCGTATACGTCGGACACCGTGGTCTTGGGCGATCTGTCGAAGGTGACGCTGAGCAGGCAGTTCGCCGTGGGTGGTTACGGCTATGCGTACCTGGTCGACGGCGGAGGGGAGCGTTACGGCCTGGAGGTCGACCTGAACGGCAACAAGCCGACCTCGGCGATGGGGCCGCTGCCGCTCAATCTTGAGTCGGCCGACTACTCGATCATCTCCGCCGACGAGGCGGTGCGCTCCGCCCTCGCGTCATCGCCGGCGAGCGCGGGCAGCGCGAACACTCCGACCGTGGCGCTGACCACCGCGGAGCTCGTCTACTCGATGGTCGTGGCAGGCGACCACAGCTTCTACGAGCCGTCCATCCTCTTCACCGGCAGCTTCAAAGTCAACGGAACGACTTACGTGAAGCACGTGCTGGTTCCGGCGGTCGACCCCTCGCAACGCTCCTCGTAATCGATACACTCCCGAACTGAGAACAGGCGTGGGGAAGAAACAGATCAGGCAGGTCCGCCAACAGGTGCGGCAGGTGCAGCCGAAAGCGGGCACTGCAGCAACGCCTGGCGCGACGCGCAAGCAGCGCGAGCGTTACGTCCAGGCGGGCGGGATGCTGCAGGGGTACGCGCCCGACTTCGTCATTCGGATGGGCTACATCGCGGCCGCTGCGGGCGTTGTCTGCGTGCTGGCCATAGCGGCCTGCATCATCTTCTTGCCGCGCATCTACGGATGGCCCGATGCCTTCGCGGCGGCGCTGGCGTGGGTGCTCCCGATCGCCCTTCTCGCTAGCTTTATCGCGCCGGGCTTCCGGCTTGCGATGCGAGACCGCAAAGCTGAGGCCAAGCTGGTGCAGGGGCAGCTCGTCGGTGCGAGCTCGGTGAGCACCTCGATCGGCCTCGGCATGATGATGGTCCAGACCAGAGGCGGTGTTGAGCAGTACCTCGTGCCTCCCGCTCGCCTGAAGCAGGTTCCCGGCAACCAGGTCAACGTGGTCCTGACAGTGACTCCGAACCTGCGACACGTCCGCTCTGTTGGCGTGATGGGCCAGCGGATGGTGGGTCGCGTCGAGCCGCCGGTGCCACCGGTGATGAAGCGCCTTCAGCTGCTGCCGCTCCTGACGCCGCTCGGCCTTATTCTCGGTGCTGTCATCGGCGACGATGCAGTCGCGCTCGCGCCGCTGGACCCGTCGTGGCTGCACGCGCTGCTGGCGGTGCTCGCGGGCGCCGCTCTCGCCGGCGCGGTTTACGGAGTGTCCTTCCTGCTGCAGCGCCGGATGATGACCGAGGTCCAGGCGCTCGCCCCTAAGACGTAGGCGCCTCTTCCTTCTCGTTGTCGGTCGCCCGCTTGTCGTTCGCCGAGTGAGCCGTCGAAGCTGGATTTGGTCTGGCGCCGGCGCTGGAAGTCGATGGGACCAGCTGCTTGCGTTGGGGATAGGTGGCGATCAGCAGCAGGCTGAACGCCAGACCGAAGAAGACCGGGCCCACGTGGAACGGCGCGTGCCAGAGGTAGTACGAGCCGGCTTCGAAAGCTAAGACGACGAACCCGTACAGGATTCCCGCCCGCACCCACCCGATGTTGCCGGCGGGGTTGACCGCCGCGGCCATCAGCCCGATGCCCAGCACCGCTCCGGCCGCCGACGCGTGGGTGCCAACCTCCTGGTCTAGGGGCAGCAGCGAGGTCCCGACGAGCGAGACGGCGGCGCCGCCGACCAGCGCCATGCCCATCAGCAGCATCCCAACCGTCAGCAATAGCCGTCTCATGCCGCGACTTTATATGGAGAGCCTCGAGCGCGCGCAGGACTAGACTCGGTTTGATGACCAACGACGTTCACATCACACCTGAAGGACTCGAGACGGTAAAGCATGAGCTCCACGAGCTGACCACGGTCAAACGGCCCGCGATCGTGGCGAAGATCAAGGCGGCGAGAGAGTTCGGGGACCTTTCGGAGAACTTCGAGTACCACGCCGCCAAGAACGAGCAGGGGATGATGGAGGCGCGGATCAATGAGCTCGAGGCGATCGTCAAGAACCACGTCCTCATCGAGACCAAGGCCAGGACCGGCGTGGTCGACATGGGCAGCACCGTGCACTTCAGCGAGGAGGGAGCCGACCAGGAAACCTACCGCATAGTCGGGCCCGCCGAAGCCGATCCGAAGGCGGGCCGGGTCAGTTACGAATCCGCGCTTGGCAAAGCGCTCATTGGACATCGCGTCGGCGAAGAGGTCGAGATCAAGACGCCAAATGAGACCTATAGCGTGCGAATCGTCGGCATTGAGTAGCGCCACCACCACGGCGCCGCTGCAGAACCTACGTGAATGGTTGGCGCGCCACAACCTGGATGCGGTCTACGTCACGAAGCCCGTTTCGATCGCGTACCTGACCGGCTTCCACGCCGAGCCCTTTGAGCGCCTGATGGCACTCGCTGTGCGGCCGGATCGGGCGACCCTCATCGTGCCGGCGATTGAGCAAGAGAAAGCGAGCCGGCATGGCGACTCCGCTGACGTCGTGTCATGGCGTGACGGCGAGGACGCATATTCGTTGGTGCGCAGCGCGTTGGAGGGTTGTGTCGAGGTCGGCGTCGAGAAGGAGCACCTGACCCTTCATGCCGCGGAGCTGCTGGTCGCTCGCACCGCTGCGCGCGAGATGGTCGACGTGAGCCCCGAGATCCGCCGTTTGAGGCGGATCAAGAATCACGATGAGGTCGAAAAGCTGGCGCGCGCAGGGTCGATCACCGACGCCGCCACCGAAAAGATCCTGGACAGGCTCCATCCCGGACAGACTGAGCTCGAGGTTTCTGTGCTGATCGGCGCGGCAATCGGCGAACAGGGCGGCACGCTGTCATTTGAAAGCCTTGTCCAGTCCGGGCCCAACTCTGCTCTCCCGCATATGCACCCGACCAGCCGCAGGCTCGCGGCCGGCGACTTCGTGCTACTTGATTTCGGCGCCACCTTCGAGGGCTACCGTGCGGACACAACGCGCATGGCTGTGGTCGGTGAGCCGACCGCCCGGCACAAGGAGATTCACAGCCTGGTGCTCGCGGCGCACGACGCCGCCATCGCGGCGGTGCGGGCCGGCACCACGACCGGTACCGTCGACGCGGCGGCGCGCAGGGTGATCGACGCCGCCGGCATGGGCGATCGGTTCTTCCACCGCACCGGCCATGGCCTTGGGCTCGAAGCGCATGAAGATCCGAGTCTTGATCCAGGTTCGGCGACGGTGCTCGAGGCTGGCATGGTGTTCACCGTCGAGCCGGGCATCTACATCCCTGGTTGGGGTGGCGTCCGCATCGAGGACGACGTGGTGGTCGAACGCGCAGGCTGCAGGCTCCTGACCAATGCGGATCGTTCACTGCGGGTAATCCCGTCCAGCTAGTGCTCGCACCTGGAATGCGCCGGACGGCGCAGCGGAAAGATGTCTATGACGCCATCGTCAGCCTGGGCGGGCACTGTACGGCCGAGGAAATCACCACGGAGCTGCACAAGAGCAAGCCAGGCTTTCCTCGCAGCACCGTTTATCGGGCGCTGGAGGCGCTCACCGCCTCAGGGTCGATGTATGCAGCGCACCTCGGCGAGGGCGCGACCTATTACGAGCTCGCGAGCGGCGATCACCACCACGCTGTCTGCCAGGTATGCGGAGGTGTCCTGCACATCCAGGAGGAGCTAGTCAGTGCGCTCGAGGCTCACCTGGAGGAAGGTCATCACTTCAAGCCGGTCCGGACTGAGGTGTTGGTCGTCGGGATCTGCGATTCGTGCTCGCGCACGCCGGGTCGCAGGGCGGAACGCCGGCGCACCATCGATCCGGATTTTCATTTCACTCACCCTGATGGGGAGAGGGGATAATCGGCTCGACACCGCTTTAGACACGAGGGGGGAATATGGAATCCAAGATCGTCGGCACGGTGATGCCCGTCCTCGAGCTGAACATGCAGCCCAACGAGAAAGTATTCGCCGAGTCGGGGCAGCTTGCCTGGATGTCGATGGCCATTCAGATGCAGACCTCGACCTCAGCCGGCGGTCAGCAGGGTGGCTTCATGGGCGCGCTCGGCCGTGCGGTCGCGGGCGGCACGCTCTTCATGACCGAGTACACAGCAGTGGGCGGACCTGGCCTGCTCGCCTTTGCGGCCAAGCTGCCCGGTCAGATCCTGCCGATGGAGATCGCCCCCGGTCAGGGTTACATGGTCCACCGCCACGGCTTCATGTGCGCGACGATCGGCGTCCAGTTCTCGATCGGGTTTCAGCAGAGGTTGGGCGCCGGCATCTTTGGCGGCACGGGCTTTCGCATGCAGCGCTTGCAGGGACAGGGCCAGGCTTGGGTCGAGCTGAACGGCGAGGTGGTGGTGTATGACCTGCAGCCCGGCAACACTCTGCGCGTACACCCCGGCCATGTCGGCATGTACCAGGAGTCGGTCGGCTTCAACATCACGACCGTTCCCGGCATCCAGAACGCGTTCTTCGGCGGCTCAGGCCTCTTCCTGGCGGCCCTCACCGGGCCGGGCCGGGTGTGGCTGCAGTCGATGTCGATGCAACACCTCGCTCACGCCATCCAGGAGTACCTGCCGAAGGCAGGTTAGTCGCCGTCAGCCGGTTAGTTCGGGAGGGCAAGCGCAATGGCCAAGTATCTGATCGAAGCTGCGTACTCACACGAGGGACTGAAGGGCCTGGTCAAAGAGGGCGGCAGCGGCCGCCGGGCAGCAGTGGAAGCGGCGACCAAAGCGTTGGGCGGCCGTATCGAGTCGATGTATTACGGGTTCGGTACGAGCGACGTATACGTGATCGTCGAAGCCCCGGACAACGTCTCGGCAGCAGCTTTGGCGCTGGCTGTGGGAGCTACCGGGGCGCTAGCGCACTACAAGACAACAGTCCTCCTCACCACGGAAGAGGTGGACGCAGCGGCCAAGAAGTCCACCGGACTCGGCTACCGAGCACCCGGCCACTAAGGCTCATTTCATGCCCGGACGCTGGTTGACCTTTGACTGCTTCGGCACACTGATCGACTGGCGTCACGGCATCCGGACCACCGGGGAGCTGCTTTTCCCGGGGCATGGTCCGGCATTCCTGGACGCGTACGCCTCCACCGAGGCGAAGGTCGAAAGCGAAGGGTCGTTTCACCGCTACCGGGCGGTTCTCACCGAGACGACCCGGCGGGTCGCGCGGCAGCTTTCACTCGAGCTCAAGCCGGACGATGCGACCGCTCTGGTCTCGACCATTCCTTACTGGCCGCCCTTTGCCGATGTCGGGCCGGCGCTTGGTGAGCTGAGAAAGGAGGGCTGGAAGTTTGCCCTCCTGACCAACTGCGATCGCGACATCATCGCGCTCACTCAGCGACGTCTTCCGGTGCCGTTTGATGCTGTCGTCACGGCCGAGGACGTGTCCGCCTACAAGCCGGACCCGGCGCATTTCATGCTCTTCCAGTCCACGTTCGGCGCGTCGGCCGATGTCTGGATCCACGTCGCGCAGAGCTATTTCCACGACATCAAGCCGACGAGCGAGCTTGGCATCACTCGGATCTGGGTCAACCGGCAGGGGGAGAAGGACGATCCATCGCTGGCCGACGCGGTCGTGGGCAACCTGACCGAGCTGCCGGAGGCGGTTCGGCGACTGGCGGTGACGGCGGCTTGATCCGGCCTTCCCCTCGGCCCTCACCCTAACCCTCTCCCGCTGGCGCGGGAGAGGGGATTGGGCCTACTACTTCCATGTCGTATTTTTCCGACAATCTCTTCCGCAGCTCGATCGAGGCTTCCTGCGACTTGATGTCGCCAAGATGAGTCGAGAGCTCGCGGAAGTACTGCTCTAGGCCCGGCGGGGAGATGATGAGCAGGCATTTGGCCGGTCGTACTCCCGCGTTCCAGAAGCTGTGGGCATGTCCCATCGGCACCATGACGTGGGCGCCCGGTTTCGCATAAATGGTGATCCCGTCGAGCACGAAGCCGAAATGTCCGGCCGTGACGTAGAAACCCTCATCTGTCTTGTGATGGACGTGAATCGGTGGACCCTCGGCTCCAGGGTCCAGGTCCCACTCGGTGAGCGAGTAGACCGTCCGTGCATCCATAGGCACGAAGGTGACTTTCGCGCCGATCAGCTGCACCGTGTCCAGAGTCTCGTCTTGTGGTTCTTCTTGCACGTCTATTCAGGTGCTAGGCAAAATCGGCGAGGTCGACCGTCGCCTTGTAGACGCGGCGAGCCGGTCCTAACTGGACGAGGTTGCCCGTTTTCTCGCGGCGAATCTTCAGGTCACCACCGGGCATCTGGATGGTGACCACGTCGTCGACCAATCCCATGCGCATGCAGGCCGCGGCGACCGCACTGGCGCTCGTTCCGGAAGCGAGCGTGTAGCCTGCGCCGCGCTCCCAGATTTCCACCCGCACGCGTTCACGGTCCAGGGCCTCGAAGAGCTGAACGTTGGTGCGCTCCGGGAAGGCGGGGTGGCGCTCCAGGTGGGGGCCAAGCTCCAGGCAGCGCTTCTTGGTCACCGGCTCACCGAACACGACGCAATGCGGGTTGCCGACCGAGACCAGCATCGCCTCGACCGAGCCGGCCGGCGTATCCAGCTGAACCCGGTCCGGCTCGCCCTCGAAGTTGGCCGGCAGGTCGGCGGCGCGAAAGGAGGGCCGGCCAATGTCGAGCTCGCACATGACCTCGGCGCCATTCCGTTCGAGGACCCGAACTCGATTTGGCCCGCCGAGCGTACGGAGCTCGAATCCGTCGCCTGCACCGTGCTCGAGTACGGCATGGGCGGCCGCGATGCGCAGCCCGTTGCCGCTTTTCTGGGCTTCAGAGCGGTCCGGGTTGAAGATTCGGACGGTCATGGCGATCGGATCGAAGGCGAGCAGGCCGTCGGAGCCGAGGCCCCGGTGGCGGTCGCAGATCCCGGGTAGCCGCTCGACCAGCTCGTCAAGGTGACCGGGCAGATCCAGGACGAGGTAATCGTTGCCCAGGGCCTGGTACTTAATGAGATCGATTCGCATTAGAGATTCAATCATCGAGGAATCGCCGCTGCCCAGCATCGATTGTCATAAGATGACGTGTCTATGCGGACCCTTACGTGGCCTGCCCAGCGACTGGTCCACATTCCGGCCTGCTTCTGTAGCTAGTCCGGCCGCTTGCTCGCGCCCCTAGGGCGCGCCCATTCGACCGCGGTTCGTCTCCCATCAGTTGTTCCGTCATTTGCATTTCCTGGAGGGTTTTGAATTGAGCTCATCGACGACAACCAAGGCTCTGGTCTCCACCGAGTGGATCGCCGAGCACGGTAAGGACAAGGGACTTCGCATCGTCGAGGTCGACGTCGACCCGTCCGCCTACGACAAGGGTCACATTGAAGGCGCTGCCGGCTGGAACTGGAGGAAGGACCTTCAGGACCAGGTCAACCGCGACGTCGCCAGCAAGGAGGCACTTGCCAATTTGCTGGGCCGCAGCGGCATCACGCCCGACACGACGATCGCGCTTTACGGCGACAACAACAACTGGTTCGCGGCGTACGCCTACTGGGCGCTGAAGTACTACGGGCACGACAAGGTGCAGCTGATCGACGGCGGCCGCGTCAAGTGGGAGAAGGAAGGACGCGAGTACAGCACCGACGTGCCGAGCTACAACACCACCGAGTATCACTTCCACGGATCGCCCAAGGAAGACATCCGCGCCTACCGCGACCACGTCGCGTCGAAGCTCGGCAAGGCAGGCCTTGTCGACGTGCGCTCGCCAAAGGAGTTCTCGGGTGAGCTGCTCGCGCCCGAGAACCTGCCGCAGGAGGGCGCGCAGCGAGGCGGCCACATCCCGACGGCCGTCAGCATCCCTTGGGGCACCGCCGTCAACACCGAGGACGGCAGCTTCAAGAGCGTCGACGAGCTGAAGGAGATCTACGGCGGCAAGGGCATCACGTCCAATAAAGAGGTGATCGCGTACTGCCGCATCGGAGAGCGTTCCGCGCACACCTGGTTCGTGTTGAAGGAGCTCCTCGGCTATCCCGACGTCCGCAACTACGACGGGTCGTGGACCGAGTGGGGCAGCTCCATCAAGGCCCCGATCGAGAAGTAGACGTGTCAGACGAAGGTTGGGATTAACGTGCCAGCTTCAGCCCCTCACCTGACCTCCCTCCGAGGGGGGGCGGGCAATTATGTCGACCATTCGGCGCTGAAGGTCAACCAGACCGGCATCGTGACGACCGTGCTCGTCGCGTTCATCGGCAGCGCGCTCTACCGGCCGCTGCTGGTGCTGATCCCGCTGCTCGCGGTCGTGCTGCTGCTGGGCACCTTTGCGCCGCAGCTCGCGCTCTTCAAGCAGCTCTACTTCAAAGTCCTCAAGCCCCGTGGCATCGTCAAGCCGCGGCGGGTGCAGGACAGGCCGGAACCCCACAACTTCGCGCAGGGGCTGGGCGGGGTTTTCCTCGCGGTGGCATCGGTCTTCTTGCTGCCGGTGCCCGTGATCGGGCTGGCGCTCGCGCTTCTCGTCGCGGTGCTGGCATTCGTCAACCTGGCGTTCGGGTACTGCCTGGGCTGCCAGATCTATTTCCAGCTTGGCAAAAGGGGCCTCATTCGAACGTGAGCTCGCAACTCTGGGCGCTGGCGGTGGTGGGCATTGTGGTGCTCGCCGCCGCCTGCCTGGAGATCTTTCGTTCGCGTCGGGCGCGCCTAAAGTCCGTGGGAGCAACCGCGGAGCCGGCTAACGAGCCGTACATCCTTTACTTCACCGGCGATGGGTGCACCGTATGCCGCACTCATCAGGAGCCGGCGCTCGCCAGGCTCGGACCGGTTCGTATCGACAAGGTCGACGCGATCGCGGAGCGGACGCTGGCGGATCGGTTCCACGTGTACACGCTTCCGACGACGGTGGTGATGTCGCCCGAGGGTCGAGCGCTGAACGTGAACTACGGCTACGCGGCCGCACCGAAACTGGAGCGCCAGCTGGCCGCGGCCCGCGGCGCCAGGATTCAGGCAGCGACCGCGTAGCGGATATTCTGGCCAGTGTGAAGTCCCGGCTGGTTGCCCTCGTTGCGCTCGTGCTGTTTGCCGCAGCGGCTTGCGCCCAATCCCAACCTGATCAAAGCCACGAGCTGGTGCTTGGCGCGATCTACCCGCTGAGCGGGCCACAAGCGCCGGGCGGCAAACAGGAGCTCGCAGGCGTGCGGGCGGCTCTTGGGGTTGCGGAGTCGAGCGGCGCGCTCAAGACTCACGTCCGCTTGCACGTCATTGACGCGACCACTCCCCAAGAGGCGAGCGCGGCGGTCGACGCCCTCGTGCATGACTACCACGTGCCGGCGATCCTCGGCACTTACGGCAGCACACTGTCTGCCGCTGCGGCAGCGCGAGCGGAGGCGCTGAAGACCGTCTATTGGGAGACGGGCGCGGTTGCGGATCCGATCACGGCCCAGCGCCGTTACGTCTTTCGCACGGTCGCCACGGGCAGCTCGTTAGGACGCATCGCCGTCACGTTCACGCATGACACGCTGCTGCCGAAGTTGAACCTGTCTTCGCCGAAGGCGGTCGTCGTTCGGGTCAACGACATCTATGGCCGCTCGGTCGGCGGCGGTGAGGAAGCGCTGGCCAAGACGATGGGCATACAGGTCGTCGACGTCATCGAGTACAACCCGAACGCCTATGACCCGGACGTCATCGCCGCGAGGCTCGCCGCAGACCACGCCGATTTTCTGTGGGACGTGAGCTACCTCGACGATGGCGTGGCCATCTGGCAGGCGGTGCTGCGGAACCACGTGTCGCTCAGGGCGGCGATCGGCACGAGCTCCGCTTTCTGCATGCCGGCGTTCGGCCAACGTCTCGGGTCTGGGTCGCTGGGCGTCTACGCGGCCGACAAGCCGGACGCTTCTATCAGCGCCGCGGCCCTGTCACCCGCCGGCCAGGCGTTGCTGGCGGCGGCTCGGTCCGTCTATGCGCGCGACAACAACGGAGACACGATGGGCATCCCGGCCGTGGCCGGGTTCGTAGGCGGCTGGACGCTGTTCCACGACGTGGTCGCGACACTGTCCGGTTCGATCACCTCGGAGACCATCCGCTCCGGGGCGCTCGTCGTCGATGTCGCAGTTGGCGACGGCATCAACGGCGGCGGTGTCAAGTTCGGCGCGGATGGGTCGCTGGATGAGGGGCAGAACACCAGGGCCGCGGCTGTGATCGGACAGTGGCAGGCGGTCGGCGTGATGAGGGTGGTGTTCCCCGCCGCCTACGCGACAGGCACGCCGATAGCCACATCGCTCAACGGCATGTAACGGGGGCTCGCTCTACTCGACGTACAGGTCGTCCTGGTAGCAGAACATCCATCGTTCGCCCGGCTCGAACGACCTGACGACCGGGTGATGCGAGTCCAGGAAGTGCTTGGTCGCGTGCTTGTTTTTCGAATCGTTGCAGCAGCCGACGTGGCCGCAGCTCATGCAGAGCCGCAGGTGGACCCAGGTGTCGCCCATGTCGAGGCATTCCTCGCAACCGTCTGGCGTATGCGGCTCGACTTCACGAACCTCAAGGATGTGGACGCAAAGTTCTCGTCGCGGCATCAGCCTTCCTCCTTAGTCGCCAGACGCCCCTCCAGTGCGAGCGCGACGGCCTGCTCGATGGTCATCGCCTGGCCCTGAGCCCAGGCGCGCTCGTCAGCTTCGCCGGCCAAGTCCTCGCGCCGGCTTCGAGGCTCCTCGAGGTTAAGGATGCTGCCAAGGCCAGCTCCAACCGTTGCTTGGTGGGTGGACGCTGCGGCAGCGAGCTGGATCGCACCAGGCCGATCACCTTCCATCATCGCCACCTCGCTCGCATCATCCAGCATGAGGGTCATCCCAGAGAGGTCGCCCGCCTTTGAGAAGAGCCCAAGCGCTTCTGTCACATAGTTGCGGGCATTCGACACGTCACCGGTGCGAAGGGCGCACAGAGCTCGCGTGTGCAGCGCCCACCCCAGGCCGAAATGGTTGCCGGCCCTTCGAAACAGTTCGATGGCCTCGTCCAGGGCAGGGATGGCGTCGGCATAGTTTGCAGTGAAATAGAGCAGGTTCCCGATGGCCCACTGGCACTGGCTGATACCCGCGTCGTCCGCGAGCTCTCGGTAGACCGGCAGGGCCTCCTCCAGCAGAACCTGGCTCCGGTTGAGTTCCTTTCTGCCGACCATGCGTGGAAAGGACGCGTTGTAGATGGCGTTGGCCAGCTCTCGCCGGTCATCGCCGGCCCGCCTCAGGTCCAGGCATTCGTCATAGAAGGCCTGTGCCGCATGCATGTCACCCTGCCAGTAGGCGATTCCTCCGGCCGCCTCCAACGCGCCGGCTCGCGAATTCCGATCCTGGCCGCTGCCAGGCATTCCGAGGATCACTTCCAAGCGCGCCCTGCCCTCGTGGAGATGGCCGCGCATCTGCCAGAAACGCCAGAACGAACCCGCGAGCCCCATCGCGCGATTGGCGTCGTCGTTAGCGACACACCAATCGAGTGCTGCCCGGAAGTTGTCGTGGTCCAGCTCGAGGCGATCGAGCCACATCTTCTGGTCCTCACCAAAAAGGTTGGGAGCTGCCGTCGCCGCCAGGGAGCAGAATGCATCGGCGTGACGGTCGCGAATGACGTCCGCCTCGCCACTTTTCTCGAGACGCTCGGCGGCGTACTCGCGGATCGTTTGCAGCATGAGCAGTCGCGGCTCCTCGAAATCGGGAAGCCTGCGCAGCAGGCTGTGGTCGGCGAGCTCGTCGAGACCAGACAGGGCGTCGCTGCCGACCTCCTCTGGTGGTCCGCAAACCAGCTCAGCCTGCTCGGCGCTGCCACCCCGCGCAAATACGGAGAAGCGGTTCAGAAGGCGTTGTTGGGGCTCGTCGAGCAGGTCGTAGCTCCAGTCGATCGCGCCACGCAAGGTTTGCTGCCGCCCAGGCAGGTCACGCGCTCCGCTGCCGAGCACGCTCAGGCTTTTCTCGAGTCGGGTCAGCAGGGCCTGGGGGGAGAAGAGCTTGATGCGCGCGGCTGCCAGCTCGATGGCAAGCGGCAGGCCGTCCACCCGCTCGCAGATGCCGGCGATCGCCGGGGCGTTCTCGTTGGTGGCCGTGAAGTCCGGCTTGACCGACACCGCCCGCTCGATGAAGAGCTTGACCGCCTCGTACTGGGTGAGGGCCGCGAGTCCGGGGAGTGCCTTGCGGTCGGGGAGGCCGAGCGGCTGAACCGCGAACTCCTGTTCACCGTAGACGTGAAGCACTATGCGGCTGCTGACCAGCAGCTTCACGCCAGGGCCTGCCTGCAGGATCTTGGAAGCAATCGGCGCCGCGGCCGGCAGCAGCTGCTCGAAGTTGTCGAGCACGAGCAGGATCGTCTTGTCGTGCAGGTGGTCGACGACACCTTCGAGTGGCGTGAGGGCGCCTGCCACGGGGATGCCGAGCACCTGTGCGACCGCGGACGCGACGAGCTCAGGGTCGCTCACGGCGGAGAGTGGAACGAAGTACACGCCGGCCGGGAAGTTCTGGAACGTCTCGGCCGCCATCTGGAGGCTCAAGCGCGTCTTGCCGATACCGCCCGGTCCCGTGAGCGTGAGCAGGCGCGTGTTCTGCAGCAGGCGTTTGCCCTCGGCCACGTCGGCTGAGCGCCCCACAAAGCTCGTGAGCTGAGTGGGCAGGTTGTTGTGATGCGCGTCGAGGGTGCGAAGCGCTGGAAAGGTGTCCTGGAGCCCGTCGATGACGAGCTGATACAGGCGCTCCGATCCCGCCAGGTCTTTCAATCGGTGCGGTCCGAGGTCACGCAGCTTCAGACCCGCCTTGAGGTTGCTCTCGACCAGCCCCCGCGTCGTCTCTGAGACAAGGACCTGTCCTCCGTGTGCGGCGCCCGCAACTCGCGCCGCGTGATGGACGTCTAGACCGATGTATTCGTTGCCGACCAGGGGCGCTTCGCCCGTATGCAGGCCCATCCGGACCCTGAGGCCCTGGCCGCCTTCCCAGGGATGGCTTGCGAGCGCCCGCTGCGCCCCAGCTGCGGCGGTGCATGCATCGATGGCGCTCGCGAACACACAGAAGAACGAATCGCCTTCGGTCCTCAGCTCGTGCCCTTCATTGCTCTGGAAGGCTTCCCGAAGGATGGCGTGGTGCGCGGTCTGCGCCGCCGGGTAGCGGTCTGCCATCTCCTGCATGATCAGGGTGGAGTTCTCGATGTCCGTGAACAAGAAGGTGACGGTGCCCCGCGGCAGATTCATTGCGCTGCCTGCGTGAGCGACGGATGCAGGAGGTCGCTCAAGAACGCGGTTAGCTGCCGGTGGCACTCAGCACTCTCGAAGTCGAGCAGCGGATGCGGTGCCATCAATTGCGGTTCGGTGACAGAGCCATCGTGGCGAATGTAGATGGCGGGATATGGATCGTCTTTGCCGTTTGATTCCAACGTAATGGCGATCGCGTCAGGCTCGTCATGCGCGTCCACGAAATGCGCCAGTGGAACAAATCCTTCGTCGTTGATCCCATGATCGGCATCGACACTCACCACACGCGCCAGGTAGGAGCGCTGATGCCACAGTTCGGGACCGTGGCTCACCTCCGCGAGCAAGAAGGGCACCAGCTCCTCTGCCTTCATCGGGCGGCGAGGCGCTTGTACGCCGAAGTGCTCCTTTGCGATCTGCCTGGCGAGCACGCGGGCGTTGTATCGATACCCTTGGACCGCACCTGAGTTGCTCGGGATGCCGTGCTTACGAAGGCCACGCGATCCCTGCATGATGGTGCCCGCGAAGTAAATCCCGGGCATCGTCGCGCTCTCCCAGAATGGGGTCTGCGCCGGAAGGCGACTCTGCCCGAAGGTGGCCACGCCGAGTTCAGACAGGTCTCGCAGAGGCGCCGTGAAACCAGTGGCCGCGATCACATCGTCGACCTCGAACTCCAGGACGTCCCCAGCCTGTGCATTGCGTGTGCTGATCTTGAAGCGGTCCCCCGTCGGTGTAACCGATTCGATCGACGCGTCCAGGATCACCACCCCACCCGCGAGTGCGGCGTCCTCATAAGGCTGAACGTAGCGGGCCCGCACGCCGACCAGAGACCGCGTGTTGACGGACAGGGTCGTCGGGCTGGGCGAGGCGAGCACGATCTGGCGCGCCCACGGAAGCAAGCTGCTGGCGATCTCAAAACCCGAATTCTGCTTGCCGACGATGAAAACCCGTCGATCGGCATAGGTCTCGGCCGGTCGCATCTCACCGTACCCGGCTGCGTGCTCGAGGCCCGGGATCGGCGGTTTCCAGGGCTCGGCGACGCCGACGGCGAAGACCACAACGGGCGCCCGGTACTCACCGTCCGAGGTGCTGAGCGTGAAACCATCGGCGTCCTTCGATGTGCTTTCCCACCGGCAGCCATAGCGGACTACCAGCTCCGTATTGCCGGCGAAGGTGACAAGGCCGCGCTCCATTTCCGGGCGGGAAGGAAAGTAGGAGGTCCCGTCCATCAGGCCCGGCATGATCGCGCGGTGCTGCTCTTCTTCCGCCAGCAGGCTGTTCCAGTCGTAACGCTCGTAAAGGCGGCTGGAGTACTCGCAGCCCGCATACGGCTTGGTCCAGCTGAGCATCCGCTGGAAGATGGGCCAGCGCCGGAACATGCCCCCGGGTGCAGGATCTTCAGAGATGACGGCGTGCTCAACGCCGAGGCGTTGAAGGGAGTACGTCAGCTGTAGAGCCCCGGGGCCGCTGCCGACGACGAGCAGCGGATAAGAGCCCGGCGGAAAAGGCCTTTCGCTCAGGTCTGCCACAGGGTCGTGCTGCGCAACTTCCGAGCCTCTCCCTGCAGCAGGCGGAACATCACTCGTGGGTTCGCGACCAGGAAGCCCTCGAGCTCCGACACGGGCAAGACCAGGCAGCGCAGCGCGCGCTGGGCGACGATATCCGACACCGGAGGAACCCCGAGCAGGCATGAGATCTCACCGAAGAAATCGCCTGGTCGGAGGGTGGCGCGGTCGACGCCATCCACCCTTATTGCGGCGCTGCCGTCCAGGATGATGTAGAAGCCTGACCCGGTGAGCCCCTGCCGCAGGACTCGCTCGCCCTCACCGAACCACGCCTCTTCGAAGACGCGCGCGATGAGGTCGAGCTCGGGAGTGGGAAGCCCGGCGAACAGCCCGAACCCGGAGATGATGTCGACGACGTCGTCGCGGACATCCATGTCAGTAGCTTCTCCCTATGGTTCGAGTGAGCGCTGGACCAGCGTGATGTCCATCCAGCGGTCGAACTTGTTCGCAGCGTTCTTGATCGTTCCGACCACCTCGAAGCCGTGCCTCGCGTGCAGCGCGAGCCCGGCGCGATTGTCGGTCGCGATCGTGGCGACAATCGTGCGATAGCCGAGGCCTTGTGCCTCCTGGATCAGCTCGGTGAGAAGGGCCCGTCCGATGCCACGGCCCTGGTGTACCGGGTCGACGTAGACGATGTCTTCCACGATGTCGAAGCCCCGTTGGTTCCAAGGAAAGAGGCGTGCCCAGCCGATCAACCCGCTCTCGTCGGTGCATACGATGAGCTTGGAGCGCTTGCCGTGCGCCTCCCACCAGTGGGCGGCTTCCTCGGTGTCCAGTGGCTCCGAGTCGATGGTCGCGAAGGTCTGATTGACGGCCCAGTTGTACAGGCCGACGATCGCCCGGAGGTCGTCGTGCGTAGCAGGCCGGATGGCAAACGTCTTGGTCGCCTTCGCCATCGGAACATTGGATCATGAACGGGGACCGGCGTGGGTCTCCGTCTGATACGGTGCGGGCGCCGTGAAGCCCCTGATCCAGATGCCCCTGCCCGGTCCGAAGGCGGCGGAGCTCATCGCCCGCGACGCCAGGGCGATGTCACCCAGCTTCACGCGCGCCTATCCATTTGTGATGGAAAGGGGCGAAGGCTGCTGGGTGACCGACGTCGACGGCAACCGGTTCCTCGATTTCACCGCCGGGATCGCCGTCGTCACGACCGGCCATTCCCACCCCAAGGTCGTGGCCGCGATCGAGGAGCAGGCCAGGCGCTTCCTCCATATGTCGGGCACAGACTTCTACTACAGCTCCGAGATCGAGCTGGCAGAGCGCCTCGAGGCGAAAATCCTGCCGGGCACGCCGGCCAAGGTGTTCTTCACGAACTCGGGCGCCGAGGCGATCGAAGGGGCCATGAAGCTCGCGCGTTTCACGACCGGGCGGCCAAGCTACATCGCCTTCATCGGCGCGTTCCACGGTCGTACGTTCGGTGCGCTGTCGCTGACTGCATCCAAAGCGAGCCAGAGGCGTCGATTTGCGCCGCTGCTGTCATCGGTGTTTCACGCGCCGTTTCCAACGGCGGCGCGCGGCATCACCACCGATGAGACCATGGCACGTCTCGAAGAGCTCTTCGCCACGGTCGCTCCGCCGGAGAGCGTGGCGGCGGTGTTCGTCGAACCGATCCAGGGGGAGGGCGGCTACCTGGTCCCGCCGGATGACTTCCTGCCCCGTCTGCGCGAGCTGACCCTCAAGCACGGCATCCTGCTGGTGGCTGACGAGGTGCAGTCGGGCATGGGCCGGACCGGGAGCTTCCTGGCCATCGAGCACTGGGGAGTGGAGCCGGACATCGTGTGTCTCGCGAAGGGCATTGCCTCGGGCCTCCCGCTGGGCGCGTTCATCGCGCGCGCGGAGCAGATGGCCTGGCCGCCGGGGTCGCACGGCAGCACGTTCGGCGGTAACCCGGTGGCCTGTGCCGCCGGCCTTGCCACGCTGGATCTGCTCGAGGAGGGACTGATCGAGAACGCCGCGCGCGTGGGCGCCGCGCTGCAGGACGGCCTGCACGAGATCGCTGCTAGTCACAAGCAGGTGACGGACGTCCGCGGCCTTGGCCTGATGCTCGCCATCGAGCTCAAGACGCCCGAGCTGGCGGCGCAGCTGGTCCAGTCGGCTTTCGAGCGCGGGCTTCTCCTTCTCACCGCAGGTTCGCGAGCGGTGCGTATCAGCCCAGCGCTTGTGTTGGACTCCCAAGAGGCCGCCACCGGCCTCGAGATCATCGCCTCAGCGCTGGATGCTCACTAGATCCGGTCTGCCACGGGCTGCATCGCGGCGGCGGCCGCCCGGTCGTCGTTGGTCGCTTGTTCATAAGATTTCGCGCGCTGGTCGTCCATGACCCTGAGAGTGGCGAGGACCTGATCGCGGACTGCCGATGCAGGAGCCGCTGTCAAGGCCGAGAACTGCACGACAAAGCTGCCGGTGAGTCTCTGCCGGGCTCCCGCATCGCTTGAGTTCGCATACGCGAACAAGGTCGCGTCTCGGATTCCCCAGAGTTGATCGAATTGGGTTCTTGTGGCGGTTCCCAACAGAAAACTAATGATCGGACCGAGGTCGGCGTGGACGCCGGCCACTGCGCCCAATGCTGAGGCAGCCTCGGCGCCTCGTCCCGCGATTCCCGCGTCGCTCATCATCGTCGTCACGTAGGCATGTTCTTGTAGAAGCGTGTTGAGCGACGCCCGCACATCAACCGCTTTGCTCGATGGATCACCAGGAAACTTGTCCGGAAACACCTGGGCCACTCGGATCGCGAGCGCGTCACCCATGCTTGAGCTGCTCGCATAGGCCACGCGCAAATCTGCGTACAGCTTCGTGTAGGACTGAGCGATCTCGTCATCGATCATCGTCTTGGTATTCGCCAACTGCGCGGTCTCGAGCTGCGTCATCGAATCGAGTGGCAGCTGCGTGAGGCTCGTGATGAGCTTGGCGAACCGAGGCACGAAACCGTTCACGAGCCCGGACATCGCGCCGTTGGACTTGTTGTCGTTGTGCGTTACCAGCCCGATCGTGTAGTCGATCAAGTAGCCGTTCTGAATCGCCCACGCCTGATCGAGCTGGTTCGCGGCAGTGTTGCCGAACGCGGCGCGCATGGTATCGAGCAGTGAGTTGCCGTTGGCGCTCAGGAGCGCCAGGTAGCCCGCGTACTCGTCGGTGTGATTGGAAGCGGCGACCGCTTGTTTTGCCACCAGCATCACGTGCTCGCCGAGCAAGAGGTTCAGCCGCACGCGCAGGTCGGCCGCCTTCGAGTCGGCCGGGTTTGCGGCGGGCGAAGGCGAGCCGGTGGTAGTCCGCGACGAGGAGGAACCCGATCCGCCGGTTGAGCAGGCCACCATGAGGAGCGCCGAGATCGCCAGGATCCCGATTGCTTTCAAACCAGGGCCATGGTAGGTCTTACCATGGTGCCGCCTTGCCGGAATGGATGCTGATAGACGGCTCGAGCATGATCTTCCGAGCTTTCTACGCGATACCTCAGACGACGCGAGCGCCCGACGGAACTCTCGTCAACGCCGTGCGTGGCTTCCTGGACAGCCTGGCGCGCTACATCACGGACCGCCGGCCACGTCATGTGGCGGTGACGACGGATGTGGATTGGCGTCCCGACTGGCGGGTTGAGCTGATCCCGAGCTACAAGACGCACCGCACCGCTGAGCCGGTGCCGCCGCTGCTCGAGCCGCAGATGCCGGTGATCATGGAGTGCCTCGAGGCGATCGGGATAGACGCTGTCGGGCTGGCCGGTTACGAGGCCGAGGACATCATCGCGTCGCTCGTTGCGAAGGTCAGCCCGTCGGTAGAGATCGTGAGCGGCGACCGCGACCTGTTCAGCCTCGTTCGCGATCGAGAGATCGTCGTGCTCTACCCCGAAAAAGGCGGCATCTCGGTGGTCGATGAGGATGAGGTCACGCGCAGGTACTCGATCCCGGGTCGGGCATACGCCGACTTCGCGATGCTCCGGGGCGATCCGTCGGACGGGCTGCCGGGGCTGGCCGGGGTCGGCGCCAAGACGGCCGCGGACCTGGTCCGGAAGTACGGCTCGGTGGCCGCCATGCTGGAGGCTGGCGTCTTCCGCGCCTCGGACGCGGATTACCTCGAAAAGGTGCAGCGGCTGGTGCCGCCGGTCAGCGATCTCAAGATCGAGGTTCCGCGCGGGCGTCGCGACAAGTATCCGGAGGACCCGGTGCAGGCCGAAGAGCTCGGCCGGCGATACGGTGTCGCCAGCTCTACCGAGCGGCTGGTCAAGGCGTTGGCATCGATGCCGCCGCCCGACGTTACAAAGGTCTGACTTTCAGCAAAAGTTGATCTGACATTCGCCGGCGATCGTATGTCCAGTTATGACGCTTCTCTGGATCCTCCGCCGGCGCCGCCGATTCATGATTGGCAGTCGTGGAAGTAGGGCTATGCGCGTCATGCAAGCACTCTCGGACGGTCCCAGGAAGCCGAAGCACATTCTGGATGTGCGAGCGCTCGCGGACCGATTCCTCTTTCCCGCGCTATCCACGGCTCCCCGTCCTGACGTGTCGCGGCTACGAGCTCGAAGCCGCCGCTAAACCGCCGCCACCCGCATGAGGTCCATCGGGTTGCCCGCGTGGGGATTGAACGTCGCGGTGACCTGCCGCGAGTCCATTGATACCTCGGCGAGCATGCCCGCGTCGCTCAGCACGTACAGCAGCTTGCCATCGGGGCTGAGGGTGAGGCTCCACACGTTCCAGTTGTCCAATGCATGCGCACTCACGCGCAAGCCTGCGGTGTCGATCGATACAATGCCTGAGCTGCCGGAAGTGACAAGAGTCTTTCCATCCAGGCTGACCACGGCAGCGTTGGCGCCGAATTCCTTGGCCTGAACGTCCTGGGCGAAGATGCTCGCGACTGTCTTGCCCGAGTCGATGTGCACAGATCGTGCTACCCCGGGCACCGAGTTGTTCGTGTCGGTTTTGATCTCACTCACCACTCCGAGTACACCGTTGGCCGCGTACAGGTGCGACCCGTCGGCGGTCATCGCCAGCGACCAATGGAACGGGCCGGCAACGTCGCCCGATGAGTAACCGGAGCCCGGAAGGTCGATGCAGAACGCAAACGGCGAGCCCGACAGGTCGAGGGCGTGGATGAACGGACTGCCGGTCTCTCGAGCGTAGACGCTGTAGAGATAGCCCCCGTCACGCGACGGAACGCCTGACAGCTTGACGCCGTTCATCGCTTCGCTTGGGTTCGCCTTATCGACGATGACATTGGGATACATCTGGCCCGCGCCGACGTCGTAATAGCGGACGCGGTAGTCCGTACGAGTTACGTATTCGATCAGGTAGAGCCGTCCACCCTCGTTGCTGATCGCGTCGAACGCGTAGTAACCCTTGAGGTCGACCCGCTTCGGGCTGGAGTTGAGGGAGGTGTTGATGACAAGAAAGTGCGACGCGCTGGGAGGTCCGTTTGGAGTGTCTTCGAACGACTCGACCACGATGTATGCGCCGTTCTGCGATAGGCCGCCGGGCATGCCGCTCATGGTGACGCTAGGCAGGTGGTAGTAGCCCGGCAGCTGTAATGATCCAACCGCCGCGCCAGTTAGCGGGTCGACGGCATTGAGGCTGGTGCCGGCGATCGAGTACAGACGCTTCCAGTCAGGCGCCGGCGCGCCGAGCTCGAGCCAGCGCTCGATGTTGTGAGAGCGCGCGTCGATGACCGCAATCTGAGAACGGTCGCTGACCGCCTCGTATAGCTTGTAGTCGCCGCTCGCTACCGGACTCCCGGGCGCGCGCCCGCAAGCCGCAACCAGGACCGCCAGGCAAACCATCGTGACCAAACTTCGCATGCTCTTCACCTCGCCTCTCATACACCGGTGGAGGCGGTGCGGTTCCCCTAGGACGTGGCGATTGCTATGGCCTGGGCTTTGGTGAGGTTGCCCTCGATGCGCACGACCGTGCCGCCCTCGTCGAGGATCAGCGTGTTGGTGGCCAGGCGCATCGTCTCGTATCGCACGTTCCCAGTCGCGTCGATGAACACGAAGTTATGCGGGGCCCCTGCGATCCAGTAGCCCTGATGCCCTGCGACCGTGACCTCCTCGAGTGTGGTGTCCGGCCCGAGCATCTTGCCGAAGAAGTTCTTGTTGACCGCGCCTCGCGCCTCGGTGACGAGCACTGCCACGCCCGTCTCTCCCGCGACCGAAATGCCAGGCCGCGTGGAGTAAACCAGCGTGACCTCGCCTTTCTCTGGCCCCGTGGGGGGAAGCTGGAGATAGACCTCATCGGGCTGGCCCAGCGATGCGGGGATCGTGATCTGCCAGGTCACCTGTCTCTGTGCCTCGCCCAGCGTCGTCCGGCCGCCCAGGCCGAGCCTCTCTCCCAGCGGGCCGGGTGGCAGCGGAGAGGGTGTCGGCAAAACGTGGACGCGCTGGAAAAGGATATGAACGTTGACCCAGCTCGCGATCGCCTCGCGGGAGGGTTGATAGGCGACCAACGCAGCACTCGCGATGACAAGGGCAGCGGCAGCGAGCGCCCATCTGCGCCGAGTACTTGCGCCAAAGGCATCCCCCCACCCGGGCTTACCCCGCGCACCAAGGGCGCGGGGACCCCAAATGTGTCCTCCCCGGCGAGCGGGGAGGTAACTTCTGCCGGCGAGATTAGGCGTGGGCGGCCAGTCGAGCTCGGCGGCAAGGGCGGTCAGCTGCTGCTCCAGCTCAGCCACGAGGCCCCTCCTCCATCGTCGCTCGCAGGCGTGCCAGAGCTCGTGACAGACGCGACTTGACAGTGCCTTCGGGGATGCCGAGTGCCGCCGCGGTTTCCTCGCCGCTGAGCTCTAGGAAATACCGGCTCGTGATCACCAGCCGATCCTCCTCAGCCAGCCCGTTGACCAGCTGGAGCAGCCGCTGGGTGTCTTCGGCCGCGACGGATGCCGCCTCGGGGGATGGGGCCGCATCCCCCGGGCGGAATCCCTCCGCCAAGCGCAGCTCGAGCCCGTGCCGGCGCTGGGTGGAGCGAACCCGGTTCCGCGCCTCGTTGGCGATGATGCGCAGCAGCCACGGCCGGGGAGGCGCCCCCGGCCTGAAGCGGTCGAGCGCCCGGTATGCCTTCATGAATCCGTCCTGGGCGGCGTCTTCCGCCTCGGCGGCCGAGCCGGTGATCATGTAGGCGGTCCGGAAAGCAACTTGCTGGTAGTGGCGCACGATCTCCTCATAGGCGGCCGTATCTCCGCGCTGGGCGCGTGTAAACAGCTCGGAATCGTCCTCAGGTCGGCCCTCCATCGGAACGTATCTTCTACACCGATCACCCCAGCGCGGTTCCAATGGGTGACCCCCCACCCAAGCCCTCCCCCTAACGGGGATGGAGAATGCAACTACCTGCCTCCGGCGTGTGTTTAGGGGAGTGATGGACGGAACCGAGCGCCTGTTCGAGCGGATGGTGCACGAGCATCAGAACCGAGTCTTTGCTTTTGGGCTCGCTCTCACCGGCAACCGTCACGACGCCGAAGAGGTCGCGCAGGACACGTTCCTGCGCGCATACCGTGCCCTGGTCACGTATCCGCCTGACCGCATCAGGGACCTGAAGCAGAAGCCCTGGTTGCATCAGATCGCGCTGAACGTGGCGCGCAATCGCGTGCGAGGGATCCGGCCCCGCCTGGTCGAGCTGAACGGGAGCGAGCCCGACCACGCTCTAGGGCCAGAGGACGACGCCATTCTGAAAATGGAGATGGATGCACTTGCCGTGCGGGTGGCGGCGCTACCGACCCGCTATCGAGACGCGGTCGTCCTGCGTCATGTCCAGGAGCTCTCCTACCAGGAGGCGGCGGACGCGCTCGGGCAGCCGGTCGGGACGGTGAAAGCGAACGTACATCGAGGACTCAAATTGCTGAGAGGAGACGACGATGAGCACTCTGACGACTGACCTCAAGAAACTGGGCGAGGCGAAGGCCCCAGCCGGATTCGCCGACCGCCTGCTGGCCCACGTCGGTATGACCGACTCGTATGCGCGTTTCGAAACGGTGCTCGGTTCGGTTTACGTGGCCTGGAACGGCCAGGGCATCTCCGCCGCCTCGCGCTCCGCCTCGCGCTCCGCCTCGGGCGCCGAATTCGAGGCCTGGTTTCGCAAGGAGGTCGGCCGGCCGGTGGTGGCCGCGAACGCACCGGCCGACCTCGCGGAAAAGATCAAGGACGAGCTCCAGGGCCGGCGGAGGATGCGGTTTGACTTGCGCGGCCTGACTCCTTTCGAGCAGGCGGTGCTGCGTAAGACGCGTGAGATTCCGCGGGGTGAGGTTCGTCCGTACGGCTGGGTCGCTCGCGAGATCGGCCATCCGGCGGCCGTGCGCGCGGTAGGAACCGCGCTGGCCAACAACCCCATCCTGTACTTCATTCCATGCCATCGCGTGGTGCGCACCGACGGAAAGATCGGCAACTACGGTGGCGGCGGTCCTGAGGCGAAACGCGCGATCCTCACGCTCGAGGGCGTGCGTCTGAATCGCCTCGAGGAGCTGGCCCGCGCGGGCGTTCGCTACCAGGGTGTGAAGACGACCAAGATCTTTTGCTTTCCGACTTGCCAAACAGGGCGCCGCGCGCTCGAGAAGAACATCGTCTGGCTTCATGACGAGGCGAGCGCTCGTGCTTCAGGCTTCCGGCCGTGCAAGGTGTGCCGCCCCGCCGCAGTCGCCTAGTCAGCGATCGGCGGCAGGGGCGCGACTGTTGCGCCGAGTGGCGTGTGGCGTCGGAACTTCATATGAAAGCGGCTGAATCCGCCGTCGAAGTTCAGCGCCCTGCCGCCGTGGTTGCTCTCGGGCCGCGCACCGCGATGAGGGTTGTGGCCGAAGACGACGCGCCGGCTGCCGGTGAGCTCGAGCCAACGGTCCAGCCGCTCGGGCTGGGTGGGGAGGATGTTGCGACCGCTGAGCATTTCCCACAACTCAGATTCGGCTCCAGCGGAGAGCATTTCGTGCACCTGGGAATTGATGGCGTCGATCGGGTCCGGCGCGCTTTTCTCCAGCAGGGTCGCGTACGCGTCGCTTCCGCAGTGCTGCGCGAGTGTGCCATCGGGAAGCTTGATCAGCGCGGGTCGCGCGCGCATCCATTCCTGCAGCAAAGGGTCTCGCCCGAGCTCGTCGAGGTCGTGGCGCTGGCCTCCGATGCCCATCCAGAACCCGATGCGGGTCGGATCTCGCAGCGCCCAGAGCATGGCGACCTCGTGGTTGCCGAGTATCACAAGCGAGTTGGCTCGGTCGCGCGCGTAGCGCAGAGCGCCGACGCCGAACGGCCCGTAGTCGATGAGGTCGCCGAGGAAGATCGTGCGCCACGCGTCCGCGGGATACGGCTTCAGTGCTTCGAACAGCCGCTCGAGGTCGCCGTGGATGTCCCCCACGATCAGAACGGGCAGGTCGTCCTCAGGCACTCCTCCGATGCTAATCGCCGGCGGAAGTGAGGCATTTGGTGTCGGTTAGAATTCGAGCCCGATAGGGGCGTAGCTCAGTCTGGTCAGAGCATCGGTCTCCAAAACCGAGGGCCGAGGGTTCGAATCCTTCCGCCCCTGCCAATTTTTTCCGCCACCTGACCGCCTAAGTTATGGGAGCGCTCCGTCCCGGACCAGGTCCCGGGTTAAGAGCGGCCTCATCCAGTCGAGCGACCCAGTAGACTCACAATTCCTGGGATCGAGCTTGCTCGACCCGCTGGGCCATGGGCCGCTAGCTCAACTGGCAGAGCGCCGTGCTGATAACGCGGAGGTAGGTGGTTCGAGTCCACCGCGGCCCACCAGTCTTTCGATCTCAGCCAAGCCCGACAACGCCGCATTTCGTTATGCGCAGCGCTCGCAAGCCTCCTAGGTGGCGCTAACCACATCGCAAGTGATCGAGCGCCGCGGGTAGGGCTACCAGCCGCAACTGACACGTATCTGAACGCACCTTCCTTGGGGGTCCTTGGCTGTCACGTAGTACGCTCACCGCATGAGACGTGGTAATCGCCGACACCTTGATTTGAAAGCCTTCGCTGTTGTAGCAGCTGGCCTAGCCGTTGTCGCTTTCACGGTCGTTGTTCTACTCCCAAATCTGGTCGCGATCTATCACGAGCTAATTAGTCACTAAGACCGGCGCTCGTGCAGCTTGTGCCGCTGCGCTGCAGGCGGACTACAAGACGATGCTCGCCGACTTCAAGTTGGGCTGAGGCGCGCTTACCACATAACACCGGCTGCAGCGCTCGTCCAAGCCGAGTTCCCTGAGATCGTTGGCGCAGCGCTCAGGGGCTGTTACCGCGGAGGTAGGTGGTTCGAGTCCATTGCGGCCCACCACGGACTCTGACCTCGTCCCGCGTGGAGGCGAAATCTAGCCGCCTGGAGGCCCGACGACCTGCTGCCAGGAGCTCCAGGCGGTCCCGTCCCACCACTTGTGCCATGCCTGCATATCGGTGCCGCGCACGAATACATCGACACGGTTGATCCCCCAAGACGATGCCCCGGGGCTCGAAGTGAGGGTCCCGACTAGAGGATCCCACGCGGCCCATTGAGTGCCATTCCATGCCCGATGCCAGAGTTGGTTATCGGTCCCGCGCCCAAACAGGTCCAGACGATTCGGTCCTTGAGCCGCCACGACCGGTGCGGACGTCAGGATGCCGCCCAGCGGCTGCCACGCACTCCATACGGATCCGTTCCATGACCGGTGCCAGACCTGGTTGTCGGTACCCCGACCAAAGACGTCCAGCAGGTTGCTGCCCGCCGATGCGGCCGTTGGATCGGACGTGAGGATGCCACCGAGCGAGTCCCAGGCCGTCCAGCTCACGCCGTCCCACGAACGGTGCCACAACGCACGATCGGTCCCCACCACGAACACGTCGAGGTGTCCGGACGCAGCCGAGGCCGCTGACGGGCCTCCAATGAGCTGACCGCCGACCGATTGCCAGGCGCTCCACGTGCCGTTATCAAGCCACTTGTGCCACAGCGCCCCGTCTGCCCCTCGTCCGAAAACGTCGAGGCGTCCGGCCGTCCACGAAACGGCGCCTGGATCCGCGGTCACGCGTCCGCCCTGCGCATCCCAGGCACTCCACGTGGTCCCGTCCCACGAGCGATGCCACAGCTGTTGATCGACACCGACCCCCACTACGTCCAATCGGTTGACCGCCCATGCGGTAGCCGCCGGCGCGCCGGCAAAAGAGCCAGTCTGGCTCGCCATCGCGTTCGCCTGATAAGAGGCTGGCGCGACCTGAAGAGCGCCTTCGTCGACGGCGTCGAACTGCGCGGCCGGAATCGTTTTCAACTCGCTGATTACCTGAGCGCCTGCCGTGGTACCCCACCAGGCATCGGTGGCGCCCTGGAAGTACCAGTCCGCACCGTTGTCCGCGAGGACGAGACCGTAATGCTGGAAGGCGCGGAGGACGCTCTGCGTGTTCGCGCTGAAGCTCGAGATGTTGAAGCCGGCCCGAAGCCGGAACCGAGCCCCCATCGGTGGGAAGCCCGTGCCGCACAAACCCGCATCGTGTGAACCCGGCCAGACGTAACTGTGTGTGCAATGCGTTGTGAAGCGGATCGCGTGCGCGATGCTTCCCGCCAGGATCTCGTCCGGCCGGAGCAACAGTGGCGTGATTGGAAGTCCGGCTGCGTCTGCCGAGGTCCAGCCGATGGGTCGCATCGCGTTCGAGCGCAAATCCCATACGGCACCTGAACCGGCAGTAGGCGTTTGCCCGTTAGAGAAATTCTGCAAGTTGTAGATCTCGTACAGCTTGCAGATGTTCTTGTTGACGACAAGTGCGTGCCGGTCACTGCCACTTGGCGCTGCAGGCCCGCCTTCGATCAGAGTGTTCTGATCGATCGGATATCCCTCGGAGGGGTGATCACTTTCGGAGTTGAAGGTGAAAGTTGGCGTCACGCCGCCTGAGGGTGGCGGCGCCACGTTGGTTGGGATCCCATACCACTGTGCGAAGGTGCCGAAATCGGGGTGCAGGTTCGTGGCCTGTGTCATGTTGCTCAACCAGGTCTGGCTCTGACCATTGACGGGCAATCCAGACACGTCCGTGTTGAGGATGTTGTCGGCCGGAAACACCGCGCAGTTGGTGCCTGGCGGGGGCTGGGCAGCGGCCGGCGTCGGGCTTACGAACGGCATCGTCACCGCGACCAAGGTCACGCCCAGCCGAGCCAGTAAGGGCTTCACGTCAATTGTTTAACGGCTACGCGCCTGGACGATTGCGCGGTTGAGAGCCAATGGCTCCATTTGTCCCGCCCGATCTGGACGCCTAGGGCAGCGCCGAGGCCAATGGCCAGACGCTAGAGATATAGGCCGGCTCAGGCGACCTCGCTCACCGACCGGACGACCCGACGCACGGATACCACATAACACCGGCTGCAGCGCTCCCAGTTCCTGAGATCAGGCGAGATTCAGGTGCAGCGCTCAGGGCCTGTTACCGCGGAGGTAGGTGGTTCGAGTCCACCGCGGCCCACCACTCCCGTCGATCTCAAACAGACCACATAACACAGCACGTCGCGTTGGCACACCGTCTCAAGTGTCGCGCATTGACGAAGAAGTTCAGCGGGTGTTGACATTGAGTTCTAGCGTGTCTTCGCCTGGCTTCTGCCGACGACTACGCCGGCGAACCATGCGACCAATCCCAGCCCCAGCGCAATCGGAAACGGGACACGCGACGACCGCGCATCGCCGGACCCGCGGCCCTCAGGCCACTCGTCTCGGCGCTGCCGCTGCTGCTTGACAGCGTCTGCGGGGCGAGGAGGCGCCTCGCCCCGTCCGGGCTCGGTCGCGGCCAGCCCCCGGGCCTCGGGCTCACCAACAACCCGCACCCGATTGAAGACCGCGCCAAGCAGCAGGATTTGGCTGAAGAAGTACAACCAGGTGGCCAGCAGGAAAAACAGCGCAAACTGCTGTCCGTAACTGTTGAAACCGTGCGCGACCTTCGAGTAAATGGGAAAGGCCAGCGTTAGGACCTCGAGGAGAATGCCTGCCAGCACCGCTCCCGGCCACACGTGCTTGAGGCCAAAGGTGCGGTTGGGGACGAAGCGATAGATGGCGATCAGCAGACCCACCATGGCGATGGTGCCGATCACGAATCCCGTAAATGGCATGAAGGGCAGTAAGGTCGCGGCGTTGTTGGCCGCCATCGCGACCACCATTGCGAAGAGGAAGATGATCATCATGATCAGCCCCATCAGACGCTGGCGGAGCATGTCGCGCTGCGTGGTACCGAAAATCTGAGTTAAAGCGAACTCCATCGATACAAAGAGCCCGGTGCCGCTCCAGATCAGGCCTATGACGGACACTATTCCCAGAAGGCCTGCGTTCCGTTTCACGCCGCCGAGTGCGCTTAGGAGTTCTGCATGAGCGTCGGCTGGGAAGACTCCAACCAGAGCGCTCTGGAACTTCGCCTGCATCCCCGGATCGTGAATCACCAGCCCAATGATGCTGAGGATGCCCAACACCAGGGGGAACATCGTCAGGAAGGCGTTGAAAGCCAGACCAGCCCCGAAGTTGCCCACCTTACTGGCACCGTATGCCTTGATGGTCTTCGCCGGCAATGACGACTTGACGGTTTCAATAAAGCCACCGCGTCGTTTCTCCGAGCGCATATCATCTCCGGTCGAGACTGCCGCCCTCGTCGCTGCCTGCGCCTGCGCCATATTGCACCTCCGCCCTGGCAAACCGCTGAGCAAGAGTCGGAATGACTCCATACGCAGCATGAACATGCCCGTGATCGGTCAGTCTTGGTGTTGGCGCGAGCCGCCGGCCGTCACCATCTTCTCAAGCTTGCGGATCGCGATCGGGGTGGCCGTGGCGGCGGCCTTCTGGGCGAAGTCAGCAAGGATCTTCTCGTGGAGAGGCCGGGAATCCTGGAGTTCCTTCTTCAGGGCCGTGCGGAGGTTGTGGCGGAGCTCTATGCGCATTCTCTGCAGTTCGTCCTGCGCCTTCGCCGGCGCGTCCGCGAGTGCGCGCAGTCGCCCCATCGGACTCCGCGCCCTAGCGCGCTGACGCAGCTTAACCGTGACGACGAGGGCTATTCCTCCAAAGGCGAGCCCTCCGCCGATGATCAGCGCAAACTTGGCGATCCGCACTGGCCGCTGCCCGGCGGTCTTCAGCGTAACCACATGGTCCGCCATCCTCGCCCGCAGCTGGACTATTTCGTCGCGAATTTGAGCTGCTGTTTGGCCCATGCCAGATCCTCCTTAACTGACTCGAGGGCCTGAGTCGGCGCGGCGATCCTCAGCCGCGCCTTGCCTATCAGGCCTAGGACGATCGCCGCTGCGAGCCAGACGACACAGACTATCGCGGCGACCAAAACATGGTTGGGGAAAAGCTGGATAACCAAGACCAGCGCAAATATCAGCGTCATTAATGCGCAAAGCCCAGCACCCGCCAACATTGCGACTGCAATCGCGTTGCGCTTCACCAACTCGATCGTCTCCTGTTTCAGCAGCGCGACCTCCAGCTGGACCAGGCGCCCCGTGTCTTGGGCTAGGTTCTCGATCGAATGCGTGACCGACTGTACCGCAGGTCGCTCGCTGCCTCGAAAGAATGCCAAGATCTCCCCTCCCTCTAAGTTGCCCTTCCTGATTGCTCTTCCTTACCTGTGCTTCGGCGGTTTAGAAGCGGCTGAATTGGCGAGAAACCGAATTTACCTCAGCCCCCTCTGTCAGTTAACGGAGCGCGGCTTCGGAGCCACTCATATGCTCGCGTCGTCGGCAGTAGCCTCCTTGACCCGCTGACCGATGGCCGACGTCACCTTTGACGCCGCGCTAGCCGCCTGGCGCGAGGCCACCTGCACGTGCTCGGAGGCTGTCCGGGCGCCCTCAAGTACGTCGTCCTTGTTCTCATGCCAAAGGTGCAATGCCTGCCGGCGTCTCTGCTTCCCACCGGCCGGATCCAAGAAGTACATGACGCCCGCTCCGAGCGCCGCGCCAATCAGCAGCCTTCTCATCATCATTTTTACCTCCGATAACGCCAGCCACCACCGCACATGCACTGTGGACCCAACCAGGCTTTGCGAGCAGCCACCGCGCTCGGCGGTTCGAAACGGCAGACGGACACGGCCGTCAACCGTCGCCTCCCGCGTGAGAACTGGCAGGCCTGGATTTGATCACCGTACACCCTCCCCACCTGCGCGTTCAGAGAAGGTCCAGGAACTCCTCTCGTGAATTCCGGCGTCTTTTTGAAGATGCCGGGGAGCAGGGGCGATTCAGGCTGCCCGTATGGACGGGCACGGCAATGAGCGCCGCCTGATCCGGGCGGCAACAGTGTTGATGACTGCCCTTGGTCCGGTGCAGCCGCTAGCCCTCCTTCTGCCGGTGTGGGGTTCACTTAATCCCGTCCGCACTCGATCGCAGTCTGGTCTAGGTCAGCCACGGCCTGAGATGGTGCCGACCCTGGGTGATGGAAACCCATGCGTCGGTCTGTGAGGCCCCTTATGTCTGTCGAGGCCGGTTCCACAAGTCGACTCGGGCCTCCCCAAGGAAAGGGCTTGCGCTACGCGAGGTCCGGTTTCGATTAGCCTCCTTAACGTACGTCCTCTTTGACGTCACGGACGGTGCGCTTGGCCTTGCCGACCTGCTGCCTCAACTTGCCCTTGGTCTCCTCGGTGCGGTTGCCGGTGACCTTGCCCTTGATCTCTTCCGCCTTGCCGCGAACCTGGTCTTTCATCAAGGCCTCCTTTGAAGTTGATTCCGTAACAACAACGACGGGGTCGAACGGCTGGAACGAGGACCTGCCCTATGTTGTGGCTAGTGCACCGCGCCCGCGCCTGGGCGGAACTGCAGGATTGAGCTCGTGCACCCGAGCCTCCCAGTAGCCGAGGCGCTGGCGAAACCTCTCCGCCTGGGCGACCACGACCGGCACGTTGGTCAGCTCGACCTCGCGCCGCGCCGCGCCTGACTGCGTGGCCATCAGCTGGCGGATTCGCTTCAGTACCTTCTCCTCCATGCCCAGGATCTCGGTATAGGTCTGTCTCCAGTAGAGCGCCTGCTCCATGGTGGCCTGACTCGGAACACCCTCACCATCCATGGCCTGGGTCCAATCTCCCCCACGCACCGCCGCGTCGATGTCGGGACGGCTGCGTTTCACCTGAGCCCGATTCATGTGCGTAGTTCTACGGTCCCGAGCGTAAGAAGATCAGCAACTTTCCGAGAGTCGGCACCGACCAGATTGGTGGTCTGCCCGGTCCGTGGCCTGAGCAAGCTCTTCGTCCTTAGAATCCGGCGAAAGTGGCGCCGAGAACGAGGTCACGGCCGTCGGGCGCGCTCGAGGGAGAGGACCTGAAAACCTCGCATTGGGACGACGCCCGCCATTGGAGCGACTTATTCAAAAGACTTTGGCTGCCTTGACGGGTCAGTGTGGTCACCCAGTTCAGGACGCGCCTCTCTCGGAGCTTGATCCTGGCGTTGCAACTGCTCCGCTTACGAGACGCACTGTCTCGCGGCTTGCTGGCAGCACAACAAGCCCCGAGCGCTCCCGCTGGCCTCTTGCGAGCGCCCGGTAGACCCTCTCATAGTCGTCCACCATCCGACTCGCGGAGAAGCGCGTGAGAGCGTGCCGCCGGCACCCGGCACGATCGATAGAGGTCGCCGCACGGCAGGCTTCGACCAACTCATCGTCAGTCTCGGCCAGGAACCCATGCTCGCCATGCTGGATCAGTTCGGGAATCGACCCGCGCGGGCGCGAGATCACCGGCGTACCGGTGGCCAGGGCCTCGATGAAGACTAGACCGAAGGGCTCCTCCCAGGCGACCGGCATCAAGAGCGCAAGCGCCTCTTCCAACAGCGCGCCCTTGCCTCGGTCGTCCAGCTCGCCCACCCATTCGATCAGGGGGTGCCCGAGCAAAGGCTCAACCTGCGTTTGGAAGTACTGTGCGTCAACCGCGTCCACTCGGGCTGCGATCTTCAGTTGCAGTCCCGCCTGGATGGCGACCCTGATCGCAGTGACAGGGTCCTTCTCGGGGCAGATCCGTCCCAGAAAGACGAGATAACCCCCCCGTCCAGACCCAAGCCGGTAGGTGTCCGCCAGGTTAAGGCCGTGATGGACCGTCGCCACCCAATTCAGAGCAAGGTCCGCCACTGGGCGCCGCTGGGCCTTGCTGATCGACACCAGCGCTTGGCCTCGGTAGGCGCGAAAGAGCGGCCTCAGCTCAGGGAGGTCCAAGCGCCCATGTAAAGTCGTGACGAGAGGAGCGCGGAGCCGATCCCCGACGAGCCATGGAAGGTAGTCCACATGGGAGTGGACCACGTCGAATTCGTCGGAGAGTCGGACGACCTCCTCAACCTGCAGCACCCGAATTGCAAGCGGATCCGCCACACCCATCTCCCAGAGCGGTCGCGGACAAACTGGACACAGGTGGGCGGTGGTCTCACAGGTGCCGGCCGCAAACAGGGTTACGTCGTGTCCACGTCGCACCAGTTCCTCTGTCAGCGCGTGCACGACCCGCTCCGTGCCGCCATACCGAGTGGGCGGAATACGGACGAATGGAGGAGCGATCTGAGCTATCCGCATGGTTGCCTTGCAACTCGGGGAAAATGGCCAGAGCGTCGGATGTGCTGCGCCGCTGCCGACCCGCCAGGTCGCAGAAGATCAGCGAACTTCAACCTACCTTCTCCCGACTCTCTGCCCCAGGCCTCCACACCTGGCGGCCTCAAGCTGGCATAGCTTGGCCCGGGCACCATAACAGCCTCAGTAACACGCCCAAGGGTGCGTGTCTCTCGCGCGGACCCGCCCAGGCGGCTCTTGTTTGGCGATGCGCACTGGCGAACCGTTGGCCCAAGAAGACAAAGTCGCCAGCGTTTCGAAGCCTTCAATCGCTCGACCTCTCGCGTGGAGATCATGTGCGTGAAGCCAGTCGAAAGCGCCTCGACTCCGCCCGCTGTAATCATCGCCCTTTACCTCGCTCGACCATGTCGTGCCGAGTAGGTACCTCGCTGATCCCCATTTTCGAGGGCACGTTCGGGCGGCAGTTGGAGAATAAGCGTTGTGGGACCCGAGCGCGAGATCGACGACCCGGCTCTCCAGCGCATGCAGCTCGGCGCGGACGTGGAGCCGTCCGAAAGCGAGCTCCTCAAAGCGCCGGATGAGGATGGTGATGTGGCCGCCACCGGCGGTCCGGTCGCTCCGGAGACGGGGGTTGGCGCCGCCCGGCGCATGGGCCTCAAGGGTTTCCTGCAAATCCTGGGACCAGGCCTCATCACCGAGGCGAGTGACGACGACCCGAGCGGCATCGGCACTTACACGCAATCGGGCGCCCAGTTTGGCTTCGGCGTCCTGTGGACGGCGCTGTTCACCTTCCCGCTCATGTTGGCAATGCAGGAGCTCTGCGCGCGAATTGCGTTGCACACCGGCGTCGGGCTCGGAGTCAGCCTTCGGCGCAAGTTCCCGACCTGGCTGGTCGGCTTTTGCATTCTCGCCATGGTGGTCGCCAACACGATCAACATCGGCGCCGACCTGGGCGCCGTCGCGGCGGGTGGCTCGCTGCTGACGCGGGGGAGGATTGGTCCGATCTGGCTGGTGGTGCCGGCGGCCGCCCTCATTGTCCGGGCTGCAGCTCTTTGCCAGCTATCGGGTCATATTCAACGCCTTCAAGTGGTTGACGCTGGCGCTCTTCGCCTATGTGATCACTGCTTTCCTTGTCCATCCGCCCGCGGTGAAGGTGCTGATCGCCACCTTTGTTCCCCACCTGGAATTCAACAAGGCCTTCATCACGATGTTGGTGGCGATCCTGGGCACGACCATCTCGCCATACCTCTTCTTCTGGCAGGCGTCGTCCGAAGTTGACGAGATGAAGGCGGCCGGTCAGCAGACTGAGCGCTTGCGCAAGGGAGTCACCCGATCTGAGATGCGTGGCGCGAGGATCGATGTCTTCGTCGGAATGGCCTTCTCGCAGATGGTGATGTACGCGATCATCCTGGTCAGCGCCGCGACCTTCAACGCCCACGGCGCAACCGGTATCGCGACCGCCGACCAAGCGGCCAAAGCCCTCGAGCCGCTGGCCGGCTCCCTCGCATTCGTCCTTTTCGCGGCGGGGTTCATCGGCACCGGCCTCCTAGCGATCCCGGTCCTTTCGGGTTCGGCAGCCTATGCCCTGGCCGAGTTCACGGGCCTCAAGGGCACGCTTGCCGAGAAACCAAAGTATCGGCCCACCTTCTACGCCGTGATCGTTGTCGCGACCCTCGCCGGCGTGGCACTGAACCTGCTCCGCATCGATGTCATCAGCGCTCTGTTCTACACCGCGGTCATCAACGGCGTCGTCGCGCCGCCGCTGATGGTCCTGATCGCGCTCCTCGGCTCGGACAAGAAGGTGATGCAGAAGCGAGTTAGCGGTCGCCTAAGCCTGTCGCTGGTCTGGATCGCGACCATTGGAATGGCGATCGCGGCCCTGCTACTGATTGTGACCCTGGTCCCGCACGGCCCGCTAAGCTGAAACCGTCACCATGACACCTTCCGATCAGCCCTCGCTGGCTAGGTGGCAGCTTCTGAAGGCCAGGCTGTCGGCGCAGTAACGTTATTCGGGGGATAGAGATGCGGGTCTCTGTCCCCATGTTGAACATTGGCGGCGACAGAGCTCGCTGTCGCTAGGACTTCCACCCGCAGGGGAGGCCGACCAACCCAAGCGTGCGACGGGCGCCAGGGCGAACCCTAGCGGTGGGTGGCTTTATCGCCGCTCCGGGCGCCGACCCGGGGACTGAAGTGTAAGGTGCAGGCGGGGGGGCGGTCCTAAGACTGCAACACGGCCCGCCTGACAAAGATCACCCTCGCCCATCGCCCATAACAAAAGCAGCAACCACTTTTGCCTAGGGACATGGTCGAGGTGACCTGCACCAACTATCGGGGTAGAGACGGCCCGGCGTTATTACCGTCTGCCGTCGGAACGCTGGCCTAAAAGCTGGCGGAGAAACGTTGTTTGGGGTGGATCGGGTCCGGGTGTCATCCCGGCCCACACCGTCAGAATCGGGCGTCGGCCTCGTTTGGGGTAAAAATCTGGCCGGCGCCGAACTTCAGTAGTCGAGGCTTCTTTGTCTTTGCGTGGAATTCGGCGACCTCGGACCGCTGCAACCCGAGTGGCTGAACTAGAGCACCGCTGAGAGACGAGGAACGCCGGCCACGCAAGCAACCGAATGGGCAAAGGTCGCTGAGACGGGTTAGCAGCTCCACACCAGCGGCCCACAAGAAAAATAGGTACGTTTGGCAACCCGCTTGGCAACAGTGAGCGGCAACATAGCGCCGTGGCGAAGACCTCGGTTAACTACGCGTTTCTTATCTATTGCGTCCTCGGCGGGTGTCCCAGCAGAATGCGACGGTGGGCACACCACATAACTCGGCGCATGACGTTCACCTGATCTGAGATCGCGACGGGTCGTCAGCACAGCGCTCTGCCCGATCTAACGCGGAGGTAGGTGGTTCGAGTCCACTGCGGCCCACCACCCAAAATTGAGTTCGATTTTCGTGTGCCTCCGCGGCGAGATTCGAAAGCATGGCGGCCGGCGTGGATATTTCCTGCAACAATCGCGCCGGAGGGAACAGATGGACTGGCCGGCGCTGCCGCATCACTTGCCGTGGTACATCATCGGGCCGCTGCTCGGCCTCTGTCCGGTGGTGCTCTACGCAGTCACCAACAAGCATCTGGGCGCGAGCGCTGCCTACTCTCAAGCCGCACGTGTACTGGTCCGCCGCGTTACTGAGCCTTGGCGGGTCAACTACTTCGTCGGTCTCCTGATCGGGGCCGTGGTGGCCGCTCTCCTTCAGGGCGGACCGCGATTTCACCTCGGATATCAGTTCATCTACGGCTGGATGCCACTTTGGGGGGCGGTCGGCGTCCTGTTCGCGTCCGGTCTCGCTATGGGCTACGGGGCGCGTTGGGCAGGCGGCTGCACCTCGGGGCACGGCCTCTGCGGGATGAGCATCCGCTCCGCCGGTAGCTTCGCGGCTGCGGTGACGTTCTTCGCCACCGCGGTTGCCATCAGCCTGGCGCTCAATTGGGCCACGGGTGGCCGCGCATGAGCCGCTCCACCCGAGTGAACCTGACCGGCCTTGGCATCGGGGCAGTTTTTGGGTTCCTCATTCAGGCCGCCGGCTTTGGCGACGCCGACTTCATCCATCGCATGCTGCTGTTTCAGAACTGGTATCCGTGGGAGGTATTCGCGTCTGCCATCGCCGTAGGCGTGCCTGCCTTCTGGCTGCTGGAGCGGCGCAAGTGGGTGACGCCGTTGGGCGGACAGCTCAAGCTGAACCGAACCTCCATCAAGCCTCGCCAAATCTACGGCGGACTACTCTTCGGGACCGGCTGGGCGTTCTCGACGACCTGCCCGGTCCCCGCATTGGCGATGGTCGTCAGCGGGGGCGTCCTCGGGCTGGCGGTGGTGGCCGGGCTCTTCGCTGGAATCCTGATCGGAGACCGGGTCGCCGAAGGTCACGTCCACACACCAGCGCCGCCAGTTGCGTCGCAGCCAGCGGTCGGGGTATCGAGTGTTTAGGGCTGTGACGGAGTGAGAACCAGCAAATGGGTTGCGTTCGAGTGGCAGAGGTTGCAATCCATCAGATAGTTCGCGGGAGGCGCATCGCCAGCCATGCGCCCCAGACCGGAGCGACGATCCCACCACTGAGCAGGATGAGTAGTCCGCCGACTGCGTCCGGTACGGGTATTGCGGCGTCGCGCGCGAGAAGACTCAAGAGGCCCAGCCAGTAGAGGGGCGCGAGAACGAAGCCGAGCAACGCCCACCCCCGCGGCAACGATCCTTGCTCGAGGGCAAGACGGCTCGACCAATAGGTACCTAGGCCGGCTAGAAGCAGGAACGCGCGCTGGAACCAGTTCGCTGGAGACTCGATCAATGCGCTTGCGTCTGTCAGTGTCCGCAGCGTTTCACTCGAAGCGCCTTGACTGACATAGACCACTGCCTGCAGCAGGCCGAGCGTCAGGAACAACCAGAGAGCTCCGAACAGGCCTGCGGCGCCGAACCCGGCCGCCATCAGTTGCTGGCGAGCACCGTCAGGACCAAGCGAATGTCTCAGGACGAGTCCGAGCCCAATTAGGCAGAACATCGCTATGACGATGCAGACCACAGCTACGTAGAGCTGAGGGTACACGGCCCGCTCATACGCATAGTGCGCAACACGATCGGCAGCGTCCGGCGGCCGCGGTGAGATGATCGCGAAGCTCACGAGCGTGAAGATCCACGTGCCCGCGAACCATCCGGCGGCATACACGAACGCAAGCGCCCTGCCGATGGAATACCACCCGGCGCTGCTCATTGCATCCCTCCCCGGAGAACGGTAGCCCTCCGCAAGCGCGGCCGCAATTGCGAGGTCACAATCCGATCGGAGCACCGGCGATGGTGAGGTCGCGGTTCGCGTTATATAAGCTTCGGCCCACCAGCGTATCGAGGATCGTGCGGCAGCTTGCCCTCCATTCCCGAATCCGCAGTGGCTTGCAGACGGCATAGATTGATGTGGTTGGCCACTTCAGCTGGAGCTCACTCGAATTTTC
>DASYVJ010000095.1:0-5393 GCA_035937155.1 Candidatus Dormiibacterota bacterium | reverse complement strand
AAAGGTGGCGGTGTTCACGGCTGGGTCGCCAATGTTGAAGGGAGCGACGTCATAGATCTCGGTGTATACAAGGCGCTGCGGAGGCGTGACCTCCTGGTAGACGCCTCTAAAGGGGACCTCGACTCCGTTCCCATCCAGGATGACGTAGCGCCAGGCGCCTCCTGGGCGGACGTCGGCTTCAAAAAGAACCTTCGTCGTGTTGCGCGGCCCCCACCAATTACGCACGTGCTCAGGCTTGGTCCAGGCCTCGAAGACCAGGTCGCGGTGGGCTTCGAAATACCTCGTCATCGCGATCGCCCTATCCGACGGCAGCGTCACCTCCAGCGCACTATCTCGTTCGACCATCTCTTTTCTCCTTTTTCATTTCCTGCAGATATTCGTCCAGCCGGTCGAAGCTTTCGTCCCAGAAGCTGCGGTACTGCTCCATCCACTCGGCGACGTCGCGGAGCGGCTCGCCGTCCAGCCGGCGAGGGCGCCACTGGGCCTCGCGGCCGCGGGCGACGAGACCGGCCCGCTCCAGCACCTTGAGGTGCTTAGAGACCGCAGGCATGGTCATCTGGAACGGCGCGGCGAGCTCCGTAACCGAGGCCTGGCCCAACGCGAGGCGTGCAAGGATCGCGCGCCGGGTGGGGTCGGCGAGCGCTGCGAAGGTGTTGCTGAGTCGATCGGGTGTCATCTGGGCAATTAACTCCTCGGTTATGTAACTAATCGGTAAAGTACGCTGCCCAGGCCCGCTTGTCAAGTGCCAGCTGCGCGACGCCTAGCGCTTCGCCGGCGCTTGCGCACGGAGGTCGCCCTTGTTGGATGCTTTCCGCATGAAACACAAGCTGGTCCACAACAACGACGTGCATCCCCACAGCGGCTTCAACAAGTGGCTCGCCCTGCTGATCACCAACGGGGTCGGCAACATGTGGTTCTTCTACTTCCTGACGGTGTTCATCGGAGGCTGGATACTGCTCTCGAAGCTGGGCCCGCTCAGCTTCGATCCCTACCCGTACGCGCTCATGCTGCTGATCGTCGGCGGCATCTTCCAGGCCTTGGCGATGGTCGCCATCATGGTCGGCCAGAACGTCCAGGCAGCCGCGACCGACGCCCGCGCGGAAACCGACCACGAGACGCTTGAGGCCATTCACACACTCGCCGCGCAGTCGATCCAGATCCTGGAGGGTCAAAACAAGATCCTTGCCCTGCTCCAGGGCGGGGTCGAGAAGCGTTAGTCCACGTACGGTCCGTTGTAGATGGGCGTCTCCCCATAAGGCTTCCCAGCCATGAGCACGAACCGTGTCCCCGGTTTCGCTTCCTCCACGGCCAGCGTGCCACCCGGTCCAAGAACGGCAATCTGCCCGCGCTTCGCCCGGCTTCGGTTGGCGCCGAAGCTGGCCTCGCCCTCCAGCATGTGGACGAAGCCGTTGAAGCCGGCCTGGACGGGGATGCTCACCGCTCCGCCGTTTGGCAGCTGGACGTCAAGGATCAGGCCCGGTGTCCCGAGCTCGACTTTCGAGCCCACGCCGACCAGCACCCGAATGGTCGCCTCACCCTCTTGCCGGACGGGCACCTCATTCGGGTGCACGACCCGCGCGGTGGGCTCGGCATTCTTGTCCTTGCGCGCCAGGTTCACCCAGAAGAGAAGGCCGCGCATCTCGGTAACCTTGCCCTCGCGGCGCTCGTCGTCGCCGATGCCTTCCGCGTGCAAAACGCCGCGACCGGTTCGGATGAACAGGAGCGATCCCTCGTCCAGCTGGGCTCGCTCGAAAGCCCCACCAGGACCAGTGTTGTGGCCCGTGCTCGAAGAGCCCGAGATCGCGTACCAGAGGTTGTCGAACCCACGGTGAGGGTGCGTGGTGTCCTGACTTTCCTGCTTCGGATCGATCTTGACTACAGCCTCGTGGACGAGGATGTACGGGTCCACCAACGAGTAAGCGATGTGCCTTGACGGCAAGGATTCGAGGACTTGGTTGCCCATCATCGGGCGGATGTGGGCGTCCTCGACGTGGACGATGTCGCGCTGCGCTGCCTCGATTTGAGTGGCCATGTGAATTGCCTCCAATTCTCTGAATTAGAACCCGAGGACTTCGTCGACGAAGACAACCGTGATGCGCCCCGGGACGACCTCGCGGTTGATGATGAGCACCTTGTTCACCGCGCTGTTGATGCCGTACGCCGCTTGGGCGCGGGCATCCTCGAGAGGTAATGCATAGTCGTTGACTCGGCGAAGGCCCTCTTCGAGATCGGACACGATCTTCTGCGTCCCGACGACCAGGATGACTCGCCCGGCACCGCTGACATACGGACCGAGCTGGCTGCCTCCCATCGAGGCCGTGATCAGCGATCCGGTCTCGGTGACCGCGTGGACGCTGCCGAGCATCACGTCCGGCGCTGCGCCCAGGCGGCGGATCTCGTCAGCCTGGGTCTTGCGGTTCAGGCTCCAGATCCGCGGCCGGAGGTGCTCGTAGCGACCGGACTCTTCGATCGCTTCGATGATGCCCGACACCTCGAGCGATTGCGACGCGCCATGATGCACCTGTGAGCCATCCGGGATGAGACCCAGGACGATCAGTTTTGCTTCCGCGGGGCCGGCGGCTCGGAGGACATTGATTCCATTCGCCTCGAGGGCGGCGGCGGTCCGCTTCACACGGGCGTCGTTGCTCAAAGTTCCGAACCGGCGGGTGATTGACGGATCGAGCGTGGGCTCGAGTTCTCTGATCATCTGATGTCCTCCTGGGGATCTGCCTTCGTATACTTGCACCTGCAAATACCTCCGGAATTGCCCATTTATTGCATATGCAAGTAGAGTCCAGATCTAACGTGGCGGGCCCCCTCGCCGGGCTCATCGAGAACGAGCTGCCGGGCGGGCGCGGACTGGAGGCGTGGCAAGCGCTTCTGCGGGCCCATGCCACGCTTCTGCGCCAGCTCGAGAAAGATCTCGAGAAGGAGACAGGCCTGGCGTTGGCTGACTTTGACGTGCTCGCTCAGCTGGCGCTTGCCGGCGGTGAGCTGCGCATGACAGAGCTTGCGGACCGGGCGCTCATCTCGCGATCGGGCATGACCCGCCGTGTTGCCCGGCTCGTGGAAGAAGGCCTGGTTCGTCGAGCTAACGCCGATGCCGACGCACGGGCCGTGGTGGTCGCACTGACCGACGCGGGCATGGCGCGATTGACCGAGACGGCGCCTGTCCACGCGCGCGGGATCGCGGCTCTGTTCGTCGCGAAACTGAACGATCAGGAGCTCGCCGCTCTCGAGAGCGCCCTGGCAAAAGTCACCCTGGACTGCGGGTTCGGCTAGCTGTCTCGGAGCCTCTCGAGGCCGTCGAGGATCAGGTCCAGCCCGAACTCGAACTCTTTGGCGTAGTCGTAGCCGGGCTGCAGAACGTGCTGGACGGTCAGCTCGGTGAGGTGAGGGTATTCTTGGGCTGAGAACCGCCCGATGATGTCCTGGGCCAGCTCTGCAGTCTCTTCCGAGGTCTGGAACGGCAAGTTGGTGTGCGTCAGCGCGAATCCGTAGATGTAGCCGTCTAGGACGGAGTACGCGTGGGCCGCCATCGGGATCGAGAAGCCTCCCTCCCGAAGAGCTCCTATCACAGCGTCGTGGTGCTGGAGCGTCGCGTGACCGGGTTTACTCCGTGACTCCATCAGTCCGATCGCCCAAGGGTGGCGCGCAAGAACGTCGTGGGCTGAGATGGCCCGCTGACGCATTGACGTCTTCCAATTCGCCTCCGTCGGAGGCAGTCCAATCTCGCCGAAAACGACATCGACGATGCCGTCCAGGATGTCGTCCTTGTTGGCCACGTGGTTGTAGAGCGACATCGCTTCGACCGCAAGGGCCTGTGCGAGCTTGCGCATGCTGAGCGACCCGAGGCCGCCTTTGTCGGCGAGGTCGATAGCAGCTCGCAGCACGCGATCCCTGTTCAGGCGGGCTCGGGGTACTACCATTCCAATCTCCTTGACAAACTTACTACGTACGTCCTAAACTTACACCGTACGCTTACGTTGTACGTAAGGAATCTGGGTCGGGTTTAATCAAGGGAGCAGTCACATGGAAGGCCTCAGGTCAAAGCTTTCAACGCTATGGATCGTCGCGACGCTCAATTACCTCTACTGCGATGTCGTCACGCTGATGGATCCCGCCTTGCTGAAGCAATTCCTGGCGGGAGACATCGGCTCAGTCCACATCTCGCAGGGACTCTTGCTTGGAGCCGGAATCCTGGTTGAGATCCCGATTGCCATGGTTCTGCTGTCGCGGATTCTGGGCGATCGACCAAATCGCATCGCCAACATCGTCGCTGCCACCACCATGACCGCCGTCCAGGTGTTGTCGCTCGTGGTTAAGACGCCCGCGCTCTACTACATCTTCTTCAGCGTCATCGAGATCGCGTGCACGTCGGCAATTGTCTGGTACGCCTGGAAGTGGCGCAGCGATGAGCGCGCGCCTTCGAGCAAGATCGAGAGTCTTCGCAGCGCATCGGTGGTCAGATGATGCCAGCCTCACCCAAGCGTCTCGCGCGAATCGCCGGCTTCCTCTATCTGCTCGTCGGCATTTTCGGCGGCTTTGCCGAAGGCTATGTGGAACCCAAGATGTACGTCGCGGGCAACGCGGCGGCCACAGCCGGCAACGTCATCGCGAATGCCGGACTTGTCCGCCTGGGCGTCGTCGCCGACATGTTGGACGCGACATTCTTTGTCTTTCTCGCCCTGACCCTCTACATCCTCCTGAAGCACGTGCACAAGAACGTGGCAAGGGCAATGCTGATCCTCGTCATACTCGCTACTGGCATAACATGCGTCAGCGCTCTCTTCGAGTTTGAAGGCCTACGAGTCGCAACCGGTGCCGTCGACCTGGCCGCCTTCGGCGCCACGGGCTCCAGTGCCCTGGTGCTGCTCTTGCTGGACACGCAGCACTACGGATTGCTTACCGCGCAGATCTTTTTTGGCTTGTGGTTAGCGCCGCTGGGATATCTGGCCTACCGATCAGGGTGGTTCCCCAAGGCGTTGGGCGTGGTTCTCATGGCGGCGTGCGCCAGCTACCTGGTGGACCTACTCGCAGCATTCCTGTTTCCGGACTTCGGCAAAGCCATTCATGGCTTCGCCACCATCCTGCCGGCAATCGCAGAGCCCTCGATGGTCCTGTACCTGCTGGTGGTCGGCGTCAAGACCTCAAAGCCAAGAGACGAGCGCATCCTCGCCGCTGCGTAACCCCCACCGGCGGCGGATCATTGTGGTCCGCCGCCGTTGATGGTCAAGACGACGTTTCCGGTCTTCTGCTGAGTTTCGACGTATCGGGTCGCCTCGACCACATCCTCCAATCGGTAGCGCCGATCGATGACCGCACGATACTTCCCAGCCTCGATGAGCTCCTTGAGGAAGAGGACGTTCTTCTTCGTGTATCGAGGCGGGATC
>DASYVJ010000094.1:0-14960 GCA_035937155.1 Candidatus Dormiibacterota bacterium | reverse complement strand
GCCCGATCGGTCCGTCATCCTTGCTGGACGACCTCGTGTTGCGCTACCTGGCCGCGTTCGGCCCGGCCACGGTCATCGACATGCAGGCCTGGTCGGGCATGACGCGAGTGGGCGGGGTGTTCGAGCGCCTGGGCGCTCGACTGCTCGCCTTTCGAGACGAGCGCGGGCGAGAGCTCTTCGATGTGCGGAGCGCTCCGCGGCCGGATCCGGAAACCCCGGCGCCCCCTCGCTTCCTGCCGGATTACGACAACATCCTGCTGGCCCATGCGGATCGGACGCGGATCTTGGGGCCAGGGCAGCACCTCGGGATGTTCAGCAGCAACGCCGTGATGAAGGGCTCGCTCCTCCTGGACGGCTTCGTCCGGGCGATCTGGATCCCGATCAAGGGAGAGCGCTCGAGAAAGCTAGTGATTACGCCATTCGACCAGCCAATCCACAAGCAAGATCGCGCCGCAATCGTCGAGGAAGGTCTACGCCTGCTCGCTTTCCTGGCCCCCGGCGAGAGGCACAGCGTCCAGTTCGAGGCTGCGACGAGCTCGGTTACGCGACCGCGGGAACCGGCATCGCCGCGCCGGCAGCCTCGCGATTCCTCCGCAGCGTCACCAACGCCGCCTCGACGACCTTTGGGTTCCACTGCGTCCCGGCGCCGCGCCTGAGCTCGTGCATCGCCGCGTCCCAACTTTTCGCGCCGCGGTAAGCACGGGCTGTCGTCATGGCGTCCAGCGAGTCAGCCACCGGGATGACCTGGGCGATCAGCAGCAGGCGGCGGCCCACCGTGCTGTTGGGGTAGCCCCGACCGTCATATCGCTCGTGGTGCGACAGCACGAGGTCGAGCACCTTGGCATACGCCGAGAACTGCGAAAGGATCTCGAAGCCCAGCCGCGGGTGCGTTTCCATCACGCGTCGCTCTTCTTCGGACAGCCGGTCCGGCTTGAGCAGGATCGAGTCCGGGATTCGGATCTTGCCAATGTCGTGGACCTTCGCCGAGAGCTCGACCAGCTCGATCTCGGCCATGCTGAATCCGAGCATCTTGCCGATCGCCTTCGAATAGGCGGCCACGCGTTGCGAGTGCTGGAACGTGTAGGGGTCCCGGCTGTCGACCTCGTCGGCCATCTTCTCGACGGCCCGCACCGTCTCGCGTGTGAGCTCGATCCGGCGCTTCAGCGACGCGTAGACGAGAACGGCCGGAACGAGGGTCAGAGCGACCGCCCAGGGAAACCGAACCGCCTCGTATGCCCCTGCCGCGCCAAGTATGTAAAGGGTGGCGAATTGCACCCAGACGACCTTGTGCGAATTCAAGAAGAGTTTGATGGGGCTGCGTCGGGACGCCAGCGCGACCGCTGTTGAAACCAGCAGCCAGTTGAGCGCGTACATGATCACCGCCGCACCGACCACAAAGACAAACGAGGTGTTCGAGAGCGCGCTGTGCGCCGACACCCCGGCCAGCCCGAGGTAAAGAGCCGCGGCCAGGATGGACAGGTACGCCTGTCCGGCGTTAAACAGCAGCGACAGCCCGATGGCGCCGAGCGGTGGCTTCTCCTTGGTGGCCCGAACCTTTCGCGAAGCCCGGAGCGCAACGTCGATTGCCTGCGTCGCGGCCACCATCGCCGCCGCCTGCCACGCCGGCAGCAAAAGCACGCTGGCGAAGAAGACGGCGCTGGAGACGCTCACCTTCTCACTCAGGCTGATATGGAGGGGAAACTGCTGCGCCAGCACGCCGGCAGCCAGCAGCGTGATCACAAGCGACCAGTCGACCGCGCGATCGCCCGGGAGGCGAGCCAGGCCGGTGACGAAGATCCCAGCCGCCGCTAACGCAACTGCGAAGCGGTAGAGCTCAGACCGCCGGCGGGGCGCCACCCCGGTTACGGCACCGGGAGGATGAACTTGAGGTGTACCGCTTTGCCGCTCGTACCGTTGACTTGGGCAAGCACCTGGCCAGAGCCGAGAGGGCCCGTCGTCACCATGTCCATGGTCGAGTACCGGAAAACCAAACCGGTCGGGACGGTGATCGTCATGTTGACCACGGTGACCGGCCGGCCGTTGGAGTCATAAGCCCGAGCGACGGTGTAGCTGGCGAGCGGGACGGCAAGATCGAGCGGGCTCGAGGTCCAGACGCTATCGAAAACGGGGACGATGTGGCCCGCGGGTGTGACCACGAGGACCACAGGGTCCCAGTCGCACCACGTCGCAAATGCCCCCGCCGACGTCGGCGACGCAGCCAACAGGCCGAGCGCCAGCGCGCCGGCCACGACCAGTCTCTTCATTTCCTACCGTCCCTCCAAAAGGTTTGCTTGTGGACAAACCTCACCCCAATGGAAGGACAACGCAGGTCCCGGACCTGGTGGTCGCTGCTCGGGGAAAATTGACTTGTGAAATTTCCCGCCGCCCTGTCTCCGCTCGCGGAGCGCAACTTCCGCCTGCTGTGGATCGGGCAGGGTGTCTCGTCGATCGGCGATTCCTTGGTCATCATCGCGCTCGCATTCGCCACGCTTTCGGTTGCGCATTCGGCGAGCGCACTCGGCCTGGTCCTCGCCCTTTCCACGGTCGCAAGGGTCGTCGCCCTACCCATCGGGGGCGTGTGGTCCGACCGCCTGCCGCGCCAGCTCGTGATGCTCACGTCCGACGGCGTCCGGGCTGCGGTCCAGGTCATCGTGGGCGCCCTGTTGATCACAGGCCGTGCGCAGCTCTGGCACCTGGTAATCGGGGCAATCGTCTACAGCCTCGCGGACGGTTTCTTCATGCCGGCCTCGGGCGCACTCGTGCCTCAGACCGTGAGCGCGGAGCGGCTTCAGCAGGCAAACGCGTTGATGGGCCTCTCGCGCAGCGTCACGCAGGTCGGCGGGCCTGCCGTGGCCGGAGTCCTCGTAGCGGTATTTGGTCCAGGCTGGGTCTTCGTCATCGACGCCGGAACGTTTGCGGTGAGCGCCATCTCGCTTTCCCTCTTGAGAGTCCCGCCGATCACCGGGAAAGCCCAGGCGAGCTTCTGGACTGAGCTGGCCGACGGCTTGCGCGCGGTCACCAGCCGGCGCTGGTACCTGCTGAATCTCGGAGCACATGCGCTGTGGAACTTCGCGATCGCGGCCTTTTTTGTCCTTGGGCCGATCGTTGCCAAGAACAAACTCGGCGGCCCGTCCGCCTGGGGTCTGATAGGCGCCTCGATGGGAGTGGGCGCCATCCTCGGCGGCCTGACTGCATTGCGTGTGATGCCACGGCGCCCACTCGTCGTGGCGAATCTCGCGCTTATTCTGACGGCGCCTCAGCTCCTGGCCCTGGCCGTCCCTCTCCCGACTGCCGCGATCATGGGCTTCTGCGTGGTCGGATGGGCAGGCCTGACTTTTCTAAATGAGGTCTGGTTCGCCACCGTCCCGCAGCTCATTCCCGCGGCCGTGCTCGCCCGGGCGAACTCCATCGATTGGCTCCTCTCGATCATCGCCATGCCCATCGGGTTTGCCGTAAGCGGTCCTGTGGCTGACCGCATCGGCATCCCCACCACGCTGGTCGCGGCGGCGGTGATCATGGCGGTGCCCTGCTTTCTCGTCGTCCTGATCCCCGGCGTGCGCCACGTGAAGCGCACCGCCGAGGGCCGGATCGTCCTCGAAGGCGCCAGTTGACGCTGCGGCGCAGCCCAGCCACCTGGGCGGCGCTCCTGGTCTACGCACTGTTGGCGGTCGCGGTCTTTTCGAGCACCTGGATCGATCCGGCCCGGTCGTGGATCGGGAGCCCGAAGGATCCAGGGCTGTTCATCTGGTACCTCGGCTGGATCCCTCACGCGCTGTCGCAGTGGCAAAACCCGCTATTCACCGACCACCTGTCTTATCCGCACGGCGTGAACCTGATGTGGAACACCTCAATGATCTTCCCTGCCCTTCTGCTGTGGCCCGTCACAGCGACGTTCGGCCCGGTCGTCGCCTACAACGTGCTCATCACCGCCGGCATCGCGCTCTCTGCTTGGTTGGGATTCCTGGCCGCTAGCCGCTTCATCGACGGGCCGGTGTGGAGTTTTGCGGCGGGCCTTATCTACGGATTCAGCCCGGCGCTCATGGCGCAGGCGCTGGGCCATCCGCATGCCTCTGTGGCATTGTTCCCACCGATCGCGCTCCTGCTCGGCCACGAGATCCTGGTGCGCCGCCGCATGCATCCGGCGGTCGCCGGCGCGCTAGCAGGAGTGGCAACCGCGCTTCAGCTGTTAACCGGCGAGGAGCTGCTCGCGATGACGCTGCTGGTCGCGGCCGTCGGTGTCGCGCTGCTGGCGCTACTGCACCGCGGAGAGGTGCGCGCGGTCCTGCCCTACGCGGCAAAAGCCGCCGGCGTTGCGCTTCTCGTGTTTGCGGTTCTGGCCGCCTATCCACTCGGCTTCCAGTTCCTCGGCCCGCAGCGGGTAGCGGGCAACCTGCAGCAGCCCGACCTCTACGTCAGCGACCTGCTCGCGTTTTTCGTTCCCGCGAGATTCATCCACATCACGGGCAACACCACCGAAAACGACGCGTACATCGGGCTGCCGCTGCTGCTTCTTTTTGCGGCAGGCATGGTCGTGGGTTGGCGCCGAGAGTGGATGCGCTGGACCGCGCTTACGACGGTGGCGGTGGCCGTGCTTTCGCTCGGTCCCCACCTGCACATCAACGGAAACGTGACTCCGGTCTGGCTGCCATGGTCGGCGGTGGCAGCGCTGCCGCTGATGGGAAGCGCGCTGCCGGCACGCCTCATGGGCATCGGTTTTCTAGGCGTCGGCATGGTTGTCGCTGGAGCGTGCGCGATCGCCCTCAGAGCGGCGCGACCCTGGCGCGTCGCGGCCGGCGTCCTTCTGGTGGCCGGGATCGCGGCGATTCTCCCCTCGGTGCCATACCAGACCGCCTCTGCCGCATTGCCCGCGTTCTTCACATCGGGCGGCGGCAGCGAGAAGATCCTCCTTGGATCAGTCGTCCTGGTGACCCCGTTCTCGAGCAGGCAATCGACCGCCGCGATGTACTGGCAGGCGGCGGCGGACTACCGCTTCCGGATGCCCGAAGGGGACGCTTTCACGCCCGGCCCGTATCTAGGCCCTCATCCGTCGTTCATTCAAACGACCCTCGATGAGCTCGACGCCGGCCAAACGCTGGCGGTCACCCCGGAGGTGCGTGCCATGGCGCTCGCGGACCTCAAGGCATTTGGCGTCACGACCATCGTGTCCGGCCCGTCACCTGGACAGCAGGCGATCGTCAGGTTTCTGACGGAGGTCGCGGGCCAGGCGCCGCTGGAAGACGGCGGGGTCCAGGTTTGGTGGCTCGTCCCTACCCCTTGAGGTAGCCGTCGTGCCACAGGTCGAATGCGAACAGCGTCCAGAGCTGCTTGCGGTTGTCACGGCGCCCGCTGAGGTGGTCGTCGATGAGCTGCTGGACTCCACGGGGATCGAAGAACCCTTTGCGCGTGACCCGCTCGGGTGACAACACCGACAGCATGTGCTCCTTCAGCGGTCCGCGAAACCAGTGCGCGACAGGGATGCCAAAGCCCTTTTTCGGACGGTTGAGGATCTGGTCCGGCAGAATGCCGCGCAGCGCGCGCTTGAGCAGGAACTTGGAGCGGAGTCCTCGCAGCTTCATGTTCAGCGGCAGGTGTGTGGCGTACTCGACGAAGTCGTTGTTGAGCAGCGGAACGCGTCCTTCCAGCGACGCCATCATCGAGGCGCGGTCGAGCTTGACCAGGATGTCGTTCTCGAGGTAGAGCCGCATGTCCATCAGCAGGACCTGGTTCAGAGGGTCGGCGTAAGCGGCCTGCCCGAAGTCCAGTTGGCGGGACCCGTTGGCGGAGAGCTGCTGCCGCGTTTCGTGCGACAGCAGTGCAGTTCGCTCTTCAGCGGCAAATGAACCCATCCAACGCTGGTGGCGCTCGGCCGTCGGGTAGCCGGCGCCGCGGACGAACCGTTTGGCGCGGAAGTCGAAGCTCAAGTTGCCCCGGGAAACGGGCAGGCGCCGCACCACAGGTTCGACAAGGCCCTCGCGCAGCACACGTGGCGCCTTCAAGTAGTAAGGCGCGAGTCGATGCGCCTGCAAAGTCGGATACCCGGCGAACAGCTCGTCGCCGCCGTCGCCGCCCAGGGCCACCTTGACGTGACGCCTGGTGAACTCCGAGAGCAGATAGGTCGGGATGATCGAGGCGTCGCCAAGCGGCTCGTCGAGGAGGCTTGGCAGCTGCGGGATGAGCCTGAGCAGCATGCTCGGCTCCAGGGTGAGCTCGCGGTGCTCCGTGCCGAGGTGCCGCGCAACCTGGCGCGCATAGCGTGACTCGTCGAACGAGCGGTCGGCGAAGCCGACCGAGAAGCTCTTCACCTCGCCGCCGAGCTCCGTCATCATCGCGGCCACCGCGCTCGAGTCGATGCCGCCAGAGAGGAAGATGCCGAGTGGCACGTCGCTGATCAGCTCCTTGTGCACGGACTCCCGGAGCACAGAGCGAAGCTCCTCACATTCTTCATCGAGACTTCGCCGCGGCGGCGTCTCGCCCGCACCCAGCTCAGGCGACCAGTAGCGCCGCAGCCGCTGACTGCCATCCGCGACGGAAAAGGTGAGAGTGTGCGCAGGCTGCAGCTTGTTGATGCCGCGCACGATGCTGCCTGGCGAGGGCACGAACTCGTAGGCCAGGTAATCGTCGAGAGACGCCGGGTCGATACCCTTCCGCAGCGCGGGGTCTCGCAGGATGGCCTTGAGCTCGGATGCGAACACGAGGCGCTCGCCGGCGATCGCATAGTGCATGGGCTTGATGCCCATGCGGTCCCGAGCCAGGAGCAGGGCGCCTTTCCTACGGTCGAGCACGGCGAAGGCGAACATCCCGTTCAGCCGCTCGACCATCGCCTCGCCCCACTGCTCGTAGCCGTGCACGAGCACCTCGGTGTCGGACTGCGTATTAAAGGAATGGCCGGCCGCGATGAGGATGTCGCGCAGCTCCAGGTGGTTGTAGATCTCGCCGTTCTGGATGACCCACACGGTCGAGTCCTCGTTATGCATCGGCTGATGGCCGCCCTCCAGGTCGATGATCGAAAGGCGGCGCATGCCGAGCGTGACGTTGTCGAGCTGGGCTATGCCCTCGTCGTCTGGCCCTCGATGCACGAGGGCTGCGCACATCCTCCCCACCAGCTCGCGCTCGCCGGCCGGATCACCGCCGGCGACCCCGCAGATGCCACACATCTATTGGACGGGGCGGATGGACCTCCCGTCTACCCCCTCTCCCCCTTGGGGTGAGGGGCCGCCTACGCTGGCTTGACCGAGGCCGCGCGATGACCGCTCGATGATCTCGCGCACGACGTACGTCGTCTTCGCCTGCGACTCGTGGTAGGTCCGAATGGAGAGCTCGGCCAGGAGTCCCATCAGGATGAACTGCACGCCGACGATGCCGAGGAAGACGGCGAGCAGCAAGAGCGGGTTGTTGTGAGCGTAGGGGTAGGGCGGTAAGAGCTTCTGGATGATCACGATCGCGGCGAAGATGAGCGCTAGCGCCCACAGACCGAAGGCGGCGAACCCGAAGAAGTAGATGGGCTTGGTGGAATAGCTGCCCAGCAGCTTGAGCGTGATCAGGTCGAGCAGCACGCGTGATGTTCTCGACAGCGAGTACTTCGACGAGCCGAACATGCGGTGCCTGTGATGAACGGTCAGCTCGGTGATTCGCGCGCCAACCCACGACGCGTACACCGGGATGAACCGGTGCATCTCCCCATACAGCTTCACGTCCTGGATCACCTCGCGGTGATAGGCCTTCAGCGTGCAGCCGAAGTCGTGCAGAGGGACGCCGGTGACGCGCGCGATGATCCAGTTGGCGACCTTCGAAGGCAGCACCCTCATGAGGTCGTCCTGCCGCTCCTTGCGCCAGCCGCTGACGACGTCATAGCCCTCGTGGATCTTTGCCAGGAGGCGCGGGATGTCATGCGGGTCGTTCTGCATGTCGCCATCCATGAAGATCAAGATCTCGCCGCGGCTGTGATCGATCCCCGCCTGCACGGCGGCCGTCTGCCCGAAGTTCCGCCGGAAGGTCACGACCCGCACGTGCGTGTCACTCGAGGCGAGCTGGCTGAGCCGCTCGGTGCTGCCGTCGGTGCTGCCGTCGTCGACGTAGATGACCTCGTACGAAACATCGAGCGGTTCCAGCACCCCGATCAACTCCGCATGCAGCGGCGCGATGCTGTCGACCTCGTTGTAGACGAGGACGACCACCGAAAGTCGCGGCGCGACGGCGAGGTGGTGCCGTGTTCGCGAGGCCATCTAAAGGGATTGTAGGACTGGGCAGTTTGCTCACCCTTCTCACCGGATTGGAACATTTACCTCCCCGCTCGCCGGGGAGGTCGGCCCTTTCCTTCGGGGTCCCCGCGCCCTTGGTGCGCGGGAGCACCCGGGTGGAGGATGCCGCTGGCAGCGGCCGGCCGAAATCAATCAATTAATCTCCAGGGCAAATGAGCGTCGAAGCGGTGCAGGTGAGTCGGACGGACCGCGACGAGTCGCGGCCGGTGGCCTGGTGGATCTTCCCCACTGTGCCGCTCGTGGCTGCCGCCATCGCCTTCGCGTGGACTCTCAATGGCCAGCTCCTGCGGCTGTACGGCATGACGGGACCCGCGTGGGACTACGCCTATGACCAGCAGGTCATCTGGAACATCTCGGTCGGACAGGGCTTCTATTCGAGCTTCGCGCGGGCCAACTTCCTGGGCATCCACTTCGAGCTCATCTTCGTGGTGCTCGCCGCGGTCGAAAAGCTGTGGCCCAACCCAGCGGTGCTGCTGATCTTTTCGTCAGCCGGCCTCGCCGCGACCGCCCCGGCCGCCTACCTCTTTTTCCGTTCGCTCCTGCCGGCCGATCGGCCCGAGGCTCCGTGGCTTGCGGTCGCGCTGTCTGCTCCGATCCCGTTCTGGGCCGCCATCCAGGAGGGCGCGCGCGATTTCTTCCATCCGGAGAACATGGCGTTAGCGCTCGCGCTGCTCGCCGCATGGGCGGGAATTCGTGGCCATCGCGCAGCGATGTGGGTCCTTTGCGTGCTGGTCCTCACTTGCAAGGAGGACCAGGTCTATACGGTGGGCGTGATCGGGCTGCTGATGGCCGCGTACGGAGCGCCGGACATCCGCAAGCATTGGCGCTTCATCGTGTACCTCGCCGGCGTGTGGTTCCTCATCGGCACCGGCCTCATCCAGCAGCACTTCCGCGGCTACGGCTACTCCGATGTCGTGTACTACCGCTGGCTGATCGGCCTGGACCCAAGGTTTCCTGTGTCGGCGACCACGGTGTTGGCGGCACTCTTGCGTCCCGATGCTGTGCTCGCGGTCGCCGGCGTGATCGCGAGCATGTTTGCGCTGCCGCTCCTGGCGCCGCGGTGGCTGCTGCTGGTGATCCCGCCTTATCTGGCGGACGTGCTGAGCGAGCACGACCCGCAGAACGTCCTGCAGCTCCACTACATCCTCCTGCTGCTCTTCCCGCTCATCGTCGCCGGCGGAATTGGCGCGAGCAAGTTCCTCGAGAGGCGTTCGATCAGGCCCGCCACCGCGCTGGTCGCGATCCTGCCCGCGCTGATCCTCGGCTGGAGCACCGGGCGTTTTCCGCCCGCACTCGGGGCGTACAACGGACTTTTCACGCATCCCAACGCCGTCGCCCAGCTTCAGGCCGCCACGGCCATGATCCCGGCCAACGCGCCGGTGAACGCCGACGACGCTCTGGCGGTGTGGCTCGCGAACCGCCACACGATCAACGACTTTCCGGACTTCCTTGATGGCACCTGCTACGTCGTGATCGATCGCCAGGCGTACATCGACGGGCCAACCCACCCGGACTTGCGCCGGGCCGCGATCGCCCAGCTCCCCAGCAGCGGGCGAACCCTTCTCTACGACGACGGACGATTCCAGGTCTGGAGCCCGATCGGGGATTAGTCCGTACTCTTAAGGGTCCACTATGGCCACTTCCGTATCCACCCGAGAGCGCCTCGATCAGCTGTTCAAACAGCGGATCGCGATCTTCGACGGGTCTATGGGCGTGATGCTGCAGCACAGAGGGCTCAGCGACGAGGACTTTCGCGGCGAGCGTTTTCGCGATCACCCCAAGCCGCTGCGGAACAACAGCGACGTCCTCTGCCTGACGCAGCCGGGCCTCGTCACCCAGGTGCACCGCGACTACCTGGAGGCAGGGGCCGACATCGTCACTACCAACACGTTCACCGCGACGCGTATCTCGCAGGCCGACTACGGGCTGGGGGACCTCGCCTACGAGATGAACCTCGAGGGCGCGCGCCTCGCCCGCAAGGCCGCGGACGCCTATGAGAACCGCTTCGTCGCCGGCTCCCTTGGCCCGACCAACGTCACGCTCTCGCTCTCGCCGCGCGTCGACGACCCGTCATTTCGCGAGGTTACCTTCGACCAACTGAAGGATGGATACGCGGAGGCCGTGCGCGGGCTGCGCGATGGCGGTGTCGACTTCCTGCTCGTCGAGACCATCTTCGACACGCTGAACAGCAAGGCGGCCATCGCCGCGGTGAAGGAGGTGGCGCCCGAGCTGCCGCTATTCGTTTCGGTCACCATCGTCGATCGCAGCGGCCGCAACCTCTCTGGCCAGACCGTCGAGGCATGGTGGACGTCAGTCGAGCACGCGCAGCCGTTCGCCGCCGGCATCAACTGCTCGCTGGGCGCGACCGACATGCGGCCGTACATCGCCGCGCTGTCTCGCGTTGCGCCGGTCTACGTGCACTGCTACCCGAACGCCGGGCTGCCCAACGCGTTCGGCGGGTATGACGAAGAGCCGCCCACCACGAGCCGCCTCCTCAAAGAGTTTGCCGAGGCCGGGTTCCTCAATGCGGCAGGCGGATGCTGCGGCACAGGACCAGAGCACATCCGTCAGATTCGCGAGGCCCTCGATGGCATCGCGCCACGCGAGATTCCCAAACGAACCACCCGCGCCCACTTCAGCGGACTCGAGCCGTTCGAGATCACTCCGGAATCGGGTTTCGTGATGGTCGGCGAGCGCACCAACGTCACCGGCTCAATCCGCTTCCGACGCCTCATCGAGGGCGGCGATTTCACCGGCGCAGTGCAGGTCGCGCTCGAGCAGGTCCGCGGAGGTGCCAACCTGCTCGACGTCAACATGGACGCGGACCTCCTCGACTCCGAGGAGGCGATGGTCCGCTTTCTCAACCTCATCGCGACTGAGCCCGAGATCGCCCGCATCCCCGTGATGGTCGACAGCTCCAAGTGGACCGTCCTCGAAGCCGGCCTCAAGTGCCTGCAGGGCAAGGGCGTGTGCAACTCGATCAGCCTGAAGGGTGGCGAGGAACCGTTCCTCGAGCAGGCTCGCCTGGTGCGCGAGTACGGGGCTGCCGCTGTGGTGATGGCGTTCGATGAGGTCGGCCAGGCGGACACACTCGAGCGCAAGGTCGAGATCTGCAGCCGCGCCTACAAGCTCCTGACCGAGAAGGCCGGCTTCGAGCCGGAGGACATCATCTTCGACCCCAACATCCTGCCGATCGCGACTGGCATCGAAGAGCACTCCGCCTACGCGAAAAATTTCATCGACGCGACACGCGAGATCAAGAAACGCTTCCCCAGGGTGCACGTCTCCGGTGGAGTGTCCAACCTCTCGTTTTCGTTCCGCGGCAACGACCGCGTCCGTGAGGCCATCCACTCAGCGTTTCTCTACCACGCGATCAAGGCCGGCCTGGACATGGGCATCGTCAACGCCGGTCAGCTGGTCGTTTACGAGGACATCCCGAAGGACCTGCTCGAGCTCGTCGAAGACATCATCTTCGACCGCCGGCCCGACGCCACCGAAAGACTTGTCGATTTCGCCAAGTCGGTTTCAGGCGCCGGCACGAAGCGCGAAGTCGACCACAAATGGCGCGAGGGCACTGTCGAGGAGCGGCTGGCCTATGCGGTACTCCACGGCGAAGTCGAATTCATCGAAGCCGACGCCGAAGAGGCGCGGGTGAAGTACCAGAAAGGGCTGCTCGTGATCGAGGGGCCGTTGATGGACGGCATGAAGGTTGTCGGTGACCTGTTCGGCGCCGGCAAGATGTTTCTCCCCCAGGTCGTCAAAAGCGCCCGGGCGATGAAGCGCGCGGTCGCCTACCTGGAGCCCTTCATGCAGGCGGAGAAGGAAGCCTCTGGAAGTCAGAGCGTCCGCGGCAAGCTTGTGCTCGCGACCGTCAAAGGGGACGTGCATGACATCGGCAAGAACATCGTCGGCGTTGTGCTCCAGTGCAACAACTATGAGGTTGTAGACCTGGGTGTCATGGTGCCGGTCGAGAAGATCCTGGATACCGCGATCGAGCTGAAAGCCGACGTCGTGGGCCTATCGGGCCTCATCACGCCGTCGCTCGACGAGATGGTCGTGGTCGCCAAGGAGATGACGCGCCGGCAGTTCACGATCCCGCTCTTGATCGGCGGCGCAACCACGTCCAAGCAGCACACCGCGGTCCGTATCGCGCCGGCGTACGACGGCTCGACCGTCCACGTTCTGGACGCTTCACGCGTGATCGGGGTGGTCTCAGACCTGCTTGACAAGGACCGCCGCCACACATTCGATCGCGACAACCAGGCTCTCCAGGAGAAGCTCCGCACCCAGCATTCGGCAACCCGACGTGCTCTGCTCACCCTGAATGACGCCCGCGCGAAGCGGCAGCGACTGGCTTTCGATGACCTGCCGACCCCTCCGTTCGTCGGCACGAAGATCATCGAGCCCACTATCACGGAGCTTCGCGAGTTCATCGACTGGACCTTTTTCTTTCATGCATGGGAGCTGAAAGGAAAGTTCCCGGCCATCCTGGACAGCCCGTCGCACGGCGCCGTCGCGCGCGAGCTGTTCGGCCACGCCGAGGAGATGCTCGATGAGATCGAGGCCAACACCTGGCTGCAGGCCAAGGGCGTCTACGGCTTCTGGCCGGCGCAAACCGAAGGCGACGACATCGTGCTCGAGAACGGGGTGCGCTTTCCGATGCTCCGGCAGCAGGTCGATCATGGCGACGACAAGCCGTACTACTCCCTGGCCGACTTCATCGCCCCACAACGCGACCATCTCGGCGCCTTCGCCGTCACCGCAGGCCTTGGCGTGGACGAGCTGGCGCAGCGCTACCAGGCCGAGCACGACGACTACCGCGCGATCATGGTCAAGGCGCTCGCCGACCGGCTGGCCGAGGCGTTCGCGGAGTACCTGCACGAAGTCGCGCGGCGCGGGTGGTACGAGAAAGGTCCGAGACATTCGCGGGAGGACCTGATCGGCGAGAAGTACCGCGGCATCCGCCCGGCGTTCGGCTACCCGGCTTGCCCTGACCACTCTGAGAAGCACAAGCTCTTCGACCTGCTCGATGCGCGCTCAATCGGCATGGACCTCACCGAGTCAGGTGCCATGACGCCGACCGCAGCCGTGGCCGGTCTCTACTTCGCGCATCCGCAGTCGCGCTACTTCATGGTCGGGAAGGTCGGCCGCGACCAGGTCGAGGACTACGCGCGCCGCAAGCAGATGCCTGTCACCGAGGCGGAACGCTGGCTCCGTCCGATCCTTGGGTACGAGGAAGTGGAGACCACCCCGGCGATCCGCTAGTGATTGACCCAAGGCGTGCCATTGCCTCGGCTCTTGGCGTGCTCGCGGCCGTCTGCGTCTTTCTCGCGCTGGTGTCGCCGTGGACGATCCGGATACCGCAGGCGGGCCTCGATGCGACTTTCGGGTTCCAGAGCCCGATCTGCTGGCTGATCGTTCTCGCCCCGGTGGTCGCGCTGCTGGCCACCAACCTCGCGTTGGGCCTCGCCGCAACCCTCGCCGGCGAAGCATTGTGGCTCGGATGGTTCGGCTGGGCGATATGGATTGCCACGACATCGCGATTCGCCGGCATCGACTTTCCATTCATCGGGATCGACCTGGTCGGGCCGGGATGGTTCTACGCGGCTCTTGGACTCCTGGCAGGCGGCGCGATCATCGCCAAGAGGTACTACAACCTGGAGCGGCCTCGTCGGGCCGAGGTCTGGCTCCTCGCGGCGCTCCCCGGAATCGGCCTTATCCGCATTGGCCGCACCGCTCGTGGCATCACCTATGCATCGCTCGTGGCACTGGCTCTTGTCCTTGCCTCATTTGTGTCGCCGGTGGCCCCGCTGTTTCAGCCGATCTCCAGCCAATTCGACCCGCCGCCCGTGCCCCCAACACGGGCGTTTGACTGGATCCTGCTCTGCTGCACCGGCCTGCTCGCGGGCCTCAGCATCATCGACACCGGACGTTTGAAAAGCCAGTCCTTAACCTGATTTCCCGCAGACGCCCGGCAGGAGCGACTTGCATATGACCAGCACGATCGGTGTCGCCCCAAACCGATAAACCCACGTGCCGCCCATCGGCGATCTTCAGCCGGTCGGATCGGAGCGACCCGTTCACCCCGCGGAGTCTAGGACGAGTCTGGTCCCCGCCACGATGGACCGAACGTAACCGTCGGCGGAATGGTCAGCATCCGCCCATCGTCGCCGCGGACGATCTGCCAGTTACCCTCATGCACCATCCAGTGATGCCGGTAGCAGAGCAAGGTCAGGTTGGGCGGTGCATTCGAGCCGCCGTGAAGCCAGTGCTGGATATGGTGTCCCGAGGTCCAGCTCGCCGGCCGCTCGCAACCCGGCCAGGTGCAGCCGCGGTCACGCACGTTGAGCGCCTTGCGCGCTGGTCCCGAGATCGTCCGCTTGGCCCGCCCGACGTCGATGACCATGGAATCCGAGCCGAGCAGGATGCGGGTGACCGACGAGTCACAGGCAAGCCGCTCGACCGTCTTGGAGGAGATTGGAAGGGAGAACTCCATGTCCGCCGCCGGCGCACCGGGCAAGCCAAGCAGCGTCTCGAGCGATGCGGTGACCTGGAGGTGAGTGCGCTGAGTGGCCGTCTGCGGAATCAGACCACTGTCCAAGCCATGGTGGGCGAGCTCGACCGCGGCATCGGCAAACCGCTTCTCGCGACTGCGGTCGTCATGGGCGCCTGACCTGCGCGCCAGCGGCTCCCAAGCCGAGC
>DASYVJ010000093.1:0-30458 GCA_035937155.1 Candidatus Dormiibacterota bacterium | reverse complement strand
TTACTTCAGGTACGTCGGGCCTTTCGGCAAGCCCGTTTCAGACTTCTGGATGACGAAGGTCGCCCCATGGATGGAAACGAACGGGCTATATGGCCGGCCCCGATACGGCATCAGCCACGATGACCCGGGCATCACTGCACCCGAGAAGCTGCGATATGACGCGGCTGTAGAGGTGCCGGAGAATTTCGTCGGCGCAGGGGACCACCAGCTGACTGTTATTCCCGGAGGCAAGTACGCGATTGGCAAATTCAAGGGCAGCGAGCAAGCGGTAGGTGATGCGTGGGCATGGTTGTTGCGGGATTGGCTCCCCGGCAGCGGCATGCAGCTCGACTCACGCCCTTTCTTCGAGCATTACCCGGTGGAGGCGACGTACGACCGGAAGACGGGCGAATTCGAGTGTGAGATCTGCATCCCAGTCACGCCTCTCTGATCTCGAGTTAGCCGTTCCTTTACAAGTTCGATTGCAGCCGCGCGAGACGCAGATCGACGCGGTCGCCGCGCATGGGGATGCCCTCTTGAAGCAGTAGCGCCCGCTGCTTCCTTCCCTTCGCGAAGCTTCCGTCGGCGCGGACGACCCGATGCCATGGGAGGGCATCGTGGGTGGTCGCAAGGACACGCCCGACGAGGCGAGGCGAGGCGGGATCGATGTCGCCATACGTGCGGACGAACCCGGCGGGGATGGCGCGCACCCGAGCGACGATGCGCGCGGTGCGTGCGTCCCGACCGGCAGCTTCCGGCTGAACCGGATTGGGCGAACCTCCCCGACCTCTAGCGCTCACAGGTGGCGGGTACGAAAGCGCTTCCGCATCAGGACGTTTGTGGGCAAGTAGCCGAGCCTTTCGTAGAGCGACCGGGCGGCGGCGTTATGCCCGAAGACATGCAGATGGATGCTCTCATGTCCTAACCGGCGCACATCCTTCTCGAGCAACCTCATCGCCTGGCTCGCGAATCCTCGTCGCCGGAACGGTTTGAACACTTCGATCATGTAGATGAATGACGCGAGCCTCGGCTCGCGTTCGACTTTGACCCAGAGCATGCCCACTACTTTCCGATCAGGTAAAAGGACCATCGAAAAGAAGCGATGATCGGGAGTCGCCACGCCCTGCGGAAGTAGGCGATCGAACTCCTCACGAGCCAAGCGCAGCGAATCCTTGGCGGTCCACTTGCCGCCGATCGTGTGCTGCTTGGCGTAGTCGGCGATATTGCTCGGCTTCCACTTTTCGAACTGATCCGCGCTCATGGCTGCGAGTTCGATCCCGGCTCCCTCGCTGCTCTTGCGCACCTTTAGGGGCAGTCTAAGGAGCGGTTCAAGGCGCTACTGCGATCGGGCACCGGCCTTTGCCCAGGCTTGGTATGAACACCCCGGCGCCATTAGCTGCCAACTCACACTGGGCTGGCTACGTCAACCCTAAGTATTGGATTCGATCTTCTCCACCCAGGACGATCGCCACTCGGCTGCAGGGAAAGGCGCTGCAAAGTACTCAGTAAGCTTTGATGCCTTCCCGTTTCGAAATTGGATGATGCTGACGCCACTCCACACTTCGCCGTTCGAGTAGGCGATCCGCGACTCAATGGTGTACACGTCGCCCGAGCCAGTTATCCGTAGCGGTGTCCATGCTGGTGTCAACACCCATTTGTCCTCGGCCCCCCCAACCCGCTGGGGTTCAACGCTAGGAAGGTCGGGGTAGTTCTCCAAGACTGCGCGGAAATTCTTCAGTCCCCTGATGCGCTCTCCCGATTGCGGCCATTCCTGAACCACGTCGGGATCTGTGAGCTCGGTTATGTCGTCGAACCGCCGCGCATTTAGTGCCTTGTAGAACCTGTCGATCACCTCGCGGTTGTCTGGTGTGGCCATGGACGCAAGAGTAACCCCTACTTCATTCTGTTGAACCGGGGTGTCCCCCTGGCAGAAAGCCGAAACCAGTAAACGTGCTCGAGTCCGAGCTCGAACGCCCCGGCATCCGCTCCATCGCTGCTCGTGCGCACCTTAGGGCCAAGTCCAAGGAGCGGTTCACGGTGCTACTGCGATCGGGCGCCCGGCTTGACCAGGCCGCTTTCGTAGGCCAGCACCACAGCGTGCTCGGTCCCAGAGTTCGAGCTTCATAAGCACGTTGCCGACGTGGCTCTTCACGGTTGCCTCGCCCAGGTGTAGTTCAGTCGCGATCTCCGCGTTGCTCAGGCCGCGCGCCACCAGGTGCAGCACCTCGGACTCACGGGCTGTCATAACCCGGGGTGCACGATTCCGCCCTCGTAGGCGAGAACCACGGCCTGGACTCGATCCCTGAGGTCTAGCTTCGCGAGGATTCGCGCCACGTGGGTCTTGACGGTTGACTCGCCCAGCACGAGCCGTTCTGCAATCTCGGCATTCGAGAGCCCGGCCGCAATGAGTTTCAGAACTTCGATCTCGCGACTGGACAGCTGGCGGATCAACGCCTCGCCATCTGGTGGGAGGCGGCTCCGGCCAAGAAAGCGTTCGATCAGTCGCTTTGTGATCACCGAGTCCAGGAGAGAGTCGCCGGCAGCAATCGTGCGAACAGCACGTACCAGCTGTCCTTTGCGCACGTCCTTGAGGAGAAAGCCGCTTGCCCCCGCCTTCATCGCGTCATACACGTACTCGTCGGCGTCGTATGTCGTGAGCACGAGCACCTTGGGCGGATTGTGCTGCAGCATCAGCCGGCGGGTCGTCTCGAGTCCGTCGAGGCCGGGCATGCGGATGTCCATGAGGACCAGGTCCGGTCGCAGCTTCGCGACTGCCGCCAGGGCCGCCTTTCCGTCCTCGGCCTCTCCCACCACCTCAATCTCGTCGTCGAGCTCGAGGATCATGCGAAATCCGTCTCGCACGAGGGCCTGGTCGTCGACGATGAGCACCCGGATCACGGCGTCCGTCCAACCGGGATCCAGGCGTGAACCCGGAAGCCGCCGTTCTGACTCGGTCCAGCGTCGAGATGCCCGCCATAGAGAACGACGCGCTCTCGCATGCCAAGTAGCCCGCGGCCGCCGCCGCTCGTCTCCTCGTTTTCGCCAGGCCCGTTCACTACATCCAGGTCGACATGGTCGTCGGCGAGGTGCAGCGATACCTCAGTGACTGCGCCTCGAGCGTGCTTCACCACGTTGGTAAGCGCTTCCTGAACCGTCCGGTACAGCGTCAACTCGAGTCCCGGGCTCAGTCGATCGCCAACGCCCTCGATTCGTAGTTCGACGGGCTGCCCGGCCGCGACGACGCGTTCCACCAACGGCCTCAACGCCTCGATGCCAGGCGCCGGCTCAAGAGTGGTCGTGCCTGCCTCGGGTTCGAGCACGGCCAGGAGCCGGCGCATCTCGTCGAGTGACTGCCTGGCCGTGGTCTCGATCGCCTCAAGGGCGATGCGGGCGCGATCCGGGGAGCTGTGCACAATGCCTTGCGCACCCACCGCCTGGACGGCGATCATGCTCACAGCGTGCGCCACGACGTCGTGGAGCTCGCGCGCGATCCTCCCTCTTTCCATCGCCACCGCCTCCCGCGCCTTAGCTTCCAACAGCTCGGCACGGAGGTCTTTGGCCTGTAACGCGCGGCCCATCGGCAGGGCGCCGAGGACCACGAAGTAGAACGTGGCGAGGGAGCCACTGGCGGTCTGGCCGGGCACTCGAAGATCGTGAACGGCGCTTGTCACCAGCACGATTGCTCCGGCGGCGACGAGGACCAGCCAAGGGTGACGGCCGCGGTCGTAGCGACCGACCGAGTATGAGGAGAAGAGCAGCGGGAGGAAGTAGCCCAAGCCTGGTGAACCCACCCAGATCAACGATTTCGCGATCGACAGGCCCGCGATGAGAAGCAGTACCGGCGTCGGGTGCGCGCGGCGGCGCAGCAGCAGTGCGGCGGCCAACGTGGTGTAAGCGATCTCGACCCACTTGGGTCCGAGCGACTGGCCGAAGTTGCAGAAAATTGGAAGGCTGCCGGGGCCTATGCAGCTGCCCGAAGGAATCCAGATCTCGGATTCGGCGGCGGCGATGACGACCGCCACCAGCACCACGTCGAATCGGGGCGTCGCGGCGAGACTCCGCCACGACGCCCGCAAGAAGCCCACCATCGGTGGAACGAATCTAAACCGTGGCCGGGGCTTTCGAATGGGAAGGGGCCACCTCCGGAGTGCGCCACAAGAGCACGCCGCCGGTCACGGCCAGCCACAGGAAGAAGACCACGTTGGTCTGGATGTGCAAGTTCGAATCAGGGGGCGCCGCGATCGAGACCAGCATCGCGATCGCCACCACTATGCCTGCCCACCCTAACCACGCGGGGAAGAGGCCGGTCCGGATCGCCAGCCCGCCTGCTGCGGCGGCGAGCAGGGCTTGCGGCATGAAGCCCAGGAAGAAGAATGCGTTGTGCATGTCCTGCAACGTCGCTACCACCTGCGGGTCCATTCCCTGGGCGGCCCGGTAGAAGAGGGCGATCTTTGGTGGCTCTGCGGCCAGCATCGCGGCAGTCTGTACGACGCCGCCGCTCAGGGCCAAGACCGCCAGCAGGCGCCCACCCTCGCGATCCCGGCCGGCCGCCCAGAGGTAGGCGCCGAAGATGAGCAGCGCAAACATGCCAAGCGCCTCGATGTAGATGCCGAGCCAGGTCGACGTGGTCGGCGCATTTGCCGCGAAGTAGGCGGCGATCTGTTGAGGGGTCTGCGTCGAATCCGTGGTGGTGCTCAAGCTGTCGCCAACGATCTCCATCACGCCATAGGCGATCGCGCCCGCGGCGCCTAACCTTCCGATAAACGAACTGCTCATGTGTTCCTCCTCCTTGAAGGACATCGGTGAACTTCTCCGTGGGTCACCGTAAGGAGCCAGTTCGCGGCCGTAATCAGGCTTGAGAATGAACTTTTCGCCGGCCGTCATCCTCCCCTGTCAGCCTTGAGAGCGAGGCGGCGCAGGGAGCCGCTACAGGATCCCAATCGCCTGCCAGTAAGGCACGCAGATCAGCAGTGTCAGCGTGGCGATCACTGTGATCGACACGCCTACGGCGAGAGCTTGCCGGTCGCTGAACATCTCGTCGTCGGTCATCTCGCGGACCATGCGAAGCACCTCGTACTGTCTCGGAAGCACCCAGGTCAGCACCGCTACCGACACGACGAAGCCAACGACCCAGCCGCTCAAACCTAGCTGTGGGGCAGCGGGTACGAGCGTGACCAACAGGAGGAATCCTGCAGGGACCATCGGCAGGACAAGTCGCACGACGATGACGAGAAGCGTCAGTAGCGGAATCACGAGTGCGGGGTGGCCAAGCGATCGCGCAACTGGCGTGATGAGATCCGCAATCCATCGGTCGACGCCTCCAGACCGTAAGACTCCGCCGGCGCCCAGCAGCACTCCGAACAGCACGAGCGTCGCCCAATCGATGCCGGACCGAAAAATCTGACGGTCCATGGCCCCACCGGCGATTGCGACCAGCAGCGAGGCCAACCCGATCACAGCGATGTCCAGCCTCAGGACTGGTTGCAGCAGCAACCCGACGATAAAGACGCCGATCGCGACAAGCGAGGCAAGCTCACGCCTCGAAACACGACCCAGCGACCGTTCCTGTGTTCGCCTAACGACACTGCTGGCTCGCATCCCGGATCGCGGATCCAGCACGAACAGGGTTACTGCCGAGCCAATCAAGAGCAGCAATCCCGCAGGCGCGGCAGCGACTAGCCAGCCCATCCAGCCGAAGCGCGCCTGCTCCGCCGCGGGCAGCAAGCCCATGATCAGGAAGTTCGTGACGAGGCCGGTCAGGAAGACAGGACCAAGGATGGTGCTGCCGAGAATCCCGGCGAAGGCTATCGAGGCGCTCCCCCCGGTCTTCCTGGCGTGACCGAGGGCCTGCGAAAGGTCTCGGGCGACAGGTGCCACTGTCGCGACGCGACCGAACACGGTGGGCGCCAACGGTGTCAGCACGACTCCGCCGACGAGAAGTGCCGCAACTTGCCCGCGGTGCGTCGGCGGGAATACGCGCAGGAGCATCAGCGCGGCGCGGAACAGCAGGCCTGAGGCCGCCATCGCCGCGCTGATCCCCAGAGCTGCGACCGCCGTCACCCACGCGGAGCTGGCGAAGCCGGCGAACGCGAGAGCCGGCGGGGCGAGTCCTGTCGCCATCCATGCCGCCGCCATCCCGAGAGCGACCGCGAAGTCGGGCACTGGTTCGAGCAACCAGGCGATCGCCCCACCGACCATCACAAGCGCGATGTGCCAACCAGCGTTGCTGAGGCCCTGGGGCGCGGGCAGCAACCAGAGCGCTGCCGGGACACCGATGGAGATCGCCGCCCCGATGATGCGTGAGCGCCCTGAGCGTCGAGACCGAGGCCCGGCCATCATCGTTTGAGACGACGCAGGCTGCTTGAGCGGAGCGCCCACCCTCATGCGATCTCGCCTGTCGATAGCGCCGGCGAGCCCGCGGGCAATGGCCAGGCCGAGCTCAGGCCGCTCGCGGAGCAGGCGTTCGAAGTGGAGGCGCGGAATGCGCCAGACATGCACATCCGTTACCGCGCGAACCGTCGCCGTCCGTTCTGCGAGCAGCACGCCGAAGTCGCCGAAGGTGGCGGGTGCCGTGATCGATGCGACCGATCGATCGGCGCCGTCGGAGAGAACGCTGACCTCGACCGTGCCCTCGGCGAGTAGATAGAGCGAATCCGCGACTTCGCCCTCGCGCACGATGACCGTGCCTACATCGAAATGCGCGTCCTCACTCGATCCGATGAGTCGCGCGATGTCGACGCGGTTGAGGTCGCGAAGGTAGTCGATGCTGCGAAGAAGCTCCTCTTGAGCTGCGATCTCGGCGGGGTGCTCTTCGCTTGCTGTCACGGTTGCGGCGGCTCCGCACGGAGAATGTGCCAGCTGCCCGGCACGCCCTTGAGCTCGTGCGTGCCCCGATCCGAAAACGAGAGCCCGGATCCGGCGACCAGGTCCCTCACCGTGCTCGAGACCAGGACCTCGTCCGGGCCTGCGAGGCTCATGACGCGCGCCCCAGTGTGGACGGCGATACCCGCGATACCTGACTCCATGATTTCGAGCTCACCGGTGTGCAGCCCCGCGCGTACCTGGATTCCGAGCTCATGGGCTCGCCCGACGATTGCAAACGCGCAGCGGATCGCGCGAGCCGGGCCGTCGAAGATGGCGAGGAACCCATCGCCTCTCCGATCGATCTCTCGGCCACGGAAGCGCGTTAGCTCGGCGCGCACGAGCCGGTCGTGGTCGCGAATGAGAATGCGCCAACGTGCGTCCCCAAGCTGAACCGCCCGGCTTGTGGACTCGACCATGTCGGTGAACAGCACGGTCGCCAGCACGCGCGCTGGTTCGGAAGCGTGACGGGCACCCGTGAGGAACTCCTCGATCTCGTCAACGATCGCGTCGGCGTCACCGACCCAAGGGAGATGGTCAATTCCGGGAAGTTCCACGTATCGCGCGTCAGGGATCTGTGCCGCCAGGTAGCGACTTCCACCAACGTCGATGCGGCGGTCACCGGAACGATGCAGGATCAGTGTCGGGATCCGGATCGCCGGAAGGATGCTTCGGACGTCGATCTGCATCGTCATCTCAAGAACGGCCCGCGCCGCCGCCGGACTGGCGCCCAGGCGTAAGTACTTCCCCCACCATTCTTTGAATCGAGCGTCGTCGGCAACGCTTGGGGCCCACGACTCGAGGTGGGCCGGCCCGCCCCACTCGCGCTCAATGGTGGCGATGAACTCGCGGTGCCCGGCCTCGGTGGGCGCCCACGGATAGTCGGCATCGCTGACACGCTTTGCGTACGTTCCGTACAGCACGAGTGCCGTGGCGCGTTCGGGGTATGTGGTGGCGAACAGCATGCTCATCGGACCACCCTCGGAGACGCCAAAGAGCGCAGCTCGTTCCGAACCCACAGCGTCCATGACCGCGCGCACATCGTCCATTCGCTGCTCGAGCGTGGGGAGCATATTGACCGGGACTCGGTCCGAGAGCCCCGTGCCCCGTTTGTCGAACAAGATCAGCCGGCTGAACGAGGCGAGGCGGGTCAGAAAGTGCGCGAAATCGGGATCCTCCCACGCCTCTTCGACGTGCGACACAAAACCCGGCACATAGACGAGATCAAGGGGGGCATCGCCGACAACCTGATAACCGATGCTGTAGTCGTCACTCTTCGCGTATCGCGTCGTCGGTCGCGTCGGGCTCACTCCGCCGGAATCATAGGTTCACGATTCCGAAAACGACTGATTCGGCCAATGCTGCGTCTACCTATTCGACGAGGCCATCCAGCCGGCGATCTGGGCACGTGAGTTGAACCCGAGCTTGTTCAGGATGCTGCGGATGTGGCTGTCGACGGTACGCACGGATATGAACAGGCGCGCTCCGATTTGCTTGTTGCTAAGGCCCTCGGCGACCAACCGCGCGACTTCTGCTTCTCGCTTCCCGAGCAATCCCGGCGCGGCACTGTCCGAAGGCGCCGCGGCAACATGACGCGGCTCACCAAGCGCCAGTCCGATTGCGGCGCCTCGGCTCAAGCTCTTTCCGGCCTTGAGCTCGGCCTCGAATCTCGCTGCCCCAAGCGTCGCGATCGCCGACTCTTCGGCCTGGGCGAGCAGAGGGGCGGGGTTGCGTGCGCGATGCCCACGGCGTGCCGCAGAAGTGACCGCGATGCCGATGACGCCCCGCAGAAATCGAGCCTGAACCTTGGGATTAAGAGCTGCAGGCAAGCCGTGTCAGGGAGTGTTAACGCGGGTCAGCTGGGTCGCCTGGCCATCTCAGTTCGAGCGCGTCCAGGAGGTCAAGATCACCAGGTGAGTGCCCGCATTCAGTGAGGTAACGAGCCATCTCGCTGCGGTGCTGCGTCCCGTGGTTTACGACGTGGGCAAGGACCAGCCAGCGCGGCGCAGCGAAGTCCGCCCTCATGGCCAATGACTCTGACAGAGCCTTGTCATCGAGGGACCCCACGTAGGTCCGCAAGCGCATGTCCTCTTCGAGGCAGAACCTATGGAGGGCCGGCAGGTCGTCGAGCACGTACCCGTGGTCCCATACACATGTGTCCCCAACATCGTTCCCGATGCAGAACTCCCGCCAACTCCAGTCGACGTCGACGAGGTGCCGTAGCGTCTGAAAGGCACTGCCGTGATCTAGCTTCCCCGGTGCACGAAACTGGTCATCCGACAGTGCGGCCGCCACAGTCAGGATCCGGTCGTTCGCCCACGCGTGGAACCGGACGAAGGCGAGCAGCGTGTCAGTATTCACCCGCTCATCCTCGCGCGTTCCTCACCACGACTACGATTCATAGCCAGTTACCGTGCAAGTGGCGCTCGACGGAGCGTTGATGGTGCTCACGCAGGTGTGTGAGTTCACGACATAGTTCCCTTATGTCGCACGACATAGTTCTCGCCACCAAGCTCGGAGGTGGCGCATGTCCGCACTCGGTCGCTACATCGTCGACGCAGTTGTCCTCGAAGGTCGCAGCCCCACTGCGCTGGCCCGTGATCACGGCATCTCCCGCAGGTGGATTCACACAAGCTAGTCAAGAGGTTCAAGGAAGGCGGCTACGCGTCATTAGAGGCGCGTTCGCGCCGGCCCCATTCCTGCCCTCACCAGACATCGTCCGACGTCCAGGCGAAGTCAAATACTCGCGTCGGGAATCGAACCCTGAACCTTGGGATTAAGAGGAGATTGACCGTCCGTGTCTGGACGCGTCGGGGCGTGCCAGGGCGTGCCTGACGTACTCAGTGGTCTGACGCCTTTGTGCTACAGAGCGTCCTGACGTGTCACAGAGTGTCCCGGCTAAGCTGTCAAACCCCGGCGGTCACGAACCTAGGCGGGGGTTTCCAAGAAGTCAAACGGCCGTGGAGCTCATCCCTACCTGGGCCTCGTGCCCGCGTTTACGCTCGCACCCCTTCGAGGATGCTGTTTGGCGAGGTGGTCGGTACGACCTTTGACAGTCGTAGACCAGCTCCGGTGAACAGCTCGTGGAACTCTCCCTCGGTGCGGATTCGGCCACCAGGCTGGTTGAGCAGCATCAAGATGTCAAAAGGCTTGGCCGGACTCGGATCGTTGCCAGTGGGCATCAGCATCTCGACCACTAGCACTTTTCCGCCCTCCGCCATCGCACGCGCGCACTGGCGAAGGATGGTCGCTGAGTCGGCGTCACCCCAGTCCATCAGCACCCGCTTGATGAGGTAAGCATCGGCGCCCTCGGGGACCGCGCGCAACATGTCGCCGCCGATGACCTCGCACCTATCAGCGACCCCGGCCTCATCGAGCGGAGTCGTGCGGGCCACCACCTGCGGAAGGTCGAGCAGGACTCCTCTAAGTGACGGATGCGCGCTCAGGACGGCCGCCAGCGTAGAGCCCTGGCCCCCGCCAACGTCGACGACAACGCGGTATGGCGAGAAGTCGTAAGAGGCCACCAGGGCCGAGTTGTGCTGCCTTGACTGGCTGGTCATCCATCCATTGAACGCCTCGCCTAGGTTTGGGCGTGCGGCGATGTACTCCCACATCGGGGCGCCATGCACGGCTGGAAAGGATGCCTCTCCACTCATGACGCTGGCGCGCAGTCCAGCCCATACCGCCCACATCTCCGGCGCCCCGACGAAGAGCGCCCATTCGCGGACGGAATCGGGGCCGTCGCTTCGGAGCGTCGCGCCGAGCGGCGTAATCGCGAAGCGCCCGTCCGCTTCCTCCCGAAACACGCCTGGCCCCGTAAGCATCCGCAGCAAACGGTGCAACGATGAGCGATCTGCTTTGGTCGCAGCTGCCAACTCATCAACAGTTTTCGATCCAGTGGCAAGGAGGTCGGCCACGCCAAGGAAAGCGGCTACGTGGAGCGCCTGCACCGTCAGGAACGTGTTAAGCATCCGCAGCATCTCGGCCGATGGTTGTGGCGTCGAGTTGGCATTGAGTGTCGAAGTCATGGGCCCTCCTCCAGCATCGGGTCTGCCGCGAACATAGACCTGCCTCTGGCCCGGCGCAAGTCGACCAGGGAGCGAGGCCATTCACGTCTCATCGGAAGTGGCAACGTTGGCGAGATTGCGATCAACTGCATGATGGTGCTCGCGCAGGGAGTCGAACCCTGAACTTTGGGATTAAGAGACTCCCGACAGATCATCTCAGAGCAGCTCAGGGCATGTCAGCGCGTCTCTCCCGTATCGGGTTATGACGCAGTCGTCTCAGTGCGTCTCCCGATGCCTCAACGAGTCTCCCGGTGAAGCTGTCAAAGAGGAGCTGGTCTAGCGCGGCTTGCCGAGGGTCGGGTTGCAGCGCGCTTCCTGCCAGGCGCCGTTTTTCTCGAGCAGGTGCCGCAGGGCGCGGCGTAGCTCGGCCACCTCGCTGTCGGCGAGGTGGCTGCCGAAGGTCTCGTGAAGGGTGGTCCGAAAGGTCTGCTCGGCCTCGCCGAGCACCTTCCGCCCATGGTCGGTGAGCTGGACGCGGACGATCCTGCGGTTCTCGCGCGGCGTCTCGCGCACTATCAGGCCGTCCTTTTCGAGCCGGTCGGCGATTCGCGTCGTCCCACTCGGGCTGCCCACCAACTGAGCCGCGATCTCGCTCATCTGGAGCGGGTGGTCGGCCGCGAGCTCCAACCGCATGAGGAGCTCGAACTCAGGCCACGAGAGGTCGGTTTCGGCGCGGAGGCGCTCGTCGATACGCGCCTGGATGACGAGGAACGTCTGATGCAGGTTGATCCAGGTACCGACCTGGTCCTGGCTCGCCCCCTGCGGCTTCAATTTCACCTCGTTCACGCTAGTTGGAATAGTTCGACTGCGCAACCTTGTTCCATCTATAGTTGCTGTGACAACTGTTGTAAGGAGAAGGTTCGCAAATGTCAATGACCGCCACTGATTTCACGGCGTCGGCGTCCGACGCCGAGCTCGAGACGCTCGCCGCCAACCTGCGTGCGCGCAACTTTGATGTCGTCGTCGTGCAGACCGGCGCCGAGGCGAAGGCCGAGGTGTTGAAGCGCATTCCCGACGGCGCTCAGATCCACTCCGGAAAGTCGAAGACACTCGAGGACATTGGGTTGTTCGACACGCTGATGGGGTCTGACGAGTACGACTTCGTCCGCAGACAGACCTTGAAGATGGATCGCAAAACCCAGGCCCGCGAGATGGTCAAGCTCGGCGCGACTCCGGACCTGATGATCAACAGTGTTCAGGCCATTACCGAGGCCGGCCAGCTGGTCGTTGTATCCGCCAGCGGGAGCCAGATCGGCGCCATCTCTACTGGGGCGGAGAAGCTGATTCTGGTGGTCGGCAGCCAGAAGATCGTGCCCAACCTGGACGCTGCATTTCAGCGGATCCAGGAGCACGTCTTTCCGTACGAGGACGCTCGGCTACTCGAAATGTTGGGCATCCATACGGCGTGGACGCGGACGCTGATCCTGGAGCGCGATTTCACTCCCGGCCGAACGACCGTGATCCTGGTCAGGGACCCGGTCGGAGTTTGAACAGGCTCGAGCCTAATCGACGTTGAATCGAGTGATTGGTTACGGGCACGACCTGCAGTTCGGCGTCTTCGTTGCGCCGGCGGCCCAGTCGGCGGACCACGTGGTGGCCCTGTCGGCGCTCGCCGAAGAGGTGGGGTACGACCTCGTCACGTTCAACGATCACCCCTACTCGCCAGGCTCTTTGGACACCTTGACCCTGATGTCCTTCGTGGCCGCGCGGACCGGTCGCGTCCGACTGGCGGCCAACGTGCTGAGCTTGCCGCTGCGGCCACCGGCCGTGTTGGCGCGAGCGGTCGCGAGCCTCGACATTCTGAGCCACGGACGCGCCGAGCTTGGTATTGGCGCGGGCATGGCCTGGGACGCGATCGAGGCGATGGGCGGCCGACGCCTCGATCTTGGCGACAGTGTGGAGGCTCTCGAGGAAGCCATCCACGTGATCCGCGAGCTGTGGGACGCCGGAAAGCGGGGAGGCGCGCGGTTCGAGGGCAAGCACTACCGGCTGGCCGGCGCCCTCCGCGGGCCCGGCGCCGGTGCACGACATAAGCATCTGGGTCGGCGCGTTCAAGCCCCGGATGCTGAGGCTGGTCGGCCGGCTCGGCGACGGGTGGCTGCCCACCATCGGCGGGCTTAAACCAGGCGAAATCGCCGCCGGCAACGCCATCATCGACGCGGCGGCTGCCGGCGCCGGCCGCGAACCGCGCGCGATCCGGCGGCTCCTGAACCTGGGAACATATGAAGCGCCTGCGCGCGAGATGGCCGCGGAGCTCGCCAGGCTTGCGCTCGAAGATGGGATCGCGACCTTCATCGTGACCGCAAACGATCCACGCACGATGACGGACTTCGCTGCAGAGGTCGCGCCCCGCGTTCGAGAGGCTGTCGAGGAGGCGCGGCTGCGCGGATTGGGCCCTCCGCATGCGGCGGTGGGATCGTCCCTGGTGAGCGCGAGCGCGCCGGTGCAGACGGCGACGCATTTCGAGACCGAGGATGAGCGGTTGGGGGTGGCGCCCACGCCGGACAAACGGATCCGCCTCAGCGAACGGGCTCCGTGGGACGATTCGACCCGGCCGCACCGGGACCGGTCGGGCCCGGAGGTGAACTACACAGACCAGGGACGTCGTGACGGGAAGCAGCTGATCGAGGTGCACGACCTGCTCCGAAGCGAGCTGTCAGAGCTACGGGACATCCTGCGGCAGGTCCGCGACGGGGCGATGCGTGCCGGGGACGCCAGGGCGGCGCTCAACGAGATGGCGCTCCGCCAGAACGACTGGACGCTGGGGGCATTTTGCGCCCGCTACTGCGGCATCGTCGCACTGCACCACGGCGCCGAAGACGCATCAATGTTTCCGCACCTTACGCGCCGCGAGCCGCTGCTCAAGCCAGTGATCGATCGTTTGACCGAGGAGCACCTTGTTATCCACGACGCGATCCAGGAGGTCGACCGGGCGCTCACTGAACACATGACAAGACCGGAGAACCATGACGCCATCCAGAGTGCGATTGACTACTTCACCGACGCGCTCCTATCCCACCTCGCGTACGAGGAACAGGAGTTGGTGGAGCCGCTGGCGCGGCTCGGGTTCTAGCCAAATCAAGTCTGACTCTTCTCTAACGGACCTCGGTAGTGGCGGAGCCTTCACTCTGTGCCGGCGAAGCTGTCAAACGAAGCAGTCAAATGCCGCAAAGGTGACGCATCGCGGCAGACTGACCACAACATGTAGATTGCAGGACGGCGCAGGCACAACATATTGGACATATGGGTGCTCGCGCAGGGAATCGAACCCTGAACCTTGGGATTAAGAGTCCCTCGAGGGAGGATCAGGGAGTCTCCTGGAGTGTCAACTGAACTTGAATTCATGACGCAACAGTCTCAGGGAGTCTCAGAGAGGATCAGAGAGTCTCCCCGTCAAGGTGTCAATTAAGGTGTGACGGTTCGTGTCCAAAACCCAGCGGCGACTCTGTCTTAACAGCGCGACCCGGGAGAGCGACAGAGCGCTCCCTTTTATCTGCCTCAGCGCCGCACAACGTCGCGGACTGACCTGATGGTGATAAACCCCTAGCCACTTTTGTAGCCGCCGGAGAGTTGCCAGACGGTCACCTCATCGCGCATTGCCGTCGTTGCCGTGGCCGCCTGCTTGTATCCCGCCTGAGCTCGAGCAATTTAAGCGGCCAGAGTTGTCAGATGCTTATCAGACGTTGGAGTGCTCCAGTTCCAAGCCCGCTCGACAATCGCGCGGAATCCGCCGTCGGGCTCCAGTTTCGTGAACCGATCCATCCAGGTCTCGCGGACTCCTGCATCTGCCGACAGACACTTCTGTCCATAGACCGGTTTCATGTCCATTCGTCCGTTCAGGGAATTCAGCGGGCTTGCCCGATTGGGCGTCGGAGCGCTGCGGCTCCAAGCCCGCTGGACGACCGCGCCGAATCCGCCTTCGGGCTCCAGCTGCGTGAATCGATCCATCCAGGTCTCACGCACTCCCGCATTCGCCGCCAGCAGCTTCCGTCCATAAACCGACTTCATCTCCGTTCCTCCTCGTGTAGTGATGACCGCCATCCGGTCTTGAGACTAAGGAGGCTGATTGCCGCCGGCTGTGCCGACCAGCACAAGACGGATGTGCCGTTCGACACGCTCTGACTCCGATCCTCAGTCAGCTTGACGGCCTCACCGCGCGCGCCCACACTGGCGCGAAGCGATAGGTCGCAATCCGACTGTGAGATGAAAGGCAAAGAGGAGACGCTCGCGCTGCTGGGTCGCACTGAGCTGTTTTCGGGCTTGCCCTCCGGCGACCTCGAGGCCCTACTTGCCGACGTGCGAACGCGGCGCTTCGCGGCAGGCTCCTACATCCTGCGCGAAGGTGATGCTGGCGACCATCTTCATGTAATTGCCAGCGGAGAGGTGAGGATCGCACGGACGACTGAGGCCGGCGGCGAAGTCGTCTTCGGCGTTCTGGGGACCGGGGACGTGTTCGGCGAGTTCGCCCTCCTGGAGGAGGGCGGACTCCGGGGCGCTGACGCGCAGGCCCTGACTGTGACCGAGTGCCTCTTACTCCACAGGCGGGCCTTTGTCGCATTCTTGCAAACCCACCCAGAGATCATGTGGCGGGTCGTGACCCAGTTGATTGGTCGAATCCGGCGCAAAGACGAAGAGTTTGCCGACCTGGCCTTTCACGATATCCCCGGCCGAGTCGCGCGCAAACTGCTCGAGCTGGCTTCGGGGAGGGGTGAGCGGTCCGGATCTGGAACGCTGATCGCGTTGCCGCTGTCGCAGCGCACACTCGCCGGCCTGGTCGGTGCCAGTCGTGAAAACGTCAATCGCGCCCTCAGTCACTTTGGCTCGCTGGGCCTGCTCAAGGTCGAGCGAGGTCGCATAACGCTGTTGCGTCCGGAAGAACTTCGCCGCCGAGCTATCTGATTTCCACGCCGACTCGACCACCTCAGCGCGGATTGGCTCTGAAGTGCACGGGAGGTCCGCGGATCTCGCCATCTGACGACCGATAGCGGACTTCACCACATCTATGCGTTGGTGGCATGAGCTATACACTTTGGCGCCTCACAGCCTCACCTCAGGGCTATGAGCACCCTGGCGACCTGGGGGGTGGCCACAAACCGCTTTGCACGCTTCGATGCAAGGCTCGCCTCCACCTCGCGGATGATGCGAGCCGCCTCGCGGAACGCCCCTTCCGCGCCCACGTCGTCCCCGGCGGCGTCGAGGGCCGCGGCCAGGTCGGCTCTAGATCGCCATCGCGCCGCCGGATTTCCCAGCATATCGGCGCCCCTCACCGCCTCATGCAGTTCACGCAAAGCATCGTGGCGTCGCCCCATCGCCAGCAACGCCTTGCCTAATATGGCGCGCGCGACGTTCTCGTACTTCGTCCGCCGGACCGGGCGGGCCATGGCGATGGCCTTATGCGCCCATTCCGCAGCTGCCTCCGGAGTTTCCGTCTCAAGGGCGATCCCGGCACGGAGCGCAGCCATCTTGCCACCGAGCAACCACCGCTCCCATGCAGGCGTAGCCAGGACCTTGTCCCACAAGTCCCGCCACCTCACTTCGGCCGCGCCAACGTCACCGGCCATGAGGTCGGTCTGGATCAGGTCGACCGCCGCGTTCATCCACGGCATGTGGAAGCTCGCCGACCTGCCCTGCTGGCTTAAAGACTCCTCACTTCGCCGGCGGGCCTCGTCGAGGTCGTACAGCTCCCGAAATGCCATCGTTGAGTAATTCAGAAGCACGCGGACGGGCCTGCCCATCTCCCGGCCGAGTGCGATGACCTTATCGAAGCTCGCCAGCGCCTCCTCGTAGCGGCCCATCGCTGTGAGCAGGAGGCCTTCCATTCCGCCGCCACGAAGGAGGGCCTCTGCACTGCTGGGGTCGACCGCCTGCTCGCGCGCCGCCCGAGATAGGTCCAGTGCGCGCCCATAGTGGCCAGTCCAGTAGTGCTGGTCGGCTAGGAGGTGCTTGTGCTCCGCCATGTCGTCGAGCCTGATGCCGGGAACCCACACCTCTATGGCCCGCTCACCAAGCTGGATCGCGCGGTCCAGGTCACCTTCCTCACCCCGCATCGCATGACCCTGACTCAACCGGGCCATGGCAGGGCCGACAAGCTCTGTGACGCCAAGACCCTGGGCCATCTCCAGCGCCCGCCGCCCGACTTCCAGGATTTCCGTCGTCCGTTCGGTCCAGTGGTAGCACCGAGCCAATCCCAGGAGGGCATCCAGTTCGTCCCGTCCCTGGACCTTCGGGATCAGCGCCTCGAGCTCGACTGCGGCCCGATCGAAGTCCTCGAATCTGACTCGGGCCAGGGCCAGAAGGAGCTGGACGCGGGTTCTGGTGTCCTCATCTGCCGCGAGGCCCTGGGCGCGTTCCAGTAGATCCACGGTCTCGTGCTCGGCCATCGCCTCTTGCGTCCGTTCGGCGGCCAGCACGAGGTAGTCGACCGCCCGCGCCAGGTCTCCCGCAGCCTCCCAATGGTGAGCCAGGAGCCAGGCGAGCTCCCTGTCCTTCTCGCCTGTCACATGCTCGATGTAACGGGCCACCGATTCGTGGGCGGTTCGCCGCTCGGCTCGAGGCAGCGTGGCATAGCAGACGTCGCGGATCAGCATGTGCTTGAAACTGAACTCGACATCGCCTCTTAGCCGACTGATGGGCTCTCGCCGGATGAGGTCTCGGGTCTCCAGAGCATCGAGCCCCTGGTCGATCGCCTCGATCCTCCCCACTGCCCGCAGAGCCCCCCGCCAGAACACCTTCCCCACCACCGAGGCCGCGAGCAGGACGCTCCGATGCTCCGGGGGCAGGGCGTCCACGCGGCCGGCAATGGCTGCGCGGACCGTGGTCGGCAGTTCCTCGCCCAGATCGGCTCCCTCCAGCAATCCTGCGGTGAGTTCTTCCAAGAACAATGGGTTTCCTCCGGCCGCCTCCACCAAGCGCCCGATCGGGTGAGGCGGAAGCTCTTCGCCCAGAAGGTGGCCGACGAGAGTCGCTGCATCCGTGTCCGACACGGGATCGAGGGAGATCGTGGTCTGTTCGCGCACCCTGGTTCCCCACGCGGGCCTGCCGTCGAGCAGTTCGGGCCTGGCCAGCGCCAGCAGCACCACAGGCGCCTCCCTGACGTGCACGGCCAGGTATTCAATGAGGTCGAGCTGACCCGCATCGGCCCAGTGCACGTCCTCGAACACAAGAAGCGTGGGCTGCGCGATCCCCAATCGTTCGACCAGCCTCCGTGCGGAGAACAGCAGGAGCACCTGCTCGTCCACCGGTGGATCGAGCCCAAGCCCGAGCATCAGGGAGAGGCAGCGCGTGACCTCCTCGCGTTCGGCCTCGTCGAACAGCCGGGAAACCGCCTCAGCCAGCTTGCCTCTCGCGGTCTCGGGATGCTCTTGCCCAAAGACGTGCGCGACCTGCTTTACCTGTTCGGCGAAGGCGCCGTACACGTCTCGGGTGTCGTAGGGGAGGCAGCGGCCGCGGATGGCCCGGCCGCCTCCCTGCTCTACAAGCGTTGCGAATTCTCGGGACAGCCTTGACTTCCCGATTCCCGGCGGTCCGATCACGGTCACCAGGTGGGGACGGTTCTCCCGGATCGCTCCCTCCCACACCAATTGGAGCAAACCGAACTCACGATCGCGGCCAACCAGGGGGGTGGCACGCATCGTGCGTTCAGCTGGCCCGGCGACGGGCTCGACCGCCAGCCATGCCCCGAGGGGATCCCGTTTCCCTTTGGCCCCGAGCGGGCCAAGCTCCTCGTATCGGATGGTGTCGCGGGTGGATCGGTAGGTTTCCTCGCCAACAACCAGGCGGCCGGGCGGCGCGGACATCTGCAGCCTTGAGGCTGTGCTCACCACGTCACCAAGGGCAAGCGCCTCGCCTCGCTCGTAGCCGGAACCGATCGCCACAACTGCCTCCCCGGTGTTGACGGCCGCCCTGGCCGTCAGCCCCAGACCTGGTCGCTGGCGATTCAGCTCCTCCACGGCCTGCAAAGCGCGGAGGCCGGCCCGCACGGCTCGCTCGGGATCATCGGTATGGGTGAGCGGAGCTCCGAATACCGCCATGATCGCGTCGCCAATGAACTTCTCCACGGTACCGCCGAACCGTTCCGCCTGCTCTCTGACCAAGCCGTGGTACAGCTGCAGGAGGTCGCGGATATCTTCAGGGTCCGCTCGATCCGAGCGCGCGGTGAAGCCGACCAGATCGACAAACAGGACCGACACGATCTTGCGCTCTTCCCGGGCCTGTGAGCCCTTGCGCAGCTTGGTTCCGCACGAGGAGCAGAACTGGGCGCCGTCGGGGTTGTCCGCGCCACACCTCGGACAGGCCGTCACAAGAGAAGCGTATGCCGAAGTTCTCTTGCGTTCCAAGCCCGGTTCCGCCACCCCGATTGGCCCTCACACTTCGATCGTGACCCCGCACGGCGGGGGCGTGGCGTTTCGACTACCCTCGCTTCCAAGTGCGCATCCGCGACCACCAACCGGGGCATCGCTCGGCGATACTCCGCGTACTCGACGCCGAAGCGCTCCAGCGGCTTGACCATGGTCAGCGAGGGCCGGGATTATTGATCCCCTGCTGTGGGGTTCTCGGCCTTCAGGAAGTCCGTTGCTGAGTTCAAATTGGATGTGGTTGGGCGCCATCCGTGGGCGCGTTCTCGACCGTCAAGGTGTCAAATAGGGTCTCGACCACTCATTTGCCACATGCTGACGCTGACCACCTGAGACGCTAGGCACCACAGTGAGACTCTCTGAGACGCTGTGACACTACATGTTGGTGCTCGCGCAGGGAATCGAACCCTGAACCTTGGGATTAAGAGTCTCCCGACACTGCGTCTCAGGGAGGATCAGGGAGGATCAGGGCGTCTCAATCGAACTTGAATTTATGACGCAACCGTCTCAGGGAGTCTCAGCGAGGATCAGGGAGTCTCGCGGTCAAGGTGTCAAATAAGGTGTCAACCCCCGAGGGTCCCCAACCGCCTTCCCGCCTGCGCGACGCAACCTCATCGACCTGGGCGTCCGTAACGCGCCCCTGCGCCCGCGCCGAGGAGGCAACTCGGGCGGGCGTCTCGGGATGGTGAACTCAGAAAGCGTGAATCGGTTAAGTCGCGATCCCTACCTTGTGGCCGGCAGCCCGCTTGTCAGGGAGGGCTGGGCGATGCCAGCGACAAGTTCTCGCGCCCGGCCCGGCCGGAAGGTGTAGTAGCCGGCGACGGCAAGGACCCAGAAGTACGGCAGCAAACCCGCCGGTGTGGAGTCGGTGCCGAACGGCGCCGACAACACCTCGGTCAGACCGATGACGATCGCCGCCCAGCCGGCCCACCGCGACATTACCCCACCGCCGAGGATCGACACGCCGGCAGCGACGAGGGTTAGCCCGAGGACGATTGCGGTCATGTCATACGAGGCCTGACTGATCGAGACCACCGTCTGCGCCATGTGGATGTCGAGCCCTTTGCGAGCCTGCCCCAGCATGCCGACATAGAGTTCGTCGATGGGCAGTGTGAGGATCACCCAACCGGTGGCGCTGGCGAGCATAGCGACGGCCGGCCAGGACGATCCTGTGCCGTGCCGGCGGATGTGACTGTACAGCCATGCGGCAAATGGGATGAAGAGCAGAGTGCCCAGCGCCTCGATGTAAACGCCTAGGCCGAACCTGTTCATGTCGACGCTCGCTAGCCAGTTCGCCAGCTGGGTATCGGTGGGCCGGACGTCCGGATAGCCGTGGATGAAGAACCCGATGTGCAGCACGACGACGAACAGCAGTCCGGTGACCGGACCCACGCGACTCCAGATCGCTTGTCTCATTAGTCGACCTCCTCCGAGAATGTGGTATGCCCCAACAGGATTACGTCGGTCGCATTCCCGTGTCATCGGCGGCTTTCCCAGGAGGCCGGGAAATTGGCTGGGAATCTGTCGCGGATCTCGCGAGGACCAGCGACGTCGAGTTCGTCGTAGCGATCCAAACTCGACGGGCCCCGCGGGCAAACGGTGGTGGTGGCCTACAGGTCGGGCGTTGGGCGGCCGGGTTTCCCTTGACCGCCCCGACTCAGCGGCGCGCCGGGCGGCGGTCAGCCCAGTCCGGCCTCCCGTGCTCGCAGGGCTGCCTGCGTCCTGTCGACAACGTGAAGCTTGGCCAGGACGTTCGACACGTGATTCTGGACCGTCTTCAGCGAGACGCTGAAGTGGGCCGCCATCTCCTGGTTGGTCATGCCGCGGGCGATAAGGTCCAGGACCTCCGTCTCTCGGCTGGTGAGTTCCGGAAACGCAGCGGGCGGTCGCGGGGTGCCCCCACCGCGAAAAAAGGCCGCCAGGCGTTCAGCGATCGCTGGTCCGAAGATCGCTTCGCCTTGCGCGACCGCCTCGATAGCCCGGACGATCTCGTCTGAGCGCGCGTCCTTTAGTAGGTAACCGCGGGCACCAGCGCGCAAAGCGGAAAAAACCGAGTCGGGCTCTTCATACATGGTCAACACAAGGACGCGAGCAGTCGGACACGCCGAAATCACGGCTCGAGTCGCTTCGATCCCGTTCATCTCGGGCAGCCCGATGTCCATGAGCACGACGTCTGGCCTTAGCTCTGCGGCCAGTTGCACGGCCTCCGGTCCGTTCTCGGCCTCGCCGGCTACCGACACTTGCGGGATCGATTCCAGCAGGCCACGCATGCCATCGCGGAAAACGGGGTGGTCATCTACGATCAGGACGCGGATCGGCGTGGCCATCAGGCAACCTCTGGACAGGGCAGGAGCGCGGCAATGCGGGTGCCGCCTCCGACCGCTGTTTCAAGCTCCAGTCGCCCGCCCAGCTCCTCGGCGCGTTCGCGCATCGAACTGAGGCCCACGCCAGCGGACGCATTCGGTGAGAGTCCCGCTCCATCGTCGGACACCTCGAGTCGCAGCACTCCACCCTCAAGGGTCACGCTCAGCCGGCAGTTGCGAGCGCCCGAGTGACGGACGACGTTGGTCACCGCTTCTTGGGCGATGCGGTAAGCGGCCACCTCCACCGCCGCGGGCAGCGCTGGTAGGCCTTCACGGGCATCGATGCAGATATCGATCCCAGACCCATCCACGTCCGCGGATTGCCGGATCGCCGCAATCAGGCCGAGCTCATCCAACGCAGGCGGTCGGAGTGCGTACACGATACGGCGCACGTCCGCGATCGCCGCCCGAGTCCGGTCGGCAAGTTCATCCAATTCCCTCCGGACCTCGGGCATCTCCTCGAGCCGGTTCCGGATTCCGTCGAGCTTCAGCGCCACACCTACCAGCTGCGGGCTGAGGCCATCGTGAAGGTCGCGCCGGAGTCGGCGTCGTTCTTCAGCGCGTGCGGCCACCAAGCGTTCGCGAGAGCGCTGAAGCTCTCGGGTGAGCAGGACCGATTTGGCCGCCGCGCCCACATGTACGGCCAGTTCGCGAAGAACCTCAAGGTCGGCCGGCGAGAAGGCGTCGTGCGGGCCCCGGTTCGCCAGGCGCAGCTCACCCACAAGCGCTCTTTGGTGTGTCAACGGCAACCGGAGCAAGTCCTCGGTTGGCTGCCCATGAGACGCCGCGACCACATCCTCATCGTCCTCCCGCAAAGCCACGGCGACATACGGGATCCGCAGGGCCCCGGCAACCGTCTCAACGATGCGCGGCAGCAGCGTCTCGGTGGAGACCGTTTCGTCGAGCGTCCGGCCTAACCGGAGGAGAATCGACAGTGGCTCGTCTCGCTCTCCGTACATGAGGCGGTTCGCGAGGCGCTGAATGCTCTGCCGGAGTGGTTGGAAGGCAACAGCCACCAGGCCGGCAGCGATTAGCGAGATGACCGCCTGGCCCCTGCCCGCCAACACGGCCTGCAGCCCGAGCACGATCGCCAGGTAGGCGGCTACAAGCATCGCGGTGAGCGCTCCATAGACCAGGGCGCGGTTAACGAAGAAGTCGACCTGCCAGAGCCGATAACGCGTCACCGCGAGGCCGATGGAGACCGGAATCGCCAGCAAGCCGAGGTTCACAGTCGTGAAGCTGACTTCGTCAGCGAGGCGCGGCGGCAACCGACCGCTGAGAGTGACGCTCAGGGTGAGAACGGCTATCGCGATGGCCGCCCCGAGCACCACCCACTGTGTCTGGCGCCGCGCCTCGCGATCCGAGATTCGCGACCAGCGCCAGCCTTGGGCGGCCAGGCCGCCACCTAAGCCGGCCAGCATGAGGAGGCCGAGCACATCCGGCGGATTCGGGCTTGGTGGGTAGACGCTGGGCGACAGCATGACAAAGAGCGTCGCGCCGGCCAGGGCAAGGGCCGGCCAGAGCGCCCACCGCGGGCGTACGCGCCCGCTCGGGAAGATCAGCAGGAATCCGACGATCGTCGCTACGAGCAGAAACGTGCCAAGCCGGGCGGGCACGAAGAGTCCGGGACGCGCCGAAAGGGGGTCCGTATATGGCGGCCCCGCTCCTCCCAACATGGCCAGCATGACCGCCGCGTACCTGGCCATCGGATCCGACGAACGGACCGCGACCACCGCCCCCAATCCGAAGCAGACCAGGCTGAAAGTCAAGCAAACAGCGGTTGCGTAGGCGGAATACGCGGGCCGCGCGGCCCCTACAAGCGGCAATCCGAGCAGGAAAAGGGCGACGGCCAGCAGGGCACAGAGCACACCACCGGCCGTCAGCACTCGTCCCCACCAGCGCCCGATCACGCGCCAATCATGACCTTCGAAGACTGCGCTGCACGCCCGGGTCGAGCGACGAGCGCGATCGAGGTCGCAACTATCCAGAGCAGCGGCAGGAGTTGCACCATTTGTGCCAGGTCAGACGTGGCCGCCACTGCCACGGCCGCCGCCGCGACGCCCACCACCACTGCCGCCCAGGCGGTCCAGGTCGGCAGTGAGCGGTCCCGCACGCCGGCCACGCCGGCCGCGACGAGGAAAAGCCCGAGCACCGGCCAGCTCAACATGTCCATGGTGCCGCGCAGGTAGGACAGGACCATCGCGCCCTGCGAGTCCAGGCCGTGGCCGGCACTGGCATCCAGCGCCGCCGCCACCGCGAAGGAGGCGAGGTAGAGCGTCGCAGCCACGCCGGCCGCAATCAGAACCGTAGTCGGGAGCAGGCCGGTGTGCGCGGCTCCCCGGAGTGCGATCCAGATTCGAACGGCGAAAACGACGAAGAAAGGAACCGACAGCACGGCGATTCCCAAGCCGATCCAGACGCCCTGAGGTGTTGCGACGGCGGCGATCCGAGCTGCTTCGGACGCCGACCGAAAGATGGAAAGGGGCGCCGGACTGGCGAGGTTGCCGGCGATCAAGCCAACCATCACCAGAACCACGTAGGCGATGCCCGCGTAGGCGCCGAGCCTCAAGACATTGGAAGACGACATGTTGCGAACCTCCTGACTCTTGTTGTCACAGCCACGTCGCCCGTGGCGCATGCGCCAGCAAGGATTGCTTCGGTCGTATTCCCATGTCATCCGTGGGGTTCCCGAGTAGCCGGGAGATTGGCCGGGAAATGTCAGTCTGTTCAGCCGGTCTCTCGCGCAATCCCAGCCGACCGCAACCGCACAGCTACGCTCGCCTCACAGAGAACAAGTCGTGACGCCTCCGAAAACGTAACCTGGGATTGTGCCAAGGCTGACTGGTCGACTTGCCACGACCGCCGCCGTTGCGGGCATCGTGCTGATGGGGTCGAGCGGCTTCTTGATATTCGCTGCCTCAGGCTTCGAGGCTAAGGTTTTCAGCGATCCGAGAGGCCTGGTTACGCGAGGGTCTGCAGCCGCAGAACTGATCCGTTGGGCCAGTTCGTTGGACCTCATAGGCTATCTCCTGCTGGGGCCGCTCGCCGTCTACTTCCGCGAGCGTTTCAAGGGAGATCGATTCATCGGTTTGTGCAGCTTCGCGGGTCTGATTTACATCCTGATCGGGGCGACCGGCGCCGTCATTCTAGGCACCGCCGCACCGCCCCTTATGCGCGCCTACCAGGCTGCCTTGGGGTCACAGCGCGATGCCATAACAGGCGACTTCGTGATCCTTTACCTGATCGTTGCTAGGGGCCTGTGGCAAACACTCGAAGGCATCCCTGCCGCAATTTGGCTGCTGGGCATCGGCCACAGCTTCTTTCGGTCCAACGCGAGGATCCGAGGGCTTGTGCTGCTTGCCCTCGGAGCCCTCTTCGCGCTCGGCACCGTGGGCCGACTTCTCAGCCCTTGACTCAGGTCGTAGAGTGGCCTCGCACAGGAATTTCTTGAGTCGCTGAAGCGGACTTGAGGCTTCCCGGCGCTAAAAGTGAACCTTGGGATATTCAGTACCTGCTGTGGGGTTCCACGCCTTCAGGAATGCTGTTGCCGAGTTTAGATTGGGTCCGGTTGGAGGCCATCCGCAGGCGCATTCTCAACCGTCAAGGTGTCAGATAAGGTGTCAACCTCCGATCGGCCACAAGCTGAGGCCGACCACTTGAGACTCTAGGCGCCACATGGAGACTCTCTGAGACGCTGTGACACTGCATGTTGGTGCTCGCGCAGGGAGTCGAACCCTGAACCTTGGGATTAAGAGGAGATTGACCTTCCTTGCCAGGAAGCGTCAGGACGTGTCAGGGCGTGCCTCACGTATTCGGCGCGCTGACGCCTTTGTGCCACAGAGCGTCATGGCGTGTCACAGACTGCCCCGGGTAAGCTGTCAAATAAGCTGTCAGCGGATCGGCTTTTATGCGGGAGGCTGGAACCATGACCACCAAACCCACGCCGGTCGACCCCCCACAGCTGCATAACAGTCCAGCCTTCGCGCAAGGCATGATCGTTCCTGCTGGGCCGACGCTCTTTGTGGGCGGGCAGAACGGAACAGACAGCACTGGCGCTCTGCTCGACGGACTGCAGGCACAGACAGAGCAGGCCATGCGCAACGTGCTCGCCGTGCTCGCTGAGGCCGGGACTGACGCCGAGCATGTTGCCAAACTGACGATCTATCTCGCCGCCGGAACCGACGCGGGGGCAGCATACGCAGCAACCCGCTCGGTGTGGGGCGACCACCGCACCGTCGTCACTGTCCTTGCTGTCACTCCAGCACGACCGGGCGCTCTCGTTGAGATCGAGGCAGTAGCTACGCTCCCTGATCATTGAGGGACTGCCCGTTAGCTGGGTCCCTCACGGGACACCTGCCCCTCGGCCCACACAAGGCCGTGATGTCGCTCGCTGATGTGGCGGACAGTGGCGGGCGTCTACTTCAGCCAGCCGCGGGAAGCCGTGTAGGTGTCGCGGTCAGCTCGTTGAGCTTTCGCATCGTGTTCGCGCTGCGGATGGTGATCTTCTTGTACAGGGGCGTGCCGACGATTCTGTTCATCTGGCTCCTGCCCACGTTCTCGCGATCGACCCGCCAGACGACGGCCCCAGGCGTGTACCTGAGCTCATCGACGCCGGGCTTGATCGGGAGACGGTCGAGGATCCTGCGATCGTCGAGCTCCTTCCATAGCAACAGGACATAGGTCCGCATCGTTTTGTCGTCGACCCAATTACGCGGAATCGCGTCGACCATTTTCTTCAGTGTCTTGTGGTCCATGACGAGCACCTTGATCGCCATGCCCGTGTGCTGCTCGAGCGCGTTCTCGATCCGGGCCATGAGCTGCTGAGCGTCCGATGCTCGGGTCGAGAAGATGACGTTGCCCGAGTTGATGTAGGTCCGTACATCTTACAGACCGAGGGCGACGAGGGCCTCTTTGATGGCCGCCATCGAGACGATGCCCTTGCCCCCGACGTTCACGCCCCTCAGAAAAGCGACGTAGGTCATCGACGGTGAGTTTGACTGCAATCAAATGTCGCGAACGTGACGCATCGCGGCAGACTGACCACCACCTGTAGGCCCCCTGGGTACGCGATGCGCCCGCAGCGATCGGCCTATCCGCGTAGGGGCCGAGCACTCTCCAGACATCACGGGTCCTCGACCGAGATGGCAAATGCAAGCGGCGAAAGAGACGAGAACCAGGGGCACTGTCGACTGCCTGTCGGTGCATCAGGCAATTTGACGCGTTGTGACGCGTTTCGGGCGTGATAGAGGTTGTTTCCGCTGTGCGACTCGCACTCAATTGATGACAGCGTTCCGCATCAAATGGCACGTCCTGTCGCGCAGGGGCATCTCCTGACACACAAATGGTGCTCGCGCAGGGAGTCGAACCCTGAACCTTGGGATTAAGAGGAGATTGACCTTCCTTGCCAGGAAGCGTCAGGAAGTGTCAGGGCCTGCCTCACGTATTCGCCGGTCTGACGCGTCTGCGCCACAGAGCGTCCTGGCGTGTCACAGAGTGTCCTGAGTAAGCTGTCAAATAAGCTGTCCGGCAGGACCCTGGAGGCAACGAGTGCGACACTCGAGGTCGTTTCCACGGCTCCGTCTGGGTGCTGAGTCGCCTGAAAGAGGACAACGGAACGCACGAGCTCCTAGCGCTTTTCGAAGACGCTGTCTGACTCTCCCAACGGCTCACCACGCAGCGAATGTCTGCACCGAGTCACCAATTACGAGAGAGCGAGCTACCACGTACGTCAACCGGCCGCTTTCTTGACCAGCTTGCCGATCTTTTCTTCGATGGTGGGGGTGAGTCTGTTCACTGCAAAAGAGGTAGCCCAAAAGTCACCGTCATCGAGGTTTGCGTCCTGCTGGAAACCGAAGGTCGCGTACCTTGACTTGAACTTTGCTCCGCTCTGGAAGAAGCAGATGACCTTGCCGTCCTTCGCATAAGCGGGCATGCCGTACCAAGTTTTCGGACTGAGAGTCGGCGCCTTGGCTTTGACGATGGCGTGGATCCGCTCGGCCATGACGCGATCCGGTTTCGCCATCTCGGCGATCTTCGCGAGTACGTCGCTTTCCCCGTCCACCTTGCCTGAGCGAGCCCGTCGCCGCTCGTTGAGGGTCTCCCTCATCGCGGCTCGTTCCTCGGCTGACAACAACGCGTCTCCCTTGCCGGCGGTGCGGCGAACCGATGTCTGCGTGGCCTTCTTTTTGCTCATGGTGTTCCTCCTCAAGGCTGGGCATTTGGGGCACGGCACACTGTATCCCCGATAACTCGGTTATCGCCTTGGCGGACGCGCGTGGGCGATAGCGCAAGCCTCGGCGATGAAGCAGCGATCGAATTCGGAGTTCCGGACCTGTGCCGGCGGTGAGGACCGTCGCGGCGGGCACGGTAGGCCGCATCCGCGCCTTCATCGCCGGAGTGAGTCGCCAGATCGAATAGCAACCGATCCGACCCTATGACATCGCGAGGCGCATCCGGGCGCGAAAGCCTGACCGTGTAGATCCTTTCGATATGCGACCGCTTGACCGAATTCCCGGTCACACTAACCACGCGCTACCTGTATTTCCGAATGCACCCGCGGCGGATGCAGGCGTGGCGCGAAGCCGACGAGCTCGAGGGCCGCGAGCTCACGCGCTGCGACCGGAGCTTCGAGGCTTGACACAACGCTGATACAACCGTACGGTTGTATCAGTGCAGATCGCGCCGCCGGACTCCGATCGCGTGTTCGCCGCCCTCGCGGATCACACACGCCGCGACATCGTCCGCCGCGCGATCAGCGCCGAGGAGGGCGTCCTCGAGCTGGCCAGCCATTACCCGATGAGCTTCGCGGCGGTCCAGAAGCACGTCGCAGTTCTCGAGCGCGCAGGCCTGATCACGAAGCAGCGCATCGGCCGCCGCAGGGTCGTCCGCACCAACCTCGAGGCGCTACTCGTTGCGCGCCGCCTGGTCGACCAGTACGAGGAGCTGTGGCGGGCTCGGATCGACCGCATGAACGAGCTCATCGCCGAGACGGCCGGCGCCATCGACACCGTGGAGACAAAGGAGAGCAAACGATGACCGTCACCGCTGTCCGCAAGGATCCCCAGAGGCTCACCCTGACCGTTGAGGCCGAATTCGATGCATCGGTCGAGCGCATTTGGCAGCTGTGGGCGGATCCGCGCCAGCTCGAGCGCTGGTGGGGGCCGCCGACCTACCCTGCCACCTTCACCAAACACGACCTGGCGCCCGGCAGTCGCGTCGAGGCCCACATGACCGGGCCCGCGGGCGACCAGCCGCACGGCTACTGGGACGTCCTCGAGGTCGAGCCGCCGCGTCGCATTCTCTTCCGCGCCGGCTTTGCCAACCCGGACGGCACGCCCAACACGGACATGCCGATAAACACGATCCGCGTCGGCATCGAGGAGGTCGCCCAAGGACGCACGCGCATGTCGATCGAGATCGTGTTCCCCAGCACCGAGGCCATGGAGCAGGTCCTGGCCATGGGCACGGAAGAGGGACTGAGCCAGGCCGTCGGCCAGATCGATGCCATCCTCGCCGAAGAAACTATCCAGCGCTAGATCCAGAGGAGAACCGTTGTGACCACATCAACCACCCAACCAACGACAAACTCACCCAGGAGGGAACTGCGACGATGAAACTGGCGACCACCACGCAGGTCTCCGTTGACGGAGTGATGCAGGGGCCCGGCGGGCCGGACGAGGACGAGCGCGGCGTATTCGAGCGCGGCGGATGGGCCCACTTCGACAACGAAGCCGGGACGGTCATGGACGAGATCTTCCAGCGCGCCGACGCGTTCTTGTTCGGCCGGCGGACCTACGAGATCTTCGCCGGCTCCTGGGGAACGTGGGACGATCCGGGCGACAGCCCGATCTGGACGGCCTTGAACAAGCAGCCTAAGTACGTCGCATCGACCACGCTCACCGAACCGCGGTGGGCGAACACGACCGTCCTCTCCGGTGACGTCGCGGCCGCCGTCCGCGAGCTGAAAGCCAAGCCCGGACGCGAGCTGCAGGTGCAAGGCAGCGGCGCCCTGATCCGGTGGCTGCTCGACAACCAGCTTGTCGACGAGATCACCCTGTTCACCTTCCCGGTGGTCGTCGGCCAGGGCACGCGGCTATTCCCCGACACCGGCCCGGACATAGCGCTTGACCTGGTCGACTCGCGAGCCACCCCGAAGGGGGTAACGATCCAGGTCTACCGGCCCACCGGGCGCCCGCAGTATGCAACCGCCACCGCGACCTGAAGCACGTGACATAGGTGCCGCAGTCACTGAGAGTCGATCGTGGATGGGTGCGGGCTGCAACGTAGACAGCTGGCGCTCCATTCGGAAAATTTGACGCCTTGTGACGCGTTTCGTGCGTGCAACAGGTTGATTTCGCTGTGCGACTCACGCCCAATTGACGACAACGGTCCGCATCAAATGGCACGTCCTGTCGCGCAGGGGCATCTCCTGACCCAAAAATGGTGCTCGCGCAGGGAATCGAACCCTGAACCTTGGGATTAAGAGGAGATTGACCCTCCTTGTCTGGACGTGTCTGGACGCGTCAGGGCGTGACTCACGTACTCGGCGCTCTGACGCGTTTGTGTCACAGAGTGTCCCAGCGCGTCACGGAATGTCCTGATTAAGCTGTCAAATAAGCTGTCAAACCCGCGACAAGCGTCGAAGCCACACGCGCGAGGAATTAACAAGACAAGACAAGTTGACGCTCGGATCAGTGTCCGAGCTGCGCCCGAAGCCTGATCAATGGATCACAGAATGGTCCGTGGCCCCGCTAGGTCTCAGTCGCCGGCTCGGCGATGCGCGAATGCTCGGTAGCCAACCGGAACCCGAGCCACGCCAGCGCGGCGATAAAGAT